>JAGALB010000057.1 GCA_017625405.1 Ruminiclostridium sp. | reverse complement strand
GGGAAGTCAGCACCGATCTTAGCCTTGTATTCAGCCTTGAACTGACCAGCGAGTTCCTTGAGGTCTTCAGCTGTAAGTTCAACGTCCTGTGTAACGCCCTTCTTTTCCTTCATTTCGTCGATAAGTTCTTCAAAGTACTTCTTACCAACTTCCATAACTACGTCGGAGTACATCTGGATAAATCTTCTGTAGCAGTCCCAAGCCCATCTGGGGTTGTTGGAAGCTTCAGCCATATAATTAACTACGTCTTCATTAAGACCGAGGTTGAGGATTGTGTCCATCATACCGGGCATGGAAGCACGAGCACCGGAACGTACGGAAACGAGAAGAGGATTTGTCTTGTCGCCGAACTTCTTGCCTGTAACGCCTTCCATCTTAACGATGTATTCGTTGATTTCAGCCTGGATATCGTCGTTAATCTTACGACCGTCATCGTAGTAAGCTGTACAAGCTTCAGTAGAAATTGTGAAGCCCTGAGGTACAGGAAGACCCATGTTGGTCATTTCTGCAAGGTTTGCACCCTTACCGCCGAGGATTTCACGCATGTCAGCATTACCCTCAGAGAAGAGATAGCAGTATTTCTTTGCCATTGGTATTACCTCCAATAAAATAAATTAGTTTGGCAGCTTGTCCCCTGCAAACACGTATAACAAGCGATGTTTTATACCGAAAGTATAGAATTTGCATGGTGTTCTGCATAACACTTATATTATAGCACATTTCAAGCGGTATTTCCAGTATTTTTAAAAAAAATTTTAAAATATTTTCATTAAAATTAAAATTCGGCGTTCCGACTTAATCAGACGCCTGTATACGCCGAAAAACCGTGAAAAATGCAAACAAATGGCAGGTGCACAAGCACCTGCCGAAAATAATGATTTGTTTTTACGGCAATTTGGAGGAGCCGCAAAAACGACAGAAAAATCTGCACCTTCCGGTACGACTTTATTTTACAATAAATTCCCTGTTTTGTCAAGAAAAAACTTTCGACATTTTCCGACAACCATGCGGTTTGCAGCAGGTGGACGCACAGGAGATTTTTAATACAGATTTCAGAAGAGTTGCGGTGGAAACCTTTCTGTAGAAATGTTCTTCCCCGTACCCCTTCCAAAGACTTTTAATTCGGATTTAAGAAGAATTGCGGTGGAAACCTTTCTGTAGAAAGGTTCTCCCCCGCGCCCCCTTCCAAAGACTTTTAATACAGATTTAAGAAGAATTGCGGTGGAAACCTTTCTGTAGAAAGGTTCTCCCCCGCACCCCCTTCCAAAGACTTTTAATTCGGATTTAAGACTGACCCCAAATGCAAAAAACAACAACGCCCTCAGAGTGAGGGCGTCATTGCTTTTCTGGTTGGGATAGCGGGATTTGAACCCACGGGTGACGGAGTCAAAGTCCGTTGCCTTACCGCTTGGCTATATCCCAGTATGACTCCGCCGTGCTTGGCGTGAAGCACGGCGGAATTTTTATGGAGGGCTTACACCCTTGAAATTTTCGGAATTATAACTCAATCTTGCCGTAAAGAACGGAGCTGTCCTTTTCAAGATCAACTGTTTCCTGAGAATATTCAACAGGCTCAGCCTGTGCACGCTTGTATTCTCTTTCAAAGGAAGTAGAGAAGCCTGTGGACTGACGGTAGCTCTTGCCGGGAGTAACTGTGTGGCCGCCCTTGCGTCTGTCGTTGCTCTTGTTGTAAACGGGCTTTGCGTTGCTGGAGATTACAACCTTTCTGAAAGGCTCTTCGCCGATAGAGTTGCTGAATACGCCTTCGATTTCGGCAACCTTGCTATGGATGATACGTCTTTCATAGGGGTTCATAGGCTCAAGAGTAACTCTTCTGCCCTGCTTTAAAACTCTGTTTGCTGTCTTTACTGCGAGAGCTTCGAGAGTTTCTCTGCGCTTTGCACGGTAACCGTTGCAGTCAACGGAGATACGGCAGTAGGATTCTTCTGCCTTGTTGCTTGCTAAAATTGTAAGATACTGAAGAGCGTCGAGGGTTTCGCCTCTTCTGCCGATTACAACGCCGAGCTTTTCGCCTACGATGTCGAGGAATACTGTTTCGCCGTTAAGAGTTGTCTTGATTTCAAAATCTTCTGCGCCGAGAGCCTCAAGCACCTTTGTAAGGTACTTTACAGCGTTCTTTACCTTTTCGCTTTCAAGGGGATTTACGCCGTCTGCGGGAGCAGTAACAGCCTGTTCCTCTTCTTCAAAAGCAGCGGGAGCTTCCTCCTCAGCGGCAGCCTTTACAGGCTCAGCAGCGAATGCTCTTACTTTAAATTCGCCCTTCATGCCGAAAAGCTTTTTTACGGGGCGTTCAAGAATTTCAAATTCAATGTCGCTTTCTTCGATTCCGCAAGCGGCAAATTCGTTTACAGCCTGTTCCTTGGCAGCTTCTTCTGTCTTTGCTGTATAAATCTTTTCCATTATATACTCCTTTCGGTTATTAATATTCGTCATCGGGAAGCTCTACATATTCTTCGCCGTACTTTTCAGCGTCTGCCTTTCTTGCAGCTTCAAGCTTCTTTCTGTTGAGCTCGTCTATTTCCTTCTTTGAAAGCTCAGATAAGCGCTGTACCTTTTCGGTTTCCTTGCCGTCTGCGTCAACGGTTACAATCTTTGCTCTCTGTTCCTTCTGGGCAGCTGCAGCTTCCATCTTTGCCTTTGCTTCGGCACGGATCTTGTCTGCGGGCCAGAATTTAGCGGTAACAAGGGTCTGAACAATACCTGTAAGGTAGGACAGTGCCCAGTAGAAACCTGCACCTGCAGGAACTGTAAAGGAAATCCACAGAGAGAAGAAGGGCATGATGTAAAGCATCATCTTTGCGCTTGCAGGCTGTGCGGCAGCCATCTGGGGATTCTGCTTCTTCTGGATAGCCTGCTGGATGAAGAGCTGTGCAAGAGAGAAAATGAATGACAGCGCAGGGATAAGAAGAAGAACGTTAAAGCTCCATGTAGGTGTATCAATGAGGCTTATAGGTCCGAAATACATATTCTTGAGGAGAGTTTCCATCTTTGTGAGAAGCTCTTCGGAAATGTTTTCGTTGAGTGCGAAAAGTGCACGGTGATTTTCGTTTTCAAAGCTCTTGAGAGCACGTAATTCGCCGTAATAACCCTGAGGGTTGTAATTTGTTGTGATAACAGTAATAGCGTTCTTTACTTCAGCGGAAAGACGGGAAGACTGGTTTCTGTTCTTTCCGATAAGGGTTTTGATTTCATCATCGGTAAATACGCCGTAGGTTGCTAAATCCTCTGCTGTAACAACGGTAGCAGCCTTTGCTTCTTCATAGTTGAAGCCTTCTTCAAAAGTAATTCTGTTATTGATTTTCTTGTCGTTTTCGTCCTTGCCTTCAACAAAAGTAAGGGCAGTGGGGTCGTTTCTGAAAGCTGCAACAACAGCTGCGTCCTCGGGACTTGCAAGAATTGCCTGAGCAAGGTCAATCTGCTCGGCGGTTTCCATAATTGCTGCGATTTCGGTGGAAGTAAAACGCTCCATGTGTGTCATAGGCTTGTAAACTACACCGATAATACCGAAAAGCACAAGCATGGAAAGGAGCATTGTGCCGCAGCCGCCTGTGGGGTTGTAGCCCTCCTTCTGGAGCTTTGTAAGCTCTTCCTGCTGTTTTTCGGGATTGTTCTTATATTTGCGCTGGATTTCCTGGACTCTGGGTGTGTAGAGCTGGGAAATAGCCATGCTTTTCTGCTGTTTTAAGTTAAGAGGGAATAACGCCGTCTTGATAAGGACGGTAAAAATGATAATAGCCCAGCCTACATTCTGAACAAGCAGGTAGCAAAGCCACATTATCCAGCCTAAAGGCGTGCTTAAAAGATTGGTTAAGAAATTAATGGTAGATCACCTTTCCTGAGTTATTCTGATTTTTTCCTGAAAAAATAAAATTCCTCCGGCACGGGGTCATACCCGCCGGGGTTGAAGGGATTGCATCTTATAATCCTTCTGATAGTCAAATAGCCGCCCTTGATTGCTCCGAATCGGCTCACAGCGGTCAGTCCGTATTGTGAGCAGGATGGATGAAACCGGCAGCAAGGCGGCAGTATCTTCGATAATGTAAGTCTGTAAAGTTTGATTATTCCGATTAAGATATATTTCATGGCATAAAATACGGAAAAAAGGAAAAACAGCGTTCAGATGAACGTGTTTTCCTATCCGTTTTTCTTCGGTGCGGGCACAACAAGAGGTAACAGCTTCTTATTCATAAGCTGAAGGATTTTTCCCGATTTCTGAGATGCAGTCTGTGTTCTTGCCACGAAGATAAAATCGTAGCGCTTCTCCGTACTTAAGCGGAGGTCATGGTCGAAAATCCTGAATGCCTCTCTGATAATACGTCTTGCACGGTTTCTGGTAACCGCATTTCCTATCTTCTTGCCCGTAACTATACCGCAGCGGTTTCTGCGGCGCTTGTTTTCCCTGAAATAGCAGACGAAAGCGTAATTCACGCAGGTTTCGCCCTTTTTAAACAGGAATCTGAACTCACGGTCGTTCTTTATACTGAAGAATTTTCTGGAATATTCTCCCATTTTATCTTAGTATGTTAAGCTCTTTCTGCCCTTAGCACGTCTTCTTGCGAGTACCTTACGGCCGTTAGCGGTCTTCATTCTTTTTCTGAAACCGTGTTCCTTCTTTCTCTGAAGCTTCTTAGGCTGATATGTTCTTTTCATGATTATTACCTTTCCTTTCTTGTGGTCGGCTCTTCGACCTGCGGTTGCCGTCAAGGTTAAGCCGTTCCGTTGTTTGATTTTTTGCGTATGAGCATAGTACACCCATAGCTTAGCCATATTATTATAAACAATTTACCCCGCCTTGTCAAGAGGTATTCCCGAACTTGCCCCTAAATTTCTATCAATTCGTAAAAAACATATGACTTTTTCCGCTGTTTTTGGCTATATACGTCACTTTTTCCAAAATTATAACAAAACTTTCACCCACTCTTAACCGATATTTGGCAATCAGTATATTGCAAATGTATTAATAATATGGTATAATTGATTTCGTATCTTGAAAAACAAGGGAGATGAAAGCAGAAATGAAAAAAGCAGGTTATTTTTTCGGTCTTGTTTCGGGAATTTTCGGCTTTGTCATGTTGTTTCTGCTGATTTTCCTTTATATTTTCACAGCTCTGGGTCTGCTCTCCGCAGGAATTATTGTTTTTCCGTCTTCGCTGCTTGGTATGGCGGGTCTGCTGGATATAATAACCGATGTGGGGCTGCCTGTCCTGTGTGTTCTCGGCGTGGGACTGCTGCTGCTCGGCGGCGGAATGTGCCTCGGCACGGCGGTTATCTGTCCTGCTTCGATAAACAGACTTCACAGCTTCATGAAAAAGATGGAATGGCGGAAAAGGCGGTTGTACAATGAAGAAGATTAAATCGCTGTCCCTGCTGCTTTCCGTGGCAGGACTGCTGCTGATTGCCGCTGCGATGCTGCTTCAGCTTTTCACTCCCCTGGGAAAGAGCCGTCCCGAATTTTTCTACGGGCAGAAAAGCTTTGATAATGTCCATGAAATAATAGTTGTGACAGGCGCTCTGCCTGTGAAGCTTGAATATTCCGACGACAGCGTCTGCCGTGTGGAATGGAGCAGCGGTCTGCCGCTGATAATGGACTGTGACGAGTTCGGAACGCTGAGAATAACCGAAGACGACAGCTTTACGCTGTCCCTGTTCTCCCAAAGCGCCGACAGCGCACATATCAATCTGTATGTTCCCAGAAGAAATTACGAGCGTATAAGCCTTGCCACCAGCAGCGGAAATATTACAACGCTGGGCGTAACCTGCGAAAGCCTTGAGCTTTCCACCCGAAGCGGATATATGCACGTTACGGGAGCGGATGAAAACACAAAGATAAAGAACGAAAGCGGAACAACCTACCTCAGCATCGGCAGTATTGACGGGGAAATGACCGTAAACGGCGGAAAAGGACAAATGGTTGTGGACTTATCCGGCTCTCTTGACGTTTTCGTGGAGTTTGCCACCGAAAGCGGCAGCTGTACAAGCCGCAATTTCTATAACGACGTTGAAAACCGCAGGGGCGACGCCGCACTGCTTGGCGGAAAAGGCGGAAATACCCTGAAAATAGACACAACAGCGGGAAATCTGGAAATAAACAGAGCTCCCGAAGCGACAAACTAAAGAAAAGGACGAAATGAAATGTTATCAGTAATCATTCCTGCATACAATGAACAGGAAAACATTGAAAAAACAGCAGAAACAATTTACAAAATCCTTTCCGACAACGGTACGGATTGTGAAATAATCTTTGTGGACGACGGCTCACGTGACAGAACGTGGGAGCTTATCAGCCGTCTTTCAGAGGAAAACAAGTCGGTGAGAGGACTTAAATTCTCACGCAACTTCGGCAAGGAGGGCGCTATTTTTGCAGGACTCAAAGCCTGCGACGGCGACTGTGCGGTTGTAATCGACTGCGACCTGCAGCATCCCCCCGAGCTTATTCCCGAAATGCTGAATCTGTGGGAACAGGGCTTTGAGGTGGTTGAAGCCATAAAGGCCAGCCGTGGCAAGGAGGGCTTCATATACAAGACCTTTGCAAAGACCTTCTACCGCCTTATGAAGAATTCCGCAGACGTGAACCTCGACCGTGCCAGCGACTACAAGCTTATGGACAGAAAGGTCATCGACGCACTTAACGATATGCCGGAAAGACTTACCTTCTTCCGTGCGCTGTCAAGCTGGGTAGGCTTTAAGACAGCACAGCTGGAATTCCACGTTGCACCACGTAACGCAGGCACAACCAAATGGAATTTCAAGAAGCTTGCGAAATTCGCAATAAACAATATCACAAGCTTTACAAACCTGCCCCTGCAGCTCATAACAGGAATGGGCATCCTGTTTTTTCTGATTGCTGTGGGCTTCGGCATAAACACGCTGGTGCAGTATTTCCAGGGCGTTTCCGCCGCAGGCTTCCCCACGGTCATACTGCTTATACTGATTTCCGGCGCATTCATCATGATCGGACTGGGAATTATCGGCTATTATATGGCAAAGATATACGAGGAAATAAAATTCCGCCCCCGTTATATAGTTTCAATTGACACAAAGAAGAACAGAGAGGACGACAAAAATGGAGAAAACCGCTGAACAGAGCGTTGCGGCCAAGTATCTGGGATACGCAAAAGCAGGTCTTAAAAGATTTTTCGTAACCGACTTCCAGCTTCCCGTATCCTTCGGCATTCCTTGCCTGATACTGCTGCTTTCATATTTTATTTTCGGAGTTTACCCCTTCGGCAGTGAATCGGTATTATCCCTTGACCTGAACGGTCAGTACGTTTATTACTACGACTACATGTACGATGTCTTCGCAGGCGAGGAAAGCGTCTTCTACTCCTGGAGCAGAAACCTTTCCGGTGAATTCATGGGTATCATCGGCTACTATCTGGGCAGCCCCTTCAATTTCCTTGTATGGATGTTCCCCAGACACATGATAACCGAGGGACTTCTCACCATGATGGTAACCAAGGTGGGCGCTATCGGCCTTTGCACAGCGATTTACCTGAGCCGCGGAAGAGGCTTCGGAAAGCTTACAACAATTATTTTCTCCGCAAGCTACGCTCTTTGCTCCTACACAATGGTGCAGACAATGAACCCTATGTGGCTTGACGGCGTAATGGTTCTTCCGCTGGTAGTATACGGTATCGAAAAGCTTATTGATGAGGGTAAGTTCGTGATGTGCACCCTTTCCCTTGTATACGCTTTCGTTACCTGCTTCTATATCGGCTTTATGATTGCCATTTTTTCGGCAATATACTTCCTTTATTATGCAGTTGTTTCCCACAAGAAGGGACTTCACCGCCTGTTTATCGGCAGAGGTATGCTGTTTACTGCGGTAGCTCTCGTATCAGCCCTGATTTCAAGCTATATGCTTATCCCCGTATACAACGCCCTTTCCTACGGAAAGTTCGAATTCTCCGAGCCTGATTACAGCTCCGTATACACAAACTTCGACCTCATCGAAATGCTGGATAAGATGTTCCCGCTTACCTACGACACCGTAAGAATGTCGGGTCTGCCCTTCATCTACTGCGGTACAATCGTACTTTTACTGCTTCCCTGCTATTTCTTCATGAAGAAAATCAGAGGACGTGACAGAATCGGAGCAGCGGTAATTATTTCCGTTCTCTGCGTTTCCATGTGGATCTGCCAGGTGGATATGCTCTGGCACGGCGGACAGCTCCCCAACTGGCTGCCCTACCGTTACAGCTTCATGCTTTCGTTCCTTATGGTGCGCTTTGCTGCCGAAGCCTTCAACAGCATCGGCGAAATCCGCAAAAAGCACATCGCAGGAATTGCCCTTGCCTGGTTTGCGGTGCTTCTGTTTATTGAAAAAGCCGACAATTATCTTGACGATATAAGCCGTGACACCATGGACAGCATGCAGGTAATCCTGCCTGTAATGTTCATTCTGCTTGTAATCTCCGCAGCTGTTATCCAGCTGAAGGATAAGCTGAACCGCAAGTCCATGTGCATTGTATTCACAGTGATTGTTTCCCTTGAAATTTTCGCAAACACCTTTGTTCAGCTGCTCCGTCAGGACTGGGATATTGTTTATTCCACAAGACCCTCCTATGTTGACGTGGTTGTTCCCACAAGAGAGGTGGTTGACGAAATCAAGGCAAAGGATGACGGCTTCTACCGGATTGAAAAGGAATTCCACAGAACCGTGAACGACCCTATGGCATGCGGTATGTACGGACTTTCCCACAGCTCCAGCACACTTAATTCCAAGCCTATCGAGCTTTTATCCCGTCTCGGCTTCTCCGCAAGAAGCCACTATACACGTTCTTCGGGCGGCACTGAGGTTACAAACAGCCTCTTCGGCGTAAAGTATATGCTTACCTGTCCCGATAACAGCACAGGCAATATCACCGGCAAGGATGATATCACCGTTACGGAAAATCCCTACGCAATGCCTCTTGCATATCTTGTAAACGAGGATGTTGCCGACCTTGAGCTTTCCGCAACCGAGCCTCTTGAAAATCAGAACGAGCTTTTGCAGTATATGCTTAACGGCAGACAGCTTGTTACCTCCGACCTTGAAAAGACCGACTATTTCACAAGAATCATCGACGATGTGGATCTGGAGCTTACCAACGTAACCCAGGGCAAGACCACAGACGGCCACCACAGCTTCAAGAAAAAGAAGGACGGTCTTAACACCGAAATCGTATATACCTTCGAGATGCCCGAAACCTCTGCGCTCTATATGTATCTCCCCTCAAAGTATGAGCGTACCGTAAACGTATGGCTCAACCGTGAGCTGTTCCTCGGTACTTATTTCGAGGGCGACAACAACAGCATCATGAAAATCGGCGATTTTGTTCAGGGCGAACAGGTGATTATCGGTCTTACCCTTACCCGTGACGACCTGTATTTCCGTGAAGCGCAGTTCCTCTACTGCGACAGCGAGGCGATTGACGCAGATTTATCCGCATTAAAGGCGAAGAACAGCGAAACAGTCGTTGAAAGAGTATCTCCCACAAAGCTCAGAATATCCGTAAATGCACAGAAGGACGATATCCTGTTTACCACCGTTCCCGTTGAAAAGGGCTGGACAGTAACCCTTGACGGAAAGGAAACCGAATATATCGAGCTGCTTGACGCTCTTATCGGCGTTGAGCTTACAGAGGGGCAGCACGTGATTGAAATGTCATTCACCACCGCAGGCTATCCCCTTGCGATTATAACAACCGTTTCGGGCGTAGTAATTTTTGCGGCAATGATAGCTATATCCTGCCTGCTCAGGAAAAAGAAAGCTTCCGCAGCCGCAGAAAATGACGACGAAGCAGAAACGGAAGATGCAGAAACAGAAGATGAGGAGTAATACAATGTACGTTCTTACAGTTGACGTAGGCAACACAAATTCCGTTTTCGGCGCATATGACGAAAACGAAAAGCTTGTATTTGAAATGCGTATCGAAACCCGTCCTTCAAGAATGGCGGACGAATATTCCATGATTTTACTGGATATTTTCAATATGCACAGTATAAAAAAGGAGGATTTCGAGGGAGTAATCATCTCCTCGGTAGTTCCTCCCGTTACCGAACAGCTTAAAACTGCGGTAAAACGCTGTATGGATATTGACGCAATGGTGGTAGGCCCCGGCGTAAAGACAGGACTCAACATCAAAATCGACGACCCTGCCACACTGGGCGCTGACCTTTGCTGTGCAGGCGTTGCCGCTAAGGAATTATATCCGCTGCCCTGCATAATCGTGGATTTAGGCACAGTAAGCAAGATTCTTGCAGTGAATGAAAAGGGCGATTTCCTGGGCGGTGCTCTTGCCGTAGGTCTTAAAATGGCTTTCGGCTCTCTTTCCAGCGGTACGGCGGCACTTCCGCTTATTTCCGCAGGCGCAGTTGACAAGGCTATCGGCACAAATACCGCCGACTGTATGCGTTCAGGTGTAATAATCGGTATGGCAGGTACAATCGACGGCTTTATCGAGCGTTTTGAAAGCGAAATGGGCAAGGCAAAGTCGGTAGTTGCCACAGGCGGCTATTCAAGCACGGTAGCACCCTACTGCAAGCGCGAAATGACGCTGGACTCACAGCTTCTTTTAAAGGGTCTTCTTATAATCTACCGTAAAAATAAGCAGAAAAACTGAAAAACTCTCAAACGAGCGTAGCGAGAAATAAAAGTTTTCGGTCAAGCTTTTTACAAAAGGCTTGGCGGTGTGCGGGGCGGCAGCCCCGTAATCTCATATCTTTATCTTAATCAGGGGTCAGGCAGAGGCGGTTTCTTTAAAACACATATGGGAAGCAGATGTAACATCGTTTCACCGTGTACAGGGGAAATCAGCCGGCGCTTAAAATATAAACCCATCGCTTCACCCGAAAAGGGGAGGCAGAAAGGAATCCGTTATGGAAAAGAAAAAATTCAACACAAAGGCCCTGGTAGGCCTCGGTCTTCTGACCGCAATCGTCGTTGTCTTACAGGCAATGGCAATCAGCATCCGCTTCGGCGTATTCGCAATAACCCTTACCCTTGTGCCGATAATTGTCGGTGCAGCGCTTTACGGCTGGAAAGCGGGCGCATGGCTGGGCTTCGTATTCGGCGTAGTGGTGCTTATGACTGACGCAGGTGCGTTCCTTGCGGTAAATGTACCGGGAACTATCGTAACCTGTATCTTAAAGGGTACTCTTGCTGGTCTTTGTGCAGGCGTTGTTTACCGCCTTATCAGCAAAAAGAACAGAATCGCCGCAGTTGTTACCGCAGGCGTAGTTTCTCCCGTTGTAAACACAGGCATATTCTTACTTGGCTGTGTGCTGTTCTTTATGGACACAATCAAGGAATGGGCAGCAGGCGCAGGCTTTGAAAATGCAGGCGCATATATGGTTACTGCCTTTGTAGGACTTAACTTTGTTATCGAGCTTGCTGTAAATCTTGTATTAAGCTCAGCAATTGTTGCTATAATAGAATATGGCGTAAAATCCGTCAAGGAATAAAGATAAAAGCTATTAACAGGTGAAAAATGGATTACTTTTTAAATGCGGCACGGCAGCTTCAGGAATATCATGCCGTTGCAGAGCATAAAAACGGACTGCCCGTAATGCTTACGGGACTTTCCCACATACATAAAGCCCATTTTTTAGCGGCACTTTCAGAGGAGGACGACTTCGTCCCTCCTCTTGTTGTGCTGTGCGAAACAGAGGGCGAATGCGTCAGAATGTGTAATGATGTAAATACAATGACAGGCTCGGAAACCGCCTTTGTCTATCCCGCAAAGGACCTTATGCTGGGACAGGTGGACTCCGCCTCACGTGAATATGAGCATAAAAGACTGGGCGTGCTTTACGGAATGTGCAGCGGCAGCGCAAAAATCGTCTGTGCAACTCCCGAAGCGGCTTCACAGCTCACAATTCCCGATGATGTGCTTCTGAGCCGTTCAATAACCATAAATAATGACGATACGGTAAATTTACAGGAGCTTGCCGAAAAGCTTATATCTCTAGGCTATAGCAGATGCGACCAGATTGAGGGCGTTTCCCAGTTTTCGGTGCGTGGTGCAATCTTTGATGTGTACCCGGTCAATTTCCCTGCGCCTGTAAGAATCGAGCTGTGGGATGACACGGTGGACAGCATTTCCGCCTTTGATATCGAGTCCCAGCGAAGAATCGACACAATCAAGAAAATAACAATTGCTCCCGCTATGGAAATACTTTTTGATAGTAACGGGGCATTTTCCGATAAATTAACCGCCTTTTCCGCAAAAATCAGGGGCAAGCACGCCGACAGCGTGAAAAAACGCCTTGCCGCCGATATAGAAAAGCTGGAAAACGGCATTCTTCCCGACAGCGACAAGTATATCCCTCTTTGCTATGAAAGGGAAAGCTGCCTTTTTGACTACTGCAGACGGGTGATAATCTGCGAGCACAGCGCTTGCAGCGAGGGCTTCAAATCTGCTGCCGCACAGCATAACGAGGATGTTAAAATGCTGTTCGAGGACGGCGTTCTGTGCAAGGGGCTTGACCGCTATATGCTCACCAAGGCGGAATACGCCGCAAAGCTGGAAGAAATGAATTTTGCATATTTCGACAACTTCATGCGCGGGCATGACATACGTCTTTCAAAGCTGCTGAACGTTTCCGCAGGGCAGGTAGCCCCCTGGAGCGGTGAATACAAGTATCTTTTAGAGGAACTGAAAGCATATCTCAGGGAGAATTACAGCGTAATTGTCTTTGCGGGCACGGAAAAGGGTGCAAAGACCCTTGCGGAAGACCTGCGCGGCGACGGCATACCTGCGGATTATTCCGACTCTCCCAAA
The DNA here is from genome assembly GCA_017625405.1 of Ruminiclostridium sp. GTDB lineage: Bacteria > Bacillota > Clostridia > Oscillospirales > Ruminococcaceae > Ruminiclostridium_E. Next base: position 44,957 of record JAGALB010000057.1, on the reverse strand, counting down.
AAGCTCTACGCAAAGAGAGTCTATGTAACAACGGGCGTGCTGACTTCAGGCTATAACTATCAGGACGCAAAGCTTGCGGCAATCTCACATACAGCCGTAAGCGTTCAGACAAGAGAAAAGCCCAAGCGCAAAAAAGCGGAAATCATAAACTCCCTCAACGATATCGCCGTAGGCGATTTAGTTGTTCACAACAGCTATGGTATCGGCGTTTTCGAGGGTGTGCAGAAGCTGACTCAGGACAAAATCAGCAAGGACTATATAAAAATCCGCTATGCGGGTACGGATGTGCTTTATGTGCCTGTTACCCAGCTTGACCTGATTTCAAGATATATCGGCAGCGGCGATATAAACACCGTAAAGCTGTCAAAAATGCATACCGACCAGTGGCAGAAGGCGAAAACCAAGGCGAAGGCTGCCGCAAAGGAAATGGCGGCGGAATTCATCCAGCTTTATTCAAAGCGAATGAAATCCAAGGGCTTTGCTTTCTATCCCGACAGCAGTGAACAGGCGGATTTTGAAAACCACTTCAACTATGTGGAAACCGACGACCAGCTTCGCTGTATTGCTGAAATCAAGCGTGATATGGAGTCGGAAAGACCCATGGAAAGACTGCTGTGCGGCGACGTAGGCTTCGGAAAAACCGAGGTTGCCCTCCGTGCGGCGTTCAAATGCGTTATGAGCGGTAAGCAGTGCGCTCTTTTATGTCCCACAACGGTACTTGCATGGCAGCATTATCAGACGATTTTAAAGCGTATGGCGGATTTTCCCGTAAATGTGGACCTGCTGTCACGCTTCCGTACCCAGAAGGAAATAAAGAAGACTATCGAAAAGCTGAAAGCGGGAACGGTTGATATTGTTGTAGGCACACACAGACTGGTGCAGGACGATATCGGCTTCAGAAGTCTTGGACTTGTAATCATAGACGAAGAACAGCGCTTCGGCGTTGCCCACAAGGATAAATTCAAGGAAATGTTCGCAGGGGTGGATATTCTTACTCTCTCCGCAACACCTATCCCACGTACCCTTAATATGGCTATGTCGGGTATACGTGATATGAGCGTTATCGAAACGCCTCCCCAGGACAGACAGCCTGTAACCACCTATGTTATCGAGCATAACGAGGGGGTTATCGCCCAGGCTATAAACAAGGAGCTTCGCAGAAACGGTCAGGTGTACTACATCCACAACCGTATCGAAAGCATTATGCAGTGCGCCGCACAGCTTCACGCACTTGTGCCTGAGGCGAGAATAGGCATCGCTCACGGCAAAATGGAGGAAGACGAGCTTCTTGAAGTCTGGAGAAAGCTTCTTGAGCATGAAATAGACGTGCTTGTCTGCACCACGCTTATTGAAACGGGTGTGGATGTGCCCAACTGCAACACGCTGATTATTGAAAATGCGGATTATATGGGTCTTGCACAGCTTCACCAGCTCAGAGGCCGTGTCGGCAGAACAAACCGCCGTGCTTTCGCATATTTCACCTTCAGAAGAGGAAAGATGCTCAGCGAAATCGCCACAAAGCGCCTTGACGCTGTAAGAGAATTCACAAAATTCGGCTCAGGCTTCAGAATTGCCATGCGCGACCTTGAAATCCGTGGGGCAGGCTCAATCTTAGGCGCAAGCCAGTCGGGCCACCTTTCGGCAGTAGGCTATGATATGTATTTAAAGCTCCTTGACCAGGCGGTAAAGGAGGAACGAGGCGAAACCGCAGAGGTTACGCCCGAATGCCTTGTTGATATAAAGGTGGACGCTTTTATTCCCGAAACCTATATTTCAAATCAGGCGCAGCGTATCAGCTGCTACAAGCGTATTGCGCTTATACGGAACGAGGACGACGCCTACGACGTTACCGATGAGCTTATTGACCGCTACGGCGAACCGCCGAAGCCCGTATACGGACTTATTGAGGTTGCCGAGCTTCGCAATCTGGCACAGAATATCGGCATTACTGAAATTATACAGAACAAGGACGGCATCTGCTTCTATACGGATAAGCCCGACATGAACAGAATCGGCAGGCTGAACACCACCCTTAACGGCAGAATCAACCTGAATCTTGCAGGCAGGGTGTGCTTTAAAATCACTCCCGAAAAGAACGAAACCGCACTTTCTCTTATGAGAACGGTGCTGGAGGGATTGCAATAACACATAGACAGAAAGGAAAAATATTATGAGCTTCACAGAAAAATTCGGAAAAGTAATGGACGACCTTGACAAAAGCTTTGACGACCTTGCAGACAAGGCAAAGGAAAAGCTTGACGAGCATCTTACAGAAGAAAAGAAGACAGAATACAAGGAAAAGGCAAACAGCGCCGTGAACAGCGCCGAGGAAAGCCTTACAAGCCTCGGAAAGAACATCGGCAAGGAGCTGAAAGACCTTTTCGGCAGTAAATCGGAATAAGGAAGGATTGTAAAAATGTCGGTTTTTGACATTCTTGATAAGCTTAAAACAGAAAGAGAGCCTGCTCTTACCGGTAATATCGAGTATATCATCTGCGGACTGGGCAACCCCGGCACCCAGTATGAAAATACCCGCCACAATGCAGGCTTTATGGCAATTGATACCATTGCAAAGAACAAGAACGCAGAGATAAAGAAGCTCAGATTCAAATCCCTCACAGGCGATATAATGCTGGGGGGTGTGCGCTGCCTTTTAATGAAGCCCACCACCTTCATGAACAACAGCGGCGAGGCTGTAAGAGAAGCGCTCAGCTTCTATAAGCTGCCGCCTGAAAAGCTTATTGTCATCTATGACGATATTTCCATGGATGTGGGACGTACAAGAATCCGCAGAAAGGGAAGCGACGGCGGCCACAACGGTATAAAGAGCATTATTCTCTGCACAAACAGCGACAGCTTCCCCCGTATTAAAATCGGCGTAGGCGCAAAGCCCCATCCCGACTATAACCTTGCCGACTGGGTGCTTTCTCCCTTTTTGAAGGAGCAGGCAGAAGCTCTGGAAAGCTCTCTTTCCAATGCCGCTGCGGCAGCCGAGCTTATGGTTCAGGACAAGACTGACGAGGCAATGAACAAGTATAACAAATAACGGTTAAGATACGGTTATTTACCATATATTACACTTGACTGCAAAACACAGAGATAATATAATTGATATATACCCCTGAAAGGAGAAGAGGAATGGCGGAAAAAAAGAAAAAAGCGAAAAAGGAAACGGTAAAGCCCTTAAAGCCTGTTTTCGCTTCTGCAAATATCATATATTCCGCAGTTTTCTTCGGGGCGGTAACGGTAGCTATGCTGGCTCTTCCACGACCTGAAAAGTCCCTTATCGAACAGCGTACCCTTGCTACCTTCCCCGAATTTACATACGAAGATTTCATAAACGGAAAATATACCAACGGAATAACCGAATTCTACGACGATACCGTGCCGTACCGTGACGATATAAAGAAAATCGCCGCAGGTATAAAGGGTTTATACGGCGTAGAGCTGAATGATACGGAAATTCACGGTCAGCTGGTTGCCATAACCATCGAGGAAGAGGAGCTTCCCGTTGTTGCCCCCGTAACAACCGAAAGCACCACAACCACAGCCGGTGAGGCTGCACCCTCGGGCACAACCGCTGTTACAACTGCGCCTGTTACCACCACAACGGTTACTACCGAAAAGAATATAAACGAAATCGCTGACGGCGTTATCACCAACGGACAGGTTGTTGTAAAGCGCAATGACGGACATTACTGGGCAATCTCCCTGTTCGGCGGCGGAAAAGGCAAGACCTACGCTTCCGCCCTCAACCGCTTCCACGAAGAGCTGGGCGAGGATGTGAAAATCTATACCATGATTGCTCCCACAGCAGGCGAGTACTATCTGCCCTCGAATTTTGCCGACTATAACGCAATTCAGAAAAACAGCGTTGACAGCATAGCTTCCCAGCTTGACGAGGATATTGTCACCGTTGATGCGATTTCTGCACTTGCGGAGCATACAGACGAGGATATCTACCTGCGTACCGACCACCACTGGAAGCCGCTGGGCGCATACTATGCGGCAGAAGCCTTTGCGAAGGCGGCAGATGTTCCCTTTGCGGATATTTCCACCTACGAAAAGGTGGTAAAGGACGGCTATGTAGGCACAATGTACGCCTTCACCGAAAGCGTCAATATCCTGAACGACCCCGAACAGTTCGTTTTCTACAAGCCCTCCAACAAGTACTATACATATTACTATGATACAGCCTATAATTTCGACTATGAATTCCCGCTGTTCGTTGATATGCCCGTAGGCTCTTCCTACTCCACCTTTATGGGCGGCGATATGAAGATTGTTCGTATTGAAACCGACGTAAAGAACGGCAGAAAGCTGCTTATCTTCAAGGACAGCTACGGAAATGCGGAAGTGCCCTTCTATACAGGCTCATTTGAAGAAATCTATGTCTGCGATATGCGTTATTTCGACCTGAACGCCATAGAATTCATCAAGGAAAACGGCATTACCGACCTTTTATTCACAATGTGCACCTTCTCTGCAACAGGTCCTAACGCAAACGGACTTAACGTAGTTCTGGACAACCCCACAAGGGAAGAGCTTGAAGCTATGGCGGCAACCGCAACCACCACAACTGCGCCTGAGCCTGAAGCGGAAGAAACCACAAAGAAGACAAAGAAGACCTCCACAACAACTCCTCCCGAAGAGGCAGAGGAGGATGAGGCAGAGGTGACGACCGTCCCCGAGGACGAGCCTGAAAAAACCACCAGGAAGACAAAGAAAACCAAAAAGACCACTACAAAGGATAACGATGAAGAATAAAAAGGCGGCCTGCCTTGCATTGTTTATGTGCACAGCCATGCTCTCCGCCTGTCAGAAAAAGGAAAAGGTTGTCACCTTCAGAACGGTTGACACCGAGGGAATAATGGCGTATATTGCCGCTGACCACGGCACAAGCGCCACAACAGGGGAAGAAGAAATCACCACGACCTGTGAAACGCCTGAGGTTACCACCGCTGTGACTACCACCGTCCGCACAAAGCATTACGAAACCACTATTCCGCTGACCCTTATCGGCGGTACAACCGTCGATACGACGGCGGGGGTTTCGGAAAGCACCGATATAACCACTCTTCCGCCTGTAACCGAGGCAATTTCCACGGAAAAACAGCCCGAAGCGGTACAGGTGATGTCGGGCGGCTATGCGGAAATTGATGACAGCGGACTTATGATATGCGATATTGACGGACATTACTGGGCGCTTATGCCCTGCTGGGGCACTTTCGGACTGTGTGAAAGCTGGACTGAAAGCATAAATGAATTTAAAAGACAGCTCCCGGATGTGAATGTATACAATATGGTTGTGCCTACCTCGGCGGAATTCTATCTGCCCGACGGATTTGATAACTTTACGGCAAGCCAGTGGAAAAAAGCCGAGCATATAAGGGTAAGGCTTCAGGATGTGACCAATGTGGATGCATATTCTGCACTTGCTTCCCATACAGGAGAATACATATACTCCCGTACCGACCATCACTGGATGCCGCTGGGAGGATATTATGCGGCTATGAGCTTTGCCCGCAGCGCTGATGTACCCTTTGCCCCGCTGGGTGACTACAAGAAGGTTTCGAGAGGCGGCTTCGTAGGCTCAATGTATATGTATACGGAAAGTCCGCTTATCTATAACGACCCCGAACAGTTCGACCTTTACATCCCGCCCAACAATAACAGCCTGAAAACCACCTACTATGACGGCTACATGGGAAGCAAACGGGAAGGGAAGCTTATAACTTCCCCCGACGCAGGTGCATATTACTGCTCATTCTTAGGTGCTGACAATGTTGTGGCGGAAATTGAAACAGATGTAAAGAACGGACGTACCCTTGTTATTTTCAAGGAAAGCTACGGAAACGCCATTGTGCCGTTTCTTACCTCCTCCTTTGAAAAAATCTACGTCTGCGATATAAGATATTTCTATAAGAACGCCGTGCAGTTCTGCAAGGACGTAAACGCAACCGACCTGCTGTTTTCGGTCTGCACCTTTACCGCCGCAGGGCCTAACGGCAATTACCTTGAAAAATTACTGAACTACTGAGAGGATATCAGATGAAGGATATTTTTACCTACCCCTTTGACAGCGGCTTTCTGCTGAAAAAACAGAAAAGTCTGCGCAAGGAAATGAAAAATGACGGTGTGAAGCGCATTCCCGTGAAAATCGCCGTGCTGGCAGGCTCTACCGCAAACGCTGTATGCGACCAGCTGGAATTATTCCTGTTAAACTATGGGCTTGAGCCGTCTTTTTATATCAGCGAATACGGTCAGTACTGGCAGGACGCAATGTTTCCGCCCCATGAGCTGACGGAATTCAGCCCCGACCTTATCTATATCCACACCACAAATCGCAATATAAACAGTTTTCCTGCCGTAACAGACAGCAGGGAGGATGCGTTTGCGGCAATTGACGGAGAGTTTCAGCGTTACAGACAGATGTGGGAAAGCTTAAAGGAAAAGTTCGGCTGTCCCATTATCCAGAACAACTTTGAACAGCCGCCCTTCCGCCTTCTGGGCAACTCCGACTGCTCGGATATTCACGGCAGAGTAAGAACGGTAAATGAGCTGAACCTTAAATTTGCGGAATATGCGGAAAATGAACAGAAATTCTACATAAACGACATAAACTACGTTTCCGCCTGCTACGGTCTTGACGCCTGGGCGGACAACCTCAGCTGGCAGATGTACAAATACGCACTTGCCCTGCCTGCCGTGCCTTATCTTGCGGCAAACCTTGCGGCGATTATCAAAGCGATTTACGGCAAAAATAAAAAAGTAATCACCCTTGACCTTGACAACACCCTCTGGGGCGGAGTCGTGGGCGATGATGGTGCGGACAAGATAAAAATCGGCATGGATCTGCCCTCGGGACAGGTTTATTCCGAGTTCCAGGAATATATAAAGCTCCACAAGGATCTGGGCGTACTGCTTACGGTCTGCTCAAAGAACGATTATGAAAATGCCGAAGCAGGGCTCAACCACCCTGACGGTACCCTGAAGCCCGACGATTTCACGGTTATAAAGGCAAACTGGGAGAACAAGGACAGAAACATCCTTGAAACTGCGGAAGAGCTGAGTCTTCTCCCTGAAAGCTTTGTTTTTGCGGACGACAACCCTGCGGAACGTGAGATTGTCCGTGAACAGCTGAAGGGCACAGCCGTACCCGAAATGGACGGGGCGGAAAACTATGTGCGGATTATGGACAGAAACCGCTATTTTGAAGTTGTTTCCCTGTCTGAGGATGACCGCAGACGTACGGAAATGTACAAGGCAAACGCACAGCGTGCAAGCCTTCAGAAAAGCTTTTCCGACTACGGCGAATATCTGGACAGCCTTGATATGTCCGCAGAGATAAAGAGCTTTGCTCCGCCTTATCTTCAGAGAATCGCCCAGCTCACCAACAAGAGCAACCAGTTCAACGTCACCACAAGGCGCTACACCGACGCAGAAATCGAAAAGCTTGCCTCGGATGACAGCTATATAACCCTTTACGGCAGACTTTCGGACAAGTTCGGCGATAACGGGGTAGTTTCTGTCGTTATCGGTCATAAGGACAATGATACCTTACATATTGATTTATGGATAATGAGCTGCCGTGTTCTCAAAAGGGAAATGGAATTCGCCATGCTGGACAACGTGGTAAGCGAAGCGAAAAAATGCGGCATCACAAAAATAAAAGGATATTACTATCCTACGGCGAAAAACGCCATGGTAAAGGAATTGTTCGGCTCTTTCGGCTTCAGAAAGATATCTGACGACAACGGAAATACTGTATGGGAGCTTGAAACAGCAGGTTTTGAGCCTTATACAAAGCATATCAGAATCAACACGGAGGAAAATTAAGATGGACGAAATTTTTGAAAGACTCAATACCGTATTCAGAGATTTTTTTGATGATGAGGATATTGAACTGGACGAAGAAACAACAGCAGACGACATTGACGACTGGGACAGCCTTAACCACATCACTCTTATGGCTGCGGTTGAGGATGAGTTCGGAATCCGCTTTACAATGGGCGAGGTTTCAGGTATGAAGAATGTAGGCGAAATGGCTCAGATAATAAAGGACAGAGCATAAAAACGGTAAATCTGACGGAAGCGGGGTGACGGAATGAGAAAAATATTCAGGCTCAGGGTAAACGGCTGGATGTTCTTTGCCTTTATCTTCCTGTATGCCGCAATGATGTTCATTACCGCCTTTTTCTCCACCCTTCAGATTATAGGAATCTGTTACAGCTCCGTCACGGAAATTACCGAAGACGGACAGCGCCTTGCCCGCTACGAATACGAAGTGGATGACAGGGTGTACAGCTATGCCGTGGATATTGAAAACACCGCTGAATTTCTCGTACCGCAGATTGAAACGGTGTTCTATTTCAAGGAATACCCGTCGGTACGCACAGGCTCACTGGAGCTTTTCATCTATCCCGCCATTGTTGCCGCCTGCAGTCTTTGCTTTGCCCTTATTTTCCGTCACGGCACAGACGAACTGACGGAGGATTCCCCTCAGCTTGGGATTTATATAGTACCTATACTGTTTTCAATAATATCCCTGTTTCCCGTATGCAGTAATGTATGGGAGGTCTGCGGACTCTATACCAGCGTTATGAGTGCCTTTGAAAACGCACGGGAAAGCGTATATTCTCTGGCGAAATCCCTGGGCTATATAAACTTAAACCTGCTTTTATGGGGCGTCTGGGCGAAAATTGCAGAGCGCAGAAAAGCGGGAAATGGCAAAAAAACAGCAGATACAAAGGCTCAACGGCACAGTTTTTTAGCTAATTCCCATATTGACAAAATGTGACTATTGTATTATTATTTTACTATAAAAATAAAAGTAGAACAGCTTAACATAAAGAAAGGAACAGACCGTTTATGACAGAAGTTATTGATGTGTCGAAAATTTTCGGCGAGGACGTTTTCAACGAATCCACCATGCGCAAAAGACTGCCCAAGGAGGTTTTCAAGAAGCTGAAGGAAACCATGAACACAGGCAGCGAGCTTGACGGAACAATTGCGGAAAGCGTTGCAACCGCCATGAAGGACTGGGCAATTGAAAAGGGCGCAACACACTATACCCACTGGTTCCAGCCTATGACAGGCATTACCGCTGAAAAGCACGACAGCTTTATCGCTCCCACAGGCGACGGTACTGTTATTATGGAGTTTTCAGGCAAGGAGCTTATAAAGGGCGAAACCGACGCTTCCTCCTTCCCCTCGGGCGGTATCCGTGCAACCTTTGAAGCAAGAGGCTACACAGCATGGGACCCCACATCCTTTGTATTCGTAAAGGACTCCACTCTTTACATACCCACCGCCTTCTGTTCCTACACAGGCGAGGCGCTTGACAAGAAGACTCCTCTTCTTCGTTCTATGGACGCACTCTCCGAACAGGCGCTGAGAATCCTCCGCCTTTTCGGCAATACCACCTCCAAGCGTGTCATTCCCACAGTAGGCGCAGAACAGGAATATTTCCTTATCGACAAGACAGTTTACGAAAAGCGTAAGGACTTACTCTACACAGGCCGCACCCTTTTCGGTGCTCCCGCACCCAAGGGTCAGCAGATGGAAGACCACTATTTCGGCGTTATCAAGCAGAGAGTATCCGATTTTATGAAGGACCTCGATATGGCTTTGTGGCGCCTGGGCGTTCCCTCCAAGACAAAGCACAACGAGGGCGCACCTGCACAGCACGAAATGGCGCCTATCTTCGCTTCCGCAAATATTGCCGCTGACCAGAACCAGCTGGCTATGGAAATGATGCAGAAGATCGCCAAGAAGCATGATATGGTCTGCCTTCTTCACGAAAAGCCCTTCAAGGGCGTAAACGGCTCAGGTAAGCACGACAACTGGGCATTATCCACCGACGACGGTCAGAATCTTTTAAAGCCCGGCCGTTCCCCCAGCGAAAATGCACAGTTCCTCACCTTCCTTGCCGCCGTTGTAAAGGCAGTTGACGATTATGCAGAGCTGCTCCGCCTCTCTGTCGCAACAGCAGGCAACGACCACCGTCTCGGTGCACATGAAGCGCCCCCCGCTATTATCTCAATCTTCCTCGGTGACGAGCTTGACGAGGTTGTAAAGGCGATTATCGACGGCAGAACAGTAGTAAAGAAATCCGCTTATTTCGACCTGGGTATTATTTCTCTTCCCAAATTCAAAAAAGACAACACCGACCGCAACAGAACCTCTCCCTTTGCTTTCACAGGCAACAAGTTCGAGTTCCGTTCCGTTGGTTCAACTCATAACGTGGCAACTCCCAATATTATCCTCAACACAATCGTTGCTGAATCCTTCAGAGTGTTCGCTGACCAGCTTGAAAAGGCAACTCCCGAAAACTTTGACGATATGCTCCACAACCTGCTTGTTGATACCTTCAAGAAGCACGGCAGAGTAATCTTCAACGGCAACGGCTACGGCGAGGAATGGGTAAAGGAAGCTACCGAAATCAGAGGTCTTCCCAACCTTGTTTCAACCGTTGATGCGCTTCCTCACTTTGAGGATGAAAAGGCAATCGAGCTTTTCACAAGACATAAGGTGTTTACCGAGCGTGAAATCCATGCACGTATGGAAATTCTTCTTGAGAATTACTACAAGACTATCAATATCGAAGCTCAGACTGCCGTTGAAATGGTAAAGCGTGACTACACTCCCGCTGTAATGAGCTATCAGAAGACCCTTTGCGATATTATAGCTTCAAAGCAGGTTGTAGGTATTGATATAGGCGTGGAAAAGGAGATTGCAGTAAGACTCTGCGCTCTTACCACATCCATGACAAGCAAGACAAAGGAGCTTTGCGCTCTGCTTGATGATGCAAAGGATATAACAGGCGTTCTGGAAATCGCAAGATTCTACCATGACAAGGTTTTTGCCAAGATGAACGAAATCAGAGCAGATGTAGACGAGCTTGAAACCATGGTTGCAAGCGAATACTGGCCTGTACCCAACTACGGCGAAATATTATTCAGCGTTAAATAGTCGTGAACCACGACGGGCAGTTCCTGCCTTTTTAAATATTCTGCTCTAACAGGTTTTCGTTAACGGCAGGGGCGAAAATAACTACAAAAATGCGGTCGCAGCGTTGCTGCGACCGTTTTTTAAATGAATTATTAAGGTTATTATTATCTTTCGTCCATACATACCCACGCTGACAGCTCCCATGTCCTTTCAGGAGATATATCATCGCTGTTAAGAACAATAGACGGAGTAAAATTCTTCAGCTTTTCCAGCTGTTCATCGGTCAGCATAAGGAGCATTTCTCCGTCACGCTCAACAAATGAATTATGAAGCGCGTCTGTTTCTGACCAGCATTCTACATCGCCAAGGTAATATCTGTCACCCTTATTATTTGTGCCCAGGAATGCACTTTTAATCTCCAGCTTATAATTTGTTACACGGTTTTCGCCCATTCCGTAGGCATTGTATCCTTTTACCTTTACCGCATTATATCCTTCAGTGGAGTTTTCTTCGTCAATAACGATCATATCCAGCACGTTTTCTTCATATAAGGAATCCGCATAAGGTGCGTCATAGTGGAGCGTAAGGTTTGTGGGCAGGTCATTTGTAACGCCCACCGCATAGCCTACGTAGAAATTATCCATAAGGATGTCGCCGTATTTTTCTGTATCGGCTTTTACATCCTCGCTTAACATAAAGGTGTACTTTACATTGCCGTTGTCGAAAACTACCATGTTGTCCGCTACCGTATAACCGTCAAAATACTGGGTGTCGAACTTTCCGTCAAGACCGTCTGTCATGGTGAAGATGCTGTAAACGCCCTGGCAGTATTCGATAGAATAGAGCCTTTCGTCATATTCGTCAGTGGTAGTTATATCAGTGAACTGTATGCCTGCGTATTCTGCGCCGTTTTCGATTCTTTCGAGGAACAGGTTCATTCTGTACTTGCCCTCGCACTGTCCGTTGTAGATGATATTAAGGAACGGCGGGAAGCCTGTGTCGGCTCTTTTGGTGACATCCTCGTAATAAAGTGCCTTACGCAGCTCCTTATCCATGCCTGTTACGCCGTAGGTATCGTAGGAAGTGAGGATTCCTATATCCGTTGTCATGAAAGTTGCTTCTTCGATAGTGATTGCTACAAGGCCTCCGTTCTGCGTGCCCCGCATATCCGCAAAGTCTATGCCTGCGTTGTGCTTTGTTATGGACTGACCGTAGCGGTGGTCGTAGAACCAGTAAACGCAGCGTGTCTGCGGGTCGTGCCAGTTATAGTGTTTATCCTTGGGGGCTGTGGGGTCATAGTTATAATAGTGATAGGTGTTTGCGCCCATTAAAGTTCTTGCGTCGGCCCTGATAAATTCAAAGCCTTGAATATTTTTGTAGTTCCTGAAGGCTTCGCAAAGATACTGTATGCCGAGTATGCCGTTGTCCGTTTCAACCGTTACGCCGCAGGCAAGCATTTCCGCAGGTGTGGTATGCTCGTCAAGGGAAACCTTGCCGTCGGGGGTGTTGGCTTTTACGGTATATTTGGGGTTTGACAGGGGAGTTACCGCAAGAATATCATCGGTAGCCACGATGCGGTCAATTTCCGCTTCTTCCTCGTAAATAACAGGGCTTACTTCCTTGATTTCCTCTGTAATGTCCGCTTCCTCAGTGTTTATTTCCTTGAACATACCGCTTACTGCGCCTGCACCGAAGAATGCCCCCACCAGCACCGCAGCAGAAAGTCCAACGCCGCCCACTGTCTTTAAAAAGCGGTGGTTTTTCTTTTCGGGGACAACTTTTTTCTTCGCCTGAGCGAGAGTAATTTCCACAATTGCTCTGTCGGGATACTGACGGGACATTTCATTTTTATATTTTTCGGGGTTCATATATATTTCCCTTCCTTTCCTGCTCAATATCGGTTTTCATCATTTTTCTTGCACGTGATAACCGTGATTTTACCGTGTTTTCATTTACGTTCAGAAGTGAAGCGATTTCACGTATTGAATAGCCCTCAAAATAGAAAAGGTGAATAACAACACGATACTTTTCCGAAAGCCGCATAACCGCTTCATAGACTTCTCCGTCGCTTTCGGGGATATAATAGCCCTTGTCCTCGACGGATTCCGACGGGCGCAGATATGTGCGGAATATTACCTTGCTGCAGTTCAGGGTAACACGTATAAGCCACGCCTTTTCATGATTTTCGTCGTTGAAGAATCTGCCTTTTCTCAGATATTTCGCAAGCTGAAGAAAAACCTCGCCGAAAACGTCATTGGCGTTTTCCTGTTTTCCGCCGCATTTCGCCAGCGCTAAGCGATACACGGTCAGATAGTGCCTGCGGTATATCCTTTCAAGCATATCCTGTTCGTCGGTCATGATTCACTCACTCCTTTCATATGTAAATGATTTTTGCAGGGGGAAAGGTTGCGTTTTTATGAAAAATTTTCACCGCATAAGGGCGATGCCCTTATGCGGTGGAATTCTGTCTTATTCTATGGTGCTTTCTTCTGAGCTTTCTTCCGTTTCGGGAGCAGCTTCAGTCACTGCCTCCTGCTCGTCAGAGCTGAAATAGCCCTGTGCCTTGCCGCTTTCGGGGTCAATGGTGATAATTCTGCTGTCGGTTATAACAAACAGCATTCCGTCACGGAAGGTAAGGAAACGATAATCCGACTGGATATCGAAAAGAAGCAGGTCAGTGGTTTCTGTCAGAGCCGAGCCGTCATCCTTGAAGCAAAGAATACGCTCGATTTCTGAAATTCCGTCAAAATAAACGGTGGAAACCGCTATAAAGCCGTTGTCTTCGGCGATACGCAGGTTTGAGCTTTCAGCGTCAGCCGAAAGGTATCTTAAATACTCGGTGCTTGTCTGCTCATCGAGAGTTATGGTTACATATCTCTTCTCTGTGAGCTTTCCGTCATAGCCGTAAACCGAAAGGCGTAAACCTGTGCGGTTGCCGCTTTCGTCAGCCTCTACAGAAAGCCCCAGCAGCTCATCTGTGCCGTAGCCTTTCAGCTTTTCGCTGTAAATTGCATCGGGCTTTGCTTCAGCAGGGTTCTGCATATCGTTCAGATTCACACAGTAGAGCATTGTGCCCTCTGCCATCTGCGTCACAATATGCACCTGATCGCCCTCAAAGGCTGTGCCGCTGAGGGTTTCGCCTGCGCCCATAACAAAGTTTGTAGCGCCGTTTTCGGTTGTTACGTTTATGGAGTTGTCGGAAGGCTGATATGTTACCGCCGCCTTTTCGCCCACAAACTGAGGACCGAAGCATTCGCCGACATATGTTTTTGTGCTGTCAAGGGTAAGATTGCTTCCTACAAAACGGAAGTTTTCTTCATATGTCTTGTTCTTGTCGGAGATAATTACACGGCAGGTTCCTTCGCCGAACTCAGTAAAGCTCTGGGAGCCGCCCATTACCGCAACAGCACGTGCGTCTTCGCCGCTTACGGTGCCGATTACCGTAAAGCCGTTATAGCCGATTCCGTCGGGAACGGTTATAACGCTGTAATCAACATACACCCTGTCGTTTTCATCAAGCTGATAGGAGGGGAGGTAAGTTTCGGGGACGCCGCTTACTGCGCCGTCGGCAGTATTCACGGTTGTAGCAAGGCTGAATGCCTCGTCTGTTGTTTTCACGGCAGAATATCTGCCGTCCTGTGTATAGGTTTTGCTGTATTCGCCGTTTTCATAAAAATCAGCGTATACACAGTCACGGGAAATGACCGCTTCATAGTTTGCGGTTACGGGGTTGCCCTCTTCGTCGGAAGAGGTTACCGTATATGAAATGGGATAATCATATGTGCCGTTATAAAGCATGCAAAGCTTGTCGCCCCATGCGGTAAAGCCGAGGAATTCGCCGTTGGAGGCTTCTGTTTCAACTCTGTAAAGCTCTTCGGGCTTTTCAGCGTCAAGGGAATAAACAACTACTGCGTCTTCGTCTGCTATGTAGATTTTATCATCGGTTTCGCAGAAATCCTTTGTAACCGCTTCGCTGTAACCCTTTGCGTCAGCTCTGTAATAATCGGAAATGCGGTTTGTAACAGCATTTTCCGTAAGGCTCATAGCCTTGTATATGTCATCGTCGGAAGCATAGGTTTCGGGTAAGCTTTCTACAACCACAGTAGGCTCCTTTTCTGCGCCGGGCAAAAGGCTTCCTGTCATCATATAACGGATACCGAAGCTTCCTGCAACAAGAAGCACCGCACACACTGCGGCAAAAATCAGCTTGCCGTTATTTACGCCCGGATAATATACGTCGTCGTCAATGAAGAATTCCTTGCCCTTGTATTTTTCACGAACGGGCTGCTGTGTTTCAGGCTCTTCCTCTTTAGCTTCGGGAACTTTGGGGGCAGGAGCTTTCGGCGCAGGAATTTTTATGGGATTTACAGGACCGTCGTCAAGGTCTAAATCCTCATCATCCTCATCATCAGGCTCAACGTCCTGTATGGGCATGAAAGGCTTTATTTCAGGCTCGTTCTTTTTCGGGAAATCAAAGGAAAGCTTTTCCTTTTCAGGTTTCTTTCCGAAATCAAAGTTGGTGGGATCCACCTTCTGAGGACGCTCGGTTTTTGCCTCTTCTTCCTTTACGGGTGCGGCAAAAGCGCGGGTATCAGTGGGAGAAGGCCCGCTCTTTTCTTCCCTCTTGCTGTTTATATCAAAAAGAACATTGGCCTGTTCCTTTTTCGCAAGCAGCTCATTGCGCTGCTTGACTGCCGTAAGCACCTTGTAATAATCCGCAGATGTAAGCGCCGAATTTTCCAGCAGCTCTACCAGTCTTTCCTTGGTAAGATTGGGATTCTGCTCGATTTCACGATAAACCTCGTTGCTTATACGGGTGTTGCCCATAAGCTTCAGGAAATCTCTGCCCTTTATCTTCTGGGAAGTAATTACATTTATAAATGTTCTTGCGTCAATTTCTCGGGGCGGCTCAGCAGGCTTCTGTACAGCAGGCTGTTCAGGCTCTTTCTCCACTTTCGTTTCCTGCTTCTCCGCTTCTGCGGTCTGAACAGGCTCTTCTGCCTCAGGTGCAGGTGTGAAAACAGGCTTTTGTGCCACAGGCTCTTCCTTGACCGTTTCTTCCTTGATGGGTTCTTCCGCTGTCGGAACAGCTGTCTTTTCGACCGCAGGCTTTTCTTCAGCCGCAGGTGCAGCCGTTACAGGTTCGGGTTCTGCCTTGGGCGCAAGGGAAATAGAGGGCTTATATTCCTCCTCCTTTTCTTCCTTTTCGGGAGAAGGCTCAGGAGCTTCTTCGCTGAATTTCACAGGCTCGAAGCGTATGAGCTTTGGATTGCCTTCCGCAGGAGCTTCGGGGCTGATGCCCTTTTCTTCCGCTTCGGCAATTGCCGCAATGCGTTCCATTTCGCCGATAAGACCGTCATCGTCTGTCTTGTCGATTTCAACAGTAAGGTCGGTAACGGCGGGAGCCTTTGTTATAAGCGAATCGGGAGCTTTTACATTTCTGAGAAAATCTTCGGTAATCTGCTTGTCCTTACCAAGCTTTTTATCGGATTCACGGATTTTGCGTTCTACCGTTTCTTCCTTGAGGCCTGTAATTACAGTGATTTCCTTTACATTGTAGCCAAAGCCCGTTGCCAGAGCCGCAACAAGGCGGTCAAGGTCACCAAGACGGCAGAAAACGTCCATTTCGTGGGAACCGTCGCTTTTTACGGATTTTTCTTCGGCACGGTATTCCTTGAGCTTTGCAACTATATGCTTTGTAAGCTCACGGGAAAGCCACGCACGAAGATGATTTTCATCGTTTATGCGGTTTATTCCTCTGAAGCCGTCGTCAAAGGCGTTTTTTACCGCCGCTTCGGCGTCGCCCTTGTCTGCGAGGGAAAGGTATGCAATTCCGTAAAGGGTATCTGCGGACAGATTGCACAGCATGCCGTAGGCACGCTTATCGCCTGCCTTTGCTTTCTCCAGATTTTCCGTAAAAGTCACGTTCTCACCTCGCTTTTTATAAGATGTAACACTGTGAGGCATAAGCCTCACAGTGCCTTTGTGTCATTAAATTACTTGTTTGCTTCGGGAACTTCAATAACGCTCTTTCCGCCCATGTAAGGTCTTAATACCTCAGGGATTCTGATGCTTCCGTCCTCGTTGAGGTTGTTTTCGAGGAATGCGATAAGCATTCTGGGAGGAGCAACTACTGTGTTGTTGAGAGTGTGTGCAAGATACTTCTTGCCGTCCTTGCCGTTTACACGGATCTTGAGGCGGCGTGCCTGCGCATCGCCTAAGTTGGAGCAGGAGCCTACTTCAAAGTACTTCTGCTGTCTGGGAGACCATGCTTCAACGTCGAAGGACTTCACCTTAAGGTCTGCAAGGTCGCCTGAGCAGCATTCAAGAGTACGTACGGGAATATCCATGGAACGGAAAAGATCAACAGTGTTCTGCCAGAGCTTTTCAAACCACATCATGCTGTCTTCGGGCTTGCAGATAACAATCATTTCCTGCTTTTCAAACTGGTGGATACGGTAAACGCCACGTTCTTCAATGCCGTGTGCGCCCTTTTCCTTACGGAAGCAGGGAGAATAGCTTGTAAGTGTGTGGGGGAGGGTTTCTTCGTTGACGATAGTGTCAATGTACTTACCGATCATGGAGTGTTCGCTTGTACCGATAAGGAATAAGTCTTCGCCCTCTATTTTATACATCATGGCTTCCATTTCTGCGAAGCTCATAACGCCTGTTACAACGTTGCTTCTGATCATGAAGGGAGGTACGCAGTAGGTAAAGCCTCTGTCAATCATAAAATCACGTGCGTAGGAAATAACAGCGGAATGAAGTCTTGCAATATCGCCCATAAGGTAGTAGAAACCGTTGCCTGCAACTCTTCTTGCAGCGTCAAGGTCGATACCGTTCAGCTTTTCCATAATGTCTGTGTGGTAGGGGATTTCAAAATCGGGAGTGAAAGGCTCGCCGTACTTTGTAACCTCTACGTTTTCGCTGTCGTCCTTGCCTATCGGAACGCTTTCGTCAATAATGTTGGGGATAACCATCATTATCTTGTTTACCTTTTCGGCATATTCGGGTTCAAGCTTTTCAAGCTCAGCAAGACGTGCGGAGAATTCGCCTACCTTCTTCTTTGCTTCTTCGGCTTCTTCCTTCTTGCCCTGACCCATAAGCATACCGATTTCCTTGGAAATACGGTTTCTTTCAGCTCTCAGCTCCTGTGCTTCCGCCTGAATCTTGCGGCTTTCAGCGTCAAGAGCGATTACTTCATCAACCATAGGAAGCTTAGCGTCCTGGAACTTCTTCTTGATATTTTCCTTTACAATTTCGGGGTTTTCTCTTAAAAATTTAATGTCAAGCATCTTTTTTAAGTCCTTTCATTTGTTTTTATGCACGTGTAAGACGTTCAATTGTAATAGTCCAGTTGATAACCTCAGGCTCGAAGTTTTCAACGTTGGGGGCAAATTCAACAGCCTGTGTTACTCTGTATTCAATACCCTGAATCTTCATTGTGCCTGTTACAGGCTTTTCAACTGAGCCGCAGTAATAGGTTGCGGCACCCTGGAGGAACTTTGCGCCACCTTCAACCTTGTCAATCTTCTGGAAAAGATCAATGGTCTTCTGGTCAGGGGCAGTCTGATTCATAACGTCCTCATATTCACTCTTTGTGATTACTGCCTGATAATCATCAGAAAGCAGTTCATAAGGTATATTGGAAATATTCCATATGCTTTCTGTTGTAAGTCTGAGCTTTGCTCTGTCTGCTGCTTCCTCTGCGGCAGGGCCTGCCTGTGTACAGAGTACAAGGCCGTAGTAAAGTACACCGATAACGGCTACAAGTACAATGATTCCGAAAACTGTTGAAAGTGGGCTGCTTTTCTTAACTGACATAATCAATACCTCTCAATTCTGAAATGTGTTTTTGTGTGAAAAGTTTACTGTGCCAAATTCATTTTCTTCCGATTCTATCTCTTATCTCTTTGACAAAAATGCTATAAGCTCTTTAAGTTCTTCTTCGGTCTTGCAGTCGATACTCATAGTGTATCTGTCCTTTGATTTATCTATACGGACAGGCTTGCCTACGAAATCGGTCATGCTGATTTCAGCTTCCACAAGGAAAATATCCTTGGGGGGCTTTGCTTTGGGTTTTTTCTCTGTTTTTATCTGCTTTGCAAGCTTTTCAAGGGTTCTTACGCTTATACCGTCGTTCACAACCCTCTGTGCAAGCTCACGCTGGCTCTTTTCGTCGGGAACGCCGATAATAACCTTGCAGTGTCCCACGGAAATCTGTCCGTCACGGACCATAATCTTTACATCTTCAGGTAAGGTCAGGAGTCTTAGCGAGTTGGCAACCGAGGAACGTGCCTTGCCTACTCTCTTTGCCACTTCGTCCTGTTTCATGCTGAAGGTGTCGATAAGCTGCTGATAGCCGAGAGCCTCTTCAATGGGGTTCAGGTCTTCACGCTGCAGGTTTTCAATCAGGGCAATCTGCATTGTCTGCTCATCGGTAAGCTCCATGATTCTTACAGGAACTTCCTTGAGGCCTGCAATCTTTGCTGCTCTCCAGCGGCGCTCACCTGCGACAATCTGGTATACATCGCCGTAGGGTCTTACGGTAAGAGGCTGGATGATGCCGTTTTCGACAATGGAATCGGCAAGAGCCTGTAAGGCTTCATCGTTGAAGGTCTTTCGGGGCTGTTTCTTGTTGGGCTCGATTTCGGTAAGCTTCAGCTTCTGGGGAGCTGAGGTTTCCTCCGAGCCGAAAAGCCCGTCATCATCGAAAATTGAAGATAAATTATCTCCGAGTGCTGATTTCTTTGCCATTTAATCTCCTTTCCGTTATAAAGTCTGCAACAGCAGACCAAACATATATTTCAAGGTTCGCTCAGCCGTCAAAATCTTTGATTTTGCTTACGGCGTGCGGTTCTTATAACATTTCTTCGCTTTCCCTGCACTTTCTCGCAACTTCCTTTGCAAGAAGGGCATAGGCTTCCGCACCCTTTGAGCTGGGGTCATAGTACATGATAGGCTCGCCGTGGCTGGGTGCTTCGGAAATTCTTACATTTCTCGGAATTTCTGTCTTGAAGATTGTATCTTCGGGGAAATTCGCCTTTATGCTTCTCATAACCTCACGGTTTACCGTAAGGCGCTTGTCAAGCATGGTGAAAACAATGCCCATAAGCTGTAAATTGCGGTTGCTGGATTTCTTTACTCTCTTTACGGTAGCAAGAAGCTCTGCAACACCCTCCAGGCTGTACGGCTCGCACTGCATGGGGATAATGATTCTGTCGCAGGCGGAAAGTCCGTTGAGGGCAAGGATACCGAGAGAGGGAAGACAGTCGATAATAATGATGTCGTATTCGTCCTTTACCTGTAAAAGGGCTTTTTTAAGACACAGGGTCTTATTTTCAAACTGTAAGAGTCTGATTTCCGCTTCCGCAAGGTTTGAAGTTGCGGGCATTATGGAAACATTCTTGAATTTTGTTCTGAGTATAGCCTGTGCGGGACGTACCTCGCCCATAAGCACTTCGTATGTAGTATATTCAAGGCCTTTCTTTGCAGCACCTGCATAGCCGTAGCCTGTTGTTGCGTTACCCTGGGGGTCAAGGTCAACAAGCAGCACCCTCTTACCCATTGCGCCGAGAGAAGCACAGAGGTTTATGGCTGTTGTGGTCTTGGCTACGCCGCCTTTCTGGTTTACAATAGATATAATAGTTGCCAACGCTTTTGTCCTTTCAATAAAAAATCTGATTATTCATTTTATTATATCATATATAATAAAAAAAATAAAGACTTTTTGCAAAAAAAGTCTTTATTAATAATAGATTTTTACGTTTTCAGTTGCAGGATTCTATGTTGATTTTAAACAATTTCGGGCACTTCCCACTCACGGGCGAGCTTTTTGTATTTTTCCGCATTTTCGCTGTCGCCTGTTTTTTCATAGCATTCCCCGAGCTTTTCAAGATATTCCGTGCCCTTTGTGTAAACGGAAATCACCGCTTCGGTCTCGAAAATTCCGTCATAGTACCAGCATAACGCCTCATCATACTTGCCGTTTTCATAGAAATAATCCCCGATTTCCACGCACATTTCACTGCATGGGCAGCTCATGGCTTCGTGGAGTGACAGGCGGAAAAACTCCGCAGTATTTCCTGTTCTACGGTAAAGCCTTGCCAGCACGCAGGCGGCTTCACGCTTTTCGTCAGTGCTTCGGGACGGGTCGGAAAGGCTCTGCTTGTAGAACTCCTCCGCCTCCAGCAGGTCCTCGTTGTCGCCTGCTATGAAAAGTTCCTTTGCGTACATTCCGTGCAGCACCTTGTCAAGGCGCATACCCTTTGAAAGAGCTTTCCGGAAAGTGCGGAAATCACGCTTTGCGTGGCTGCCCTTTGCCAGATGCTGTATTTCAATGCCGCTGTCGTAAATTACGGGGTCAAGCCTTACCGTTTCGTGAACGGGATTTATCCACTCAAAGGTACGTAAGCGCTTAAAAAGCTTCGGGCGCATTTCACGCTTTGAGTTATATGCGGTGTTGGTTTCCATAAGGTTGAGATAGTACATCTGCACTATCTCGATTTCGGGCAGCAGTGCCGCCTTTACCTTTCTGAAAAGCTCAATATTAGTGTCATCAATAACCTCGTCTGCGTCAGCGGTATATATGTAATCGTACTGGGCCTTTGAAAAAACGAAATTACGTGCCGCAGAAAAGTCGTCAATCCAGGGAAAATCATAGATTTTATCGGTGAATTCCGCCGCAATTTCCTTTGTGCGGTCGGTTGAGCCCGTATCGGCGATGATAATTTCATCGGCAATGGGTTTAAGGCTTTCAAGGCACGCACGAAGCTGTTCTTCCTCGTTTTTTACAATCATGCAGACGCTTATGGTTATCATAATTTCTGTCCTTTCTGCTTATTTCAGAACAATTACGTTCCAGCCCTCCTGAACAGCGGTTGAAACGATGGAAAATCCGTTTTTCTTCAGAGCTGCAAGCACCTCGTCAAGACGCTCGGTAATAATTCCCGATACAACGAGAGTAGCACCCGCAGCCATGAATGTACGGAAATACTCGCTCATGGCGATAATGACGTCGGCAACGATGTTTGCCACAACCACATTATAGCCTGTGCCTATTTCCGACACAAGAAGCTCGTCCGCAAGGATATTTCCGCAGTAAGCGGAGTATTTATCGGCGGAGAAACCGTTCTTTTCCATATTTTCCGCAGCTGTATCAACAGCGTTCCTGAAAATATCAACCATGCAGGCACTGCCTGCTCCCAGAAGCATTGCCGCAATGGATAAGATACCGCTGCCGCAGCCTAAATCAAGCACCTTTTCGCCGCCGTTTATAATTCCTTCAAGCTTTTCCATTACAAGTCTTGTTGTGTGATGCTGACCTGTGCCGAAGGTTGACGCAGGGTCGATTTCCAGGATTTTTCTTGCGCCGATGTCGGTTACTTCTTCCCAGGAAGGCTTTACAACAAGCTTTTCGCCTACTGTAAAGGGCTTGTAGTACTGCTTCCAGTTGTTTGCCCAGTCTTCTTCCTTCACGTTGTCGATTTTCATTTCAAGGGAGCCGTAATATTCACCGTCTGCCTTACGCAGCTCAGAGAGCACGCCCTTAAGCTCGGAAAGAGTTTCCATGCCCTGCTCGTTATCCTGTAAGTAGAGGGTTATATGGGTAGGGACGTCCTTGAGACCCATAAGGTCGTCGTCCACGTAATCCCAGTTCATATCCTTGTTTTCGAGAAATTCTTCAAAATCCGCACTATCGTGGATAGTAAAGCCGTTTATGCCAAGCTCGGAAAGACGGATTACCAGAACATTCACCGCTTCTGAGTTTGTATAAACATCAATCTGCATAAAATTCATATCTTTTTCCTCGTTTTCTGTAATTTATCTACTTCCATTATGCAACATTTTCGGAAAAAAAGCAATAGAAAAGCCGTAATTTCTGATAAATACATTTCAATACACAAAAGATGGCAAAAAATATGTTGAAAATTACTATTGAATAAACTCGCACAATAGTTTACAATATATAAAACGTTCTTTTTCCCATGGAGGTACAGAATGAAAAAAATCCGATATATTCTCGCCTGCATTTACTGCGCTATGGCGTGCTTTTTTATGAATATCACCGCTTTTGCCGAGGGAGCAGAAAAGTATACCGAGGCAGACCGCCGCATTTTCGGAGTTTTTCCAATATGGGCATTTATGCTCCTCATTGCAGCAGTTATTATGGTCGCAATAATAATTATTATTGAACTTTTCAAAAAGAAGACGAAATAAAAACACCGCTTAAGACAGAGGTTTATACAGAAATGTTATACTTATTGAGGGAAACCCTTTTGTAAAAGGGGTTTCCCGGGGCCTCCTTTCCGAAAACTTCAAATATTAATTGCAGCCTGGCAGGGTAAACCTGTCAGGCTGTAATTAGTATTAAAAGTCTTTGGAAGGGGGTACGGGGGAGAACCTTTCTACAGAAAGGTTTCCTCCGATAAATGCATAACGCTTCTGTATGAGCGCCGCTCTTAAGCGGTGTTTTTTATTCTTTCAGATTCTTTACGATAGACAGTGACAGGTATTTGAAATCGTTATACAGGTCGATTTCTTCCACAACGC
This sequence comes from Ruminiclostridium sp., assembly GCA_017625405.1. Taxonomy (GTDB): domain Bacteria; phylum Bacillota; class Clostridia; order Oscillospirales; family Ruminococcaceae; genus Ruminiclostridium_E. The sequence goes on along the minus strand of JAGALB010000057.1, from coordinate 21,452 downwards.
CGCCGTCTGAATTCTGCACCTGCACCACAGGACGGAGAACGTTTGCGGTATTGCTCTTTACGATTGCCTTACGTCCGTCGCTGAGCAGCACCATACCGCCTACGGGATAAGGCGCAAATGCCGCTAAGAAAGCAAGGATGATTTCATAATCGAAATGGGTATAGCTGCCGCCCATCATGAACTCTTCCGCTTCCGCCACGCTCCAGGGCTGTCTGTACGGGCGGTTTGAGGTAAGTGCATCATAAACGTCCGCAACAGTAATGATACGGGCGAGATAAGAAATTTTTTCACCCTTGAAATGCAGGGGATAGCCTGTACCGTCGTATTTTTCCTGATGCATAAGCACCGCATTCATAACCTCCTGGCTGTAACCGCCGTGCTCCTTAAGAAGGCGGTAACCAAGGGATGGGTGCTTTCTGATTTCCGCAAATTCCGCATCGGTAAGCTTTCCGGGCTTGCGTATAATCTCAATGGGAATCATACGCTTGCCTATATCGTGAAGAAGCGCCGCCTGAGCAAGGTCACGGAGCCTTTCCTTGGAGAGATTAAGCTGCTTGCCGATAGAAACCGACATCATCGCCACACGAAGACAATGCTTGTATGTACTGTCGTCATAGGTTTGAAGCTGATGCATCTTCAGAAGCAGGTTGTCATCCATTTCCACGCTCTGAAGCAGGTCATCCGCAAGGTCGTCCACCTGATTTACGGCTTCTTCGGTAATTGCTTCAAGAGGAACATCCTCATCCGAACCGAATACATCCTTCAGGGTGTTGAGAGATTCGTGAACGTCAATTTCCGCCTTCATCTGCTTGGCTATTCCGCCTTTGGATATTTCGTTCTTTATCCATACACTTCTGACGTTGTAACGCTCTTTGAGGTTGAAAATAGTAACGCTGTCCAGCTTGCTTCCTGAATATAAAAGTATTTTTTCCGAATCGGGTTCGTATACATTTCTGGCAATAACCATGCCCGAAACCAGTTCATCTACGGGAGTTTTGATTGCATCTTTTACGCTTGTCTGCAATGTAATCGCTCCTTTCTACACACTACATTTTATATAATTATATCATAATTTATTAAACTTGTCACCTGGTTTTTGGATAATTTTTCTCTAAAATTGCTAAAATCTGTAATTTTGGCGATTTTGCTAAAGCCGGTTATGCAAATTGACCGAGGTATATTTTCCTTTTACAGCCTGAAAAGTTAATTAAAATAATTAACGGCAGAAACCGCACTACGCGATTTCCGCCGTTGATTTTATGCAATTGTTGAACCGCCGTTAAACTGACTTCAGTTTAAACCAAAGCTCTCAAAAGGCGGGATTCGGATGCAACGTCGCACGTTGCTCAGCCGAGGATTACTTCAACAGTGTGTTCGCCGTCAGCAAATACGGGAATTACGTTGCCGTCAACTGCCTTGCCGTCAACAACCATGCTCTTTACGCCGCTGCAAACGTGATCAGGGTTGGAAACCTTGATGTTGTAAGTAGCGCCACGGTAGAGTCTGCTGATGGAGAAGCCGTCCCATTCGTGAGGAATGGAAGGATTGATTTCAAGACCGTTGTAACCGGGCTTTACGCCGAGGATGTACTGGGAGATTGCCACGAAGTTCCAAGCAGCTGTACCTGTGAGCCAGCTGTTTTTAGCTTCACCGTGACGCTTAGCATCCTTACCTGCGATCATCTGAGCGTATACGTAGGGCTCAGTTCTGTGGAGGTCGGACTTTTCTTCACGGAAAGCGGGAGCAATCTTGCTGTAATATTCAAATGCCTTATCGCCACGGCCAACTGCTGCTTCAGCGCAGATGATCCAAGCGTTGTTGTGGCAGAAGATACCTGCATTTTCCTTGTAACCGCCGGGATATGTGGAAATTTCACCGTACTGGATGTAGTACTTTGTGAATGCGGGGTTGTTGAGTACAAGACCATGGTCGGAATTGAGGTACTTGTCTACGCTGTCAAGAGTCTTGATATCGTAGCCCTTGTCCTTGCCGAGACCTGCGAGAACGCACCAGCCCTGGGGTTCGATAAAGATCTTACCTTCTTCACATTCCTTGGAACCAACCTTGTTGCCGAAGTTATCGTAAGCTCTTAAGAACCATTCGCCGTCGAAGCCGTGCTGGAGTGTGAGCTCCTTCATCTTTTCAATTTCAGCGTCAGCTCTCTTTGCTTCTTCTTCGTCACCCTTGAGTCTGCACATAGCAGCGTATTCGGGAGCGATATAGCAGAACATACCTGCGATCATTACAGATTCAGCTGTCTGGCTGTAGAAAGGAGGTTCTGTGAACATTTCCTTGTTGTTGTAGGTCTGGAAGGATTCGCCGGGCTTGTCAGAGAAGCAGGAGAGGTTGAGACAGTCGTTCCAGTCAGCACGTCCGCTGAGAGGTAAGCCGTGAGGACCAACCTTTCTTACAACGTGGTTGAACGCTCTCTTCATGTGGTCGAGCATTGTGTCAGCAAGCTCATCCTTATTTTCGTAAGGTACCATTTCGTCAAGAATGGATACGTCGCCTGTTTCCTTGATGTAAGCAGCTGTTGCGAGAATCATCCACAGCGGGTCATCGTTGAAGTTGGAGCCGAGCTCGTGGTTGCCCTTCTTTGTAAGGGGCTGATACTGGTGGTAAGCACCGCCGTCTTCAAGCATTGTAGCTGCAAGGTCGATAAGTCTTTCTCTTGCACGTGCGGGAATCTGGTGAACGAAACCGAGGAGGTCCTGGTTGGAGTCACGGAAGCCCATGCCTCTGCCGATACCGCTTTCAAAGTAGGATGCGGAACGGGACATATTGAATGTAACCATGCACTGATACTGGTTCCAGATATTAACCATACGGTTAACCTTTTCATCGGGACAGTCAACTGCGTACTGACCGAGGAGGCTGTTCCAGTGAGCCTTCAGCTCTGCAAAGAGCTTATCTGCCTTTTCAGCAGTATCGCACATTGCAATCATTTCATGAGCCTTTTTCTTGTTGATGATGTTCTTCTTGGAGCCTGCTGTTGTAATGAGCTTGTCGTCGTCTGTAAGGTCGGGAGCAAACTTTTCATCAACAGGGTTTTCCACATAACCGAGAACGAATACGAAATCCTTGGATTCGCCTGCTTCGAGGTCGATTTCAATGTAGTGGGAAGCAACAGGGGACCAACCGTCAGCTACGGAGTTGCCAGGTGTGCCCTGCATTACTGTCTGGGGCTCGCCGAAGCCGTTGTATAAGCCGAGGAAGCTTTCACGGTCTGTGTCAAAGCCCTTGATCTTTGTATTTACGGAATAGAACGCAAAGTGGTCACGTCTTTCCTTGTATTCTGTCTTGTGGTAAATTGTGGAGCCTTCGATTTCAACTTCGCCTGTGTTGAAGTTTCTCTGGAAGTTTGTTGTATCATCGTTAGCGTCCCAGAGGCACCATTCGAGGAAGCTGAAAAGCTTGATCTTCTTGAAAGCGCCTGTCTTGTTTGTAACGGTAACCTTCTGTACTTCGCCGTTGAAGTCCTGGGGAACGAAGAATGTAACCTTTGCTTCGATACCCTTGGATTCGCCCTTGATAATGGTGTAGCCCATACCGTGACGGCATTCATAAGCGTCAAGCTCTGTCTTTACGGGAGACCAGCCGGGGTTCCATACGTGGCCACCGTCGTTGATGTAGAAATAACGTCCGCCCATATCAACGGGAACGTTGTTGTAGCGATAACGGGTAATGCGGCGGAGTCTTGCGTCCTTATAGAAGCTGTAACCGCCCGCTGTATTGGAGATAAGGGAGAAGAATCCCTGTGTTCCGAGGTAGTTTATCCACGGATAAGGTGTACGGGGTGAAGTAATGACGTATTCTTTGTTTGCGTCATCAAAGTAACCAAATTTCATAAATTTATACCTGTCCTTCCTGATTGGGTGGGTTTAGTGCATACTTATTACACTAACATATCCATTATATAACATTTCGCCTGAAATATCAATAGTTGAAAACGATAACAAAAAATTTTACAGATATTACAAATGCGTAACCGCCTTTTTGTATAGATTGCAAAATGCGGTCGCAGCAACGCTGCGACCGCATTTTATGCAAAAAATTGATTTCCTCTTACAAATCGTTCTTTCTGCTGATTCTGCCCATAGCAGAGGACAGCAGAATCCCGCCCACAACACCGACAGCGCCCTGAATGGCATTATACGGCACATTTGCAAGGGCAGCTCCGCCGTAACCCAGGATATACACTTCAAATACAAGATATCCGCCGATCATCACAAGCTCCGCAATTACCGCACCTGCCGCCTTTGAAACACCGCTATGACTCTTTTTCTGCATCAATGCCGCAACAACCGCCATAACACCCTTGATTATAAAGGTTGCAGGGGCATACGCCGCATAGCCCGAAAAAATATCCGCAAGCGCCGACCCGACTGCTCCTGCCGCAAAGCCGTATTTCGCACCGAGAAACCATGCTCCCGCAAGCAGTATGCAGTCCCCGAAATTTATGTATCCTCCCAGAGGAGAGGGAATGCGTATAATTATTGTTGCCACGCAGGTAAGCGCTGCAAATAGTGCTGTAAAGCAGATTTTTGCCGTTGTTGATCTGTTGTTCATAGAAAACACCTCTGATATAAGTTACTGTAAACAGTATATCATGTTTTGGTGATATCTCAATAACCAATTTAATTGTTTTTGATAAGACCAGATGCGATAAATAAATAAAGGCGGTATCGCTGATACCGCCGCTGTATTCACATGAGAAAAACCGCCTCTTCGGAAATCATATTTATCAGCCATGCGCCGCCGCCAAGAAAAATGGCAGTACCGACGGGAATAGCCGTAATGATTATGCCGTAAATTATCATCAGAACCGGTATAATATGCTTTTCGCCACGCCTTTGCAGTCTTTTGCGTTCCGCACAGCCGATAGCAATGCAGGAAATGCCTGCAATAAGCATAAACACCTGAACCAGGACACTGCCTGCAATACCCACGGGAATTGAAAATCCCACAAATGGAATCGCTATCCCTGCTATACCCATGAGGGTTTCGCCGATATCCTCGCTTCCTAAAAGCAGAACCGCAATGATGCTTGTGGGCACGGCCGCAAGCACTATGCCGTATATCACCATAAAAGTTTCTGCCACGGGCTTTCTGCCGTATCTTTTCTGTCTTTCCCGTTCCTTTCCCATTATGACCGCAAGTGAAATTCCCCAGTCAAGGGCAAGAATCATAGCCGCAACCGCCGCAAATGTAACCGCCGCCATCCCCATAAGAAGAAACGGCAGCATAACCACCCAGAAACCAGCCATATTATCTCCTTTTACATCTGTCTGAAAACGTCAAGTATTCCCGCAACCGCAATAACTGTAAGCAGAATTACCACAAAAGCGATTATAGCTGCGACAATAACGGTTGTCCTGATTGCTTTCTTTTTCTTAAACTCCTTCATCTCAGGCGTATAGGCAGGATTTTTCTTGATTTTTTCGGTGATGATTGCAAGAATACCGCCCGCTACCGCAATAATTGCAGGTATAAAGGATATACCTGCGGCAATTATAAAGTAAGGTATAATAAGTAACATTGTTTTTCTCTCCCTTGTTTCTTAAAAACGGCGGACACCTGTTCAGGTATCCGCCGTATTTTATTGCACGCTTGTTATTTTCTGAGCTTATAAGCTTCAATTCTGTTGATAGCACGCTTTAATTTATATTCCGCAACCGCAACGCCTCTGTCGTTATCGGCCTTTTCGAATTCTTCAAGCTTCTGTTCGGCAAGCTCCTTTGCCCTTACAGCACGGTCAAGGTCAATTTCTTCCGCCCACTCGCAGCTGTCTGCAAGAATAACGGTCTTGTCCCTGTCAACCTTTATAATGCCCGAAGAGATTGCGCCGAAGCGGAATTCTCCGTCAATGCGTACCTTGAACTTACCTATGGTAAGAGCCGCAACATAAGGCTCGTGACGGGCAAGGATACCCTTGTCGCCTACTGTTGTTCTTACTACGATATTGTCGGTTTCACCGCTGAAGAATACGCCGTCGGGAGTCAAAATCTCAAGTCTGAACGGAGTCATTTGTCATGCTCCTTTCTTATGCCTGCTGCTGCTTTGCTTTTTCAACAGCCTCGTCAATTGTTCCTACAAAGAGGAATGCGGATTCGGGCAGGTCATCATGCTTGCCTTCGATGATTTCCTTGAAGCCACGGATTGTTTCCTTTAAGGGAACGTACTTTCCTTCCATACCTGTGAACTGTTCTGCAACAGAGAAGGGCTGGGAAAGGAAACGCTGGATCTTACGTGCTCTTGCTACGGTGAGCTTGTCGTTGTCGTCAAGTTCATCCATACCGAGAATTGCGATAATATCCTGTAATTCGTTGTAACGCTGAAGTGTGGACTGTACCGCACGTGCAACTTCGTAATGCTCCTTGCCTACGATTTCGGGCGTAAGGATTCTGGAGCTGCTGTCCAGCGGGTCAACGGCAGGGTAGATACCCATAGAAGCGATGTTACGGGAAAGTACTGTCTTTGCGTCCAGGTGGGCAAATGTTGTGGCAGGAGCAGGGTCAGTAAGGTCATCGGCAGGAACGTAAACCGCCTGTACCGATGTGATAGAACCCTTTGCTGTGGATGTGATTCTTTCCTGTAAAGCGCCCATTTCAGTAGCCAGTGTGGGCTGATAGCCTACGGCACTGGGCATACGGCCGAGAAGTGCGGAAACTTCGGAGCCTGCCTGTGTGAAACGGAAGATATTGTCGATGAAGAGGAGCACGTCCTGACCTTCACGGTCACGGAAATATTCAGCCATAGTAAGACCTGAAAGACCTACTCTCATTCTTGCTCCGGGGGGCTCATTCATCTGACCGTAAACAAGTGCGGTCTTGTCGATAACTCCCGATTCCTTCATTTCCTGATATAAGTCGTTACCTTCACGTGTTCTTTCACCAACGCCTGTGAATACGGAAAGACCGCCGTGCTGCTTTGCAACGTTGTTGATAAGCTCCATGATAAGAACTGTCTTACCAACGCCCGCACCGCCGAAAAGACCGATTTTACCGCCCTTTAAGTAGGGAGCGATAAGGTCAACTACCTTGATACCTGTTTCAAGGATTTCGTTGGAAGCAGCCTGTTCCTCGTAGGAGGGAGGGTCACGGTGGATTTCCCAGCGTTCTGCATCTTCGGGAGCAGGCATATTGTCAACAGGCTCACCGAGAAGGTTGAAGATACGTCCTAATGTCTTTTCGCCGACAGGCACAGTGATGGAACGTCCTGTATCAACAGCTTCCATACCACGTACAAGACCGTCGGTAGCGCCCATGGCAATACAACGTACTACGTCGTCGCCGATGTGCTGGGCAACCTCGACAACCAGCTTTTCGCCCTTGTTGTCGATTTCGATAGCGTTCAGAAGGTTGGGGAGTGAATCGGGCGAGAACTTGATATCAAGCACGGCGCCGATAATCTGAACGACTGTACCAATATTTTTATCAGCCATCTTTTTATTGTCCTTTCAGTTCAGAGCAATGCTTATCATAAAGCGTTTGCGCCCGAAACGATTTCGTTAATTTCGTTAGTAATCTTTTCCTGTCTTGCTCTGTTGTAGATGAGCGACAGGTCTGCAATCATCTGGTCTGCATTGTCCGTAGCACTTTCCATTGCGGTACGTCTTGCACCCTGTTCGGAGGCGTAGGATTCAACAACGCCGCACTTGATAAGGCTCATTATGAATTTGGGGACAATACGGTTGAAAACAACTTCGGGAGAGGGGTCATAATTTATAAGACCGTTGTCCTCGCCCATGCCTGCACCGATACCCGAAACAGGCAGAAGCTTGATCTGCTCGGGATTCTGCACAAGGGCAGAAACGAATGCTGTATAGAAGAGCACAACCTCGTCAACCTCGCCTGCGCTGAACATCTCGGTAGCTGCACGTGCAATGTCCGCACAGTGCGCCGTTTTAACGTTCTCCGCAAGGTAAGGGTAGCTGCCTACCAGCTCATAATCACGCTTTTCAAAATATTCAACCGCTTTTTTACCGATTGCTATAATTTTCGGATTTACTGCGTCGCCTGCGTGGGCTGCAACAGCCGCTTTGAGGATATTTGAGTTATAGCCTGCCGCAAGACCTCTGTCGCCTGCGATTACTATAAACAGGCGGCGTTTAACGGGACGCTCCTCGGTGTAAACCGTAGAGAAATCCTTTTTGCTGGACGCAATTTCCGAAAGCAGGGTATACTGCGCCTCAAAATATGGTCTTGCCAATTCGGCTCTCTGCTTCGCACGGCGCAGCTTAGAGGACGAAACAAGCTCCATAGCCTTGGTTATCTGTTTTGTGGAACCTACGCTGCGTATGCGGCGCTTGATGTCCTTCATATTTCCTGTTGCCAAGTCAAATCACACCCTGTTCTTTAAAAATCGCTCTTGATGTATACAACCTTTTTTCCTAAATACACCGCTGCCGCAAGTGCAAGAGTGATAACGGAAAGGCTGATTGCAACGATGCTTAAAACAAATGCTGATTTATTCATAAGTTCACAATTCCTTTCTGCAGTAAGCTCAAAGCGCCTTTATAACGTACTTGTCGATATGATAACGGAAAGTACCTTTTTCGCCGCTTCCTTCTTCGTTAAGTTCAAAGCCTGTGCTCTTCACAAGGCTGTAAAGATGCTCCGCAACCAGCTTCATTTCGCCCTGTTCAAGGCGGTGTAAAGCAGGGTCGTCAAAGAACACGTTGCCCGATTCGTTTTCGGTGCAGTCTTCCTTTACATACCAGTCTATGCGGTTTGCCTTAACCTCGATACGGTCAAGAGTGCGGGGCATTCTTGAGATTTCTGCGGCAGCCTTCTTCACCAGACGGTGCTCAAGCACCTTCGGGTCTGCGGCAACCTCAAATTTCTTCATCATTTCTGCCTTGCGCTTCTCTGCCGCTACTGCGTTTGCCGCAGCCTTCCTGTCGTTTTTGCTGTTTGCGGGCTTTGCGCTTTCATCCTTTGCAAGATATTTCTTTACAAGGAAGTAAGCCAGTGCAGCACCGCCTATAATAACAACAGCTGCAATTAAAATAATAACAATATCCATTTTTTCCAATCTTTCTCAAACAAACGGGATCAGAAGCTTGCTGCGAAATCTGCAAGAACCTTCTTCAGGTTCTCCTCATTTTCGGGAGTAAGCACCTTTTCCTTCTTTATACTGTCAGTGATATCAGGGTGATTTGAAGCAATGTGAGCGAAAAGCTCTGTTTCAAATTCGCCTACACGTTCAACGGCAATATCCTTGAGATAGTTGTTGATAACCGCGTAGATGATGATTACCTGATTTTCAACGGAAAGGGGAGCAGACTGACCTTGTTTCAGTACAGCAACGATTCTTTCACCCTTTGCAAGACGGTTCTTTGTATCAGTATCAAGGTCAGAACCGAACTGGGAGAATGCCTGTAATTCTCTGTACTGGGAGTATTCAAGCTTCAGCGAGCCTGCAACCTTCTTCATTGCCTTGATCTGTGCAGAACCGCCTACTCGGGATACGGAAATACCGGGGTTTACGGCAGGACGTACGCCTGAGTTGAAAAGTTCTGTTTCAAGGAATATCTGACCGTCGGTAATGGAAATTACGTTGGTCGGGATATAAGCGGAAACGTCGCCTGCCTGTGTTTCGATAATAGGAAGGGCAGTAAGCGAGCCGCCGCCGTAGTTTTCATTAAGGTTTGCCGCACGTTCGAGAAGTCTTGAATGGAGATAGAATACATCTCCGGGGTAAGCCTCACGTCCCGGCGGTCTCTTTAAGAGCAGGGAGAGTGCACGGTATGCAACAGCATGCTTGGATAAATCATCGTAAACGATGAGGACATCCTTGCCCTGTTCCATAAAGTATTCACCCATAGCACAACCTGAATAGGGAGCGATATACTGTAAGGGAGCAAGCTCGGAAGCGGTAGCGGATACAACGATTGTGTAATCCATAGCGCCTGCGTTCTTGAGCTGTTCCACTACGGTAGCAACGGTAGAGGATTTCTGACCGATTGCAACGTAGATACAGAGAACTCCTGTTTCACGCTGGTTGATGATTGTATCAACGGCGATAGCAGTCTTACCTGTCTGTCTGTCGCCGATAATAAGCTCACGCTGACCTCTGCCTATGGGAATCATGGAGTCGATAGCCTTGATACCTGTCTGTAAAGGTGTGTCAACCGACTTTCTTGTGATGATACCGGGGGCAATTCTTTCGATAGGTCTTGATTCGGCTGTAACTATCGGGCCCTTGCCGTCGATAGGTTCGCCGAGAGAGTTTACAACTCTGCCGAGGAGTGCGTCGCCTACGGGAACGGAGATAATCTTACCCGTTCTCTTTACAGTTGCACCCTCCTTGATGTCTGCGTCGGAACCCAGCATAACTGCGCCTACGAAATCCTGCTCTAAGTTGAGAGCCATACACTGAACGCCGTTCTCGAATTCGAGAAGCTCGTTCATCATACAGTTTTCAAGCCCGTGAATTCTTACGATACCGTCGCCCACGGTGATAACCGTGCCTGTATCGCTAAGCTGGATTCTGGATTCAAACGCCTTGATCTTAGACTTTAATATGCCTGTTATTTCATCAGGACGTAATTCCATTTTATTGACCATTCCCTTCTGTCCGACCGGATAAACCGGTGCTCTGAAGTTTTAGCTTGTGATTTAACAGATAACGCTTCCGATTTCCGCCTTAAGGGCATCAAGACGAGCCTTAACGCTTCCGTCGAAACTCCTGCTTCCGTATTTTAAGACAATACCGCCGATAATGGAGGGGTCAACCTCTTCCTTTAAGCTTATTGTCTTTCCTGTAACCTGAGTCATTTTCAGCTTTATCTTCGCTTTAAGCTCCTCTGTGAGAGGTTCGGCTGTAACAGCGGTAATTTCCGCAATTCCCAGCTTTTCGTTGCAGAGGGATGCGAAATAGCGGTATATCTTGCCGAAAAAGGGGAGTCTTCCGTTTTCGGTGATAATCATGAGAAAACGATAGGTGTAAGCGGAAACTCTGCCCTCAAAGGTTTCCTTGATAACAGAAGCCTTTTCTGCGGCAGAAACGGTGGGAGTCTTTGAAAGCTTTATAAAATCGGGAACTTCCGTTAAAATGTCGTTGACAGCGCAGAGTTCGTCCTGCACCGTCTTCAGCATTGCGGGAGCTTCTTCATTTATAAGCTCGAAAAGTGCGTCACCGTAGTTTTTTTCAACAATTCCCGTCATTTCCGTTCCTTTCCGTCAGAAATTATTCGTTTCCGACTTCAGCAATGAACTTATTAATAAGCGCTTCATTTTCCTTGGCGGAAATTTCCTTTTCACAGACCTTTTCACTTGCCATGATTACGATATCGGCAATCTGATCCTTGATCTCGTTGATTGCCTTCTTCTTTTCAAGCTCAATGCTTTCTTCAGCCTTGATCCTGATTGCGGCAGCTTCCTGGTTTGCCTGTGCGATGATTTCAGCTTCACGTTCGCCTGCACGCTTTACGGCTGCGGCTACTATCTGGGAAGCTTCTTCCTTGGACTGCTCAAGGCGCTGTGCATATTCCTGCTTTACCGCCTCTGCTTCAGCCTGTGCGGCTTCTGCCGCATTCATCTCGGAATTCACCTTTTCCTTGCGCTCGTCAAGAACTGCCATAACCTTGTTATGGAGTAAGAACTTGTAGAGCAGGAAAATAATAAGCGTATTGATAAGCGTGAAAATGATCGTGTCAAAGTTGATATTGACAAGCTGAAGTGTATTTCCTTCAGCCAACAGCTTCATACACATTTATGTGACCATTCCTTTCTGCTTTATACGTGTTCCTTATCAGAGCTGACCGATAAAGGGGTTAGCGTACATTAAAAGGAGAGCAATAATGAGTGAGTAAAGACCTGTTGTTTCAGCAAGTGCGTCACCGATGATCATCTGCTTTGTGATTGCACCGCTTGCCTCGGGCTGTCTGCCTACCGCTTCAACTGCCTTACCACCGCAGTAACCTTCACCGATACCAGGTCCGAGACCTGCGATCATGGCTAAACCTGCGCCTACTGCAGACGCTGCAAGTACGATTGCCTGTTCCATAAATTTTATCCTCCGTTAAAAAAATAATTTACTATATTTAAAGCGTAAACGCCTTAATTACCATGATTTGTCAGCTTGCATCCGCCATGGATACGTAAGCCATTGTAAGTGTTACGAAAATGTATGACTGGATAAACGCCGAGAATAAGTCGAAATAGAGGGAAAGCACTGCGGGAATACCGATTGATGCAAGTCCGCCTGCAATTCCGCCCAGAGCGAAATAAACCAGTCCGCCGATTACCATACCCGAAACGTTGTTGCCGAACAGACGGAGCGCCTGTGCGATGGGGTTTGCGAAATCGCCGATGATATTGAAGGGAAGCATGAAGGGTGCAGGCTCAACATACGACTTGAGGAAGCCCTTTACACCGCCCGTCTTAAGCTTTGTCCAGAATACCAGTACAAAGGTGATTATTGCCCATGCGCCTGTAACCGAAACATCGGATGTGGGGTTGCGGAGACCGAAGATACCCATGATACATGAAAGGAAAATGAAGCAGAAGAGAGAGCCGATATAAGGACGGTACGCCTTATAGTTGGGACCCATCGCATCATCAACCTGACCTGTAAAGGTGCCGACAATGTATTCGGCTATCATCTGTCTTCTGGATGTGGGCTTTACCTTTAAGTTTCTGCCCAGTACAAAGAAGAAGATTGCAAGAACAACCATTACCACCCACTGGACAACCACCGATTCGGAAATTACCCATTCTCTTCCGAGAAAATCAAAGGTTATTGATTTTAAAGGTCCGTCAACGGTAAAGGTACGGGCTGTTTCTTCAGCAAGAAGTTTCATATATCCGTTTGGCATATAATCTACCATTCCTTTTCTGTTTATTCTTCGTCATATTTTCCACGGAAGGCCGCAATTGTGTAGTAAATCCGTGGATAAAAAAGGGGAATAACCGCCGTAAAGGGCGATATAAGCTTAAATGTGAGCAGCAGGGCAAGTATCACGAATATACCTATATAGCGTGCGCCGTAGGAAAAATTCGCAAGGAACTGTCCTCTTTTCTGCTGTCTTGTCCTGACTATTGCGTTTGCGGTTATACCGATAATCAGCATATTTGCCGCCATCAGCACATTGCCCGCAGCAAGTCCTGTATAAAGGCGGAAATCAAAGCCCCATACAAAGCCGGCTGCCGTTACAGTCAGCAGGACAAGCACATTATATATCAGCAGCGACGGAAGCATTTCCTTCAGTTCCTCTGCCGCCTGATTCTTTCGCTTTTTCATAATCTTTTTTTCTTGATGCTGTCGTCGTAGTAATCGTGGTCCTTTCGGTCGTGGCTCACTTCCGTGGTGCCCGCACCCGATTCGCTGCTGTCGAACATCTTTATGAGCTTTTTGAGGTACACAAAGCAGCTGCTGAGCATAGTAAAGATGCCGATAGCGACAAAAACTATATTTACCCAGTCAGGCCACCCCATATACTCTGAAAGCGACGTTCCGCCGATTACAAATACAAGCAGCGGCGTCAGCACCAGAAATCCTATCTGGCTTACCACAGCGTAAACCGCAACAGGGTTATCCTTCTTGTTTTTTGCCATATATTTCTCCGTAGCACTTATCAGTAAAGTATTGTTTTAAGGCGCCAGCCATCTTCTGTTTTTACGATTTCGCCCTTGAGCTTTACCTCCGCATCATCCGCACGGTTATGGAGTGTCACGTCGATAATGCACTCATCATCGCTTACAGGGTCGATTTCAAATTTAGGGTTATCCCATGAAATTTCATAGGGCATGGGAGTAAAATTCTGGATGATTCCCAGCTCGCCGCCGTCTCTTTCCTTATAGATAGGGCCGTAGCCGAGAGAGTTTTCCTTGATAGCCTGTGCCTGCTCCTTTACAAAGGTGCTGTCAACCAGCTGTTCAAGCTGTGCAAGAGAATTGTACTTGCTGTTGTCTGCGGTGTAGTAACCATCTTCGGGAGCATTTCCGTAAGGCTCGTCCTTATGGTCCATGCCTGTTATAAAATAAAGCTTGAGCACTTCGTAATTTGAAGCGAGAAGCTCAATAGCCGCATCCTTCATTTCTTCACTGAGCTCCTTGTCGGGAACATAGCCCTCAGGAGCCTCCTGAACCGCAGCGGTTGTTGTGGTTGTAGCGACGCCGTCAAAAGTATCGGTAACAAGCTTATCCGCATTCATATTCATCACAACTGCGAAAACCGCAATCGCCGCAATTGCACCTGCAGAGAGGAACGCCGCATAAAGAGGTGTACTCTCCGGATATTTGCCTTTTATCGCCATAATGTGTCATCCTTTTGTCTGATTAGTTAATCTATCTTAAAATATTGGCATATTCCACCAATTAAAGATAGTTCTATTATACTACACTTTGTTCAAAAAATCAAGGGGCTAAAAGACTAATTTTTGGATAAATGATGAACATTCCGTGAAATAATTTACATAAAACGGGCAATACTAAGGCTGAAGCTATACATAAACCGTCAGAAAGGACAGAACTATGATATACCGAAGCCTGAAACCCCTGCGTAAAAATCTGCGTAAGCTGCAGAAAAAATTCAGACAGAACGGAAAATACCGCCTTGAAGCGGAGTGCGGCGCACTTATCAGGGATATTCCGTCCTGCAACACAGCTTTTGCGGGAGATATGCCGTTTATCTCGGATATAGCATACAAAGAAACCGGAATCAATACCGACCTGCTTGCCGGGAAGCTGACCGCCTGCGGGGAAAAGCTGAGAAACAGCGACTTTTCCTCCATGCCCTGGCAGATACGCTACGGGCTGATACTTAAAGCAGGCGACAGCGAAGAAAATGAAAACGCCTTCTACACCGCAGGAGATATTGACTGCGGAAAAATTAACGACGCTCTCAATCCTCTGCACCTTTTATATATGGAGGATGAAGCTTACAGGCTGAGCACCGATGAAACCCGTGCATATATCCGAGGACTTACGGAAAGGATTTCCGCAGAAACGGAAATCCCCGAAGAGAGGCTGTCCGCAGAATATGCAAAGCTCGCTAAAAGCAGCGGCGTCAGCGTCTGCGAAATCATAAACCAGGACTATCTGCGTGTTTTTCCAAAGGTGAACACCGCCTGGTATATTGCCGCACTGACTGTTTCAGCGGCATTTATAACCCTTGTGACCGTATGGTTTTCCGACTGGCTTGTGGGACTTAACGTCTATGCGCCTGCGCTGGCAATTTCAAAAACCGTCATCGACCGCATCCTTATGAGAAATGCGGGGACTGCCCATGTTGCCGCCTTTACCGCTGAGGAAGCGGAAAAACACCGCACAGTCTGCGTTCTCAGCGTGCTTGCGGACTCTCCTGCAAGCATCGAAGAGGGAATAGCCCGTCTGAAGCAGGCGAAAATCCGCAACAGGGGCAGAAATCTTGTGTTCTGCCTGCTGTGCGACCTGCCGCCCTCAGAAACAAGGGAGAGCGAAAAGGATGAAGAAATACTTTCCGCTATACCCGAAAACAGCGGAATAATCATACTAGTAAGACACCGTGATTACAGCGAAACCCAGAGAATGTATCAGGGAAAGGAACGCAAACGAGGCGCAATTGACGACCTTGTGCGGTATATAAACGGTGAAAGCATTTCCTTCCGTCTTGTTTCGGGGGATTTGTCGGTTATCCGTGAAGCGCCCTTTATCTGCGCTCTCGATTATGACACCGTGCCGTTTATGGACAGCATAAACGAGCTTGTGGGGGCGGCTGTTCACCCTGTGAACAAGGATTACGGCATCATCGTGCCACGCATAACCACCACTCTCGATTCTTCTTCACGGACAGGTCTTTCACGGCTGTGGAACGGCAACGGCGGCTGCTGCGGAGCAAGCGCCTACGACAACGCCGACACCGAGCTTTACTCCGCCTGCTTCGGCGAGGGCATCTTCACGGGAAAGGGGCTTATCCGCACAGAGGATTTCTATAACCGTGTATGCGGTGAGTTCCCCGACGAAAAGATTCTCTCCCACGATGTTCTTGAGGGCGGCCTTCTGGGCGTTCTGTACTGCGGAAAAACAGAGTTTGCCGACAGCTTTCCTCCCACCACAAAGGGATATTTCCGCCGTAACCACCGCTGGATGCGGGGTGATTTCCAGAACTGGCGGTTCCTTGCGGACAAGCGGTTTTCCCTGCTGACAAAATTCAAGCTTTCGGAAAATATCCGCCGTGCGCTTGCTCCCTTTTATGTTCTCAGCACATTGTTCATGGCGGCGGTGTACGGTTATGCCTTTCCTGCGGCGGTAGCGCTGATTTCCCTTGTGCTGCCCTATCTTGCGGAGCTTATACCCACAGCAGTCAGGGGGCTGGGCTTTTCCAACACAAGAGAATTCTACTCTCCCTTCCTTTCACGGAGCAGAACCCTCGTTTCACGTATTTTCGGGGAAATAATCTTCCTTTCCAGAAATGCCTGTGAATCCGTTGACGCCTTTATCCGCACCATGTACCGTATCATCACAGGCAGAAACCTGCTTCAATGGACTACGGCTTCTGTCTTTGACAAGGTGAGCGCCATAGGCTACGGCAGCTTTATAATTCCTGAAATCGTGTCCCTCGGGCTGTTTTCCGTCAGTGTATACTATAACAATGTGCTGACTGCAATTACTGCGCTTTTTATGATATGCGCACCTGTTGCGGCGGTCTGCCTTGACCGTGTCATTCCCTCAGGCAGTATCAGAATCAGCGACAGTGACCGAGGGGAGCTTTTATCGGAAGCGGAAAAATATATGAACTTTTTCAGGGACTACGTAACGGAGGAGGAAAACTTTCTTCCCCCCGATAACGTTCAGTATACCCCCGTTTACCGTGTGGCAAGGCGCACCTCGCCCACAAATATCGGTATGTATCTGCTTTCCTGCGTCTGTGCGGCCGAGCTTGGAATCACCGACGCAGAAACGGCGGAAACCTGTATCGCCCGCACCGTTGAAACGGTTAAAAAACTGGAAAAATACAGGGGCAATCTCTACAACTGGTACAGCACGGAAAATCTGTCGGTGCTGGGCAGCTTTGTTTCCTCGGTGGACAGCGGTAATTTCCTCTGCTGTATGGTTGCGGTAAGACAATGGCTGCTGAAAAACAGGAATAATACGGCTCTTGCGGAAGCTATGGGAAAAATCATAGCGGAAGCTGACCTGAAAATATTCTACAACATCCCCCGCAACCTTTTTTCCACAGGCATAAATGCCGATACGGGAGAAGCTGCGCCCAACTGCTACGATATGCTCATGTCGGAAGCACGCATGCTGAGCTTTTTCGCCATTGCCACAGGACAAGCGCCCAAAAAGCACTGGCAGAGCCTTTCCCGCACAATGAGCAGAAACGGAAAATATGCAGGGCCTGTTGCGTGGACGGGAACAATGTTTGAATTTTTTATGCCTGAGCTGCTTCTGGACTCAAAAAAGGGCAGTCTTTCCTACGAAGCTCTTGAGTATGCAATTCATTGCCAGAAAGAAAGAGGGCGGAAAAAGCATCTGCCCTTCGGAATATCGGAAAGCGCATACTATTCCTTTGACCATGAGCTTAATTATCTGTACAAGGCTCACGGCGTGCAGACTCTTGCCCTTTGCGGCGGCATGAACAGGGAATATGTAATAAGCCCGTATTCCACATTTTTAGCCCTCTCCCACAGCTTCGGCGCCTGCATGACGAATTTTGCACGGCTGAGCCAGCCGCAGTTTACCCATGCAAGATACGGCTGCTTTGAGGCTATTGACGTAACCCCTCGGCGTACAGGAACAGGAGAGGGTGTTGTAAAAAGCCATATGTCCCATCATCTGGGAATGAGCATGGGCGGAATAACAAACGCACTCTGCGACGGAGTGCTGAAAAAGCTGTTCTTATCAGACGAAACCATGGCAAGGGCAGGCGAACTGCTGGAGGAAAAGATTATGACAGGCGAAAGAATTGTTGATATAAAGAAGCTCCGTGACAGAACACAGCCTGCGGAGCAAAAAGAGGAAAGCACTGTGTTTTCCGTGCTGCGCCCTGAAATGAATGTAATCGCAAATCATAAGCTGGCGCTTTTTGTTACGGATACGGGGCTTTACTACGGCAGAACCGAAGGTCGCAGCACTATGGTGAAATCCCCCGATTTCCTTACACGCCCCAAGGGTATGTTTTTCGGAATTGCCGACGGTCAGAGGGAAATACCTTTTTTCCTTACCGCCGCAGACAAGGGCGGAAGCCTTGAAAGAAGCGTAAGCTTCGGAGAAAACAGCGCCGAATACTATGTGAATTCCCCTACGCTCAGATGCGGTATGAAGCTGTCGCTTTTCGGGGAAAATGCGGCGGAAATCCGTGAATTTGCCGTTGAAAATATTTCGGGCACTGACCGCAGCATAAGCCTTACGGCATATCTGAACCCCTGCCTTATGGACGATACGGCATACGCCGCACATCCTGCCTTTGCGGATTTATTTTTAAAAACCGAGTACGACGAAAGCAGCAACGTAGTCCTTGCCCACCGCAAGAACCGTGACAGCGACGAGCAGTTCTGGCTGTGCCTCGGCTTCAGGGAAGCGGCAGCCTTCAATTTCAGCTTCAGCCGTGAGGAGATTGACGATTACGACGAGCCTCTTGCCTTTACAGAAAAGGCAGGCGGCGGTCAGAACAACCGCTGCAGCGTGCCGTCGCCCTGTATCTTTATTGACCTGCCCGTAAAAATCGGCAACGGCAATAAATTCAGCACGGAAATGTTCATCTGCTACGGCAGAAGCCGTGAAGAAGTGATGGGCATATGCCATGACATACGTTCAGGCAGGGAAGAAAAGCAGCCTGTTTCACCTCTGCCGAAAACAACGCTTCAGGGACAGCTGGCAAGAAAGATTCTTCCCCCGCTTATCTACCGCAACGTCACCTGTGAAGAAATACTGGAAGCGAAAACCTCTCTCACAAGACAGAGCCTTGTGCGTTTCGGGCTTACGCCGTATCTGCCGCTGTTTGTTTATGACTATGACGGCGATATGATGAATCTTGAGGGAACGGTCCTCACCCTTACGGGGCTGAGAGAGTGCGGAATTGAAACGGAAATTGCGATTCTCTGTGCCGATACCGCACGGCAGCGGTATATTTCACAGCTTACCGAAGAAAATAACATCAACGCTTCGGTTATCATAAAGGACAGCCTTTCAGAAGAAGAAAAGGGCATACTTTTAAAATCGGCGGTCTTTATTTTCGGAAAATCCGAAATAAAGAAAGCTCCCTCAAAGCTCATGGAAATCGTTCCCTGTGAAATCCTTAAAACAGGCGGCAGGGAGGGCTTCGGGGAAAACTGCTTTGTAATCGACAAGAAAGGACATCCCCTCTGCAACGTCATCGCTTCAAGAAGCTTCGGCTGTGTGCTTTCGCAGAATTCTCTGGGCTTCACCTATGCCCTTAACAGCAGAGAAAACAAGCTTACCCCCTGGTATAATGACATCATGCACGACAACAGCGGCGAAATGCTGCTTGTAAAGGGTACGGGCAGATATTACGACATCATAAAAGGTGCGAGAGCGGTTTTTGCGCCCTGTAAAGCCGATTATTACGGCAAGGTTAAGGATATGGAATATCACACTGCCGTAGGCGTATATCAGAAGGGTATGGGTAAGGAAATCACCGTTTCGGTAACCAACAGGAGCAGAAGCGACAAGAAATGCAGTCTTTCCTATTATACCGAGCCTGTTATGGGCGTTGACAGAAGCGCAAATAACTACGGCGCAGGACTTTCTTATTCGGAAGATGAAAACGCACTTTATATAAAAGGCGGAAACAATGCCTTCCGTGGAGAAATGGCGGTTTACTGCGACAGGGAAACATCACGCACAACCAACCGTGAATGGTTTTTCGCAGGCGTCACCGACAGCGGCGCAGCTCCCTGTATGAACGGCTGTGCGGCGCTTACGGCAAGGATAAAGGTAAAGCCCGGTGAAACGGTAAAGGTGAAATTCATTCTTGCCTACGGCAGAAAGAATGTGGCAAAACAGCTTGAAGCCTTCAGGAATATCACTACGGAATGGGAAAGGGAGCAGACCCTGCCGTTAAACAGCAGCTCTCCCGAACTGAACAAGCTTTATAACACGTGGCTGCCCTGGCAGACAGTGGGCTGCCGTTTGTGGGCGAAAAGCGGATTTTATCAGAACGGCGGTGCCTTCGGCTTCCGTGACCAGCTTCAGGACAGTATGGCGGCGGCTTATTTTCTGCCGAAGGAAGCGAAAAGACAGATTTTAAACTGCTGCAACTCCCAGTTTGCCGAAGGCGATGTACTTCACTGGTGGCACAGGGCAGGAAATCTCAGATACGGCGTGAGAACAACCTGCTCCGATGACCTGCTGTGGCTGCCCTATGTGACAGCGCATTACGTAAAGGTCACAGGTGACAGGGATATTTTAAATCTCGGTGTGCGCTATGCCGAGGGAGAGGCTCTCGACGGCGCACAGGAAAAATATATGGAGGTAAAAATCGGAGATGCTTCAGAAAATGTATATATGCATTGCAAAAAGGCACTTGAAAAAGGCTTCAAAACGGGCGGTAAAGGGCTTGTTAAAATTGGTGGCGGCGATTGGAATGATGGCTATAACCGTGTTGGTGCTGGCGGCAGAGGAGAAAGCGTCTGGCTCTCAATGTTCTACGTCCTCACAGTAAAGGAGTTCGCACCTCTTGCACGGGAAATGCACGAAGACAAATATGCCGAGGAGCTTGAAAAGCGTGCCGCACAGCTTACCTGTGCAATTACGGAAAACGGCTGGGAAAACGGTTATTTCCTGCGTGCATTCTATGATGACGGAACAAAAATGGGCGGAAAGGACAGCGAATGCTGCAAGATAGACCTTCTGCCTCAGGCGTTTTCGGTGCTGGCGGATATTCCCGACGAGGAAAAGAAAAAATCCGCCCTCAGTAACGCTTACAGACAGCTGGTTTCTGAGCAGAGCGGAATTATAAAGCTGTTTTCGCCGCCTTTCTCGGAGGATTCCCCCGATGACCCCGGCTATGTAAAAAGCTATCCCGTGGGTATCCGTGAAAACGGCGGACAATACACCCACGGCGCAATATGGCTGGCTCTGGCATATCTCAGAAGCGGTGACAGGAAGACAGCGAAAAAGCTTGCGGAGTTCCTTTCTCCCGCAAACCGCCCTGAAAGCTATAAGAATGAGCCGTATTATATGTCGGCAGACGTGTATACAAACCCCGACGCATACGGCAGAGGCGGCTGGTCCATGTATACAGGCTCGGCAGCCTGGTATTATATGCTGCTGAGGGAGCTTTACAAATAAAAACAGGCGGATTCCATTAAGGTGGATATCCGTATAGAAGCTTTACAGGCATTGCTGAGGAAAACCCTGTTGTAAAAGGGCTTTTCCTCAGACTCCTTTCCGAAAACTTTTAATTTTAATTTAAGCCTTTGGAAGGGGGTTCGGGGGATAACCTTTCTACAGAAAGGTGTCCCACGATAAATACTTATAAAGCTTCTATATGAGTACCGC
>JAGALB010000056.1 GCA_017625405.1 Ruminiclostridium sp. | reverse complement strand
TTCCTTATCAAAAATAATAACCTCACCTGCACCTTTCAGTATTTCCTCGGAAACAGGATTTTCTACAAACCTTGTTATGCTGCGCCTGAGATTTCTTGCGCCGTAACGTCGGCTGTACCCTTTTACAGCCAGTAACTCCTGTGCCTCAGGAGTGATTTTAAGGGTATAGCCTGCCTCTTTCACCCTTGCTTCAAGCTCGTCAAGCATATTGCGGCAGATTTCCATGATGTTTTCCTTTGTGAGGGAATGAAAATATACTATCTCGTCTATCCTGTTGAGGAATTCGGGGCGGAATATGCCGTTCAGCGCCCTTTCCTTCTGTTCCTCCTGTACTGCTCCAAAACCGATGCCTGATGATTCGGTCCGCTGTGAGCCTGCATTGGTGGTCATTATTATAATACAGCTTTTCAGATTTGCTTTTCTTCCGTCTGCGGCAGTTACCTGTCCGTCATCAAGCACCTGAAGAAGAAGATTCAGCACATCGGGATGCGCCTTTTCGATTTCATCGAACAAAATAACGCTGTGGGGCTTTTTGCGCACCGCTTCCACAAGCCTTCCGCCGTCCTCATATCCTGCGTAGCCTGCAGGTGCGCCGATAAGTGCGGATATACTGTGCTTTTCCATAAATTCCGACATATCGAAGCGAATAAGCGAATTGCTTTCTCCGAACATAAGCTCGGACAATGTTTTTGAAAGCTCGGTTTTTCCGACGCCCGTAGGTCCTGCAAAGAGGAATGTGCCGAGAGGTCGGTTTTTACGGCTGATTCCCGAGGTGCTTCTTTTTATGGCGGCACTTATGGCAGTTATTGCCTCGTCCTGACCTATTATGCGTTTTTTCAGCTTGTTTTCAAGAGTGAGTGCGGCTTTGTTTTCTGTATCTGTGCTTGTAACAGGAATTTTGCTGTGACGCTGCACAGCCTCGTTTATACTTTTTTCATCAATAAGAAATGGTATCTCCTCTTTATTCAAAGAAGCGGCTTGTTCCTCAAGTCTGCGCTCTTCCTCTCTTATTTTTGCGGCAAGGTCAAAATCCTGTAGCAGAACAGCGGTTTCTTTTTCCTGAGAAAGCTCCTTCAATCTTTTTCTTATTTCTGTATCAGGCTTGTTGTCAGCCTGATTTATTTTTACCGCCGCACAGGCTTCATCTATTAAATCAATGGCTTTATCAGGTTGTTTTCTATCGTCTAGGTAGATATTTGACAATTTAACAGCCGAATAAATTGCGTCATCGTTTATTTTCACGCCATGATAATCTTCATATTTTTCACGGATACCTTTAAGAATTTCAATTGTTGTGCTTTCGTCAGGCTCGTCAATAGTGACAGGCTGGAAACGCCTTTCAAGTGCAGAATCCCTTGCTATATACCTGCGATATTCATCGGTGGTTGTAGCACCGATGACCTGAATATCTCCACGTGACAAGGCAGGCTTCAGAATATTTGCCGCATCTATTGCACCTTCGGCTGCGCCTGCACCCACAAGACCATGTATCTCATCAATGAAAAGTATAATGTTCCCTGAATCCGCAACCTCGGAAATCACGCTTTTCAGCCTTTCCTCAAAGTCGCCTCTGTACTTCGCCCCCGCTATCATGGCAGGAATATCAAGAGTGAATATTCTTTTCCTGCTGAGTGCGTCAGGAATATCACCCGAAGCAATCAACAGAGCTATGCCTTCAGCAACCGCAGTTTTACCTACTCCGCTTTCTCCTATAAAGCACGGGTTGTTTTTTCTTCGCCTGAGCAAAACCTTTATAGCCTCTGTAATTTCCTTTTCACGGCAGAATACAGGGTCAAGCTTTCCGTCTTTCGCCTGCTTTGTAAGGTCAACTGCATACTTTTTCAAGGCACACAGCTTTTCGCTGCGTTTTTCAACCGCATTATCAGATCTGCTCTTCCCCTTTATATCCCGTTCAAGCCTGTCGGTATCGACGCCTGCTTCTCTCAGCAGCATAAATCCGCAGCAATCACCGCAGCTGACAATTGCGGAAAGAAGATATTCTGTGCCTGCCTGATTTTTACCATCCCTGTGGGAAAGCTCGATAGCTTTTTCGAGAATCTGCTTTGCCTTAGGTGAAAAATCACGGACAGTAAGCTTTGTAGCCACTCCTCTGCCCATAGAATTCTCTATCCCTGCCGCTATTTCGCTTTCATGCACTCCGTGACGGGAAAGAACAAGTGCTGCCGCACCGTCTTTCCCTGCACAAAGGCCGTAAAGTATGTGCTCGCTGCCTACAAAAGTGTGACCGAGAGCCATTGCAAGATCAAGCGCTTTGTTCAGGGCGGTATTGGATTTTTCTGTAAAGCCTCTGAATTCTGTCATATCAGTTTCCTTCCTTGAATAAATCTGTAACATTTTTACGAAAGTCTCATATATTATATTATGAAACGTTTCATAAATATTTAATCAGGAGGACACAATCATGTTTGGTAACAACAGTTGTATCTGGATCATCGTTCTTATTCTCTTATTCTGCTGCTGCGGTAACGGCTGCGGCGCAAGCGCAAACAACGACGGTTGTGGCTGCAACAACGGCTGCGGCTGTAACAACGGTTGCTGCTGAGGCGAATCGCCTCGGATAATTCCTGCCTTTTGCAAGTATCAGAATTTTTCAGAACAAGCATAACGGCAGGAAAGTATAAGTATCTACAAAAAAACGAGGGGCGGCATCTGCCGTCCCTTAGTCCGTTTTTGACTTAAGTGGGGTGCAGACAATTGCGGAGCGGCATAGCCGCTCCGCAATTGTCATTTTCCGCCGTTGGCGTAAAATGACAGCGGCGTGCCGTTGGCACGCCGCCCTCCGGCGGCAGCTGCGCTGCCGCCTCTCCCCTATCCCCACAAAAAAACTCAACCGCACAGCTTACGCTGTGCGGTCCTGTATATTTCTTTTGTTCTACATATCTGAATAAGGCGTCTGCCTTATTTTTTACTTGTTCTTTACTGTAACATCCAGCTTGTTGTAGGGTACATCAATACCGTCCTTGATAAACTGTCTGCGGATAGCTTCGATAGAATCGAAATAAATATCCCAGTAATCAGCGGACTTGCCCCAGAGACGTACAGTAATACCGATGCTGCTTGCATCCATGCTGCAAAGACGGATAAAAGGAGCCTTGTCGCCGTCACGGATAATTTTGGCGTTGCCTTCGATAGCCTTGTTGATTGAAGCGATAGCTCTGTCCAGATCTTCTTCATAGGAAATGGAAACGAGGTGGTCAATACGGCGTGTTTCGGGATCCGAGAAGTTTACTAAAACTGCGGAGGAAGCAACGCCGTTAGGAATATATACCGCCTTGTTGTCCACAGTCATAATCTTTGTGTAGAGAATGGAAATCGCTTCAACTGTACCTTCTTCGCCGCTGCACTTTATGTAGCTGCCAACCCTGAAGGGCTTTTCAATAAGAATAAGGAAGCCACCAGCAAGATTTGAAAGGCTGTTCTGAAGTGCAAGACCTACGGCAACACCTGCTGTTGCAACAACAGCAATGATTGAATCCATAGGAACGCCTAAGAAAGTAAGCACGATGATTATTACAAATACATTAAGCACAATTTTTGCAGCGGACTGTGCAAAGCGTGAAATTGTAACATCAAGCTTGGACTTATCCATAGCCTTACCCATGATTTTGAGTATAATTTTTGAAATAATCATACCGATTGCAAGAATAATAATTGCAATAATGATTGTGGGAAGCTTGCCCACAAAGCTGTCCCAGATGCTGTTTACCATGTCATTGATACGGTTTACGCTCTGTTCAGCGGCTGCAACACTTTCTTCAACAGTTTCTGCAGCAAGCAGATTTAAAAAGTTCATTTTTATCCTCCTTGATAAAAAAGCAAAGCAGGTGCACGGATAAAAGCGGATATAATCCGCTTTTATCCTGCTTTCCTGCTCCACACTTGATATTTTCTTTATAAATTATACACAACCCTGAGCCTTCATAGCTTCAGCAACCTTTAAGAAGCCTGCGATATTAGCGCCTGCTACGAGGTCATCGCCGAGACCGTATGTATTGGCAGCGTTTACAGAAGCTTCAAAGATGTTCTTCATGATGCTCTTGAGCTTAGCGTCAACTTCTTCAGCTGTCCAGCTGTATCTCATGGAGTTCTGGGACATTTCAAGACCGGAAACAGCAACACCACCGGCGTTAACAGCCTTGGAAGGAGCAACGATAACACCCTTGGACTTGAGGAATGCAACAGCTTCGTTAGTTGTAGGCATGTTGGAAACTTCTACGTAGTACTTTACGCCGTTAGCAACGATCTGTTCAGCTTCAGCCATACCAACTTCGTTCTGTGTAGCGCAGGGCATGATGATGTCAGCCTTTGTTCCCCAGGGCTTCTGACCTGCGAAGAACTGTACGCCGAACTTATCTGCGTAATCCTGTACTCTGTTGCGGCAGGAAGCACGCATTTCGAGCATGAAGCCGATCTTTTCGGGAGTGTTGATACCATCGGGATCGTAAACGTAACCGTCAGGACCGGAAATTG
Source organism: Ruminiclostridium sp. (assembly GCA_017625405.1). GTDB lineage: Bacteria > Bacillota > Clostridia > Oscillospirales > Ruminococcaceae > Ruminiclostridium_E. The sequence continues at coordinate 44,980 of JAGALB010000056.1, read as the reverse complement.
TAACAACCTTACCGCCGAGCTCTGTAACCTTGAGAGCAACGCCCCATGCAACGTTACCGAAACCGGAAATAGCAACTGTCTTGCCCTTGATGTCATCACCGAAGTGCTTGAGCATTTCTACTGTGTAGTAAACTGCGCCGTAGCCTGTTGCTTCGGGACGGATAAGAGAACCGCCGTACTGGATACCCTTACCTGTAAGAACGCCTGTGAATTCGTTTCTGAGTCTCTTGTACTGACCGAACATATAACCGATTTCACGTGCGCCAACACCGATGTCGCCTGCGGGAACGTCGAGGTCAGGACCGATATGACGGGAAAGCTCTGTCATGAAGCTCTGGCAGAAACGCATAACTTCTGCGTCGGACTTGCCCTGAGGGTCGAAGTCGGAACCACCCTTACCGCCGCCCATAGGAAGGGATGTGAGGGAGTTCTTGAATGTCTGTTCAAAGCCTAAGAACTTGATGATACCGCTGTATACGTTGGGAGCAAATCTTAAACCGCCCTTGTAAGGACCGATAGCGGAGTTGAACTGTACACGGAAGCCTCTGTTAACCTGTGTCTTACCGTTGTCATCTACCCACGGTACACGGAAAGTAATCTGTCTTTCGGGTTCTACGATTCTTTCGAGAACGCCTGCTTCTACGAAATCGGGACGCTGTTCAACAACAGGTTCGATGCTCTCTAAAACTTCTGTTACTGTCTGAATAAATTCAGGTTCGCCTGCATTTCTTTTCTTAACTCTTTCAAGTAAATCGTTAAGATACTGATTCTTGATTGCCATTGGAAATTCCTCCTGTGAAATAATTTTTCACGCCGTGAGCAACTGACTGCACGACGATAATTTAATTAACAATAGCATCATATCATATTTTACGTGTTTTTGCAATATGTTTGATGAAAAAATTTCAAATTTTTTCAAAAAACCGCAAAACACAATATGACAAGCTTTAAAATCGGCAGGATTTTGTGCAAAATATTTCATAGATTGCGATTTTTTGATAATAAATTAACACGTTGACAAATTATATAAAAAAAGGTATAATATTTTATATAAATATTCTGATAAATGAAAGGTGAAAAATGTATGTCAGCCTTCAGAATTGCTTCTGTTTTCAGCGACAGAATGGTACTTCAGAGAAATAAGAATATCAACGTTTTCGGCACAGGCGCAGAAAACGAAATTATAGAAATCGAATTTGACGGAAATACTGCAAAAAGCATAGTAAAAAACGGCAGATGGCTTGCTGTTCTCCCTGCTCACAAGGAAGCGGAAAATCTTACTATGACAATCCGCTGCGGCACTGATGTAAGACAGTTTTCAGACATTGCCGTAGGTGAAGTATGGTTTGCAGGCGGTCAGTCCAATATGGAATTCGAGCTTCAAAACTGCACTACGGGTAAAACACATCTGGAAAATGACAATCCCCGTGTAAGATATTACTATACACAGAAAAATGCATTCATTGATGAAAAATTCCTTGAGGATGAGGCGAAAATGGGCTGGACAAAGTTTGAGGGCGATTCCCCGAAGTGCTGGTCCGCAGTGGGCTATATCTTTGCCAAGAAATTATCCGAAAAGCTCGGCTGTGTTGTAGGTGTAATCGGCTGTAACTGGGGCGGAACAAAGGCGTGCCACTGGATGAGCCGTGAAAGCCTTGAAGCGGACAGGGATATGCGTTATGACCTGGACCTTTACGACGAATACTGCAAGGATAAAACTGCCGAAGAGCTTGACAGAATATATCAGGAATATATTGATTATCATACGGCGTGGGAAAAGAAAAGTGCAGAGTACTACTCTACCACCGAAAATCCCACATGGGACGGCTGCCTTGAGTACTGCGGGGAAAACAAATACCCCGGTCCTTTCTGTCCCCGCAACCCATTCCATGCAACTGCACTTTACGAAAGCATGATAAAGCGTATTGCACCCTATACTATTGCAGGCTTTATGTATTATCAGGGCGAAAGCGATGATGACAGACCGCAGCATTACTATAAGATGCTCCGTGGGCTTATAACCCTCTGGCGTGATGACTGGGGCGATGATGAACTGCCCTTCCTTATTGTTCAGCTGCCCATGCATCGCTATGAAGCCGATGAGGACAGAAAAAACTGGTGTCTTATCCGTGAAGCGCAGGAAAAGGTGTTCCGTACTATAAAGAACACAGGCCTTGCTGTTATTCTTGACTGTGGTGAATTCAATGAAATCCACCCCAAGGATAAGGAGCAGGTCGGACACAGACTGTATCTCCAGGCTATGAATCTTGTATACGGCGATAAAGAAACAAATGCTTTTTCGCCTCTTTACCGTTCACATCTTGTAAAAAACGGAAAAATCGAAATCACCTTTGACTACGCTGACGGCTTTGAAATCAGAGGAGAAAAGTGCGGTTTTGAAGTCGCAGGAGTAGACGGAGAGTATAAAACATCAGATTTTATACTAAAAGATGACAAAATTCTTGTTTTTAACAATGAAATCACCGAACCTGTAAGCGTCCGCTATCAGTGGACAAATTACGGAAATGTTACTCTTTACGGCAAAAACGGACTTCCTGTTGCGCCGTTCAGGAGCAAGTAACTTATGAACAGAGAGTTTCGCGGAAAGGAATGATGCATTTATGCTGGCAGGAATATCCAGTGCTTCAATGTACCCTCTTCACACAGAAGACGCTGTACGTGAACTGGCAAAAATGGGCGTGCGGAATGCCGAAATTTTCATAAATGACATTTCCGAAACCGAGACCGGGATTTTTTCCGATATTCTGAAAACAGTAAAGGAAAACGAAATGAATATCGTTTCTGTTCATCCCTTTTCATCACCTATGGAAAGCCTTTTCCTGTTTTCCGATTATGACCGCAGACGTGATACCCTTATTGATATGTACAAGCGGTATTTTGAATGCATGAATCAGCTTGGCGCAAAGATTTTTGTTCTTCACGGCGCTATTCTCAGTGCAAAATGCTCAGATGAGCGTTATTTTGAAAGATTTTCCATGCTGATGGACGCAGCAGATGAATTCGGTGTAACTATCGCACAGGAAAATATCTGCTACTGCAAAAGCAAGGATCTGGATTTCCTTGACCGACTGAGAGAAAACTGCGGCAGCCGCACTAAATATGTTCTTGATATAAAGCAGGCTGTGAGAACGGGCATTTCGCCTTTTGAAATAATTGCCCGCCTCGGCAAGGATATAATCCATGTACACATCAGCGACAACAGCGAAAAAGCAGATTGCCTGCCCGTCGGCAAGGGAACATTTGATTTTGACAAGCTGGTAGCAGAGCTGAGAAAAATCGACTATAACGGCGCAATGTTCATTGAGCTTTACCGTCATAATTACGGAGAGTATTCGGAACTATATGACGGAATGAAAAAAATTGAAGAAATTATTGCAAAATCTGATAAAAAGTGATATAATAATACAAAGAGTAATATTTTGAAAGGTTAGGTTCTTATATGAAGTGTCCTGAATGCGGCTTTGACGACAGCAAAGTTATCGACTCACGTCCCACAGACGGAAAAATAAGACGAAGACGTGAATGTCTTTCCTGCAAGTGCCGTTTTACAACCTATGAAATCGTTGAAAATATACCCCTTATGGTTATCAAGAAGGATAATTCCTTAGAGCCTTTCGATTCCCAGAAGCTTATCGACGGACTTCTTCGTGCATCGGTAAAACGTCCCATTTCTCTGAATCAGATTGAAGATATGGTTTACGAAATCGAATCGGAATTCAAGAACAAGCTTCAGCGTGAAGTTCCTTCCGATAAAATCGGCGAAGCAATTCTTCTGAAGCTCAAGGAAGTTGACAGCGTTGCATATATCCGTTTCGCTTCCGTTTACAAGGATTTTACCGACGCAGACAGCTTTATCAAAATTATTTCCGAACTCGGGGAATGATTTGCTGATTGATTACATATCAGAAAATATATTAGCGGATTTCGCATAATTGCGCAATCCGCTATTTTTAAAATATAAATTATGCGATTTTTTAAAACCAAATACTCTAAAGATTTATTTTGATTCTGACGATATTATCAATAAGAATTATCTCTTTTTGCATACGAGGTGCTTATGAAGGTTGCGATTATCGGTGGCGGAAATATAGGAACCCTTATGGCGGCAGAATTATCTTCTGCCGGATATGAGATTGCGGTATATACATCAAAACCACACTTGTGGTCAAAAGAAATCGAAGTGTACGATGCAGAAAACACTCTGCTGCTAAAAAGCCACATAAGTATGGCAACTGATGATTTGAGTACCGCTGTTACCGGAGCTGAATATGTGTTTGTTACTGTGCCTGCACAGCTGTTTGGATCAACTTCGGAAAAATTGCTCCCGCACCTGCAAAAAGGTACTAAGCTTGGTATAATCCCCGGAAGTGGCGGAGCTGAATTCGCGTTTTTAAATCTGATTGAAAAGGGATGCATATTGTTCGGATTTCAACGTGTTCACTGCATATCCCGTATAAAGGAATACGGTAAATCCGTTTATTCATTAGGACGAAAGAACGAACTGAAACTTGCCTCAATCCCCAAAGCAAGTGTGGATTCAATATGCGAAGAAATAGAACATATGTTCGGAATTAAAACATCCCCGCTTAAAAACTATCTTTCCGTGACCCTCACTCCTTCAAATCCTATTCTGCACACAACCCGCCTTTATTCCATGTTTAAAGACTACAATGCAGATATTTCTTATGACAAAAACACCCTGTTTTACGAAGAATGGGATGACACGTCATCTGATATGCTTTTAGCCTGTGATGACGAACTTAAAATGTTATGCGACACAATACCTGTTGAGCTGGATGAAGTTGTTTCGCTGAGAAAGCACTACGAATCTGCTGATTCTCAGAAATTGACTGAAAAACTAAAAAGCATCAAAGCCTTCAGAGGCATACTTTCGCCGATGAAAAAATGTGGAGATAAATTTAAACCCGACTTTTCTTCAAGGTATTTTGTTTCCGATTTTTCATATGGTCTTAAAATAATAAAGGATATAGCCGGTCTTTTTTCTGTTGAAACACCCAATATAGACATTGTATGGAAATGGTATGATTCGATTCAGGAAAAGGAGAATCAGGATCACTTTGTATTAAAATGTTCCAAAGAAGAGTTTTTAAATTTGTACGAAATATAAGGAGGTTACTATGCAAGGATTAATTTTAGCAGCAGGTATGGGAAAGCGTCTGAAAGAGCTGACCAGGAACAATACCAAATGTATGGTACAGGTAAATGGCGTAACATTAATTGAACGTGTTCTGCGCCAGCTTGACAAGCTTAACCTTTCACGTGTAATAATCGTAATCGGTTATGAAGGACAGAAGCTTGTAGATTATATTGAAACCCTCAATATCAAAACTGAAATCTGCTATGTTGAAAATAAGATATACGACAAAACCAATAATATCTACTCTCTTGCGCTTGCGAAAAACTATCTTCTTGAAGATGATACCCTTCTTCTTGAATCTGATCTGATTTTTGAAGATGCCGTCCTTGATGTTCTGCTCAATGATCCGAGAGAAACGCTTGCGCTTGTTGATAAATACGAAAGCTGGATGGACGGCACATGTGTTACTATCGGAGATAATGACACTATTGAAACCTTTATTCCCGGCAAGAAATTTGTTTTTGAAGATATTCCCGATTACTATAAAACCGTAAACATATATAAATTCAGCAAAAGCTTTTCAGAATCACGGTATGTTCCCTTTCTTAATGCGTATTCCAAAGCTCTGGGAAATAACGAATATTATGAACAGGTTTTAAGAGTAATCACTATGCTTGACGACCCCGAAATAAAAGCTAAAAAGCTCGACGGAGAACTCTGGTATGAAATAGACGATATACAGGATCTCGATATTGCCTCCTCTATGTTTGCGGCAGAACCTGATGACAGGGTAAAGAAAATACAAAACAGATACGGCGGTTACTGGAGATATCCCCATCTGCTTGATTTCTGTTATCTTGTAAATCCATATTATCCCCCACGCAAGCTTATGGATGAAATAAAAGCAAATCTTGATAAGCTTATTACACAGTACCCCTCAGGTATGAGTGTAAACAGTCTGCTTGCGGCTAAAAACTTCGGCGTTTTTCAGGAACATATCCTTGTTGGTAACGGCGCTGCCGAACTCATAAAGTCTATAATGGAAAAAACAACAGGGCGAATCGGTTTTATCAAACCTACTTTCGAAGAATATCCTAACAGATATAATAATGAAAGTGTCATTTTTGTTCCCGATAATACTGATCTGTCATATACCGCAAAAGATTTAATGGATTTTTACGCTGACAAGAACATCGGAACACTGGTTCTGATAAATCCTGATAATCCCAGCGGAAATTACATTCCATACAACGATTTGTTATCGCTCATTAAATGGTGCTCAGACAAAAATATAAGAATAATTGTCGATGAAAGCTTCTGCGATTTTGCTGATGAAGGAAAAACTCTGATAAACGAAGACGTTATCAATCAGTTCAGAAATCTGATTATAATCAAATCCATATCAAAATCTTACGGTGTACCAGGACTCAGACTCGGCATACTGGTTTCCGCAGACAACAAACTGGTTTCTGAAATGAAGAAAGACGTAGCTATATGGAATATAAATTCAATAGGTGAATTCTATATGCAGATTGCTGAAAAGTATAATGCAGATTACACAGCCTCACTTGAAAAGCTCAGAAACACAAGACGATTATTTGTTGAATCACTTTCTGAAATTCAGGAAATCCGTGTAATTCCCTCGCAGGCAAATTATTTGCTTGTTGAATTAACCGACAGGATTTCCGCAACAGAGCTTACCAAAAAACTGCTTATCAACCACAATATTCTCATAAAAGATCTGACAGGAAAATCAGCAATCGGAACTCGTCAGTATGTTCGTATTGCCATACGTGACGAAAATGACAACGATAAACTTGTACAGTCAATTAAAATAGAAATGGCAGCGTTGTAATAACGCTGCCATTTCTTTATTCATCCTTGAAAATAATGTCGTTCAATTCTTTTGTAAGCTTAAGCGCCCCAAAATAGTTAAGATGTGCTGCGTCGAAATAATAACTCTTATTTAACGCAATATCCGATATTTCCTTGAAATCCAGATGCGTGAAATTATACTTGCTCTGCAAATCAGCTAGAATATTATTGAAATATCCCTTATGGCTACTTAATCCGGCCGCATCCAGTGCTTCTGTTTCAATGAATTTCGGCACAATAATTGTGTATATTTTAATATCGGGATTGACTGCATACAACATTTTAAGCATCTTTTCGAAGGCCGTGACATTTTCTACTATGGTTTCTTTTCTTATAACCGAGATGGTTGAACGGTCGTATTCGAATGCATTAATTTCTTTAGGAGCTACGAGTTTTACTCTTTTGTCGATTTCGCTGAAATTTTTGCAAAAATCCTTATAGCCGTTATGCTTGTAAACATCCTGGAAAACAGCATTCCAGATATCAAAATTCAATTCGGATATTCCTTCAGATTTACTCTTCTTAATAGCATCAACAATGTCTTCATGCTTTATATTAAAATTCTTGTTGTCATTGAAATTGTGGGGTTCAAGATTATATCCGCCCCATTTAAGATAATTAACCGCAACCTTTGACATTGAATTGTTGTAATTAAAATAGTGATAGTCATAAACATCAATAATGGCATATCTGAGCTTTCTCAGCTTTTCGGGATATGTCTTTATACAATATTCAAGGGTTTTCTGCTGATAATAAATATCCTGAGAGGAAACCGCAATATTACAGAATTTTTTCTTGAGCTTTTTCTCACAAATTCCGACTTCTGTATGACTTATACCTAATATGATGCCTTCACAATCGTTCGCATCCGGATTCTGAAACACCTTATCACAGACCATATGAGGAACATTGGCATAATAAAGCTCCCAGAAACAGAATATTTTAGATTCCGGAATACCTTTCGTATTCATAAGGAATTCCTTTATTCCCGAAGTATCGTGTTCTGTGATAATGTAAAGGTCAAAATCCTCTGCATTTATATCACACAGCGCAGCGGTATTTTTATCCGATGCAGAAAATTCTTCGCATAAGCAGAAATTGATTTCCTTTTCTTTGAGCTGCTTTACACAGATATCGCTCAGCTCTTCGTTACCAACTACAAGAACTTTATCAATTCTTATTTCGTTTTCTGATGTACCTGTTTCGAATTCCTTAATCAATTCATCAATAAGGTAGTCCGCTAAACGCTCACCTGTTTTACCATCAGCATTAGGGAAATATTGTTTAATAAGCTTGCTTCTGTCTTCACGCCATTCATCTTCGCCGGAAACAATTTTATCTATAAATTCCTTGATTTCTTCTGTTGTATGCGCCATAGGAATAAGAGAGAAATCGAAAAGTCTGTCTACAGTTGTAAATTTACGCTTTGCAGCAGAAACAGGCTCATTCATTGATAAAAGAATCGGCTTATCCGTAAGCAGATATTGTTCAAGGAGCGAGCTGAAAACCGTAATGAAAGCATCAGAACAAACAAAAGCGGGCAGATATGATTCACCGGTATCAACGATAATGTTCTGAGCCGCATTTACCCTTTTTATTGTATTCAGATAGTCCTTATGCATCTCCGGCTGATATACCTTTATTATAGTTTCAGTCATGGGATGCGGACGCCATATCAAGGCTATATCGGAATTGTTTTCAAATATCTCCACCATAGCATTGACGGATTCAATCAAAGATGTTGCGGTAGACGTGAAATGAGTGTTCCAGAGAAATACTTTTCTGCCGTCTATTCTTTTTTTCCATTTTTCAGGAATAGCCACATCCTGCTTTGTTTTTCCTATAACATAATCCCATTTTGGAATGCCGCTTACAACAGCATTACGTCCCTTTTCCGAGCCTGCATTTTTATAGTATTGCTTCATTATCTCGGACTGACAAGCTATTTTCCATGAATATTTCTGGGTATTAAGCTTGAAAAATGAGTCATAGGATGAAGAAATATGAGGATTAATAGTCAGTGCAGTAAAATAAGGAAGGTATACAAGTCTGCTGTACTTCGCTATATTTTCCGGATGAAACATAGGTATCGTCACCGACTCGTACGGTTGACTGATGAATGTTATGTCGGGCTGCATCTTTTCAAAATCATAGTCTTTGTAAAGAATGTGACTTATTCCCATGGGCGTCAGATAGTCAACGTATACTGTTTCCGTACGTGTTTTGCCTTCAGGAAGATTTATCGAACGGAAAATAGGCTCAATAACAACATCCACCTCACAATCATTGCGGGCTTTGAATGCTCTGTACACGCTTTCCATGGAATCCCATTTCCCTGCGAGCTCGGCAACAAATAAAACTCTGAATTTATAGTTGATATCAGTCCTGCAAAGCTCCTTAAGATTCTCACAATCCTCTTTTAAAGAACTGATTTTTTCAAAATCAATATTTTCAGAATTCAAAATACAGTTGATTTTATCTGTCAGCTTTATTATTTCGGAAGAAGCAGATGCTTTATTCTCGTTAATCATAGATGAAATAACTGAAACCACGTCTCTGCAATCCTGTAAAAGTTCTGTGTTTTTCTCGTTATGCATATATGTAACAGCTTCATAAACAGAATTACAAAGCTCAGAAACAATCTTATAATTATTATACCGCATAAAAAAGCCTCCCGATCAATTATTTCCATCTTATGATAAATAATCATTCTGAATTTACTGATATAATAATTATAGCACACCATTTATTTAAAATCAATATAAAAACTAAAAGCCATGCAAATGTTCATTGCATAGCTTTTAAATTTATCTGTAATAAGTCCCCGCAAAATCCTTCATCATTTCCGCATAATCAGGATTAATCTGCTTTTTCAGTGCACGCCATTTCCAGTTTCCGCCCAGAGTTGACGGAATGTTCATTCTTGCACGATCATCAAGTCCGATTACATCCTGCATAGGAACGATTGCAAGCCCTACGCTGCTTTTGTAAAGCTCACGTATAAAGGCCTTGTTGATTTTCTCGAAAAGCATGGGCTTTAAATATCTGCGGCACATCGCACGGCTCTTTACATCAGCCGCCTTGTACCAACCCATAACCGTTGAATTGTCATGTGTTCCCGTGTATGCCACGCAGTTCGGCGGATAACGATGAGGAAGATGATCGTTGTCGTTCGATTCGGGGTTGAAGCCGAACTGTAAAACTCTCATTCCGGGGAATCCCGAAGCCTTGAGAAGCTCCTTGACGCTGTCAAAAATATCACCCAGATCCTCAGCGATGATATTCACTTCACCCAGCTGGTTTCTGACCTCATTCCAGAGATCCATTCCGGGGCCCTGCTCCCATTTTCCGTTTATTGCTGTGGGATCACCATAGGGCACTGCCCAATAGGTATCAAAGGCACGGAAATGGTCAACACGCACTACATCATAAAGCTTTGCAGCCTTTCTGATGCGGCTTATCCACCAGGAATACTTTCCCTTTTTCATAGCCTCCCAGTCATAAAGAGGATTGCCCCACAGCTGACCTGTTTCCGAGAAATAGTCGGGCGGAACACCCGCAACTCTTCTTGGATTCAGCCTTTCATCCATTTCAAAAAGCGAGGTGTTTGCCCACACATCGGAGCTGTCAGAGGCTACATAAATCGGTATATCACCGATAATCTGAATGCCGTTCTTGTTTGCGTAGGATTTCAGTCTTTCCCACTGGCTGTAAAAGGTGTACTGGATAAATTTCCAGAAGCCTGCTTCATCCTTGAGTCGTTCTCTTGCTTCTTCAAGCGCTTCGGGCTTTCTGAAACGCAGGTCATCACTCCACTGAGTCCAGGAAACGAGGTTGTTTTCGGTTTTCAGAGCCATGAAAAGCGAGTAATCATCCAGCCATTCAGCTTCATTTCTTTCAAAAGCCACATAGCCTGTATCCTCTTCAAAGCTTTTATAAGCCTCGCGCAGAAGCGCCATTTTGGTGTTGTTCACTTTGTCGAAATCAACGTATGTGGGGTCTGCACCGTAATCTGCCGCCCTGCATTTCTCCTGAGAAAGCAGCCCTGCCCTTACAAGAGCATCAAGGTCAATCAGCAGCGGATTTCCCGCATAGGTTGAAAAGGACTGATAGGGAGAATCACCGTAGCCGGTAGGGCCTACGGGCAGCACCTGCCAGTATGATTGTCCGGCGCTTTTCAGCCAATCCACAAATCTTTCAGCCTCATCGCCGAAAGTACCGATACCGTAGGGTGACGGCAGGCTGGTTATATGCATAAGAATACCGCAGCTTCGCATATTTCATTTTTCCTTTCAGATTAAAAATGCACTCCGCCCTGTTCATAACGGACAGGGCGGAAAAATATTACTTGGATTTCTTTGTATCTGCCTGAGGTCTTGTCTTCCACATTGCCCAGAGGGGACCGCTGATGAAGATAGAGGAATAAGCACCTGCAATAAGACCTACGAATAAGGGGAATACAAAGCTTACAATAGACTCAACGCCGCATACAAGAGCTACAATGCACATTGCAAGAACTGCAACACCTGTTGTGATTGTTGTCTTGATGGAACGTCCTAAGGTCTGATTGACACTTACGTTTACAAGCTCAGGGATTGTATACTTCTTACCGTAAAGCTTTCTGTTTTCACGCACACGGTCGAACATAACGATTGTACTGTTAATAGAATAACCAAGAATCGTAAGAATAACCGCCATAAAGTTTGCATCGACAGGAAGTCTTAAGAATACGAAAGAAGCAAATACCATGAATACGTCATGGAAAAGAGCAACGATAGCAAATACACCTGCGGACCAACCGCCGATGTTCTTGAATCTGAATGCGATGTAGATTACAAGAAGAACAAAGGAGAAGATAACCGCAACGAAGCACTTGAGGAAGAAGGAGAAACCTGAAGAGGGGTTTACGTCCTGGCTGTTTACAAGCTCAAGTGTATTGTCAGCAAATGTTGCCACCAGAGTATCAGTAACACTTGACTGAACTTCAGCAGTAAGACCTTCATCAGAGGAGAAGGAAATCTGTACTGTTTCCAAGTCGGTACCGAAAGCAGAACCTGTTGTAACGCCTACTGTACCGAGGTTCATATCCTGAACTGCAGTCTGAACTGCCTTTGTATCAAGGTCGCCTACATAGCTGTATGTGAGCATTGTACCGCCCTTGAACTCAATATCAACAGGCACGCCTGCGATAAGTGCTGTAAGAATTGTGATAACAGCGATAACAATCGGAATAATGAAGAAAATCTTACGCTTTCCGATAAAATCAAAATCAAACTTTTTCATTAGTTACCGCTCCTTTCCGCCTTTTTTCCGCCATATAATGCGGGCTTACGGAATACCCTGAATCTTGAGAGGGACATTGTCATAAGTCTTGTTGTGAAGATACCGAACAGGAAGTTCAGAACAACACCCACTGCAAGGGTATAGCCGAAGGAGTAGATGGAACCTGCGGTAGAAACGCCGAACCATGTGAAGATAGGTGTAAGAATAATGGAGCAGATGCTGTCGGGAGTACCGAAAGCGCCCATTAAGATTACAGCAATGATAAGCATTGTGATGTTGCCGTCGAAGATTGCGGCAAAAGCACGCTTGAAGCCTGTGTAAAGAGCACCGTCAATTGTCTTGCCGATGTGTAATTCTTCCTTGATACGCTCGTTGATGATAACGTTGGCGTCAACGCCCATACCAACAGAAAGGATGATACCGGCGATACCGGGAAGTGTGAGTGTGAAGCTGTCGTTGAAGGAGAAGAAGCCTGTGATAGCGGCAAATGTACCTGCAACCTGACCTGCAAGGGAGATTACAGCAACAGCACCGGGGAGTCTGTACAGTGCAATCATCATAATTGCGATGAAAGCAAATGCGATGATACCGGAAATTGCCATAGCGTCACGTGCGCCTGTACCGAGAGTAGGAGAAATTGTACTGAAGCTGTCGGTTACAAGCTTGAAGGGAAGCGCACCGCCGTTGATCTTTGTAGCAAGGTCATAAGCGTCATCGTAATCAGCAAAGCCGCCGGAAATTGTTGCCACACCGTCAGCGATTACTGCGCTTACGGAAGGTGCGGAAATTTCAGTATCGTCCATCCAGATGGAAATTCTGCCCTTATTCACATAAGCTTCGGAAGTGGCGTCCTTGAATGCTGCCTTACCGCTGTCGTTGAGCTCAAGCTGTACAGCGTAGATGTTTTCATATGTGTCGTAGTAAGCAGTAGCCTTGGACACATCCGCACCGGAAAGAACCAGGGGAAGATCTTCGTATGTCTGACCAGCAGCAAGTTCGCCGCTGAAGCCCTTACGGAAAGTGAGCATAGCAGTTTCGCCAAGCTCCTTTACAGCTGCTTCGGGATCGAAGTTCTCATCGTCAGCCTGCCAGGGGAAACGGCAGATAATACGGTCACTGTTGTAGTCAACATAGATTTCATAGTCTGTGATGTTGTTGCTTACAAGACGGGTTTCGATGATTGCTCTTGCGGAGTCCATCTCACCGTTTTCTGCGTCATAGTCCTCTGTGGAAGTGAATGTTACGTCAACACCGCCTCTGATGTCAATACCCCAGCGGATATCGTCAATGCCACGGACATGAACTGTTTCAATATCGCCGTAGAAAGTGCTGAAGCCTGCGATTGAGAAATATGTGAATACCGCAATAAGCAGGAAAACAACAAAAAATACGGGCTTTTTAACGTGTTTCAATTATTTTCACGACCTTTCAAGATTTTCTGGCACTAAGCCAAGCATACCATATTATTATAAAACAATTTTGCCTGTTAGTCAAGAGTTTTTGACTCTGTAACAACGTTTTTTAAGAAATTTATACCGAAAGCTCCGCTTTTTCACCGAGAATTTCACGATTGGCATCAAGAACGGGCTGGATAAAGTTCTTCAGGAATTCATCAACCTGCTCTGAAGAACGTCCTGTGAACTGTTCAGGCTGTAATGTAGCGAGGATTTCTTCCTTTGTAATCATAAACATAGGGTCAGAAGCGATTCTGTCAACAAGGTCGTTTTCGCCGCCCTCTTCCTTGACAACCTTACCTGCGGCAATGCTGTGGAGTCTTATCTGTTCGTGAAGCTCCTGTCTGTCGCCGCCCTTCTTTACTGCCTGCATCATGATGTTTTCGGTAGCCATGAAGGGTAATTCTCTCATTACACGCTGACGGATAACCTTTTCGTAAACAACAAGACCGCTGGTTACGTTAAGCATAATGTTGAGTATTGCGTCAACAGCAAGGAAGCCTTCTGCAACAGCAATTCTCTTGTTTGCGCTGTCATCAAGTGTACGTTCAAACCACTGTGTACCTGCTGTAAATGCAGCGTTGAGGGAGTCAATCATTACATAACGTGAAAGAGCTGTGATTCTTTCCGCACGCATGGGGTTGCGCTTATAAGGCATAGCGGAAGAACCGATCTGCTTCTTTTCAAAGGGCTCTTCAATTTCCTTGAAGCTTGCAAGAATACGTAAATCTGTGCTGAACTTGGAGCAGCTTTCCGCAATTCCCGCAAGGCAGCTGAGTGCCTGATAGTCAACCTTTCTGGAGTAGGTCTGACCGCTTACGGGATAGCAGCTTTCAAAGCCCATTTCTTCGGCAATCATTTTTTCCAGCTGATTGATTTTTTCGCTGTCACCGCCGAAAAGCTCAACAAAGCTTGCCTGAGTACCTGTTGTGCCCTTCTGACCGAGAAGCTTGAGTGTGGACATACGGTATTCAAGCTCTTCGAGGTCCATTAAAAGCTCATGCATCCATAGAGTTGCACGCTTGCCGACTGTTGTAAGCTGGGCAGGCTGTAAATGTGTATATGCAAGACAGGGCATAGCCTTGTATTTTGCAGCAAAATCAGCTAAGTTGGCAATTACATTCACCAGCTTGCGGTGAATAATATCCATAGCGTCACGCATTACGATAATATCGGTGTTATCGCCTACATAGCAGGAGGTAGCACCAAGGTGGATGATACCCTTTGCCTTGGGACAGGCAACGCCGTAGGTGTAAACGTGTGCCATTACATCGTGGCGCACTTCCCTTTCACGGGCTTCGGCAATTTCAAAGTCGATGTTGTCAACATTTGCCTCAAGCTCAGCAACCTGTTCTTCTGTGATGTCAAGACCGAGCTTCATTTCTGCTCTTGCAAGTGCAACCCAGAGTCTTCTGAAGGTAGAAAACTTCTTCTGAGCGGAAAACACATACTGCATTTCCTTACTCGCATATCGGGTGCAGAATGGGCTTTCATAGGTTTCGTATTTACTCATAAAGGACTTTCCTTTCTAAAAATCAAATTATTCATCTTATTCTATCATAAAATAAAGGCTTTTACAAGAGGAAAAATACAAAAACCTGCATTTTTTGAAAAATATTTTCAAAAAACTCTTGACATTTCGCAATAAATGTGATATTATATATAAGCTGAATACAGCAAATGCATACTGGGGTGTCGCCAAGTGGTAAGGCATCGGACTCTGACTCCGCCATTTCGAGGGTTCAAATCCTTCCACCCCAACCAAAAAAGCCCGACTAACGTCGGGCTTTTAATTTTTTGTTATCATAAAAAAGACTAAACCCCCGAACCGCAGCTCGGGGGCCTTTTCTGTATTAATTCATTGCATTCCGCAGAAGCAATCTACAAATTAATAGCTGTAAAAAATTCCCGCACATCACATGTGCGCCAGACTTCTTGTGTCTGCTATCAGTATAGCACTTTTTTGATCAAATGTCAATAAAAATTCGGATTGTAACCTCTGTGTAACCTAAATTTCGTATAAGCTTACAAAAGCAACTTTCGGAATTTGTTGATTATGCTATCTGATTTTCTGAATTAACCCCCGAAGCTTTCGCTTCGGGGGTATGTTCATTTAGTTAGTTCGCATTAAGCGATTTCCAATTCGTTCAGGCTGTTATTAGCCGAGGAGCTGGAGAACGCCCTGAGGCTGCTGGTTAGCCTGTGCGAGCATGGACTGAGATGCCTGCTGAAGGATGTTGGACTTAGTGTACTTGATCATTTCAGAAGCCATATCAGTATCACGAATCTGAGATTCAGCGGACTGAAGGTTTTCTTCAGCTGTGCTTAAAGAGTTAACTGTATGTTCAAGTCTGTTCTGAACAGCACCGAGAGCAGCTCTCTGAGAAGATACTGTCTTGATAGCGTCGTCAATCTTGTTGATTGCAGAGTTAGCGCCATCCTGTGTGGAGATGTCGAGAGAACCAACGCCGAGAGCTGTGGAGCTCATATCGGATACGTTAACTGTAAGTCTCTGGTCTTCAACGCCGTTAGCACCGATCTGGAATGTTAAGCCTTCGCCTGTACCAAAGTTCTTATCAGCACCGAGACCTGCACCGCTCTGTAATGTAACAGATACGCCAGTCTTAGTAGCTGTCTGAGCGAAGAGAACAGTGTCACCGTCAGGTGTTTCTGCGTCGCTTAATGTTACATCATAGTCAAGACCGTTCTTAGCCAGTAACTTTTCAAGATCTTCTTCGGAGTAT
Source organism: Ruminiclostridium sp. (assembly GCA_017625405.1). Taxonomy (GTDB): domain Bacteria; phylum Bacillota; class Clostridia; order Oscillospirales; family Ruminococcaceae; genus Ruminiclostridium_E. The sequence goes on along the minus strand of JAGALB010000056.1, from coordinate 28,505 downwards.
TCAACGCCTGTAGAAAGGTGAATTGTAAATGCGCCGTCCTTGGAGTTTACGCTGTCAGCAGTCTTGGTTTCTACCCATTCCTTGCCTGCAGCAACGTCAGTAGCGATCTTGATTGAACGAGTATCTTCACCATAGTTGTTAGCTGTGAACTTGATAGTATCTGCATACTTATCGTTAGCTACGCCACCGGACATAAGAAGTCCTGTTACGTCTGTTTCAGCAGTAGTTGCTCTTACACCTGTTTCAGTCTTGAAGCTTTCAGCAGTTGTAAATGTAAAGATGCCATTCTTAAGATCAAAGCTTAATTCGGAAGGTGTATTTGTCTGATCGCCAGCCTTAGCCTGTGTAGCATTCTTGATTAAATCATCAATCTGGTTCTGAGTATAAGTCTGACCAGCCTTGAGGTTAAGGGTTAATGTTGTACCTGTTGCGTCCCATTCAGCACTTTCGCCGCCTGCACCGGATGCTGCGTCCTTTAATGCTAATGTAACTCCGCTTACGCTGGAGGTAATTGTGGAGCCTTCAAGAGATACGTTGTTTGCGAGTGTAGCTGCGCCTTCCTGAACGAGTTCAAGACCGTAACGTGCGCCGTATTCGCCTGTGTTGCCTACGCCACCGTCAAGAGAACCGTCGAGTAACTTCATCTCGTTGAATTCTGTGGATTCAGCGATTCTGTCGATTTCAGCCTTGAGAGCGTCAACTTCGAGCTGGATCTGATCTCTGTCTTCGTCTGTGTATGTGCCGTTAGCGGACTGTACGGAAAGTTCACGCATTCTCTGGAGAATGTCTTCTGTTTCCTGGAGACCGCCTTCAGCTGTCTGGATTAAGCTGATAGCGTCGTTAGCGTTGCTTGTAGCCTGAGAGAGACCACGGATCTGAGATCTCATCTTTTCGGAAATTGCGAGGCCTGCTGCGTTGTCAGCTGCACGGTTAATAGCATAACCTGTAGATAACTTTTCAGTGGACTTGCCTAAGCCGCTTACGTTTCTTGTCATTGCGTTATTAGCATTCATAGCGCTAATATTGTGCTGTACTACCATACCCATAGTGTTCCTCCTTGATTCTTAAGTTACCGAAATCCGTTCGGTAACTCCTGTGGTTTGGATTGTCGCCTCTTGCGATCAATCGTGTGAATGTTTGTGTGTTTTGTTTTGGTTGTTTTGTTTTCGAAAACCTGTTTTAACCTTTACAACTGTAATATCGGTGTAACCTGGAAAAACTTTAGCTTTTTTTTGAAAAAAATTTCAGTTTGTTAAAATTACAGTATAAAGAAGCTCCAATTTTGCACATCTTGCACAAAATCGGAGCTGTTTTCAGCGTATTTGTTCTCTCAACACCTGTATATCAGGGTCATTTGGATTGATTTTTTCGTATTCATCAAGAGTTTTCTCCGCTGCCGAGAAATCTCCTGAAGAAATATAATTTCTGATATTGCTTTTTATCATAGCCGCAAGCTTCTGCATCTCGTTCTTTGGCTGTGATTCTTCATATTCGGAAATTACGCCCTTGCGATATTCGGCGATAACTGCCGCAATTTCAGGGTTTTCCTCAATTATTTCACGCATTTTGGCAATGCAGGTCTTGTAATCCTTTGCTTTTCTGCTCTTTACAATCTCTGCGGCGGTTGCGGTTTTCTCAATGCCGAGTGATGAATAAGTTTCGAAAAGTTCATCAATACTTCTTACAAAAAATACACGACCCCTGAATTTCACTGTAATTGCCGCTTTCATTGCAGATATCAGGAAATCCGCAAAATCGGGAATACTATCCTCATCGGAAATATACTGTGTCCCGTACTGAATCATAGCTCTGTGAAAATCCTTTATATGAGCATAGCCGTAACAAATGGCTTCTTTCATTTTGAAACCGGGGTGTTTAAAAAGCATTGATAAATCAGCTTTTGCTGCCAGAACAATATAAAGCATGGAAGGATGCTTATTCACATCATATTTTCCGATATATTCAACCAGCCGATCATATGTTATGGAAACATCATTGAAGAAATCATGATAAATTTCAATTGCCGCATTGAATTCGTCATCCTTTTCAAGGGAAAGGAGCGCTTTTGCTATTTCAAGCTTATTATCCTCTTTGAAAAGCTTCTTATAAAGTATATCTCTGAATACTTCTTTGCCATAATCGTTAAAGCGATGATAAAACTTTGCCGCATCCGAATACCCGAGCTTATCGAAAATATCCATTTCCTGCAAAACGGAAGTATAAACAGCAGAAGGAACAAGACAATATTTGCTTATAGGCAATTTTTTGAGATAGTCAGCTGCAAGCTTGTATTTCCCTGTATTGATACACGAAAGGGTGAAAAACTGAAGAACGGGAAGGAAATTATCGTCTCTTGCAAAAGCAAAGGTTGACATAAAGCTCTCTGCGGTATTAAGCTTACCATTATGATAATCCTTGAATATATCAAAAAACTTTATAAATTTTTCTATACATTCATCATATCTGTTGAGCTTGAACAAAGCCAGAGCCTGTGCGCAGATAATATCAACATCCGTTCCGAGAGGACCGGGACGTATAGCCTTATCCATGTTGAAATAATCATCGCAGACTTTAAGCACCCCTTCATAATCCTTGGCATCGCCATATAATGTAGAAGCATATTCGGCATAAAGAACCGGGAGCGTGTTATCTGAATTTTTCTTGCAGAACTCAATACCCTCCGCAAGAAATTTATCAGCCTTTTCAGGCTCATACTGGGCAAATCCTTCATAAAGCTGAACATACAGCATACCTGTACGTTCTCCGTTTTCATATCTTTTCAAAAGCGGTTCGGCATTTCTCTGGAATTTTGCTTTTCCTTCTTCGCTGTCCGACTTATGAACATAGCCGTAATGAAGCGCATAGTCATTAAAAACTTTTATTGGAAATCCGAATGTATTAATGACTTCATGTATAGGATTGACAAATCTGGTTTCAGGTAATATCTTTGTAAGTCGTGGCGCTTTAAAGTCCGAATATCTTTGTCCACCCTCGAAATAAAGAATATTTCTCACAATATATGACGCCGAATTATACTTTTTATACTCTCCGGACTTGAAGAAATATATTATCTCATCACAGGATTCAAAGATTTCATCTGCATCTACAAACATATACCACTCGCCCTGTGCCTTTTCAAGGGTAGAGTTACGTGCTGCAGCAAAATCCTTTATCCATTCGAAGTAAAATACGTTATCCGTGAACTGGCGTGCAATTTCAACAGTACGGTCCGTTGAGCCTGTGTCGGCAATAATAAGTTCGCTGTCGATCTGTTCAAGAATAGGCTTGATTCCGTTAAGACACCTTTCAAGGTATTTTTCTTCGTTTTTTACTATCATTCCGATTGTCAAAAGCATTTTCCGGACCTCCTGTTTTGTTTTTTACATTATATCAGATAATTACGCTGAAATCAACAGATTTCCTCTAAAAACGGCTTATTTTTATAGTACCCCGCCGCAAAATTACGTGTTTCCTCCGATAAATTTATTCTGAACCTGCATTTTTTTATTCCGCACTTTATGGAAATCCTGCATTCCCCTGCGGGTACGCTTATAACTGTGGATTTATGAGGCGGAAGAGTATATACACTATTATTTATATATATATCTATCTCCTCATCGGCATATTTCCCTGATTCAAGACGGCTGAACCTGAGCGCTGCGCAGGCTTTCCGTGCTGATTTATCCTGTGCCGACGCCATAAAGCCGTAAACCGCATCCCTGTCCCAGAGAATAACACCGCTTTCCGCCGCAAGCTCCGCTGCCTGACGTGTGAAAGTGGAATTTGTAATGACCGCCGCCTTGGTGCATTTGTAGTAATCCTTTGCGGAAACCGCCTCCTGCACAGCTTTGACGCCGATGGGACGGGAATACCGCTTGCACTGCACCGCTGTACGCTCGCCCTCGTGCAGCACGATTATATCTGCGCCGAAATCGCCGCTTGCCTTTGTAAGCTCAAGCACTTCAACGCCGCTTCTGTGAAGGATTTCCGCCATGAAATCCTCGAATTCAGTGCCCGACATGGTATCTATTTCTTCCTCGTCATCGTTTCTGCGGAATGCAAGCACGCAGACAATTACAAGGATAATTACAAGCAGCCCTGCACCGATGTAAATAAACTCACTTGTCACCGTAAAGCCCCTTTGCTTCATAGTAAAGCTTATAAAGCGCCTGTACGCTGTTTTCCAGGAAATAGTAGTGCATTACATAAGGTACGGTAAGGCAGAGAAACAGTACCGACAGCAGCACAGCCGCCGCTGTACCCTCTGTGACCAGCATAAAAATGGAAATAACCGTCATAATGGCAAAGGTCATGGTTACAATTAAATGTATAAGCCTTTCATGCTGATAGAATTTTATACGGGTAAGGAGCATTTCAAGAAATTCATTGGTTACATTCTTTTCTTTTATCTGAAGCCTTACAAAATCCATATATGCGCTGATTTCTTTTTTCATAATTCCTCCGTATATAATCAGAGCAGCAGTCAAAGACTGCTGCTCGTTCTGATTTTATCGTGATTTTGTTGCGTTTTCCATAACGATTCTGTTGATTACTTCGTCGAGAGGAGAAGCGCCTAAGTCGCCTTCCTTTCTTGAACGGAGAGCAACAGTGTTGTCTTCGACTTCCTTATCGCCTACGATGAAGAAGTAAGGCACCTTTTCAAGCTGAGCCTGACGGATCTTCCAACCGATCTTTTCGCTTCTGTTATCAACGGAAGTACGGATACCGAGCTGTTCAAGCTTAGCGGAGATTGCTTCACCGTATTCCTTTGCTCTGTCTGTAATGGGCAGGATACGAACCTGTTCGGGAGACATCCAGAGAGGAAGTGCACCCGCATACTTTTCGAGGAGGTATGCAAGTGTTCTTTCGTAGCAGCCGAGGCTTGTACGGTGAATGATGTAGGGGTTCTTCTTTGTGCCGTCAACGTCAACATATTCCATACCGAACTTTTCAGCCAGAAGCATATCAATCTGGATTGTAACGATTGTATCTTCCTTACCGAATACGTTCTTGTACTGAATGTCAAGCTTGGGACCGTAGAATGCCGCTTCGTCAATACCGATAGTGTAGTTTACACCGAGATTGTCGAGAATCTTCTTCATTGTAGCCTGAGCTGTTTCCCACTGTTCCTTTGTGCCCTCGTACTTGTTCTTGGGGTTTTCGGGATCCCACTGAGAGAAGCGGAAGGTACAGTCCTCAAGCATACCTACTGTTTCAAGAAAATATTTCGCAAGCTCAAGACAGCCCTTGAATTCTTCTTCAAGCTGTTCGGGAGTAAGAATGTAATGTCCCTCGGAAATTGTGAACTGGCGTACACGGATAAGACCGTGCATTTCGCCGCTGTCTTCGTTTCTGAAAAGAGTTGATGTTTCCACCAATCTCATAGGCAGATCACGGTATGAACGCTGTCTGTTTAAGAATACCTGATACTGGAAGGGGCAGGTCATGGGACGCAGAGCAAAGCATTCCTTTGTTTCGTCATCGGGATCGCCTAAGATGAACATACCGTCACGGTAGTGATCCCAGTGGCCTGAAATTTTATAAAGGTCGCGCTTTGCCATAAAAGGAGTTTTGGTTAAAAGACCGCCTCTCTTATATTCTTCGTCTTCAACCCATCTCTGAAGAGTCTGGATTGTCTTTGCACCCTTGGGAAGAAGAATGGGAAGACCCTGACCGATATAGTCAACAGTTGTGAAGTATTCAAGCTCACGGCCGATCTTGTTGTGGTCACGGCTCTTTGCTTCTTCAACCTGCTTTAAATATTCTTCAAGTTCGGATGCCTTGGGGAAAGCTGTACCGTATACACGGCAGAGCTGCTTGCCCTTTGCATCGCCTCTCCAGTATGCACCTGTGCAGTTTGTAAGCTTTACAGCCTTTATGCTGCTTGTATTCATAAGGTGAGGGCCTGCGCAGAGGTCTGTAAAATCGCCCTGCTTGTAGAAGGAGATAGGCTCGTTCTTGCCTGCGTGTTCTTCGCAGAGTTCAACCTTGTAATCTTCGCCTATACCCTTTAAATATTCAATAGCTTCCGCGGGAGAAAGCTCGTACTGTTCTAAAGCAATGCCTTCCTTGACGATTTTCTTCATTTCAGCTTCGATTTTTGCAATATCCTCGGGAGAGAAGGGCTTTTCTACGTCAAAGTCATAGTAGAAGCCGTTTTCAATAGCAGGACCGATAGCAAGCTTTGTAGCAGGGAAAAGTCTTTTTACTGCCTGGGCTAAAATGTGGGAAGCTGTGTGACGGAAAGCCTTCTTTCCGTCTTCGTCATCGAAAGTGAGAATGTCAAGTGAGCAATCCTCGGTGATGGTAGTTCGTAAATCACACACCTTACCGTTTATTCTTGCCGCACAGGCTGCTCTTGCGAGGCCGCCGCTGATTTCCTTAGCGATGTCATATGCGGTTAATCCACTCTGGAATTCTTTGATTACATCGCCTTTTAATGTGATTTTCATAAATCATACCATCCTTTCGGTTTATTTTTATGGCCGTGTTCTTAAAAGCCTGAAAACAAAACAGACTCCCGACCATAAAATACATTGTAGCACTTTTAATGCTTTTTGTCAACAATTTTGACAACTCCGCAGACTTTGAGAGTGTTGCCTGAAACCGTAAAGCTTATGTCATAACCTCCGAATGCCATATTATACACTCTTTCAGGCTCATCCTGATACTGGGGTCTGGGGTCCTGGGAAAGTATGCTCATAAGGGTTTCAAATCTTTCCTTTGACATATCCCTCAGCTCTTCGGGGAAATCCACTGTGAGAATTCCTTCTTTTCTGGTGAGGGCAAACCCGTCAACCGCCTCGGGGTGAGCGTCGGTATAGGCAAGATAAGGTTTTATATCATATATGGGCGTCCTGTTCATGAGGTCCGCACCCTCAACGTATAAAACAGGACCGTCGTGGCTGTCCAGGTCAACTTTCAGCAGCTTTACCGAGGACAGTCCCACAGGATTCGGGCGAAAGGGCGAACGTGTGGCAAACACGCCCATACGGGTATTTCCGCCCAGCCTTGGCGGTCTTACTGTGGGCGACCAGTCCGTACGCTCCGCCTTGGAAAATTTCCAGATAAGCCACAGGTGCGAATATCCCGAAAGTCCCCTGAACGCTTCCTTGACACGGTATTCCTTTTTAAAAACGATACGTGACACAATGGGAGAAAGTCCGCTTTGTCTGGGTATGCCGAATTTCTCGGTAAAGTCGTTTTCGATGTATGCTATAATTTTCATAATACTCCCTTAATAAAGGTGAAGCTCCCTGCAAGAAGGAGCTTCATAATTTTAAAATTCAATACCTGCAAGTTCCATTATCTTTCCGATAAATTCGCTCTTTTCAGCCACAATAAGGAACTTTTCGCCGACTTCCTTGCTGAGTTCGGGGTAATCCTCCGCCTCAAAATCCTCATTCATGACAATTGCGTCTGAACAATCGGGCATAACGGGCTTTTCTGCGTTTTCAAGAGGCTTCACATCGGCTGTAAAGGAGATTTCAAAGAACAGCGGTATGTTCATTGAGAAGGAAGAGGAAACGCTGTTTCCGTCACACTTTACGCTGGTTTCGATTTCCATATCCTTAAGCATACCTAATATTGCAGCTGTATCCATATCAGAAGTGGGGTCAACCTCTTCCACCATCATCATGTCGGAGTCATAGACTTCGTCATTCTGGGATTCCTTTGCAATATAGTCAAAGAATTCATCCTTTTCGGAAACCTTTAAAAGGTATGTGCCTGTGTTTACGGGCTGTCCGCAGTATTCGGCAACACCTGCGTCGGTGTAGCTTACTTCAAGAACAAGGGGAGCGCCCAGTTCCTCGCCGTCAACGGTAAGCTCCATGATTCCGCTTGTTTCGTCAGTCTTTCTCTGAGTAAGGGTAATGGACAGGTCTTCATCACCGATGTAGAAATCACAGTTTCCGAGAGTTGTTTCAAAATTGAAATCAAAGGTTTCGGATGTTTCGGGATCGGTTTCGGTGAGAATAATCTTCTTACCTGTTACCTTTGCATGGTCTGTTATGTAGGTTTCAATTGTAAGGCTTGCTGTACCGTCGTATTCCGCTTCATCAAAAGACTTTTCGTATTCGGTAATTTCTTCTTCTGTTGCTGTAACGTAATAATTTCTCAGATATTCATCGTTTCTGAGGAAATCGCCCATTTCTTTGAGCATAGCGTTGAGGTTTTCAGCGGAAAACTTTACAATTACTCTTTCGCTGTCAACGGGAGCACCGGAAACTACCAGCTCTGTACCGCCCTTTACGTATTCAATTCCCGCATTCTTAAGATTGCTGTTGTAAATGTCAACAAGCTTTTCTCTGATGCGCTTCATTTCCGCTTCGGAGAATTCCTGCTTTTCCTTGGGAGCTTCTTCGCTTTCGTCCTTTTCGGCTTCAACTATAAAGGTCTGACCTGTAAGCTCAGGGAGAAGCATAGCTATATCTTCGTCATTTATAAAGAGGTCTGCGCCGATAGTACGCTCACCGTTTTCAATAAGCGCATAGGAAAATCTGTTGCAGTCATCGCCCTGTACAGCTTCCATGCCGAATTCCAGATTGAAAAGGTCAAAAAGACCGTCTGTATCAGCCAGAGCAAGAATCATACCGGGGTCAACCTTGGTGGTGATGGTAACCGAGCTGTTGCCGCTTACAGCAAACATTTCATCAAGCACGGTCTTTGAAAGCTCAGCTTCTTCCATTTCATCGCCGTAAAAAATTGTTTCGGCATAATCCGCAAGAGCTGTATCCAATTCATCTGTATCCAGATTTCCGCCGCTTATGTAATCCATGGAATTGCTTTCAACCATTCCCGCAAAGCCTGCATCGCCCATAAAGAGATGCATTATTTCATTGCTGAAGCAGAAATATCCCACAGCCGCAGCACCTGCCACAGCAACAGCAGCAGAAGCGCCGATTATAACGCCCGTCTTACTCTTTTTAGCAGGCTTTTCAGTTTCCTCTGAATATACACCTAGAGATATATTTTCTGTGGTTGCTTCCTGCTGTACGGGAGCTTCTGCTTTTTCTTCAGGCTGTTCTGCAGGTCTTTCCTCAACAGCTACCGCTGTCTTTACAGCCTCGCTTTCCATTTCAGCAATTGTTACAGCAGGTGTTTCCTCTGCCTGTACAGCTGCCGCTTCTTCTTTAGCCTCCGCAGTTACTTCTTCAACTGCCTCAACTGCTTCCTTTGCCTCTTCGGTAACCTCTGTTGTACTGCCGCACTGGGGGCAAAAATTCGCTGTTTCGGAAAGTTCCTTTCCGCATTTCTTACAAAACATATTTTTGTTCCTTTCCCTTTCTTGTTTTATCAAAGCGAAAGCTGAAGCAGCTCCGCAATGTTTTTCCAGTAAATTTTTTCCTTTTCTTCACTGCTTACAGGCAGCCTGTCAATCATGGCAATTTCTCTGTCAGGGCTGCTCCATGGCAGGTCACTGCCGAAAAGCACACGGTCAGCACCGTGCTTCTTTACAATTCCGCAAAAGAGCTTTTCGTCGATTATTCCCGCAGTAAAGGCGGTATCGAGCCATATATTCCTGACACCTGCAACATAATGATAAACAGACTCCCACGCTTCTTCACCGCCCATATGTGCGCCGATGATTTTAAGCTTGGGATAATTTTCGTGAAGCTCAAGCAGGTCATAGGGCATGGCGCGATGAACACGGGGCGAAACAGGGTCATAGCCCATATGGAAAACTACGGGCAGTCCAAGCTCCTCACAGCGTTTATAAACGGGCTTGCAGCATTCTTCAAAAATGAACACGCCCTGATAATCGTTATGAAGCTTCACGCCTCTGAGTCCCAGGCTTTTTATTCTGTCCAGCTCGTCGCATGCGTCTTCGGCACGGGGATGGACAGTACCGAAGGAAATGAATCTTCCCTTGTACTCTTCCTTTGCCCAGTTGTTTATGGTTGTCTGCTGGGTAGGCTTTGTAGCCACTGGCAGCAGCACGCCGTAATCAACACCTGTCTTTTCCAGCAAAGCCTGTGCACCTCTGATTGTACCGTCGGTGTATGCTTTGATGTTTGCCGTTTCTTCCAATTTCTTTACTGCCCTTTCAGCAATTGAGTCTGCAAAGGCATGAATATGGCTGTCAATATACATTATACATCATTTTCAGCGGAATTACAACTTTTCGTTGAAAGAACCGCCTTTATTTACTCCTATTTTATTGTGGGCATAAAAATCAATTCTTTTTTTATCCTCACGCAGATTTTCAAGGCTCAGTCTCAGTTCCTCGACTCTTGCGCCGACTCTTTTTTCTGCCTGTCTGTCCTTTTCCACCGCCTCGGTGAAGAGAGAATGCATTTTTACTGCCGCACGGCGCACTTCCTTTATCTCTGTTGTAAGTCCCAGGGGAAGATGCTTGTTGCGAAGAGAGTTTTCAATATACATTTTCTCTGTTTCGTCGCAGGATCTTGTAGCGATTTCATCAATTTCGCATACTATCCGATCCAGCCTGCTGATAAGCTCGCTTCTTGCGTCAATTATATCTTCAAGAGTTTCGTCAATATCGGTGGTCAGTATTTCATTAGTCTTCGCCATATACTCGCCGATTATACTTTCAGCCTCGCCGATTTTTGCTATTATCTCATTTTTTACCTGCTCTGTCATAAAAAACCGTTCCTTTCAAATACCAACATTCCGCCGTGCGGCGTGTGCCGCACGGCGGAATATAGCTGCATAACGGGACCTGAGCCGTCTGTTACATCGCTCAGCCTACCTGACTTCTGGGCATCGCCGCAATCTGCGCAAAAGCGTCTTTAAGCTCTGCGAGCATAGGGAGAAGCTCCTTTAAAATCTCGGTATCCTTTTTTACGTTTGCCGAAATAAGCTGTCTGTTGAAGAAATCATAAAGAGCGTCAAGCTGGGTAGAAATCGGAATGCTCATATCCAGTACGGAGCGAAGGGCGTTCACGATATCCTGAGATTTCTGAAGGCACTTATTAGCGGTTGCATAGTCCTTTTTTTCAATTGAAACAATTGCAATGTTTATCTGCTTTTCTGCTTCATCATAAAGCTTCACAACAATTTCCATAGGTGTAAGCGTAGAAATAGACTGCTTTTTATAAGCTGAATAAGCATTGTTCATAACGGGTTATCCTCTCTTTGCCTTTACATCATTCCTCCGCCGAAATAAGAGGAGAAGGATGACTGCTGACTATTGAGGTTAGCAAGCATACTTTCCATAGCGGAGTATTTCTTCCAGAGTCTGTTCTGTTCGTTTTCGTATCTTTCTTCAAGAGTGGAAATCTTCTGAGTGATACGCTTCATCTGGTCGTAGATATCGTTATCGGTAGCGCTCGAGCCGGTCTTTAAGCCTGCCTTGTTGATGAGCGTGCCTCTGTCGCCGGTTGTGCCGACTGCACTTTCAAGAGCTGCGTCAAACTTTGTCATTATGCCGTTATCCTTGTCGCTGAACAGACGGGATATATCTGCACCGTAGGTGTCGATAGCCGCGTTGAGCTTATCCTCGTCGATTTCAAGCTTACCGTGCTCCTGATAATCGGAGGAGGTAAGAATACCGAGCTGTGCAAGACCGAGCTTTGAACCGTCGGCTGCGTCAACGCTGCCCATAAGAGCAACTCTCAGCTTTGACATAATGGAGCTGATTGTATTATCGTTGTGTAAAAGACCAAGCTTAGCCTTTTCTTCCCACTTTTCTTCCTGCTTTTCTGTAAGCGCAAGATCTTCCTTATCCTGATCAGCAAGGAAGTAATAATCCTCGTCAGGCTCTTCGTCAAGATACTTGTAAACTTCTTCAATAAGCTTGTTGTAATCTTCAACAAAACCCTTGATTGTATCAGCAATAGCGGAATTGTCCTTTTCAACGTCGATTGTGAATTCACTGCCTGCTTCAACGCCTGCGAAGGTGAATGTTGTTCCGTCAGCTTCGATGGAGTTGCCGTCGCTTTCGAGAACCTTACCGTTGATTTCAACCTGAAGGTTGCTGCCCTGTGTGTACTTGGAGCCGGACATAAGACCGATTGCGGACATAAGACCCTGGGAATCGTTGGTGATTTCAATGCTGCTGTTTACGCCGTATTCGTTTGATGTTACGGTAAACGCATTGTCGAGAGATGAGTAGGTCATCTTTACGCCTGCTGTTGAGGAGTTGACTGTTCTCATCATTTCCTTGACATTGGTATCGCCTGTAAAGGAGAAATCAACGCCGTTGATTGTAAAGTTATACTTGCCGTTTTCGTCTGCTGTAAGACCTAAGTCAGAGAGTACGGTAGAGTTGGAAATCTGGGAAATGGAATTCTGTGCAACAGATGTACCAAAGTTATTGGTGCTTCCCTGTGCGCTTGTTACGGAAACTGCAACCTCGTTGCCGTCCTTGTCGGCAGCTGTGATTGTTGCGTTATCGCCTTCAACAGTTACGGAAAGCTTTACGCCGCTCTTGGTTTCGGCTGCACCGATGCTGTTGTTGAGAGCTGTTTCGTTGTAGTGGTCAACAATATCGGCAGCTGTAAGGCTTGCTTCAACATCTTCGTCCTTTACTGTACCGAGGTTTTCCTTGTATGCTTCGTATTCATTGTAGGAAAGTGTGCCCCAGCCTTCATAATCAAGCTCGTAGCCGACTTCAGGCTTATAGGAATCGCTTATCTTCTGAATACCTTCTTCAAGTTCAGCTCCAAGACCTTCCTGTTCATACCATTCATCATAGCTTAAAGGCTCTGTGCCGTTTTCTTCGCACTGCTTCAGATAAACACTGTTGTATTCGCTCTGCATAGCATCATTGTGGTCTTTTGTGAAAACCGCAATTTTTTCATCACGTTCAGCAATCTGCTCAGCGGAAAGCTCAGTCTTATCGTAGTAATAATCCTTGAAGCCTGCATAAAGCTCGTTGCTTTCGTCGCCTTCAACGTAGTTTGCAGCCTTCCAGTCTTCCAGATTGAGCTGTTCTTCGCCCTCGGGAAGATTGTCTGCATACTTTACATATTCCTTGGAGAGATACTTGTCAAGATATTCAGCACGGTGCTTTTCGGAAGCCTGCTGGAAAGCTGTCTGCTTTAACTGCTCCTTGTCTTCATCGGATGCAGTCTTTTCCCATGCCTGATATTCTTCGTACTTCTGCTTTTCGATATAGTCAGCCTTTACCTGTTCATAGAGCTTTACCTTTGCGTCCTGCTCTGCGGTAAGACCTTCTGTCTTTATTTCGCCGTTTTCGTCGAAAATCTCATCAAAATAGCCGTCCTTGATAGTCTGGAAGGAAAGGTTTACAACCTCGTCACCCACACGTACGGAAATGCTGTTGTTACCTGATTCGATATCGCTTAAATCAAGGCTTGCGGAGGTTTCCATAGTGCCTATGCCGGAAATGGTGATACCCTTTCCTGCTCTGGAAACAAACTGACCCTTGGTATCAACATATACCATACCTGCATTGTGGCCGTTTGCAGCAGAGCTGTTGCTTTCGCCGAATACTTCGGTAAGGGCTTTTCTGATATTTTCCTTGTTTTCGGTAGCGTCTGCACCGCCTGTAAAGGTGATGTTGGCGGTTTCGTCACCGACTGTAATGGTAAAACCGTATTCCTTACCCTCTTCAAAGCTGGCGAGGTCAACCTTTGCGCCGCCGCTTAAGGAAGAACCTGTAACCTTGGACTGGGTAGCGGTATTGTTTACCTTAACCTTGTAGCTTCCTGCCGTGGAGTTTACGGAGGTGGAAACGCTGAGGCCTGCGATTGCCTTTTCCACGCCGTCAACACTTGTCTTGGAAGCAAACTGGCTCCACATGGTAGAACCCTTGAGGTTTGTCTTTTTGTTGAGAATATCGAAGTATTTCTTCTGGATATTCTGGAACTTTGAAATAACATCACGGTAAGCGTCCTGTGTGGCCTGATACTTAAGCAACTGACGCTCCTGCTTTGTAATTTTAAGTTTGCTGTTAGCGGTAAGTGCGTTGATAATGGATTCAGTATCAAGACCTGAATTCATACCGCTCATTCTGAGAGGCTGTGCCATATTCAAACCATTCCTTTCTCAATCGGGAACTGTAATTTCTCAGGACTTTTTCTTAAACTGCAGCATTGCATCAATTGCTGCCTTTGAAACAGCCTTTGAAGAATCAAGGTTAGCGTCCTGTGCTTTTCTGAGTTCGTTTCTGATAATCTTAATGTCCTTGGGGGCTGTAACACCGAGCTTTACACGGTCTTTTCCCACCTCAAGCACTACTATTTCGATATTGTCGGCGATAATAATGCTTTCTTCGATTTTTCTTGTAACTACCAGCATTATTCCACCTCCCCTGACTCGTAAATCGGATGTCTGAAGGGATAATCGAGAGGAAGAATAACCTGAAGTGCTGTATTTGTTTCAGGATTGATAACAATGGGAGATTTCATATTCACCGTTGTCTGTCTGAAATCCTCAGGAACCTTTGCAATTGCAAGACAGCGGATTTCGTCGCCGTCCTTGAGGTTAAGGATTCTCTTTTCACCGGGATTCAGGCTTACCTGATATTTGTCATCTATAAGCGAAGGGTCAAATACTATGAAGCAAAGCTCCTGATGATCCATAGACTGTAACCACATGGGGTATGTGTCATCACCGAGGGGTGAGAGTAAGGCAAAGTTTCTGTCATCCTCAAAAGCAAATACACCGTTGGGAAAACTGAAAACAGCAGATTCATTAACTTCTGTTTCGCCAAAATCACGGGTGTTTATCTTTATCATAGCTTTTTTCCTTTCTGCTTATGAAATTTTATCCTCTTGTGTCAAGTGCAGGTTCGTAGTCGGGATCTGAGCTTGCAGGTACGTAAATGGGACCGCCTGTGTACTCGATTTCCACGCTGGGCATCTGTGCTACCGAGAATTCAACCTTACCTGGTGTGAATTCATAGGGCATCATTGCTGCGTTTTCCCAGTCGATATTCACATCGGAGGCTTCAACGTTGATGTTGAGTACACCCTTGTCAAATGTGATATCTGCGCCTGTCTTGGGAATGAAGTCCATTATTGTCTGGATTGTCTGACCTGCTCTTGCGTTCTGGGCAGCGATTTCCGCCGAGGTTGCGCCTCTTGCAAGCTGGTTGCCCTGGCTTGCAATTCTTGCAGTACCCTCGTATGCGAGGCGGATTGCATCCTGACCCTTTGTCTTGATAAGGTCTGTGTTGTTGTACTGTCCGTAACCCATGCTGGAACGTGCCGCATAGGTGTCAATATTGATTTTCTGCGGTTCTGAATGAATTTCAAGCTTTCCGTTGTTGGTCTGGATATCCATTTTGAAAGCCTTGTCGGGGTTATTCACTCTGGGGTTTGTGAAGCTGCCCTTCGTGATATTTATCTCGACTTTTATCGGAACCGTCGTAATCTCAAGAAGATTATTGTCAATCATAGAATTTCAGCCTCCTTGCCGCAATCTGATTATTTCATGTAGTTGAAGATGGACATGGGAATCATCTGTGCGCCCATCTGTAAGGTTGCGTTGTAAATTGTTTCAAGCACCTTGTAGTTTGTGATTTCCGTAGGCAGATCGGTGATTTCGAGGTCGTTCTGCTTATCGGAAAGGTTGAGCAGTGTGTTTTCAATTCTTGTTTCGTTGAATTCGATGAACTGGTCGTTTGTACCAAGCTCTGCAATTGCAACGGAGAGGGGAGCCTGCGCCGCATATATAAGGTCGGCATAGCGTGCAACCATATCCTGGTCGCCTTCTCTTAAATATCCCGCAGCGTCAAGAACCAGCTGCATGATATTCTTGGCATATCCGCCGTAATTGCTGTAATCAACGTTGTTATCAGCGTCGGGAGCGTTTGTGACGTAGATTACATCATCGCTCTTGTCGTAGTAAATAATACCCGAATCGTCATTGATATAGGGGACATTTGAGTTGCCGAAAGCAAGACCCGAAGATAAAGCTTCGTTTACGTTTGTAAGGGTTTCTTCAGGAGTTGCACCGCCTGTAAAGGTAACCTTTGTACCGTTAAGGTTGAAGGAGTAGGTTTTTCCTTCTTCCGCAGCAGCGTAATTGATTTCTTCGCCTGCGGTAATATCTGAACTGTTGGAGTAATCAGCGGTATTCTTCACGCTGCACACGCCGCCGTTCTTGTCTACGAACTGACCGTCGGAGAAAATCTTGGGAGCAAATTCACCGAACTGCTTTTCAAGCTCTGTACGGATATTTGTAAGTGTAAGGTTTACGTCGTCAGCACCCTCAAAGTCGATAACTCTTGTCATACCGTTTGAGGTAACTTCAAGAGAATAATACGTATCGCTCTTCATAGCGCCGATATCCACTGCATTGTCAGCGATAGCAGCGTTTTCGTAAGGACAGAGGAAAGTGCCGTCATAACCGTCGATATTCTGGATGTAAAGAATTTCGCCGTCCTCATTTACCTGAGGAGTTACCATGAAGGCATCTGAAAGAGCCGCATTTATATTCTCAATAGTATTTTCGATTGTATCGCCGCCGTTGAATTCAACGATCTGTTCGTTTGAACCTACGCTTACTTCAAGCTTGTATGCTTTGCCGGGAAGAATACCTTCAAGGTCAAGCTTTACGGTTCTCTGTGTAACGCCGCAGCCTGTGCAGTCAACACCGTTGAAGGTAATGGGAAGTGCTGTCTGGTCGTCGATTCTGTTTGTGGAGCCGTCTACCGACATACCGATACCGACATCAAGGAATGAAACCTCACTGTATGGATAAGATTTCGGGTCGGATGCCGAATCAACAGGAATGCCGTTGTAGGTTACATACTGGCTGCCGATAGGCCCTTTGATTTCAAAAGCGTTTGTTTCGTTGTTTACGCCGCCGAAAATCTTTCTGTCTGCAACATCAACGTTCATTACCTGAACCATTTCCTCTGCATACTGTTCGATTTCCGAAGCAATAATGTCCATATCGTTCTGGTTGTATGTGCCGTGAGCACCCTGTACAAGCTTTTCGTAGGTGTTCTGGATGAGGGAGGAAACTGTAAGAAGAGAATCCTCGGCAACCTGATATATGGAGTCGGCAGATTCAAGATTCTTCTGGTGTGTTTCCAGGTCTGCCATTGATTTTCTTACTCGCAGAGCCTTAGCAGCATTTATGGGATTTTCACTTGCACGCTGGAACTGACGTCCTGTTGAGATTTTCTGTTCAGACTCAAACTTGGAGGTGCTGTTCAGCTCATAGTTGCGTAAGAAGTTTCTGCGGATTGCGCCGCCTGCAATTCTCATAACGTATTTCCTTTCTCAGAAGGGTTAGTAATTATAATCCAACTCGTCCTGTGCCGTTGATAAGCTTTTCAAGACAGTCGTCAAGGGTTGTCATCATTCTTGATGTTGCTGTATACCAGTTCTGGTAAGTCATCATATTGATACCTTCTTCGACAGCGCTTACGCCCGAAACAGCGTCACGGCTGTCAAGAAGTGCGTCTGTGGTATCATATGAGGATTCATACTGTGATTTGTTGTAGTCGATCTGCTGACCGAGACGGTTGTTGATAAAGAGGAGGTAGTCGTATATCGTACCCTCGAAATCGCCCTTTGTACCGAACTTCAGAGGTGTTGATGTAACGCTTACCGCCATCTGGTTGATGTGGTCACCGTCAAGGCTTAATTCCCATTTTCCTGTTTCGGGATTCTGAACCTCGCCCACCATTGTAGCGTCGTTCATCCAGCTGTCGGCAATTCTGATTGTATCGGCTGTCATTGTATGGTCGCCGAAATCCTCAGCGCCTTCATTGCATTTCTGTGTACAGAAAAGAAGTCTGTCCTTGTTTATAAGCATTCCGTTCTGGTCGATTGCGCCGTTGAGGAAGTTCATATGGTTTGCAAAATCGTTTGCGAATGAGTCGATTACCGATTCATAGTAGGGAATGCCGTATGTGTCGTTCTGATAACCTGTCTTGTAAACGCCGTTGCCGTTGAGAACGTCAAGATAAGAACGAAGCTCACCGGAAGCAGGGTCGGCAGCGTCACCGGAAGTCCAGCGGAGTACCGCTGAATCGTATGCGGCGTAGTCACGGAGGAGCTCTGATTCAAACTGATCAGCGTTCTGAACCTTTGTACTGCTTCTCATGTAAATCTGCTCGTATTTTTCGCCGTCGATGATTTCAACACCGTCCATAAGGATTCTTACAGAACCGTCGGGATTGTCATAAACGGAGATGTTTCCGTAATATGCAAGCTCGTCAATAAGCAGGTTACGTGCGTCAAGCATTTCGTTGGGGCCGTAGCTGCCTGTTACGGATTCGTTGGGTCCCAGCTTACCTGTTGCCATTACCGAGTATTCGTTTACGATAAGCTTGTTGTATTCAACGATTTCCTTGATAACATCATTTGTAGCGTCCATTGTTGTCTGGAGCGCTTCAAGGTTTGTTTCCTTCAGTTCTTCCAGGTCTGTCTGGTAGGAGTGAAGAAGGTTTGTGATGTTGTACGCTTCGTTACGTACGATACTTGCAAGCTCTTCGCTGTCAGGCTGTTCTGCGTATTTCTTGAGAGCGTCGGTGAACTTATCCATCTGGTATGTAAGACCGTCGCTTACGATGTTGTCGAGAACTGTTTCAACTTCTCCGAGAACGTCTGCCGTTGTGCTGTACTGGGAAACGAAGCAGGCGGATTCACGATAACGCTTGTCAATATACGCATCACGTATCTGATTTACGCCGTATGCGGTTGAACCCTGACCTGCAAGGGACATTCTGGAGGACTTTGTCTGCCAGCTTGTGTATTTATTGAGCGAAAGGGACGAAACGTCAACTCTCTGACGGGTGTACCCTTCGGTGTTTACATTTGAAATGTTGCTTCCGGTAATATCCAGGGCTTTCTGAGCAAGCTGGATAGTACGCTTGGAAACTTCAAATCCTAAAAATGATGAACGCATTTTCTATACCTCTTTTACTGTTATACCTCGCCGAAAAATCCGCCTGAGGTGTTGTGCTTCTTTACCTTCATGCCTCTGCCGGTGTATGTTTCCATGGTCGAATGAGGCTGATTCGCAAGTTTTTCCTGTATAGAAAGCTTTCTTTCTACCATTTCAATAATATCTGCACTTGTCTTTCTGATTGCGTCTACATACTTTTCCATTGTGGAACATTCAAGATGGAGCTTTGAACGGTATTCCTCGGGACACTCCTCAATAAGCTCCTTTGCTTTAACACCCGAGATGCCCAGTTCCTCAAAAAGCGCCAGACGCTTCGCTTCGAGATCATTCCCTGCCATCACAAGCTTCTGCTCCTTTGTAAGGGAGTCCAGAAGCCACACGAGGTCGTCGGCGATAACCTTCGCCTTCTTTTCGGAAACGAACACATACAGCTCCTCAAAGTGTTTATTATATTTTTCCATAAATTCAATAACCGCTTTGGCAGTGTTGATTGTCATTTCCGATACCTCCTTAAAAAATCACGGGATTATGCGAGAAACGCTGCGGCTGTTTCCTCTGCGGAAACGGGGCAATTATCTCCTGCGTAGAGATTGCGGAGTTCTGCAAGTCTGTCTTCACTTGCCATAGCGTCGGTTTTTGCTGCTGCATCAGCCTTGGCAGTCTCAAGGTATCTGCCGAAATCAAATTCAACTCTGTCAGTATTGACTGTTGTTCTCGAAACGGAAGAAGACTTCTTGGGAGTGCTGATACCTGCAGTTTTCTTGTACATATTAATCATGCTGCTCTGCAAATTTTTAATTTCCATAAACTCAACTCCTTTTGTGTTTAAATGCAGATATTTTGATACATTTGTTATATCGGCGGAAATTATCAAAACTTTAGCTTTTTAATATAAAAAAACGTATTTTTCTTCATCCTCAGGCCAAAAAGTTACAATTTGATTACAAAACTTCGTAATCTATTTACAAAATTTTTTAAGCATGCTATTATTATAGCATAAAATACATAAAAAGGGAAGGAAAACTACATAATATGAGAAAAGATTTATCACTTTTGCTTGCCGCCGCAATTTTTCTGTGCTCCTGCGGCAATAAAGCTCCGGATGCAACCACTCCCGCCGAAACAATTCCGACTGATGCGAAAAGTGGTACTGATGTAACACAAACTCAGGAATCTGAAGAAAAAACACTTCTCCTCTCCTACGACGGAGTGGAATTCTACCTCGAAGACGCCGACAGTATAACTCCATACGGCAAAAATCAGTCCGTGGCAACCTATACCGGCAAAGCAAAAGGTTTTGTTTCAAAAGGAACATACTACGATAATTTTCTTAACCCCGAACTTTTCGGTTATACCGAAAAAGGTCACCCTGATTTTCTGGGTGAAGCTATGGCAAACGAGCAGGAATGGATAACAGATTTTTCCTCCGACAGCTATAACATTAAAACAAGCTGTTCTTTCAATATTCCCGAAGATAACAGTATTGCTGACGATTTTATCCCTTTTTTCTACAACGAAATAATCATAAGCGGCGATATAATTCTTTCAGGAGAGCTCTATTATTTTACCGAAGAACAGCCTTATGTCAGTGCAGGCGATATTAAATTCAAGCCCGACGGCTCATATATAGGCTTGCCGCATGCAGACCCCACATTATGGGCTTATTTTTCAAACGAATATCCATCACGATATACATTCGATAAGGTTGTATACTGCGACTCACCATTGCTTGACCTGGGAAATATCCATAAGGATTCTGAGCTTTATGAAATGGTGTCCGATATAATCGGCGACGGAAGTTCTTCTGTAAATGTTTCTGCCGAAATAAACCTCGCAGAAATAGTCATGGGATATTCGGATACAATGTGGCGACAAACCGCTGTTGCAAAATCAATCACCGTCAAGGAATAATTTACCATAAAATATTTGCAACCTTTTGAAAAAATGTAAGGTGTTATATACGAAAAGCGGAAATAATGACACCTTACCCGCCTTTTCCGCAGAAAGGTAAGGACGTGAAAATGACAGAACTTTCCTTATGTACAAGGGAGAGCTTTGATGCAGTCATGCGGCATTATTCGGATATGGTCTACCGCCTTGCCCTGTCAAGAACGGGAAATCCCGCCGACGCCGACGATATACTGCAAGAGGTTTTTCTGCGTTACATAAAGGCAGACAAGACATATAACGACGAAGAACACCGCAAGGCGTTTCTTCTGAAAATCACCATAAACTGTACCAAATCCTTTCTAACCTCCGCCTGGAACCGTCACAGGGACTTTGCCGAGGCTGATGAAAACACAGGCGGCTACGACAAGCGGCTTTCGGATATCGAAACAAAATCCGAGGTCTACGGCGCATTGCTGAAGCTGCCGCAGAAATACCGTACAGCTATACATTTATTCTATTATGAGGATTTGTCCGTAGCGCAGATTGCAAAAGCAACAGGCGCAGGCGAATCCGCAGTAAAATCGCAGCTTTCCCGTGGCAGAGCCATGCTGAAAGAGCTGCTGGAAGGAGTTGAGTTTGATGACATTCCGTGAAAAACTGCATAATAACCTCGACGGAATATCGCCGTCTGACGAGCTTCTTTCAAGGGTTTCGCAGATGATGGCGGAAGAGGCGGAAAAACCGAAACAGCCCATATATCTGAATGTTGCAAAATGGGGCGCAATGGCGGCGGCGGTGTGCCTTATAGCCGTTGGGGCGGTTTCTTTCTTCGGCAAGGGCAGCGAATCCACAACACCCGATATTGCCGTTGCGGATGCGTCGGGTTATTCTCTGGAAAAGGATTTTGTCGAAACCAGCGCAACCGATGAAGCAAAAACGGAAGAAACACTTTCTGTCAGCTTGCCTGAATATCAGAATAAGAACGCTTATGAAAACCTTGATATAAATCCTGTGACAAAAGGGCTCCCTTCATCCTTCGAAGAAATAATGAACGGACGATATGACGAAATTGATTCCTTTTATCTTCTCAGAATAGCGGACACTCTGGACACATCAGAAGCATCACAGCTCAAAGGCTATGACCCCGACCTTGATTCGGAAGCCTTTTTCTATAACGCTATTATAGAATATGATTATATCGGCAAAGCGGCAGGAAACGAAACCATAATTGTAAGAATCCCGTGCGAGGAAGGCTGTCCGCCTTATGCCACAGGCGATTCTCTTGCAGTGGTTTTACAGAAAAAAGACGAAAGCAAGGGGTACAGAAAACGCTTCAGCTATGTTTTCAATTACGATATATACGAGATTGACGGAATTTCCTACGGCGCAGTAAGAAGCCAGTCTCTTAACGAAGCTGAAAAGGGGCTTACCGACTTTTTCGGCGGAAATATTGTTGAATACGAAACCACCATGCCGACAAATCCTGCGGTTTATTACGGTTTGTATGAAATCGACGGAATTGCAGAAAACCTGAGAAATCTGTTATCAGAATAAATTAAATGAAACAGGCGGAACGCACAGCGTTCCGCCTGTTTTTTGTTTCAAAGACAATCAATGACTACCCGGCATATATTTCGGCTTGCTTACAAGTTCCGCTCTCTCTAGTATGATGTTGAACGGTGTTTCTGAAAGGCCGCCTGTTCTGGATAAATGGTCATGGGAATAACGGAACTCAAAGGAGTTCTTCTTCGTATATATTGTGATATTCAGGCCGCCTATAAACAGGAATTTCCGCTGCGTAGCCGCAATGTTTATAACGTCATTGTAATAAATCACCGTTGTCCTGGGCTTTTTACCCTGTTCCACAATTTCCATGTAGTTTTCATTGGCCCTGAAGGTGCAGGTCTTTCCCCATTTCAGGACAGCAAGCGTTATGCAGAATGCTATGATACCCACAATCTCCAGCCAGAAAAGAAACACCATACCCAT
Organism: Ruminiclostridium sp.; assembly: GCA_017625405.1. Lineage (GTDB taxonomy): Bacteria > Bacillota > Clostridia > Oscillospirales > Ruminococcaceae > Ruminiclostridium_E. The sequence goes on along the minus strand of JAGALB010000056.1, from coordinate 5,828 downwards.
TGCAGTCAACCCGTATTCAGCAGGATTGAAGCCGAAAAGCTGTCTTTCGCCACGATCACCTGCCGCTGCTGCAGCATTTATATCCACAGGCGTAAACAGCATTTCATAGCAAAGGGCAAAGCATATTATCATACCCACGAGGATAGCCGCCAAAGCTATGAGAAATATTAATACAATCAGCCTTTCGCTGTCATATCCCACACGGAAGCTCCCTTTCGTGCTGAAACCGAAGCGCTCTTCGTTAGGACTGTACGATGAATAAGCCATATTTTCTCCTTTTTTGACGAGTGGCACACCTTAAATTTCACTTTAATCATTCATTCAAAAAGGCGGCTTTCGCCGCCTTTTTTATTTAGTCACGCTTGTTGTCTTCAACCCACTTGGCAGCCATAAGAGGTGTAAGTGTGATATCAAGCTCCTTGCGGTCTGTATCGAACATAACTTCACCGCTTGCCTTGCTGTCACCGCCTAAGATATCATATGTAATCTGAGTGCGGTAGCTGATATGGCAGAATAAGAACTCAGGCGGAATAGTATCAGCCTTGGAGATTTCTTCAAGCCATCTTACAGGGGACATGCCGCCGATGCTTACATCGCTGATAAGCCAGCCGCCCGCTGCAGCTGCGTCATTAGCGCATAAGTAAAGGCTGAAACGGAATAATTCTTCGCTTTCAGCTGTAAGAACTTCAACTTCGAAGTCCTTAAGCTCAAAGCTGTTGATGACACGGGATTCAAAACCGCAGGCAGAACAGCTTCCGCCGTAACCGAAGAGCTTGCCGCTTACATCCTTTGCGAAATAGTTCTTGTAGGAACGGTTTTCACGATACTGCGCAATATCACGGCACTGCTGTCTTAAATATTCAAACTCTCTCTTTGAAATAGTGGGGAGGGGCTTGAAATAATAAGGAATCTGGTCAGGAATAACCTTGTTGGGTTCTTCCGCAGTGAGGTAATGTGCGCTGAGACGGGTGCCTGCTTCGCCTGTGATGATATATTCGGCAACATCTGCGAATTCAGGCTTTGTATAGTCGCCTCTGAGAGCGATATACTTCTGTGTCTTTTCACGCCATTCAGGTGTGATTTCAGTGCCTGCTTCGATAATCTTGATAATCTTGTCATTTTCGCCGATAAGTGCAATTCTGTCAATCTTAAGATCGCAGATATACATCTTGTCTGCACGGTCAGCAATATCTTCATCTGTAAGTGTATCCGAAACGAACATTTCGGAAAGAAGATTCTTGTCGAAAGCAAAACGGCTCTTTGTGTGCGGGAAGTCAAACACTCTGCCGTCAAGCATACCGCACTTGATAAGCATACCTGCGTCACCGATAAGGTCAAGCATTTCCTGGTTGGAAACGGACGGAGGAATCATAAACTGCTTATTGTATGCGCTGAAGCGGTAACGCTTGTTGATATCCAGCTGGAGAGTGATCTTACCGCCCTGCTCCTTGATTTCTCTGAGGAATGTCATAGTATCCTTACCCTGTGTAAAGGTATTGATGATCATGGATACTACTTCATTGTAGTTCTGATGTGTATCAAAGCGGTTCTGACGCTTCTGGATAGTGTCCATGGCATTCTTGAGGTTGCCGATATTCATCTTGGACACTTCATAATGCTGCTGTTCTTCGCCGTGGGAAATGTAGAACTGATAATACTTCATTACGATCTTGTAATCTTCGTAGTAAATCTCGTCATACATTGCCATCAGCTGTTCAAGCTCAACTTCGTTGTGGACAACGTTGTCCTTTAAGAATGCGCCTGCCATCTTCTTTGCAGGTGAGCTGAAGCCGTAGTAGAGCTTGTTGTCGGAACGGTTGGGAGAAGCCTTGGAGTCAACGTATATAACATTTCCGTTTCTTGTAAACTCGTAGAGGTATTCTCTTCCACCCTGAACGCCCTCTTCCTTTTCCCATGTGTAAGCCACGTAAAGGGACTTGTTTCCGTCTTCGTCAACCTGCTCACGGAGTGTGTCAAGGGCATTTGTGATATATTCGGTGTAGGCTGTACCGTCTTCGTGACGTTCAGCGGGCACGTTTTCAGCTACGGACTGGAAGCCTGTTTCCTTGATTTCTTCATAAGGAACGGGTGCAGCTTCGCCGGGGAATACAACAGAAAGGCTGTTCTGGAATTCGCCTTCAATCTTCTTGCCGAACTTGCTTGTCTGGATAAAGTTCTTGAAGAACTCAAATGCGTAGGACTTGGGGAACAGGAAGTACTTGTCGCTTCCTTCCGAAACAGGCTGCATAGCCAGTACAAAGTACTGACGGTACGCCTTTACCATTTCGGTAAGGTCCTTTTCGATTCTTTCGGTTACTTCATTTTCGCTGTCATGACGGATACCTGTTCTGTGAGGAGTGATATAGTCATTGGGGACGCTGATGAAGAATGCGGAAAGATGCTCGTCAATGAAGGCTTCACAGTTTTCCTTGTAAAGACCTGTAAGCTCATAGGTTGAGAAATAGTTGTACTTGTTGCAGAGAAGCTTTACAAGCTCAGCTCTCTTTGCGTTTGCAACAGCATAAGGAATAAGGTAGGAGAAGCCGCCGTTTTCATAGCAGAGGAAGTCGATAACGCTCTTGTTGTTCTGCATGAAGCGGATTGTAGGATTCTTGTCACCCTCCTTATGGTACTGCATGATCTTATAGATAGTCTTAAGCTCATCGTTTACCTTAACGGCAATGTTGAAAGTACGGTCAGTAGCTTCCTCGGGCTTGCCTGTACGGGTATCCATATACTTCTTACGGTTGAAGGCGAAGCAGAGCTCCATGAGGTTCATGTAGTCGCCACGCTTGTCAGTAAGTGTAAGATAGTTGTCCATGATGGCGTTGAATTCGTCACCACGTACCTTGAACACGATTTCGGTGCCCTTGAACTGTGTGCCGAACAGGTCGAGTTCAAGAATCTTGAGGTTACCGTTATCGTTCTTGATTTTGAAGCTGAAGTTGTTTGACTTGAGAGACAGCCATTCAACGTTCAGGAATACGCTCTTTGCACCGACACCGAAACGGCCTTCTCTTGTGCCTGAAGAGTCACGTTCACCACGGCCGAAGCTGAGGTAGTAGAGAATCTGTTCCATGGTAAAGCCCACTTCGTTGTAGGAAAGGCTTACCTGATGCTGGTTTGTGGAGAAGTTCAGAAGGACCTTAATATCCTTTGTTTCATAGTGACAGCCGAAGGTGTTCTGTAAAAGTTCTCTTAAAATACTTTCCTTGGGATAGTCGTTGATACTGAGGAGAGTATTGAAGGCGGTACGTCCGCTGAACACCTCGTTGAAATAATCCTTGAAGGGTTCACTGTCTGAATCACCTGTAAAGAGGGCAGTCTGAATCTTCTTCAGAGCCGCATCCTGCTTTTCACGGTCATTTGCTGCGTGACCCTCGTAGAAATCGCCTATATATTGTTTTAACTCCTGCGCCTTGGCCTCGCGCGCTTTTGTTTCTTCATAGCTCATCTCAGATCACCCCTTCGTTATAAGCTTTAATCATTTCTTCATAAGAACCGCCGATGCCCATTTCCTTGTGCCAGCAGCGCCAGATGTTATAGATAACAGCAGCTCTCATGGAATCGGAAAGATCCGCAAGCTCGTTCTTTAAATAAGCAAAACCACTGTTTCCTTCCGTCATCTCCTTGAGCTTCACCTTTGCACGGTCACGTCCCACAAGACAGGGATTACCGCTTAAGAAGCCGGAGAATTTCTTGTATTCATCGTTTTCGGTATAATGACGGGGTACGGTTCTGAGCACCATATTCTCGTCAAAATATGTAAAGCCGTTCTTGATTTCATCAATCTTGACGGATACTGCGGAAACAAGAGCTTCCTTGTCAATATCCTTTTCTGCCACGATATCACGTACGCCCAGAGCGTTTACGAGAAGACCAAGCTTCTTGATTGAATATTCGTTGGTCTTTGCAGCCGTTGTAAGGTTACGTGCGGCAGGAATGTTGTAATCCAGCTTGAAACGTGCGATAACGTCAAAGCTTGAGCCGACTGCGCCTGTATAATCCGCAATATACTTGATATCAGCAAGCATATCCGCAAAAGCCTTGTCCATGCCTCTTACCCTGAACAGAACGTTTTCACCTGCAAGCTCACGGCGGAAAGCCTTATAGAGATTGCCGGGGAGAACCTTGAACAGGATACGGCTGTCGAACATACCGTTTTCATCGGCAAATACCACGAATTCGGGGTCATTGCCGCCCATAAGTCCACGGCGCTTGAAGCGCTGCTGAAGAATTACGGGGTTGTCGGGAAGCTCGTAGTTGATGATATGTGTAACAGGGCTGTAAACGCCGAAGTTATCATCAAGGTCATCGTTTGCAAGAACAACACGTACCTTCTGCTCGCCGACAGATTCATACCACTGCTTTAAGCGGCGTGTATCAAATACGTTCTTGGCAAATACCGCAATGCTGCTTACCTTATCGTAGTAAATAGCGGAAAGAACCTTTTCCACATAGTTCATGGTTGCGGGTGTATCGAAATAAACAACCGCAGTCTTGTCATCTGAATTCATGACAGGCTCGATAACGCTGAGGAAGGCTTCAAGCTTCTTGTCCACTTCCTTGAGTGTTTCTGCGTCAGCTCTGTTGTATCTGGGCTTGAGATAAATCTTTCTTTCGGGAAGATTGTATTCTTCAAAGATGTTGCCGCCTGCGCTGTAACGCACGCCCGACTGCATTTCTTCAATGTGAAGATTCTGAGGAATTGCGCTTTCGCTGAAAGAATAGTATACGGGCTTTATCTCTGCAAAAGTATTGCTTTCGTCGGGATAGTTGAGATACGGATTATCCATTGAGAATTTCATTGTATCAGCATTTATGGGCGCAGAAACGTCAGCTTCCTTCGCCGAAAGAGCTGTTACGATTTCCTTTACGCAATCGGGAGAATCCGTATATGCTGCGGGAGTAGGTGCAAATACAAGCACACGGTCAGCCTTCATGCCGATATTTTCGGTATATAAAGAGGGATTGATACCGTCGATGCACTCACTTGTATCAATAACGATCAGATCCCAGACAATGCCGTCATTCTTCATCTGAGAAAGAACGGTGTTGTTTTCTGCGTCAGCAAGCACATCTTCACTTATGATGAAGAGGTTGGAAAGCTCCTTGGAATAGTAAGTCACGGCATCACGTGCCCCTGAAAGGAACTTGAAGTCAATTCCAAGACCCATAAGCAGGGAGTTATACCAGCTGGGACAGGAAGAGCCGCTGCATACAATCATGATGTTGGGCTTTTCCTTGCGGTTTATTATATCAAACATGCAAAGCTGTGCCTTATGGCATTTTCCTTCGCCGAAGCCGCTGAAATCCACGCACCAGCCATATTTTTCAAGCTTTTCGGACAAACAGATATTAAACGTGTCGAGATCAAGACCATTGACCGCAATCCACTTTAAATCATTTTCATTCATTTCATATCATCCTTTCCGTCAGAATGCAGTTTTTCAACTTACATTATACTACTTTTCCACTAATATTGCAACCTTTTTTTAATTTTTTACAGCGAAATTGCCAATTTGAACAAAAAAAATTATTGTTTTTCGTCAAACCAACTACTCATAATTACAGTTTGCTGTTGAAAGCTGTTTCAAACATGAAACTTTCCATAAAAATCATCAATTGTAACCTTTTTGTAACCTAAAAAGAATAAGAAAAGCGGCCTTCGTTAAGAGCGGTACTCATATAGAAGCTTTACAGGCATTACTGAGGAAAACCCTTTTGTAAAAGGGCTTTTCCTCAGACTCCTTTCCGAAAACTTTTAATTTTAATTTAAGCCTGACAGGGTAATTTACCCTGTCAGGCTTAAATCATTATTAAAGTCT
>JAGALB010000055.1 GCA_017625405.1 Ruminiclostridium sp. | reverse complement strand
TCTTCAAAGAATGAACCGATAAATGCCTGGAAGCCGAAAGCAAAATCTTCAAAGAAGTTTCCTCTTGCGGGAGCAGGCTTTTCGTGGAATGTGCGTACTTCGATAAAGTCAAGCTCAAGAGGCTGGTCACGATAGTCTCTCATCCATGCGGATACAGAGGAGATGTAGTCCTTTAATGTACCTACCATCTGGGGGATTTCATCTCTTTCTTCGCAGCAGCGCTCAAGGATAACTGCCAGAGATTCAAGTGAGGAAGCTTCTGAACCCTGACCGAGCTTTTCAATGTTTGCCTTTTCTGCGTAAAGTGTCTGGATTGCCTTTTCAAATGTGGGGATAAGTTCGGGAATCTGGATATCAACAAGGTAGTCGTTGTATTCATCAGGGTCAGGACCTGTGATCATGAGTATACGTCTGTAATAGTAGTTGAGCTCGTATACGAGGTCGTCAAGTCTTCTCATGATTTCGCCGATAGAACCGGGAACAACTTCCATTGTGATTGTATGCTCACCTGCTGTAAGGAAGAGATACATATCGTTTCCGTTTTCATCCTTGAGATTCTGTGAGTACCAGTTGGGGTCGTAGGGGAAGGATACGATATCCATCTGGTTGTTGGGAACTACGCCGTCAATGTAGATACGGCGGTTTGAGTAGAAACCACGCATGGTATTCTGTCTTGCCTTGAAAGCAAAGTTGTAATAACCGTCAGCGGGTACTGTAAATTTCCATGTAACAGCCTGTGTAGCCTGGTCCCATGTTGCGTTACCGAGAGTGTTGTATCTCTGCTTTGTGGGATGTGAGGGGCTTGTTGTGCAGGATGTTCTGTCGTATGTAGCGTAAAGTGTGGAAGCCGTTTTTTCAAGAGGAGTTTCCGCCTGAATGAGAATTGTCTTGGAACCCAGGTCGTTCTCATTTGTGAGAGCGGGTGTTCCTGAAATCTCAGCGTCGGTAGGCTTCACATATGGAGCTAAAGCGTCATAATTCTTAAAGGTAATGCTTTTAAGAGCAATATTTGTACGGATACCTTCAAGTGTAAGCTTGTGGTCACCTGCTTCAAGATAGAAGATATAAGGATTATTGAAAAGACCTTCCTTATCCTTTACTGTGTATGTAACCCACTTGTCCTTTTCTACCTGGGTAGGCTTCAGCTCGTTGTCCTTGCTGTCCTTACGGATAGCGGAGCCGTCCTTCCAGTAACGGTCAAGTGTGATATCCTTACATGCTGTGAACGGATATTCGTCATCAATCCTGATACCTACGTCAATCGTTGTGCTTGCGCCTGCGATTGTGTAGTAGTAGAATTCCATGTTGTAGATACCTGTTTCTTCAACGGTAAAGTCAAATGTTACCGTACCTCTGTTGTTTGTCCAGACGAAACAGTCTTCAACCTTTTCGTATTCTTCAATTGTGTACTCGGGTACTTCGCCTTCAATATCAGCGCCGGTAACACCTGTTGAAGCGTCGATAACGATTTCCTTGTCGGGTGCAGTTTTTCCGCTATGCTTGTCATAGTATGAAGAATAAGCGTTTTCTCTGTCGCCCGTGCTCATGATGTTGGTGATTGTGGAAACTTCTTCACCTTCATCACCGGCCGCCGGAACTGCTGCCGTAGTACTGCCGGCTGTTTCAGTCGTTTCTTCCTCTGCGTAAACGACAGGCTGCATTGTAAGTATCATTGCAGCCGAAAGAACAGCAGCCAGTATTCTTTTTTTGTTGTTGCCCAAAATAAGCTCCACCTTTCTCATTGAATAACTGATTCAAAAAGCATTACTGCCTATAAATAGAAATTTTATCTTCCTCAAGCTCAACACGTACCTTGTCGCCGCCCTTTATGCCGAGGGCTTCAAGATATTCTCTCGGAATCTGAAGTCTGCCTGCACGGTCAAGAACGGTAAGTTCCTCATGTCCCTGACTTTCCTGCATCGCTTTGATTTCCGACTGTTGCTTTTCGCTGAGTTCCGCAAAGGAGATGTTCTCGTAGAGAGCAGGCTTCTTACGGATAAGCTCGCTTGAGGTTTTGCCGTCACGTATCGCAACGACTCTGTCGATTGACTTCGAGAGGTTAGTATCATGTGTTACAATAATGATAGTAACTCCCGTTTCTTTATTTAAACGTTTGAAAACGTCTAAAACGTTGTTAGCGGTCTTGGTGTCAACTGCACCCGTCGGTTCGTCCGCAAGCAGAAGCTTGGGATTATTTGCAAGGGCAATAGCGATAGCACATCGCTGCTGCTCACCACCCGACATCTGACCGAGCATTGAATTTTTTCTTGCGGAAAGACCAACCATGTCAAGAAGCTCAAGCGCTCTTTCCCTGCGGTTGTTGTAACCGCTGAGCAGCATCGGCATTTCCACATTTTCAAGAGCTGTAAGATAAGGTATCAGGTTTCGTGCGTTTTTCTGCCAGACAAAGCCGACTGTCTTACGCTTGTACTCGATAAGCTCCTGGTCTCCCAGCTTCAGCATATCCTTTCCGTCAATGAAAAGGCTGCCTGCCGAAGGCTTGTCAAGACCGCCCAGCATATTGAGCAGAGTGGATTTACCTGAACCCGACGCACCGACGATGCCCATAATCTCACCACGTTCAACGGTAAGATCAAGACCCTGAAGCGCCATTACCTCAACTTCTGTTGTCTTATAGATTTTAACTAAATTATCGCACCGCACCATTACATTTTCGGGAGGTGCAAGCAAAACCTTCTGCGGCATAAACCCTCCTGTATGCTGTGCCTGTTCTGCCAGACAGATATTATACATCTTTCGTGTAAGAATATCTGTTATTCTATTAAGATAACTGTTATGTACCTGTTGCTATATATTATATATATATTAAAAAGGTATAGTCAGTTTATTTCATTTTTTGTGATGTCGGAGATTTTTCCGTCATCAAGAGTGTAAACGATGTCAGCAAGCTCCATCATCATTTCGTCGTGAGTAGTCATAACAATGGTAATGCCGTCGTCATGGACAAGCTCTCTGAAAAGTCTTACAACCGCAATACCTGTCTGGGTATCAAGTGCAGCCGTAGGCTCGTCTGCGAAAATAATCTTCGGTTTGTGTGCAACTGCTCTCGCAATGGCAACTCTCTGCTGTTCACCGCCTGAAAGCTCACCGGGTCTGTGAGTCATTCTCTTTTCAAGACCGACTCTCGCCAGACATTCCTTCGCTCTTTTTTTACGGTCCTTTATGGGATAATCTGCAAGTCTGAGAGCAAATTCCACGTTTTCGTAGGCAGTCATTGTAGAAATAAGGGCTACTGACTGAAAAACGAAAGCAAGATCCTTTCTTCTGAGGTTATCTCTTTCAGAATCGGATAATTTACCGATATCCTTTCCTAAGAAGAAGACATCACCGCCTGTCTGACGGTCAAGTGCGCCGAGTATATTTATCAGCGTTGTCTTACCTGAACCTGAACGGCCACGCAAGCAGACAAGCTGACCTTCGCCGACTTCAAGATTGATGTCAGTAAGCGCATTTACTATGCTTCCGTCACCGATTTCAAAGTCTCTGGAAATGTGTTCTGCCTTTAATATCGTTTCCATAAATTAAACCTGTTAATTAAATTTGATTGACTAAATACTTTTAATTTGTCCGCAGTACAACTATCGGCACAGATATATTATAGCAAATTGTAACCCTTTTGTCAATAATTATAAAAAGATTTTCCACTCTTTAAGCGGAATATAACGTTTTCACCAAACCTGGTAATTAATGTTAAATAAACCCAAATTTTGTGCATTTTTTCAAATATATAGCGGTTTTTTACTTTCATAACACAATATATAGATTAGTTTTTTAGGTAATATAAAGTTAAATCAGAATAAAAAATATAAAAAATTTTTTATGTTAAATTTCATATATAAATTTAACATAAATAATTGACTTACTTTTTTTAATGTGTTATATTTTATATTAAACATATATAAAAGGAGAGAAAAATTGAAAACAGGTATAGTTTTTGAGGGCGGAGCCAGCCGCACAGCATATTCCTGCGGAGTTATGGACTGCCTTCTTGACAATGAGATTTTTATTGAATATGTTATCGGCGTTTCTGCGGGAATATCTTTCGGGATTTCCTATTCTTCCCGTCAGGTGGGAAGAAACAAGCGTATTTTTGCGGAATTCATGCATGACCCGCGTTATATGGGTATAAAGCATTTCCTGGGAAAAAAGAAATCCTACTATAATTTTGATTTTGCTTTCGGTGAGATGCCTGAACAGTATCTTCCCTTTGACTGGGAGGGCTATAAGAGCTACGGCGAAAATGCCAATGCCGTTATTACGAATATTGAAACAGGTCTGTCCGAATATTACCCCGTTACCTGCGAGGACAGGACATGGCAGCTGCTCAGGGCTTCCTCTTCCCTGCCCATTCTCTTTCCGCCTGTTGAGATAAACGGTAAAAAGTATATGGATGGCGGAATTACCGATTCAATCCCTTTTGAGAGAGCCTTTGAAGACGGCTGCGATAAGGTTATTGTTGTTCTTACAAGAGAGCGTGGCTTTGTAAAAAAGCCCGAAAGCCTGTTGCCGCTGATAAAAATGACTTATAAGAAATATCCCAATCTTATAAAAGCTCTCGAAAACCGTCATATTATGTATAACAATCAGCTGAGCAGACTCTATGAGCTTGAAAAAGAGGGAAAAGCGCTGATAATTGCCCCGAAGGATACTCACGGAATCGGCAGAACCGAGCGTAAACCCGAAATCCTTATCCCTTATTTTGAAGAGGGCTATGAGAATACAAAGAGAATAATTGATAAAATCAGAGATTTTATATAGATTTATCGGAGGAAACCTTTCTGTAGAAAGGTTCTCCCCCGTACCCCCTTCCAAAGACTTTTAATATTAATAACAGCCTGACAGGTTTACCCTGTCAGGCTGTTATTGGTATTTGAAGTTTTAGGAAAGGAGTTTGAGGAATAACCCTTTTACAAAAGGGTTTTCCTCATCTATACTTCTTATATCCAGGGTGTCTGATAGGGAATGCCTTTGCGATTTCGCAGCATTCATCAATCTTGTTTCTTTCAAGCTCGACTGCACCGCCCAGCTGATGAGCAACAAGGCTTACCTTTGCGAAATGTTCTAAAGTTTCCATTCTGTAATAAGCCTGTGTAATATCCACACCGACAGTAACAGCGCCGTGATTCATAAGTAAGATAGTGTCATGATTCTGTAAGTAAGGCACAAGGCTTTCGGGAACTTCGTCTGTACCGGGTGTTCCGTAGGGTGCAATCGGCACAGAGCCAAGGAAAATGATTGCTTCGGGCATTGTGTATTCATCAAGGGGAATTCTTGCGATAGCAAAGCCTGTTGCCGTTGGCGGATGAGCGTGAACAACAGCATTTATATCAGGTCTTTCCTTATAGCATCTCAGATGCATCTTGAATTCGGAAGATGGTCTGTAACCTTCAGGACAATAGATAACCTCGTTTTTGCTGTTCATTGTAATGAGCATTTCGGGAGTGAGGATTCTCTTGCTTGTACCTGTGGGAGTTGTGATAAAGGTATCATCATCAACCTTTACAGAGATATTGCCGTCATTTGCCGCAACAAATCCCAGCTGCCAGAGATTGTGGCCTACTTCGCATATCTGCTCTTTTATCTTCATGATTTCTACTTCTGTCATATCTTTTCTTCCTTTCGTGTAATCGTTTTTATATACCTTTATTATAATAACACCAAATATTTCATTTGTCCAGTATTTTTTAAAAAATGTCCTTGTACGCCTGTAAAAAATACCTTATTATATAATAGTAATCATATTTTTATTGACAACATTCTTTTTCTCATATATAATAAAGGAGTAATAACTTCAGAACACAGTTTTTACAGAAAGGAAGTTAATATATGATTAAAAGTATGACAGGCTTCGGCCGTGACCGCAGAGTTATAGGCGAAAGAGAAATTCTCGTTGAAATCCGTTCGGTAAACAGCAGATATTTTGAATTTTCTTCAAAGATTCCCCGTTCATTCCAGTTTCTTGAAGACAAGATAAAGGGAATTTTAAAGGAAAAAATCAGCAGAGGTAAGGTTGAATATTCCCTTACCGTCTACAATATCCAGGGCAAGGAAACAGCAGTAACCGTAAACTCTCTTGTAGTTGAAAATTACGTGACTGCCCTTCGTGAAACAGGCGAAAAGCTGGGTCTTAAGGATGATTTATCCCTTAACAGTATTTTCAGCATGGCTGACGCTTTCAATATTGTCCGCCCCGATGTTGATGAAGAAGAGCTCTGGAACTCTGTAAAGACAGTTACCGAAGCAGCCCTTGATAATTTCATTGCAATGCGTGAAACCGAGGGCGAAAAGATGAAGGCGGATGTTCTTGAAAAGCTTTCAAATATTGAAGCTATGATTGAAAAGGTTTGTGAATATTCTCCCGAAACTGTAAAGGCTTACCGTGAAAGACTCACTGAAAAGATGAATGAAATTCTTGAGGATAAGCAGATTTCCGAACAGCGTATATTACTAGAGGCAGGTATTTTTGCAGAAAAGACCGCTATTGATGAAGAAACTGTACGTCTTAAGAGTCATTTTTCACAGCTTCGTTCAATGCTTGAAACAGACGACCCCACAGGCAGAAAGCTGGATTTCTTAGTACAGGAAATCAACCGTGAAATCAATACTATCGGCTCAAAGGCTCAGGATTTAAGAATCACAGGTATTGTTGTTGACGCCAAGAGCGAGGTAGAAAAAATCAGAGAACAGATACAGAATATAGAATGAGGCGTTTTATATTTATCGGAGGAAACCTTTCTGAAGAAAGGTTGTCCCCCGTACCCCCTTCCAAAGACTTTTAATATCAATTACAGCCTGACAGGTTTACCCTGCCAGGCTGTAATTAATATTTGAAGTTTTAGGAAAGGAGTTTGAGGAATAACCCTTTTACAAAAGGGTTT
>JAGALB010000054.1 GCA_017625405.1 Ruminiclostridium sp. | reverse complement strand
TGCAGGATTGGCTGGGACTTGATGATAAAAGCAGAATTAATGTTCCATCAACAGTAGGAAAGAACTGGCGCTGGAGATTGATTGAAAATCAGCTTACGGAAAAGTTGAAAAATGAAATACTGAAAACAACAAGAATTTTCGGAAGAGTTTGAGAATCTTGATTTTTTCAGAAAAATACGTTACAATATTATTAACATTCAGAAAGGAAGTATCACTATGAAAACTTTTACTTACACAATCAAGGACGAACTCGGAATTCATGCAAGACCTGCAGGAATGCTTGCAAAGACTGCGAAGGCGCTTGACAGTGAAATTATTATTGCAAAGGATGACAAATCCGCTGCCGCAACAAAGCTTATGGCACTTATGGGAATGGGTGTAAAATGCGGAGATACAATTACCGTAACAGTGAATGGCGGTAACGAAGAAGCGTCCGAAAAAGCTATGAAGGAATTCCTTGAAGCAAACCTTTAATCTGTAATGTGGTTCCTCTGCTGCGGCGGAGGAACCGTAATATATGAGGTGATACAAATGACTACATATAAAGGAAAAGGCGTTTATGGTGCGGTTGCTGTCGGCAAAATCTCTGTTTTCAAGCGTCAGGACGTGCAGGTTAAACGTGAAAAGGTTGAAAATACCGACAATGAGCTGAAAAGACTTGAAGATGCAAAAGCAGCAGCAATAACCCAGCTTGGTGAAATTTATGAAAAGGCTTTGAAGGAAGTCGGAGAAGCAAATGCGGCGATTTTTGATATTCATATGATGATGGTTGAGGACGAGGACTACAACGACGCAATCGTTGAAATGATTACCTCGCAGAATGTCAACGCTGAATACGCTGTTGCAATTACAGGGGATAACTTTGCTGAAATGTTTGCTGCAATGGACGACGCATATATGCAGGCACGCTCGGCAGATGTGCGTGATATTTCAAACCGAATTATAAACTGTCTTATGAGCAGTGTGACAAACGAGGAAAAAAGCAATGAACCTGTAATAATCTGTGCTGACGACCTTGCTCCCAGCGAAACAGTTTCCTTGGATAAGGATAAAGTTCTCGCATTTGTTACAGCGCACGGCTCGTCAAATTCACATACGGCAATTCTTGCCCGTAATATGAATATTCCGGCAATCATTGGTGTAGGTGAGGAATTTCTGTCTGCCGTAAAGGACGGCGACATAGCTGTAGCAAACGGATTTACAGGGGAATTTATACTTGACCCAGACGCAGAAACTATTGAAGCCGCCGAAATGAAACGTGCTGAGGAACAGGAGAAAAAAGAACTTCTTCAGAAGCTCAAGGGCAAGGAAAACATTACTCTTGACGGAAGAAAAATAAATGTTTATGCAAATATCGGCAGTGCAGACAATATCGGTGCTGTTCTGCTTAACGACGCAGGCGGTATCGGACTTTTCCGAAGCGAGTTTCTTTATCTTGAAAACTCAGATTATCCTACCGAAGATGAGCAGTTTAAAATATATAAACGTGTTCTTGAAAGTATGGCGGGCAAAAAAGTTATAATCCGTACACTTGATATAGGTGCAGATAAGCAATGCGATTATTTTAATATGCCAAAGGAAGAAAATCCTGCTCTCGGAATTCGTGCAATAAGACTTTGTCTTAATCGTCCTGAAATTTTCAGAACACAGCTTCGTGCTTTGTTCAGAGCGTCGGCATTCGGCAATCTCGGAATAATGTTTCCTATGATTGCAAATGTATGGGAGCTTGAAGAAATCCTTGCTGTGTGTGAAAGCGTAAAAGCTGAGCTGAAAAAAGACAGCATTGAATATTCGGAAGAAACAGAGCTTGGTATTATGATTGAAACACCTGCTGCTGCCCTTATAAGTCATAAGCTTGCTCCTATGGTTGACTTTTTCAGCGTTGGTACAAACGACCTTACACAGTATACCCTTGCCTGCGACAGACAGAACCCCGATATTGACCGTTTCTGTGATACGCACCACGAAGCTGTTATTAAGCTTATTGAAATGGCGGCTGAAAGTGCTCACAGATATGGCAAGTGGATTGGTATTTGCGGAGAGCTTGCTGCTGATACAACTCTTACAGAAACTTTCCTCAGAATTGGCATTGACGAGCTTTCAGTTTCACCATCATTCGTTCTGAAGGTAAGAGATACTGTAAGAAGCATTGATTTGTCAAAAAATTAATAATACAAAGCCCTGTTTTCCAATCGGAAACAGGGCTTTTTATAATAACGCCGTCTGCAAAATTGTTGAGGAGGTTCAATAGCAGACAACCGAAATTATTTTAATATGGATACTGCATCTGTGATAGTCTTTTCAAAGGCTTCTCTGCCGTATTTATCGACCTCTGCCTTATCCTTCATTCCGTGGGTAAGACAGCCTGCACCGCCGATACAGCCGCCAACGCAAGCCATACCTTCGATAAAGTTTCCGTCAAGCACATTCTTGCTTTTCTTCAGCAAAGCAGTTCTGCACTCTTCAATTCCGTCACAGGTAACGGCTTTAAGCTCAAAATCTATATTCTGTTCCTTAAGACCTTGTGCAACAGCATCGGAAAGTCCGCCTGAGCGTGCGAAAATTCTTCCGAAATAAGAAGCATTGTCAAGAACATCTTCTTCAAGTGCGGTAATGTCAATGCCACGGCTGTCAAACAATGCCTGAAGCTCTTCAAATGTAAGCACGGAGTCAACATAAGGCTTTACGCTGTCAAGCTGTGCTTCAGCTTTTTTGGCGGTACACGGACCTATGAATATAGTCTTTGCATTTTCGGTTGTGTCTTTTATGTATTTTGAAATAGCCGCCATCGGAGAAAGATTGTGGGATACATAAGGAAGCAAATCCGGAAACGAGGATTTGATATACTGAACGAATGCAGGACAGCATGAGCTTGTAAGAAAACCCTTTTCGGCAAGTTCACGCGACTCAAGCTGTGCAACCATATCTGCACCGAGAGCAGCTTCAACTACTGTATGGAAACCAAGCTGTTTAAGTCCCGTAATAACCTGTCCCAGCTTTGCATATGTGAACTGACTGGAAACTGACGGAGCAACAATAGCGTAAAGCTTATAATTTTTTTCCTGTTCGCTTTTCTTGATAAGGTCAATCACATTCAGAATATATGATTTATCCGTTATTGCACCGAATGGGCACTGATATACACAAGCACCACAGCTTGTACATTTCTCATTATCAATTGACGCCGCATTCTCTGTATTGATTGAAATAGCTTTTACCTTGCAGGCAATCTGACAAGGGCGCTTACGGTTTACGATTGCGGAGTAAGGGCAAACCTTTGCACATTGTCCGCACTCAACACATTTTGACTTGTCAATGTGGGCAACGTGATTATGGTCAAAGGAAATTGCACCTTTTTTGCACACGTCCTCACAACGGTGAGCAAGACAGCCACGGCAGGAATCCGTAACCTCGAAGCCTGCCGCAGGACATTCGTCACAGGCTATGTCAATAACCTCAATAACATTGGGATTATCCTTGTCGCCGCCCATTGCAATTTTAACTCGTTCAGCAAGTATTGCACGTTCCTTATAAACACAGCATCGCATTGTGGAGGTTTTTCCGGGGACTATTATTTTAGGTATATCCAGCACATTTTCAAGCAAAGTATCATTCCACGCCTGACGTGCAACCTCACGCAGAACCTTGTATTTGAGGTGCTGTACTTTGGTATCGAATTTTCTCATTGAAACTCTCCTTATCAAAAATAGCTGACCTTGATACGCTTGCCCATCTGCCTCAGACAAGCTGAAAGCTCTTCAACCAAATTCATCTTGATACTGAAATTGATAGGCAGGTCAGGGTTCTGGTGTGCAGGGTTTATCGCTCTGCCCACATAGAAATTTATATCGGTAGCTTCTTCAAAAAGCAATCGGCTGATAAGAGAAGCACCGTCACGC
>JAGALB010000053.1 GCA_017625405.1 Ruminiclostridium sp. | reverse complement strand
TTTGTCGCTTTCGGCGTGACCGTTCAGTATAGGTAAAATGATATGATAATCATTTTGAAGCGCATTTGCTACATCCTCATAATTCCACCACGACAACCCACCGCCGTGTAGAAGAATAATTGTATCAAGACAATGCTTTCCATATTCTATATACTTCATTTTTACACTCACTTGTAAATTCTTATTTATCTGTCAGTTAATTATAGCATTGTCGATATAAAAAGTCAACGTCATAAGCAACGCAAAGCCACTTTTGACATCAACATCAAAAGTGGCTTTTAATACTTCTATACGACTATCGCATTAACGACGGGGGTATTTGTTTTGTTTTTAGCATATTTTCAGCAAAAATAGCAATAACAAGTTGAAATTTTATGCGGGATATGATATAATTGTTGTGTATATATCTATACGCCCGAAATTGTATAAAAATCTTGCTTTTTATATAACGCACACGTCATTTTGCTGCTACAGCATTACCTCTGGAGGTTCCTATGAAAAACAAAAAATTCAAAATAATCGCTCTGATGGCATGCTGTGCACATGACGAAGCTACATCGGAATATATTCAGAATATCAATCGCCGATGCACAGAGCTTGGCTACAAACTTCTGGTGTTCAACTCATTTACCGACTATTTTGATGACAGCTCCTCCCAGAATCCCACAAGGCTGATTTTCAACATAATCAACTATGACATTCTTGACGGTGTAATTATACTTACAGAAACCATAAAGAGCGCAGCAGTCATTGAAGAAATATCTGCCCGTGCCAAAAGGAAAAAAATTCCCGTTTCCACAATTATAACACCTGCTGAGGGCTGTTATAATATTACTTATGATTTTACTGAAAATTTCAAGAAAATAATCGACCATATAATTGAGGTTCACGACTGCAAGCGCATTTACTTCGTAAGCGGCTTCAAGGGAAATCCTTTTGCAGAGGAAAGACTGAACTGCTACCGTGAGTCCATGACTGAACACGGTCTGGAAATCGACGAGCGTGGTATCGGATACGGCAATTTCTGGAACCAGCCTACATATGAGCTTCTGGAAAAATGGATAAATGATGACAAGCTCCCCAAGCCCGACGCTATTGTCTGCGCCAACGACGCTATGGCTATTGCCACCTGCCTTAAACTTTCTCAATACGGCTACAAAGTTCCTGACGATATTATTGTTACGGGACACGATGGTATAGATGGCGAAAAGTCCCATTCCCCCAGACTCACAAATGCAGTTACAAACATTGTGGAGGCCAGCGAATGTGCTGTCAATATCATTCACGGCGTTCTGAACGGCGGGAAAATAAAGGCAAATACTGTTGTACCGTCTACCCTTGTTTTTTCGGAGTCGTGCGGCTGCAAGCCCATTACAAGCCATTCCATAAACGCAAAGATTATGGAGCTTTCCGCTGAAATGAGCCAGCAGGCTGATTTTGAAAATCATCTTAATACAATGGCGGCACGTCTTTCTGAGGATAACGATTTTGACAGCTTCAGAATCCACCTTTCCGAATACATGGAATCTACCTGGTCACATGCAGCATGGATATGTATGGCCCCGGGCAGTATGAGTCCCAGACCTCTCACTTCTGAGGAACTGGCAGACGATGCAACCTATGAGCCCCCTGAAACAAGATTCTTTGACGGCGACAAGCTGGTAAATGTGTTGTCGTGGGAGAAAGGAGTTCCCTATACTCCCCACAGCATTATGTTTGACCGCAATGAAATTCTGCCCAATCTGTTTGAAAAGCTTGAAAAATACGGCATGATTTTCTTCTGCCCTATCTATTTCCGTAATGCCGCGCAAGGCTATATCGGACTTTGCAGCAATCTCGATAATAACCCTTTCAAATTCATTCAGACATTTATGAGTTATCTGAATATGATTCTCGAAATCGTAAAGCAGAAGCTCTTCATCAACGCAGCCGTTTCACAGCTTAAATCAATGTATATCCTTGATTTCCTGACATCACTCTATAACAGACGTGGCTTCTATTCAAAAATCAAGCCGAAGCTTGAAAACTGTATAAGCCTGAGATATGACCTTGCGGTTGTGTCGGTGGATATGGACGGACTTAAAGATATAAACGACGCCTACGGCCACAGCGAGGGTGACTACGCAATAAAGAAATTTGCCAATCTCCTGTGTCAGTGTGCTGACAGCGAAACAATCGTTGCACGCTTCGGCGGTGATGAATTCGTTGTTGCTTCTGTGTGTCCCGACGGTGAAAAAAGCGCCAAAAAATTCAAGACAACCCTGAAGCGCAAGCTCGCCGCATATAATGAGATTTCGGACAGACCCTATAAAATTGAAGCAAGCGTCGGCGTTTCCATCACAAAGCCTGACGAAAACACAAATCTGGATGAACTGATTGAGCTTGCTGACAGTATAATGTACCGCCAGAAGGCAAACCACAGAAAGCTGAGAGGCAATTCTTCAAGGTAAACAAGTATTATAATCATGCCGCAGCTGTAAGGTGGATATCCGTATAGAAGCTTTACAGGCATTACTGAGGAAAACCCTTTTGTAAAAGGGCTTTTCCTCAGACTCCTTTCCGAAAACTTTTAATTTTAATTTAAGCCTGACAGGGTAATTTGCCCTGTCAGGCTTAAATCATTATTAAAGTCTTTGGAAGGGGGTTCGGGGGATAACCTTTCTACAGAAAGGTGTCCCACGATAAATACTTATAAAGCTTCTATATGAGTACCGCTCTTACAGCTGCGGCACTTTTATTTTCTTGAATTCTTGAAATCTCTGCTTTTACAAGGGATTATGTAGTACATTTTTACCAAAAATAGGGTCATCGTATTTTTATTTCCACGGAAATTCAGATGACAACATTTTCCGAAGTCTGAGCTTTTTATATAAATTTCTGCTTTTTCCTCTGCAAATCGCCGTAAGAACATAATTATTTTTTCAAAAAATATCCATCATCCTCAAGAAAAATGTATCATTATGTAAGAAAACGTCGTTTCACGAAAAATAAAGTCATCATATTTTTTGCAAAAATATGATGACTTTATTTTGTGTTTTCCCGTGTTATCCCTCTGCACTCCTTATTCTTTGCCACTGAAAAAGTATTATTTTCCGTTATTTTGACGAATGCCCCCGAAGGCACGTTCAGGGCGCATAATTTCCGACGTAAATTATGCGCCCTGAAATTATTTTTCAGGAAATAACCGGTAAAGAATAGCAGCATTTACCGCATATGTGAAAAATCAGCGCAGAATATTTTCACATTCACTTCCTTTTACAAAAGGAAATTTTCAACACAATTATCGCTTTGTGAAAAATACGATGACTTTATTTTTCACAATTAATTTCCGTGGAAATCAAAATTGTTGAAAAATCGGTTGCAAAAACCTCAATATTATAGTATAATTGTTGTGTAGAAAAAAATTCAGGGAGAAAACAATGATTTTTGCAGATTTATTCTTTTTATATATATTCATGGCGCTGTGTATCCCCGCCTATTTTATCAGCAAGAATGTTACCTACCGCAACATAGTGCTGGTTATTTTTTCACTTGTTTTCTATGCATGGAGCAAGCCTGCGTGGCTGCTTCTGCTGCTGGCAAGTGTTACGTGTAACTACTTTTTCGGTCTTCTTATAGATAAGTGGAAGGGAACGGCAAAGGCGAAAATCGGGGTTGCCTGTTCGCTGGTGTTCAGCCTCGGTATGCTGTTCGTTTTCAAGTATACAGATTTCTTTATAAGCAATATAAACGGTATTTTCGGCACCGATATTCCCATGACAGGAATTGAACTGCCTATCGGTATCAGCTTCTATACCTTCCAGATAATTTCCTACATAATGGATGTTTACTGGGGCAAGGTTGCGGTTCAGAAGAATTATTTCAGGCTGCTGATGTACATTTCCCTGTTCCCTCAGCTTGTGGCTGGACCTATCGTACGTTACAGCACAGTTGAAAAGGAAATCGGCAGTCGTAATCCCACAACAGCGGATATAAGCGAGGGTATCACAAGATTCATTACAGGTCTTGGTAAAAAGGTTATTCTCGCCAACGGCTTTTACGGAATCGTTGAGGATTTCCTCGGCGGAAATCTTGAAAATGTTTCGGTGCTGGGCACCTGGTACGGCGTAATTCTTTACAGCCTGTATGTTTATTTTGATTTTTCAGGCTATTCGGATATGGCAATCGGTATGGGACGGATTTTCGGCTTTCATTTTGACGAAAACTTCAACTACCCCTTTATCTGTAAGAATATAACCGAGTTCTGGCAGAGATGGCACATATCTCTCGGCTCGTTCTTCCGTGACTATCTTCTTTACGTTCCGATTTTCGGCAAGCGCAGACCCTACGGCGGACTTTTCCTTGTATGGTTCTGCACGGGCTTCTGGCACGGTGCAAGCTGGAACTACATTATATGGGGTCTTTACTACGGACTTTTCATTCTTGCGGAAAGACTCATAGGCAGCAAGCGTCTGAAAAAAGTCCCCGATGTAATAATGCACATCTATAATAAAATAGTAATTATCATCGGCTTTGGTATCTTCTATTTCACTGATATAGGAAGACTGGGAACATTCCTCGGAAATCTCGTGGGTGCAAACGGAAACACCTTCTCGGATATTTCTGTGCAGACATCCTTTGTAAACAACATCTTCCTTATTATCTTCGGTATTGCGGTAAGCATGCCTCTCATTCCGAAGCTTAAAATCATGCTTCAGAAAACAAGCGCAGGCGAAAATGCTGTCGGTGCAGTCACCATATTATCCAATATCGCAATTCTGCTCATATGCACAATTCTCCTGGTGGAGAATACAAATAACCCCTTCCTTTACTGGACATTCTGAAAATCAAAGGAGAAAAAACTATGCTTGAAAGAAAAGAATTCGGATTTTTCAACGGCTACAAGGTATGGCTCTTTACCATTACCAACAAGAACGGCGCAAGCGTTACACTGACAAACTTTGCAGGTGCAGTTGTAAATCTGCTTATGCCCGACAAAAACGGTAAGCTTGATGACATCGTTCTCGGCTATGACAACATTGACGGTTATATTGCAGGCGATTCATCTCACGGTGCTCTCGTAGGAAGATACGCAAACCGTATCGCAAACGCACAGTTTGAGCTGAATGGTGCAGTTTACAAGCTTTTCGCCAACGAAAACACAAATACTCTTCACGGCGGTATGGTGGGCTTCAACAAGCGTGTATGGACAATTGAGGACACAACCATTAACAGCGTTACCTTCGGTTATGTAAGCCCAGACGGCGAAGAAAACTTCCCCGGAACAGTAAAGGTTACCTGCAAGTATACTCTTACAGATGACAATGAACTGAAGCTTGAATATACAGGCGTCAGCGACAAGGATACCGTTCTCAACCTTACAAACCACACATATTTCAACTTAGGTGGTCTTGATAATGACACAGTTCTTGACCATGAATTACAGCTGAATGCTGATTATTACACTCCTGTAAACGCTGCACTTATCCCCACAGGCGAGCTTGCAGATGTTACAGGCACACCCTTTGATTTCAGAACTCCCAAGCTTATCGGCAAGGACGTTGAAGCAGGCCTGCTGAGAGGTTATGACCATAACTACATGCTGGGCGAGCCTCATGTTATGAGAAAGGCTGCTGTGGCTTATCACGCAGCAACAGGCAGAGAAATGACCGTTTATACAGATAAGCCCGCTATTCAGCTTTACACAGCTATCGGCCTCAACGGTACCGATATCGGTAAGGGCGGCAGAGCAATGAAGTTCCAGACAGCCTTCTGTCTTGAAAGCCAGTATGCTCCCGACTCTCCCAACCAGCCGAACTTCCCCGACTGCACATTAAAGGCAGGAGAAAAGTACGAATATACAACAATCTACGCTTTCAGCGTAAGATAACATATAAAAAACCTCCGCTGTCAGAGTGGTGCTCATACAGAGGTTTTATATGTATTTATCGGAGGAAACCTTTCTGTAGAAAGGTTATCCCCCGTACCCCCTTCCAAAGACTTTTAATATCAATTACAGCCTGTCAGGTTTACCCTGCCAGGCTGTAATTAATATTTGAAGTTTTCGGAAAGGAGTTTGAGGGAAACCCTTTTACAAAAGGGTTTCCCTCAATAATATGTATAAAATTTCTATACGAACATCTGCCTTGACAGCGGAGGCTTTTTATTATGTAACTGTAAGGAATCTCTTGTATTCTGCGGGGTTCTGGCACTTGGACTGAGCGAGCTCGTCGGTAATCTTACCGTTACGAACAAGTCTTGCGAGATCCTGGTCAAGAGAGAACATTCCGTCTGCCTTACCTGTTGCAATAGCGCTGGGGATCTGGAAGATCTTACCTTCACGGATGTTTGCACGGATAGGAGCGGTAGCATTCATGATTTCAAGGGCAGCAATTCTTCCCTTGCCGTCTGCTGTTGCACAGAGTGTCTGGGAAATAACGCCTACCATTGAGTTTGCAAGCTGTGCACGAACCTGACCCTGAGAGTGAGGAGGGTAAACGTCGATGATACGGTCAAGTGTTTCAGCCGCACCTGTTGTATGCAGTGTGGAAAGTACTAAGTGACCTGTTTCAGCGGCGGTAATAGCTGCGTTGATAGTTTCGAAGTCACGCATTTCACCTACGAGGATAACGTCAGGGTCTTCACGGAGTGCGGCACGGAGTGCGCCTGCGAAGCTGTCTACATCGACGCCTACTTCACGCTGGTTAAGCATGGACTGCTTGTGGTTGTGAAGATATTCGATAGGGTCTTCGATTGTGATGATGTGACAGTTCTTCTGACGGTTGATGTGGTCAATCATAGCTGCAAGAGTTGTAGACTTACCGGAACCGGTAGGACCTGTTACAAGTACAAGGCCTCTGGGTCTTAATGCGAAGTCGCCTAAGATAGGAGGAAGATATAAATCCTTTAATGTAGGAATATCATTTCTTAAAAGACGCATAGCAACTGCATGGTAACCACGCTGACGATATACGTTTACACGGTGTCTGTGACCTGAAGCGGAAACGTATGAGAAGTCGGCGTCAAGACCCTTCTGGATAGTCTGCTTATGCTTGATGGAGGTGATCTGGTTGATTACGTTTACGATGATCGGTTCTGTACAGTCAGGATAACCGGACAGCTTCTTGATATTACCGTGAAGACGTACGATAGGGGGAAGACCTGCTGTAAAGTGCAAGTCCGATGCGCCCATGTTTCGTACTTCGTCGAGTATTGCATTAATGTCAATTGTGTTTGTCATTTTCTAATTTCCTCCTTGATTTTATACTGTATACGTTGCCTTTACTAACTCATCCATTGTAGTTCTTCCATCAAGAACCATTTCGGTAACGTTGTCACGGAGGAGTCTTGTGCCGTTCTTACGGGCCTGAATGCCGATTTCTTCAGCAGTGGCATTCTTAGCGATGAGTTCCTTGATATCGTTTGTGGAAACGATGATTTCATGAATAGCAGTTCTGCCCTTGTAGCCTGTGTTATGGCATGCACGGCAGCCGCCGATGTGGTGCTGGTAAATATCAACAGGTGTATCCTTACCAACAAGCTTTAAGTCAGCAGGGTCTGTAAGTGTGATCTTTTCACGGCATTCAGGGCACAGAAGCTTTACAAGTCGCTGTGCGATAACGCCTACGAGAGAAGATGCAACCATGTAAGG
Source organism: Ruminiclostridium sp. (assembly GCA_017625405.1). Classification (GTDB taxonomy): domain Bacteria; phylum Bacillota; class Clostridia; order Oscillospirales; family Ruminococcaceae; genus Ruminiclostridium_E. The sequence continues at coordinate 11,971 of JAGALB010000053.1, read as the reverse complement.
AGCAACACCCATATCTACAAGTCGGAGAATTGTAGAAGCTGCGTCGTTTGTATGCAGTGTGGAAAGTACCAAGTGTCCGGTGATAGCCGCACGGATAGCGATATCGGCAGTTTCACCGTCTCGGATTTCACCGACCATTACGATATCAGGGTCCTGACGGAGGATAGAACGCAGAGCTGCTGCGAAGGTCATACCTGCCTTTTCGTTCATCTGACACTGGTTTACGCCGTCGATCTTCTTTTCGACAGGGTCTTCTGCTGTTACTATGTTTACGTTAGGCTTGGAAAGCTCACCAAGTGTAGCGTAAAGGGTTGTGGATTTACCGGAACCGGTAGGTCCTGTTACCAGCATAACGCCGTTAGGACAACGGATAATCTGCTTGAACATTTCATAGTTATAGTCAGTCATACCGAGGTCGGTAATCTTTCTTGCCTTTTCGTCGCCTGTTGCCAGAAGTCGGATAACGCACTTTTCGCCGAATACTGTCGGGATTGTGGAAATACGAAGGTCCTGGTTTACGCCGTCGATTACAGCGGATGAACGGCCGTCAAGAGGGATACGCTTTTCAGCGATATTCATACCGCCGAGGATCTTGATACGTGTGATGATAGAGTTGTGAACTGCGGGCTTTACTGCCATCTTCTCCACACATTCGCCGTCGATACGGTAACGGATTCTTGTTCTGTCCTTGAAAGGCTCGATATGAATATCCGATGCGCCGTCACGGTAAGCGGATTCAATGATTGTATTTACCAGCTTTACAACAGGTGCGTTATCGATACGTTCTTCGGAACCGTCGTCTTCAGCCATAAGAGCTTCGTCAGCGTCATATTCCTTATCGATATCGTTCATAACATTAGATACCTGGTTTGCGGAATATACCTTACCGATAGCTTCAAGGATGGAAGACTTTGTAGCCAGCATAGCATGGATTTCCATACCTGTCTGGATCTTCAGTTCTTCAAATATGTAGAAGTTTACAGGGTCGTTTGTAGCTACGTAAAGTCTGCCGTTGTTGATCTTGAAAGCAATAACGGTATTCTTCTTTGCGACAGCTTCAGGAATTTTCTTTACAGCTTCGCCTTCGATCTTTGTAGTTGTAAGATCAATAAAAGGAACCTTCAGACGCTGTGAAAGAGCCTGAGCAAGCTGTGTTTCGGAAACAAAGCCCAGTTCAAGGAGCATGTCACCGAGTTTTTTGCCGGAATCCTTCTGCTTTACAAGAGCTTCTTCAAGATGCTGCTTTGTAATATAGCCGTTTTCCAGAAGAATTTGTCCGATTGGTACGTTTTTCATGCGTAAACCTCCATATTTATAAAAATTCTGTTATAATCATATTTTTACAACTGAAAACAGTTGATATTAACAAAAAAATGTGGTAAAATAAGAAAAATAATTATGAAAGGAAAGGAAAAATGATCAACATTTTTGAACTCCCCGTATCCTATTCCACAACCTTTATCGTTATGGCGTTTATTCTCGGTGCTGTAATCGGCAGTTTTTTAAATGTCGTTATTCTCAGAACACCGCTGAAACAATCAATCGTCAAAAACCGCAGCCATTGCATGAGCTGTGGAAATCAGCTTAAGAATATCGACCTTATTCCGATTTTCAGCTACATATTCCTTGGCGGAAAATGCCGCTTCTGTAAATCGAGAATCTCTCCCCGCTACTGGATCGTAGAACTGACTACCGCTCTTCTTTATGTAGCCGCTATATGCGTGCTCGGCTTCTCAGTTGAAACCATCTATGCAATGGTTTTATTCCCTGTGCTTGTTGTAGCAAGCGGAATTGATATTGACACCATGGAAATACCTTATCTTTGCAGCATTATAATCGCTGTAATGGGTATCATTTCAATCTTTACCGATAAAGCTCCCTGGCACGAACATCTGCTTGGCGCTGTCGTTGTAGGCATCCCCTTTGCAATCCTTGCTATGCTTGGTGCAATGGGCGGCGGTGACGCTCAGCTTATGACTGCTACCGGACTGCTTCTCGGCTGGAGAATCGTTCCCGCTGCAGGAATCGGTATTGTACTCGGAGCAATATTCGGTGGAATAATTCTCCTGTCAACCCCAAAACAAAAGAAAAAGGAAGCTTCTGAAGCAATCGAAAGAATCGCATCGGAGTGGTACGAAAACCAGAAGGAAAACGGCATCAGCGTTGTCGAAGGAAAGAGCGATGCACTCTACGGTCACATCTTCAAAGGAAAATGTGAAATCGAAAACGACTGTGCAGACCTTAAACTCTGGTCCGCAGCTCCTGACATCAGGCTTCTCAACGAAAAGCTGAATGAACAGCAGTTCAGTGATTTTGCAATCTCCTTTACAATTGAAGATGATAAGGTAGCCAATGTACGCTGCCAGAAGCAGATCGTCTTCGGACCTTATCTCTCAGTTGGTATTGCAGCTGCATTCCTGTTCGGCGAACAAATAATCAGCTGGTATATGGGACTTCTTTAATAAACAGGGATCAGCACACAGCTCGTATGTGCTGATCGCTGTCCCCCGACAGAATTTTCTGTCGGGGTTTTGCTTTTTATTTGTATTTTGGGATGTAATAGAATACCATTATATCCGAACCGCCGATGGAAGAAAGACCACCAGCAGCACAGTTTGTTACAACGAAACGGTCATCAAGATTTGCTGAAGGATCAGAAACCCTTGTTGTAAGAATGTTCTGAAGCTCGAAAGTGAGAGTTTCCTTAGGACCGGATCTGAATCCATCCAGGTCGCCAAGTGTGCATGTTTCGTCTGTGTACACTGTTACACCTGCACCTGCTGCAATTTCCTGATCTCTGTTGTACTTGTACTCATAATAATCAGAAACTGTTGTAGGTGCAATATACTGCTTTAATGTTGTATCGATTGTAGCACCATTATAAACCAGCATATCGGGAAGAAAATCATACGGAATGATATCTACCGACATATATACATCGTTACGTACCTTGTTTACTGAAGCTTCAGTGGGGAAAATGAAAACATTCTGACTGAAGTCATAGAAGCTCTCAGCAAAAACAGCGTGATCATCATTCAGCACTGTGCCATCGAATGCAGTTGCACCATAGCTTGTGCTTGTTTTGGTAATCGGCACATCGTACATTTCATAGTGCGACTTTTCAGGCTCAACTGTATCAGCTGCATAATGGAAAATCAGTATTCCTGCTTTGTCATTTTCATTGCCGGGACTATTGAGTTTGCCGACCATGTTGGTAAAGCTTGAGTTGACGCTTGTTGCGCCTGTAGCTGTACGTGCATTGACAGCAGTGTAAATTTCAATCTGTGAAGCAAATCCGAGTCTGTTTTCGATGTAGTTGCCCATTACAGCGTTTGCACTGATAGCATCAGCTGAAGATGCCGTACGGTTGATCATCTGTCTGATAGGAGTGCTTAAGGCTGCAACAGAAGCCATAAGAACAGCAAGGATTGCAACTACGATAATAAGCTCAACAAGTGTGAAGCCCTTTTTGCGTTTTAATTTTAAGAAATAATTAAGCATATCGGACCTCCTTAACTTGTATAAGTTTCGTTTGCGGAAGTCATCTGGAACCAGTAACCCGAAAGACCGCTCTGGTCAGCATCTGTGGGGTTATAATAGTCAAGTTCAAAAGATAAGCCGCTCTTTTCATTTACAAGCTGGAATTCTGCTTCGCAGTAACCATTTGTTGTGCAGTCGTAGAATTCAAGGTAGTATGCATTTGTTGTGGAATCATACTGGGGATTGCAGTTTCCAAGAGTAGCGCTGAATGAGGATGCGGGGATTTTATATCCACCGGGAAGATCAACGAGGATCTTGAAATTTGAAGCGCTGACATCAGATTTGAGTCTGAGCTTGTATGTTCCTGGGATAGAAGAGTTAGCACCTTCTGTGTATGAAAGTGTCATATTGATGTCGCCGGAAATAGTGCCGCCTGTTGAATCCTGTAAATCAAAGATGTCATTTCTGTCCGACATCTGATCAACTGAACCATAAACGATTGCATTGGGAACGAGTGACTTGATGTTGAGATTGTCGTTGTTAACAACATTTGCATCAACATTTGAGCCTCTTACACCTGTACCGCCGCAGTTATTGCAGTAAAAGCCTCCTGTGGAGGAAATATAAGTAAAAGCTGAAGTAGCTGTATGTGAAGCTGTGGCACCACAGTCTTCGCAAACGAGCTGCTGAACAAAATTTGAAGCGCACTTAGGACAGGTATAGTGTGCAGTCTGGATAAAGTCTACACGTTCACAAGGCATAAATTCGCTGTTGTCCGCGAAATACTGACAAGATGTGTTAGGGCAAACGACGAAGGTCTTATAACCGTCAATTTCTGTATAGGAAACACGGAAATTTTCGCCGCCTGATGAAAGCTTCAGTGTAAGAACTTCGCTGTTTGCATTATATCTTGTGTAGCTTTCGTCTCCGACAACATTTCCGATAAGGGTTGTAAGATTATCTTCTGTTTTATTTGCCTTTACAGTTGCATTTCTTGCATTTGTAAGAATAGCAAAAACGACCATTGTCAGGGCAGCAAATACGGCAATCGCAATAAGACACTCTACAAGTGTAAAACCTTTGCGTCCGTTAAGACGTCTGAATAAATTTTTCATGGCGTTTCCTTTCTCTCATTTACCCGCCCTTTTTTGAAGGGCGGGTAACAAGAAATTAACCTACAAAATTGCTTCCCTTGAAGTTCCAGATGTCTGTGTCCTCAGGATCACCCCATTTTCCGGGTCCGGGAGGAGGCGGAGGTGTGGGAGGTGTTCCGGGGATTTCGGGAACTGTTACTGTTGTTGTGGTACCACCACCACTGCCACCGGGTGCCCAGAGATTAAGAGAGCCGAGCATATTGGAAATGATGGAGGGCTTGGGTTCTGCGTAAATAAGATTGGAGAGCTGTGCGTTATAAGTGGATACAATCATACCACCGAATACAGGTGTTGATTCACCCCAGTCGTTGCCGTTAGGGTCGTAGTTCGCAAGTTCACCGTTAGGCGCATAGATGTAACCGCAGAAAGCGTTGTTCTGACGCTTGGCATCATATGCAATGCCACCGTTACGGTTGGAAACCAGCATAATCTGGTTCTGGTATTCATCCTTGGGTATGGATGTACCGGCCTGAAGCATCTTGCTGTAATTGTCCTTGAGGTTTCCGCCACCGCCGATAAGATTACACTGTGCTTCATTACCTACAACTTCCTTCTGACCTGCAACATATGTTACAGTCTGATATTCATTGTACTTGTTGGGGTCATAAGGTACGTATTTACCGTCCTTATCAATGTTTGCCATTTCGAGAACGATATTACCGCTGCCCACTGCAACTACCTTTGTACCGTCGGAGTTGTCGTTGCTGCTGTAGTTGTTGCCCTGCCATGAGAAGCCGGGATCATCTTCAGCACCGTCACCGTCAGCGTCAATAAGGATGTTGTTCTTGAGAACAACAGGCATTGCTGTAGCCTTGGGATCATTACTTGTTTCGAGGTTATATGTGATATTTACGTTGGGTCCGAGCATTGAATCAATACTTGCAGCGTTAATATCAATCATGTAACCATCCTTCTTATAAGGAATTGTTACGGAAACATTGCCATTCAGGTCAGAAGTTTCAGTTCTGATAACGAGATTTGTTTTCTCATCAACATACTCATAATACTTGATTTCCTTTGTACCATCAGGCTTCTCTTCAGTAACAGGTTCAAGCTTTGTAAAGTCAATATCAAGCTCGCTATTATATGCTGACTGAGGAGAGGTGTAGTTGTAGTATTCTACGTTCTTACCTACCTGACTCTGAATAGCAGATGCTACATTATTCGTCGAAGAAACATCTTCAAACTTGTCAGTTTCATAGTTAGGAAGACGGTTTGAATAATCAATCTGAACAGCAGTAGGGTCATATTTGCCAATACCGTTTGTGCCAGTGCTTGCAGCTGTACCGGTAGGAATTGTAACCTGCTGGTTATTTACTGTAAACTTGGCATAATTGGGATCCCATTGGGTTTTTGCATCAGGAACTTCAACCTTGCCGTTTACATCAAGAGTACCGTTTACTGACCAACCGTTGGAACCGTAATAATCGTATCTTGTTGAACCTAAGTTTACACCGTCAGCAGCTGCTGTACCTGCAGCTGTTGTGATTACGTTGCCGTCTTCATCTGTTGTGGTGAGAGGCATTTCGTAATAGATATTACCGGAAACGTGAAGATTTGCATTGAATGTAGCCTGACCCATGATATAAAGGTCACCTTCTACATAAATATCCTTGGCTGTAATATTACCGTTTGCGGCAATTACAAGGTCGTTACCTACATAAAGGTTGTTGTCCTTTGTAAGGTTCAGGTTGTTGGCATTGTTATTTGTCATGACAAGGTCCTGACCGATCCACCAGTCATTCTTGTCGCCCTGGATCTCTGTTGTAAACTTTTCAAGGTAAACAGAGCCTGTGGATGTAATGCCGCCTACGAACTTATTGTTGTTACCATCTACGAAATATGTGGATGTGTTCTGGAAGAATGCGTCATCACTGATTTCGTGTGTCTTGATCTTTACAGTTCTCTTTGTACGTTCAATCTTACCGTCCTTGATCTCCTGGCCGGTTGCGGTAAAGAATGTAGAGAAGGAGCCGTTGCTTCCATTGGGAGTTGTTATATCATACTTGTAACCGGGTGTGCCGGGGCCGCCACCACTGCCTGAAGGATTATCAGGTGTGTAAAGTCTTGCCTTTTCAGTAACAATTACATCTTCAACTGTAATTGCACTGTTGCGGTAATATGCAGTTGTAGTAAATGTGTATGCGTATTCGAACCAGTACCAATCGGATTTACCATCGCTGGCAGGAACAGGGCCTCTTGTGGGATGACCTGTGCCGTCGCTGGTAAGTTCAATATTTACTACTACACCGTCGATTACACCTGCAACTGTGGGGTTATTGCCGTCTCTGAGTTCTGCAATGATTTCTTCTTCAGTTGCAGTAGCATCTGAAATGTTTTCTGTGTAGGCATTCATTGTCTGACCTACAGTATTCATTGCAAGAACAGAATCACGAAGTGAATCAAAGTAGTTCTTATCAGGGTCAGATGAACCTGTAGGGTCGGTAGCTGCTGCGGTTGAATCGTTGATTACCGCTTCAGTAACCATATCGGAAACCGATATAGCTGACAGATACAGCTGTGAATAACTGTAGTTGCTGATTACAGAGTTATATGAGCTTCTTGCAGTAAAATATGCGGTAGATGCCATTGCGATAAGCAATGCCATAATTGAAATTACCGCAAACAGCACGGCACCCTTTTTGCGCCTAACTCTGCTGATTGGTTTCTTAGCCATTGTTTCCTCCTTTCATAATCTGGGAAACTGTCTTACTGATTTGTTACAATCTTAACGCCGTTGATGTCAACATTTTCAAGTTCTTCGATCTGTTCAACACCGTAGAATAATACCTTTACAGGAACGTCTTTAACTATATCGTCATCTCTGAAGTCAACAGCTACCGGACCTGTTATACCATCTTCAACATCAATTTCAATTTCTTCGCCATCATCTGTGTAGTATTTTCCATCTTCTCCTGCTGTTAACTCATATGTCATGGGGAACTTAACTTCAGGAAGATATGTAGCTCTGTCAAAATTGGAAAGATAATCGATAAATTCAAGATACTTCTTGTATTCACCTGTAACCTCAAGGTTAAGCTCGATTACACTTACATTCTGAACAATCTTTCCGTTGAAAGCATACTTGCAGATTGCTTCCTTATATGCTTCTTCCATTGTTTCTGTGAACTTTGAGGGTTCAACAATTTCACCTGCATCATCTGTAATTGTAACATTGGAAGGATTGGAAATTGTGATTGTGTAAATCTTGTCGCCGTCACGGAACTGACCTTCAGTAAGTACAACTTCATTTTCGTCAACTTCCTTGGCATTCTGTGAATATGTCTTCAGGTCATAAATCACAGGCTCTTCTTCAAAATGTTCAAGCTCAAGCTTATAAGTAGTGAGCTGATTAACAGCAATGCCTAATGTATCCATTTCCATTTCCTTGAGCTGTGCAAGAAGGATTTCTACAGCTTCATAGGTTGTAAGGTCAGGATAGAATTTCTGTTCGAGATCTGCTACATCTTCTTTTGCAGTTTTGATGTCGTCATCAATAGTATTAAGTCTTTCAAGCTTTGTCATAAGATCTGCGTGTGCTGTTTCAGCATTCTTAAGGTTGCTTTCAGCCTTACCGATGCCGTCATAAGCGGGCTTGAAGATGAAGAAGAATCCTGCAGCGAGGATACCGCCTACAACAAGCACCATAATAATGATTTTTTCTACTTTACTTAAGTTCAACGTTGTTACCTCCCTTGATTCTCATTGTAAGATTGAAAGCATATACGATATTTCCTTCCTCATCCTTTGTTGTGATTGTGGGAGCGGGAGCTTCAGTTTCGAAAGCATCTTCTTCCTTTTCGTTTTCGCTGAGATCCTTGCCTTCAAATCCACTGAATACGATTGCTTCAAAGTAATCCTGTTCGATAAGGTTTCTTACATACTTTGTAGGCATATCCTTGGAAACAGAATTCAATTTTACAATTACATTATAATCTTTGATTTCAATAGTTTCAATAATGTATGTATCTTCATCAAGACCTTCAAGGGCTTCAAGAAGCTTGTTTCTTACTTCTGTTGTTCCCTTGGGGAGATACTGGAACATAACATCAGCGTCGCTGAGGTTTGTCTTGTAAAGGTTGATGTTATCAAAAACTGTAACCTTGGAGTCGAGCAGAGCAACCTTTGACTGCATTTCTTCACTCTGGATTTCAGCGTTGATTCTGTCAGCTTCGGTCTGCTTTGCATCTGCGATAGAGTTGCACACTAATGTTGCACCGGCAACTACACCGATAGTTAAAACAGCTGCAACACCTACACCGATAAGGAATGTGTTTGCACCCTTCTTCTCCTTAACTGCGGAAGAATCGAGAAGGTTGATATGGTCAAGGTCTTTTCTTACCTTGTAGAAAGCACCGATTGCATTTGCGTATTCGGAGAAATCGAAATCACAGAATGTAACGATGTTATTGGGCATGCTCAGGATGTGAGCAGGAACGTTAAAGGAAGATACAGCGTTGGAAAGAGCGATAAAGTCTCTTACCTGACCGTAGAACATGATTTCCTTGAGAGGTCTTGCATCCTTACGCTGTGAAAGGAACTGTGTTGTACGGAAAACTTCGTTGTAAACAGCCTGGTTTACATAGTCGTCGTCATTGCCGTAATCATAGGGGTCAATTCTTGTGTAACGGTTGAGTGTTACCTGGCCGCCTTCGTAAAGGTTGATGTTTACGAAGTCGTTATCAACCTGAACAAGCATGAGAGGCATTGCCGATTCAAGCTTGGGAGTGTTGAGAATAAGACGTGAAATACAGTTGTTGGAGATGTTGATCTGCTTTAAGTTAAGACCGAGCTGTGTAAACAGACGGATATAACCATCAACCATTCTCTGGGGGCAGGCTGTTGCAAGGAGCTGAAGCATGGGAGCGTCATTTTCATCCTTGGTTTCGCCTACGATGGAATATGATATATTATATTCCTTTGTAATACCCATTGTGTTGAGGATCATTGCTTCGATAGCAGCAGAGTTTGTGATCTTCTTGGGCTTGGGGATTGTAAGATCCTTGTAAAGGATAGAACCGGAGTTGATGCAGACAATCGCTTCCTTTTCCTTGATGTTCTTTGTAGCGATGATGTCTGTGATTTCGCCGGCAACCATAGGAATATCGGTAATATAACCATTGCTTACGCTTCCTAAGGTAAGGTCTCTGGTTTCTACTTCAAGAACACGGATCTTGTTACCGCTCAGTGTTCCTCTGACAAGCTTAACCTGCTTGTCGGTAATATCAATTGATAACATTTATTGCACCTCTCTAAGATTAAATTTCGTTTTTCGTGGATTATTTGCCCATATTGCCCATACCGCTGTAAAGGATAGGGAATACACCGGCAAGAATCATACCGATCATAAGACCCATGAAGATGATCATACAAGGTTCAAGAAGACCTACCAGCTTACTGATAGCTGTATCAGCTTCGTCCTCGTAATAGTCAGCGGACTTGGAAAGAATATCGTCCAGCGCACCGGATTCTTCACCGACCATGATAATGGAAGTAAAGATACCGGGGAAGATACCTGTCTTTGCAATAGCAACTGAAAGTGCTTCACCGTGCTTTACGTCTTCAACAACCTGACCGTGGAAGGTTTCTTCAATGTACTGGTTGTTAAGTGTGTCAACAGACTTTTCGATACAGTCTACCATCTGAAGACCGGAAGCGAAAAGATTGGACATTGTTCTTGCAAAACGTGACGTATAGATTGTACACATCAGTACACCGATTTTCGGAAGCTTTATAAGAGTCTGATGCCATTTGAAACGGACTGAAGGAATTTTGATAACAATTCTTATTACAAGAACAAGAACAACCGCAACGATAATAATAATCCACCAGTATGCAATCATGAAGTCACTTATAGAGAACATTGCTGCAGAAAGTGCGGGCATATCGTCACCTGCAAGATCACGGAACATCGGCATGATGAAAATAAACAGACCGAAGAATACACCGATAAGCAGGATACCCAGAATCATAGGGTATGTCATAGCACTCTTGATTTTGTTGTTTGTCTTGTTTTCACCTGCGTAGTGGTCGGCAACTCTGTTCATGATAGAGTCAAGGTTACCTGAAGCTTCACCGGCCGCAACCATACTTACGAAAAGGTTGGGGAATACGCCGGGACGGGACTGGATAGCTTCCGAGAAGGAACGACCCTTCTGTACGTCCTCGTAGATTTCAAGAAGAACTGCCTTTGCCTTCTTGTTTTCCTCCTGTGTATAAAGGATATGTAAGCTTTTTACAAGGCTGATACCTGCCGTAAGCATTGAAGCTAACTGTCTGCATAAGAATGCAAGATCGGCAGTTTTGAATTTGTACTTTGCGTCCTGTTGCTTTTCTTCTATTTCGGTATACTGAGTAACGAAAAGATTCTTTTCACGCAGCTTCGAGGTTAAATCGAGATAATCATCTGCATAATCTTTTCCTTTTACCTTTGTACCATTGGCATCAGTAGCAATGTATGAGAAATATGCCATGTACACCCTCCGTTCAATTTATTTATGCGCCTATGTATGTAATTATATTATATCATAGGAAAGTTTATATAACAATAGTGTACTCTTACAAAATTCTTACTTTTATTTTGTGAAAAAAGTATTATTTATGATATTAAAGTTACATTTTTGTTACCGGGATATAACTTAAGTGCATTTTTGCTGTAATCGTATACCTTTTACGTAACCGAAAACGTTTACAGCTTAATTTACTTAAATTAGGTTAATCGCTTGTGCAGGTTTACCTAAAAATTCTGTTTATTTTGTTTATTTTATCGTATTGACAGAAATTGTTTTATTATATATAATGGAATATGTAAGGCGGCAGACCGCTATAAATCAAGGAAATGCAGAGATTATGCATTTCAACGGAAAGGATAAAATAATCATGAGCGTAAAAGTTTTAAATCAGCCCTCTCTCCCCAACATGCCCTGGCAGGACAGACCCGAAGGCTGCAAGGATGTAGTTTGGCGCTATGACGCTAACCCCGTAATCCCCAGAGATTTACTTCCCACAAGCAACTCTATCTTCAACAGCGCAGTAGTTCCTTTTGAAAAGGGCGACTACAAGTTCGCAGGTGTATTCCGTGTTGACGACAAGGAAAGAAATATGGCTATCCATGCCGGCTTCTCCAAGGATGGTATCCACTGGGATATCAACGAAAAGAAGGTTGAATGGATCAACGACGATCCCGAAACAGCTGCAGCTAACCCCTGGCAGTACGGCTATGACCCCAGATGCGTATGGATCGAAGACAGATTCTGGATCACATGGTGCAACGCTTACGGCTGGAAGCCCACAATCGGTATGGGCTGGACAAAGGATTTCGTAGAATTCCACCAGAT
>JAGALB010000052.1 GCA_017625405.1 Ruminiclostridium sp. | reverse complement strand
TTAAGCCTGACAGGGTAAATTACCCTGTCAGGCTTAAATTAAAATTAAAAGTTTTCGGAAAGGAGTCTGAGGAAAAGCCCTTTTACAAAAGGGTTTTCCTCAGTAATGCCTGTAAAGCTTCTATACGGATATCCACCTTAAGCTGCGGAGTGTTTCGCTATACTGTGGTTCTTTCGGTCATGTTATGCACAACTTCCTTGATAAGAAGCGGCAGGAAAGGCTTTGTAATATAGTCATCACATCCAAGCTCAGCAAATTCTGTGGAAGCCTCCAGCTCCTTGTCACCTGTCATAAGCACAACGGGAGTATCGGAGTTCTTTCTGATGTGTCTGAGTGTTTCAAGACCGTTCATGCCTGGCATTTTCACATCCAGCATAATAAGGTCAAAGCTTTCCTTTTCAAGAATCTCAAGCGCCTGGGCGCCGCTTACTGCAGAAACGATTTCGTACATAGGCTCGTCCTTCATGATGCGGGCGATAATCTTATTATTCATAGGCTCATCGTCAACAGTGAGGATTCGTCTGTGCATATTATCTGCCTGCTGCATACGATAGTCCTTATCCTCGTCTATCATCTGAAGCATTATATCTGCAACAACAGGGTCAAACTGTGTACCCTTGCCTTTTTCAATTTCAGCTCTTACCACATCCTGGGGTAATGCTTTTCGGTAGCTACGGTTGCTGGTCATAGCGTCATAGGAATCGGCAACACCGAGAATTCTTGCCGCTTCGGGGATTTTATCGCCCGCAAGCCCGTTGGGATATCCCTTGCCGTCATATCTTTCGTGATGATACTTTGCGGCCATAGCAATAAGGTTGCTGCCTGAGATTCCACGGAGAATGTGGTATCCTGTTACAGGGTGAATTTTTATAATGTTATATTCTTCATCTGTGAGTTTTCCCGCCTTGTTGATTATTTCAACGGGAATACGTATCTTACCTACATCATGGAGCAATCCCGCACGGTAGATTTCGTCCTGTTCTTCCTTGCTTCTGCCCATTCTTTCTGCAATAATGCGTGAATATTCCGCAACTCGCTTTGAATGACCGCTGGTATATCTGTCCTTTGCATCGACGGCTTCACTGAGTGCGGTAACCGTCTGAGTGAAAAGCTCTTCGATGGTTTCCTGCTTCTGGCGCAGTTCATCTGTCTGCTCTCTGACCTTTTCTTCAAGGATTGTGTTGTAGCTGGAAAGAGAGTTTACGTTTTTCCACTTTTCAGTGTCGTCAATAAATTCCAGTATGTAACCGTGGCTCTTTTCATTGTGCAGTATTCTGGTTATGTGGCATTCAAAATGTCTTTCATTTATCCTGAAAGTGGTTATCATTTCCGTGTAATCATCAATAGTTATTTTATTCAGGATTTCTTCAAGTACAGGAATGCCTGTAACGGGAAGATCCACATAGCACTCCTTAAGCTGCGGCAGGATATCCTCTGCAAGCTTGTTGCAACCCAGATAATTGAATTTATTGTCAAACATGATATATCCGTTTTTCTGCTGCTTGCTGAAAGAAGATGTGACATTTTCTTCGACGTTATAAATTTTTACTCTGTGGTGAACAAATAAAAGAATCCATCCGTCAAAGACGAATAATGCGGGCATGATTTCCAGCTCGGGGTTAATAAGCCTGCTTATAAAGAATGTAACTACATTGAATATTTCCAGCGCAATAAGAAGATGAAGATTTTTTCTTGATACTGAACGCTTTTTTGCCATGCTGTAAACAAGCAGCCCTATCTGTATGATTATAGCACCGTACAGAATGATGTTGAACAGTATGTGTCCCGGTCCGTATGTGTTTACAAGAATTGTTGAATCCCACAGCTTGCTTATATCGTAATCGGTATAGTAAATGCCATTGTAATCGACCGTCAGTATCAATCCATAAACAAAGAAACAGTACGTATACATTATGAGTCTTATCCACTTGTTGATGCGGCAGTTGCATATCCAGCAGATAAGCGAAATCATAATGGGTGAGGTGAAGCATCCGCCCACATATGCAATTTTATTGGCAAGTATTGCGGTTTCGGCACTGTTTGAAAGACCGATAGCAAGATAACCGCCGTTTGAAATCGCCATGATGAGAATAAGCATCATGAAGAAATAGTTTACTTTTTTATTTTCAAATGCAAAAATAAGGATAACAAGATTAATAACGGCAAGTATTGTCGCCAGTGAATAATAGACAATCATTTTATTTTTCCTCTCAACCCTGTGCTATCTGATTGAAAATCAGGCAGATTCTGTCAAACTGCTCAAAGAGTGAAGTCTGGAGATTTTTCAGTTCTTCCGTCAGAGCTTCACGGCTTATTCTTTCCATTTCGTAGGAAAGGTCGCCGAGTGCGGTTGCGCCCACGGAATATGCGTTGTTCTTGAATCCGTGTATACGGATGCAGTAATTGTCGTGGTCATCCGCATTCATAAAACGCACCAGCTGTTCTTTGATATCGAGATTTACAAAATCGGTAAAAAGCTCAATATAGAACTCTTCGTCATCCACACAGGTAGCAAGACCTTTGTCGATGTTGATTTCAGGCAGCTTTCCAATCATTTCCCTGATAATTTCAATTGCTGCTTTTTCTGTTACATAATTATCCATTTCATTTTCTCCGTAGTTTTATGGTCTGTAAATTAATTATATAGCATTTTTTTATTATTAGCAACACTTTTCTGTGTTTTTGTTTTATAAATCGGATTTCCTGCAAGTCTGATTATAAGTAATGAAAAACAGGCACAAGGTTGATTCCGTGTGCCTGCCTGCATAATACTCTGCATTGAATTTTAAGCCGTTCACTTTTGCGTGCTGTCTGTTATAATGTATCGACTTTAAGTGTGATATTTATTATTTTATCAGTGAATGATGCGGAGCCGAATGTAGTAACAATATCAGCAACAGTTGCGGTTGAAACAAATTCCGTATCGTTGACATAATAGCGGAAATATGTATTTTCTGTGGGATTCGGCGTCAGTATACCGATTTCTTCGTTGTAAAACAGCGATTCGGAATAAGTAGTGCTGCCGTTTGAAGCAATGGTATAACCTGGAGTTACTAACGTAAAGTTGATGGTATACGACGACTGGCCTGTAACGGTGCTCTGAGGAACAGGTGTGTAGGTCGGCACAAACACAAAGGATTTTGTAAATACCGAAGATTCGGTTATGGTGCCGTAATCCATTCCGTCCTTGCCAAGCCATTTTTTGGCTAAATTGTTGGCTTTTTCAGGGATATCAGGAACAACCCCGTCTACGTATGCTATTGTCTTTCCGCTGGGTACTGCAAAGGACTGGAGGACAGTTCCATCCTCATTCTCAAAGACAATCGAAAGCACCTCTGTGTACTTAGGTCTTATAGTTGCGGAGACGTCAAATACAGTATCGGCTGTTACCTGGTTATCGTTTTCGTCAATCCAGTAGTCGGAAATCATATTTTCCTCTGGGGGAATATCGGGGAATGTCATATTTGATGCGGAAGCGCTGAGCCCCTTTTCAAATGTCAGGGTATCGACTTCATTTCCGTCAATATCAACGAAGGTCAGAGTAACAGTTTCGGGACCGTAATCGGGTGTGGCTGTTACCGATTTGCTGAAATTTGTAGTGTCTGTAATTACATTTCCGTCGCTGTCAATCCATTCTGTGGCAACAAGTCCTTCAATTGCGGGAATCTCAGGAGTTGACATACCGATACTTGAAAGTGACTGAGAGGATTTTCTGAGCTTGTGGGAGCTGATTTCATTACCGTCGATGTTTGCAAAGGTAAGTACAATGTATTCTTTTGCGTAGAAGATGTAATCACCGCTCAGGTCTTCATCGAAAGTGACAATACGGTTGTAGTATTCCCATTCGCCGATACAGCCTTCGGATACGCCTGTGATTTCGGGAGGAACTATGCCTACGTCATTGACGGAGTGCATGGACCAGCCCTTTGTTTCAAGCAGAACTTCAGAGTCAAGACCCACGAAGGTGATGTTGATATAACTGCAAGGGTCAGCTATCAGGGTGATATCGCTTTCAACCAGATAGGGCAGAGTTATTTCATTGCCGTCGGCACGCCATGTTATAAACGCTGTGGTTCCTTCATCAAGACCAAGCTCGCTTATACTGGGTAAATCACTTTCGTAAAGCATTTCGCCCACTTCAATATCGACGTTGCTGATTGTTGAGTTATTGTAGATGAATTCAACCTTGTTGGTTTCTATCGGTTCTTCTGTTGTGGCAGTTGTAGTTGTTGTAATAGTTGTTTCCGCCGTAGTTGTAGTAGTTGTGGTTTCAGGGGTTGTTTCAGCTGTTGTTGTGGTAGCTTCCGGGGTTGTAACGGGCACGGTTGTAACAGTTGTGACAGGTACATATGTTACAGGAGTAGTTGTTGTTGCGGGTGTGGTGGTTGTTTCAGCCGAAGTGGTTGTTTCAGCAGTTGTTGTCACTTCGGTAGTAGTTGCATCAGTAGCAGTTGTTGTTTCAGCTGTAGTTGTTGCCTCGGTTGTAGTAACTGCCTCTGAAGTAGTTGTTATTTCAGTCGTAGTTGTATCGGCAACGGTAGTTGTTTCGGTAATGATAGTTGTTTCGTCTGTCGTTTCAAAAGCAATCATTGACGCAGGAGTAGTTGTGACAGGCGGAGCTGCAGGAGTGGAAACCGGAGGTGTGGAAGTTGTTGCTTCGGTTGTTGTGGTTGTGACTTCGGGTTCGGGAGTGAGAATGTTTCTTATTTTCCTTGCCACCTCTTCGTCCAGTACCATAAGCTTACTGTCGTCGGAGTAAATAGCGATTTTCTTTACATTATCCGAAATGTTTTCATAATTTATTTCGGTAACCGCATCCTCGGGATTCGGCACAATGTTGTATCCACCGTCTTCGTTTTCAACTACAAAGACTGAAATTCCGTCAACCTCGGCAGGGTTGCTGCTGCCTGCATTTGGCGTTGTGGAAATTGTAACGTTCTTATCCTCATCAACAAGGACGCTTTTTCCTGTTTTGCTTCCGTCGGGAGAAAGAAGCTCTATGTGTACTTTACCCTGAAGCGTCTGCTCATGGGTTATGTAACCGCCTTTTCCGTCATCTTCGACTTTTACTACGAAGCTGGTTCCACGTACCGCCATAACAGCCTTTGGTGTGGCAACTTCATAGATAGAATCCGATGACAGCGAGCTGGTGATTTCGTTGAGTATTTCGCCGCTCATCAGTTCGATTCTTGTCTTGCTGTTTTCGGCACTGCCTGTTGCGTTGAGTTTCAGACTTGTGCCGCCGTCCAGCAATACATACTTGTCGTTATCCATAACGATACGCAGTGTACTTTCATCGTCAACGGTAAGAACATCGCCGTTTTCAAGATTCATTCCTTCGTATGCGGAAATGCTGCCTGAATCATCTCTTTCGACAACCGCACTGCCATTCATTTCGAAAACCTTTATGATGCGATATTCTTCAGGCTGTGAAAGCGCAACGCCTACGGCAGCGGCAGTGCCGCCTGTTATAAGAACGGCTGCCGATACGGTTATTATTTTCGCTTTCAGCGTCATCGCCGCTATAAATTCCTTGATAGCCAGAATAATTACCCCCTTACTGTAATGTAAAATACCGAGAGTTGTATATAAATTCAATATTTGACAGGTGTTTTTTTAGATTATAGCATATTTGAATTCAAATTACCATATGTTTCGCTATATGAAATTAAATTTCGTTAATAAATAACAAAACGTAGTCTTATAAATTGTAAATACTCATATACAATTTAATATAATGGTTACTTTTTCTGATTTTTAAGGAGCGGATTTTCTGCCGTTTTGTGATATGATAAAACCCCGTATATGATTATCGCACAGATACGGGGTTTATGTTGCGGAAAAATGCTTTTAAATCAGTATTTCTTCCTGATTTACGCTGATTCTTGTTCTGCCGCCTGAAATATCCATGCGCTCTCTGGTGACATAGTTCTTATAATCAGCTTTTGTTATAAGGTTGATGGATGAATCTGAGTTTGAAAGCTTAAGTTCCGTATTGCTGGTATAGCCTCCGATAGCCAGGGCGTAATCACCTTTTGAGGTTATATGCATACATGTCTTGCTTACGTCAAGGGATGTTTCGCCTTCGAGGGCTGCAATAGCGGAACAACGGTCTGCTACAATATCGAAGATAACACTTGCTTCACAGATGTCGATGCGGTTTTTGCTGCCGTTCAATGTGCCTATTCCCACAACATCGTTACCTGAAAGGTAAATTTTTACAGATGAATGTGCGATGCAGGCCGTGCAGCTGCCGTTTAACGAGCCTATGGCTACGCCCATCTGGAGAGTGTTGTCCATGGTTATGTCACAGGCAAATAGCTCAAGTTCTGTATCAGCGTTAAGTGCGCCGATACCTACACCCAAATATCCTCTCATGTTGAGAATGAACTGTCCACGGATAATACGGATTTTACCGCCCAGACCCGAGCCGATACATACTCCTGATGCGGAATTGTTTTCAACCATGATTCCTGTCTCAAACACAAGCTCACCGTGACATGATTCCTCATCATTACCGATTGCATAGAAGCCTGTGCCTTTAATAGAAATTCTGAGCTGTCCGTCACCTTTGACTGTAAGTTTTGAGCTTTCGGGGACCTTTATGCCGTTTTTCATATAGTTTATGCCTGAAAGATTAAGAATTACATCGCAGTTCTCGCCTATATTTATACAAGGCAGGCGCTCGTTCGGGTTTGACATGGAAGTGTTTTCAATAGTTACAGAGCCTTTGAAGTCCTTTGCAACCTCTATGTGCATTTCAGCCTCAAGCCCGGGAGAGCTTGTGACAGTAACATCGCCGCTTCCGTTTTTACCGATGAGGACGCAGTGGTAACCTTCCTTTACAAGTCTGTCGAGAAGTACACGCTCGGATGGTCCTGCGGTATAGACATGAAGCTTTTTACCCTCCTCGCGCTCCTGACGATACAATTTTATTTCTTGTCTTATTTCATAGGGAATAGTATCAAGGATTTCGGCAGAGGGTCTTGAAGTGTAATAGCCCTGAACCAGGTCAACACCGAGAAGAATTACTGTGCGGAGTTCTTCTGTGGTTTCAACACCCTCAGCAAGCGCACTGATATTGTTATCGTGACAGAATTCAATAATTTCTCTTACGAAATGGCGCTTTTTCTTGTTATCGTGAATTTCGCTGATAAGCGAACGGTCAATCTTTACATATTCAGGCATATAACGCAGAAGATTCTGTACGTTTGAATATCCTGTGCCGTAGTCGTCAATGGCTATTTCAACACCCAGCTGTCTGTATAAGTTGTTTATTGTTGCAAGCCTTTCGTCAGCAAGCTGCGACTGTTCCGTCATTTCCACTACGACAGTATCAGGGTTGTGTTTCAGCAATTCCGATACACGTTCAAAATCTTCAACGGAGAGAACGGTTTCGGGGAAACTGTTTATGTATATTTTTCTGCCGCCGAACAGAGCTTTCTTTTCCTCAATAATTGTAAGGACATTCAAGAATGTGGCAGTTTCAATATCGTCGAGCCTTCCTGCAATCTCAGCATATCGGATAATATGGAACGGACTGGGACAAAGCTTGCTGCGTGGGCGCATAAGCGCTTCATAGGAATAAATTTCACCGTCAACAGTATTGACGATAGGCTGGAAATGGTAATCGAACATATTTTCGTCGATAATCCTGTTTGTTTCCGCAAGTTCCTCATACTCCTGCTCGGTAAGTTTCAGTTTATTACTGCTTAAATCGTGAAGTGTAATGAGTCTTGTGCTGATTTCCCTGATGTCCTGAAGAAGTACATCGGGTATACTTCCGCCGTATTCTTTCAGAAGTTCGTCAAGCTTCTCATTGCTGTCTGTATAAGGGATTCTGCTCAGCAGACTATGCAGCATATCCAGAGTTTTGTTATCCATATCATATTCTCCGATTGTCTTTTTGTCTTTATATTACTATTACGTGCATTATATCATATTCTGCGAAATAAAGCAAGGGGAAAGAGCCGATTTTACTTGCATTTCAGGCGAGTTTGTGATATATTAACATTAATTATTGAAAATATATGGCGGAGGTGCTGATATGTTTGATTTCGGTGGCAGAATTGCAGTTGTGACAGGCGGTGCAGGCGGCATAGGAAAATGTATACGGGAGCAGTTTGAAAAAGCGAGAGCAACTGTGTGTGTTATCGATCTTATTGAAAATGACTTTTTCACAGGTGATCTTTCCGACAAGAAAACGCTGGAGGAATTTGCGGAAAAGGTGATTTCAGAATACGGAAAGGTTGATTTTCTTATCAATAATGCCGCACCGAAAATGTGCGGTATCACTGATGGCAGTTACGAGGATTTTGAGTATGCTCTTAAAGTAGGTGTTACAGCTCCTTTTTACCTTGCGAAGCTATTTTCGCCGTATTTTTCCGAAGGGGCTTCGATTGTGAATATATCCTCTTCCCGTGACCGTATGAGCCAGGCGGAAACTGAGAGTTACACCGCTGCAAAGGGCGGCATTTCGGCGCTTACCCATGCGCTTGCCGTAAGTCTTGCGGGCAAGGTGCGTGTGAATTCTGTTTCTCCCGGATGGATTGATAACAATTACACTGTTTATGAAGGTGCCGACGCTGTGCAGCAGCCTGCGGGCAGAGTAGGAATGCCGCCTGATATTGCAAATATGGTGCTGTATCTCTGCTCCGATATGGCGGGATTTATCAGTGGCGAAAACATCTGCATTGACGGAGGAATGACAAAGCAGATGATATATCACGGTGACTGCGGCTGGCAGCTTAATTTATAAAATACAGTAAAGGAATGATATTATGGTAAAAGAGCTTATGCACGATCCGATTTTTCTTGCCGCAAAATCAGAACCTGCAACAAAGGATGATATTGAAACGGCAAAGGATCTGCTTGATACGCTTACAGCGCACAAGGACGGCTGTGTAGGCATGGCGGCGAATATGATAGGAGTACATAAGCGCATTATTGTGTTTGATAACGAAGGCACTTACATGACTATGTTCAATCCTGAGATTATCAAAAAGTCAGGGCCTTATGATACGGAAGAGGGATGTCTTTCGCTGCTCGGCGGACCGCGCCGCTGCAAGCGTTTCAGGACAATCAAGGTGCAATGGCAGAATGAGGATTTCAGCACACGAATCAGAACATTCAGCGGCTGGACAGCACAGATAATTCAGCATGAAATCGACCATTGTGACGGTATACTTATCTGAGTCACATTATAAATAAAAAAGCACTATCCTGCAGATAGTGCTTTTGTTATTATCTGAAATCTTCTCTTGAGAAAGAATACTTTGTGTCATAATTCCTGTCAAGGCAGATGTCAAAGGTGAATTCATCAAGGTTATATACACATGACCATTCAGTGCTGAAGCCGGTACTGTCCTTGCTGACGTCGGAAGTGACTGTCATGGCTTCATCTTCGGTGAGAATGCCATTCTTTTCAGAAAGTCTGCTTTTGATTGTGTCATATCTTCTGCATGACCATTCGGGGTCGTAGAATTTGTTGTTGCTCATTACATCGTTGGTGCAGGCAGTGTCTTCCACGATAAAGGTTTCCTCATCAGTCCATTCCACAATTACGGATTTTCCTGTCTTGTCTGTAATAAACAGATGGTATGAACGGGAAAGGAAGGAGTGTATATCGTAGCCTGAAAGCAGCTCAATTGCCTCGTCAACGGTTGCGCACTTGTCTAAAATTCCTCTTATTGCTGCGAAAATCAGCAGGTCGGATTTGCCGTTGTCCTGGTGTAATTCATCAATATTAAGCTGTAAAATGCCGACGCCGACGCCTGCTTCATTGATGCCGTCCATGGTGACGTAAGGTGCGGCAAGCATAAACGCCTTTGCGGCAATATCATTTCCGTCAAGTCCGTGCTTCGTTCCGATATCAAAGAATTTAAGGTCGGTCACACCGTAGGAGGCGTAGCCGTCCTCGGGGTCGGTATAGAAAACAAGGGTATCGGTTTCTTCATAGTCGAAATTTCTGCCGAAAAGGTGCTGCCCGTCGGGATTTACGGCGGCAAAGCCGCAGCAGCCGAAGTTGCCCGTGTCAATTTCCATATCTATGCCGAAGAAATGTTCATTTGTTATCCATTCGATAAGCTCGTCGATGGTATCCACGTCT
Organism: Ruminiclostridium sp.; assembly: GCA_017625405.1. Lineage (GTDB taxonomy): Bacteria > Bacillota > Clostridia > Oscillospirales > Ruminococcaceae > Ruminiclostridium_E. The sequence goes on along the minus strand of JAGALB010000052.1, from coordinate 14,628 downwards.
GAATTGAGGAATTTGTCGCACTTGTAATCGTATCGGCAGTCCATTTTATAAAGTCCGTCAGCCATCTCTGTTACCGATGCCATTGTACTGAGTTTCCCAAAAAGAGAAACAAGCAGGATTATTACAGGGATTAAGATTAAAGCGGCAATGATAATAAGTGCTTTTTTGCCGAACAGAATTACAAGAACCGCAATAACAGCAACTGCCATTACAGCACCGCCGATTATGATAAGTACATCACCGTTTGGCGTTCCCTCAACCTCAATGTAGTAGGGAGAAATATTCTCATAGCTTTTTGCGAAAATTTCTTCGTCGGCAGGATTTTCTTCTCCATATATCTCTTCCAGATAATTATAATACCAGGTAATCTGGTCGGATAATTTTCTTGTGATTTCATCGTTGCTTCTGCGTACAGTGCCGCTGAAGGTCAACGGCGTTTCCTCGCTGTATTCGCCCGTACTCATTGCTTGTTCATAGACGGATAGAACACTTTTCGGCACGTCAAAGGCTATTACCATAAGCGAGTCATTATCTTCGCTTCCTACAGCAAGCATATCGGAATCGTCAGTATTGGTACTGTATATCCAAATAAGAAAAAGTGAGCCGTTTTCCGTGTCGTCGGCATACATAACATCGCTGTACACGCTGGCGGTAAAGGTTTTACCTACATCCTCGTCGGTAATGTTGAACAGGTCAAGCTTCGGATAAGTCTGCACGCTACCGCTGTTCGTGGCTACGCCTACAATTGCCGTGATACAGCCCGCTAAAAATATTACGGCTGAAATAATAAGGGGTATAATTTTTGCTTTCATGTTTTCCTCTCCTTTTTACTTATAAATTTATACCATATTCTGACATAAATGTCAATCTTCCTGCATGAAAACAGCCCCGTTTGAAAAGTAAACGGGGTCGTCGGATCGGAATATGCAAGTTATATCATGCACGTAAGTCCTGCGATAAGCAGAAGCGAGCCGGGAATGATATACTTTCTGGGATGATGCCATAAATCGCTTTCGGTTTTATAGTCTGTAAGGGGGAATTTCATTTCCATGAATACCGAACCGAAAGCCGCAAGCAAAGCAAAAACAACTGCAATTGCAATATTTTTAATTTCGATTCCGCCTGTCTGCAGACCGAAGCTTACAAGATAGAATGTATAGGCGAGAAGATTATTGAGTGCTATGAATGAAAAGTAGGGCAGACAGAACATACGCACACCCGAAGGGAGAAAATCTATCGCTTCACGAAGGGATTTGTCGGCGGAAATAAGCACACAGAGAGGTGTGTTTATTGAAAGAATCGCAAAGCCCATGGGAAGAAAGTCAGTGCCGACAGAGTCCTTTAAATAAAAGGGAAGTATAATTCCCACAGCCCACATGAAAGCGCTGTTGATAAGGTAATTCTTACGTGCGGTCATATAACGGAAAAGATATTTCCAGACGCTGTGTCTGTAAGAGCCTTTATGAACTGAAACCGACGAAAGGCTGTTGATGAAATTGTAGGGGTCTGCGGCTGTAAGAACTGCTGCGGATAAAACCAGATTTGCACCAAGTAAAAAAAGCGCATATTCTGTAAAAAGCACTGCAACGGAAGCCGCCGCCCAGATAAGGCTCATAACACGGCGCTTTTTCATGAGGTATACGGCCGATGTTACGAAAATGCCGTTTAATGTGCAGATAACCATTCCGATAAACTCTGTTACTGTCGGAGCTGAAACGGCAGAAATTACAGCGATTAAAAGTACTGATTTTGTGATTATGGTATAAAGTCCGTATGCGCCGATGTAGGAGAAAGTGAAGCTGTGCTTTCTGAAGGGAAGCATTATGATTCCGCTGAGCTCTGCGGAGTTGTCAGAGGACAGCGAATGCCACATAATGCCTGCGGTGAATGTTCCCGTCATGAGATATTTTATAAAGGGAGCAATCTGAATTCTTATTTCCGCTGTATACAGCCCGAAGAAAATTATTACGCTTACAGCAATATATTTCAAGATTTTTTCAAAGCCGTTTCCGAACAGCTTTTTTCTGAATACATCAAATAACATTGTCCAGTTTAAGTACCTTTCTTACGCTTTCTGCGGTTATTTCTCCGCCTGTGAATGTGCGTGAAATCCTGCCGTTTTCAAGAACCATAACCCTGTCTGATGTAAGGGTTATGCTTTCTAAGATATGTGATGAAAAGAGGAGTGTACCGTATTCCTTATAGCCTGAAATGAGGCTGTATAAAAACTCTGTGCTCTGAAAATCCAGTCCGTTTACAGGCTCGTCAAGAAAAAGCAGAGGCGCTTTCAGTGCAAAGGCGGTTATCAGGTTTACCTTGCGTCGGTTGCCCATGGATAAGTCCTTTAAAAGCTTGTTTTCATATTCTTCAAAGTGAAAGCCCTTTACAAGCTCCGATACATCGCCGAGCTTTTTGCCGTAAGCTGAAAAAACATAGGAGATGTATTCTCTGAATGTGAAATATCCGAAGGAGCTGTCTTCCGAAAAAACGGTGTAACGCTGATTTTTGAATTTTCCGTCACGGAAATTTACTGCTTTTCCGTCGAAGCATACGCTGTCAGCTTTGTAGCCTTCAAGAAGTCCCGAAAGTATTTTTATAAGTGTGGTTTTTCCTGCACCGTTAAGACCGATAAGTCCCACGATTTCGTTTTTATAAAGGTCAAAGGAAAGCTCTGAAAGTATGTTGCCTGCCTTTTTGTACCAGCCGTAAAGATTTTTTATTTCCAGGATGTTTTCGTTCATTACTTGTTTTCCTTTTCTTTTTTTCTCATGCTGTTTGCAGAGTTCAGATAAATGATGCCTGCAACAATTCCCACACCCGCCATTAAGAAGTTTGCGGTGAAGAGTCCTGCAACTGCGGCGATAAGCCAGATGATTCCGATAATTGTTCTTGTGTAAACGTGTCTCATAATATTTCCTCCATTGTTTGTATATGATTAAATTGATTTGTGTGCCCTGCCGTTTTTGCGGTTTCTGACAAGGCAGAATTTTGAAAAAGGCAGGAACCGCCCAAGGCGGCTCGCCTTGCTGTGATTACATAATAACACAAAAAAATGCCGTCTGCGGAAATGTCCGCAAACGGCAGTTTTTTGTCCGTGAATTGTTCAGAAGGATAATGTGGCAACCACTGTGAAAATATCGTTTTCTGCGGTTGTAGTAATGGTTCCGTCATATTTGGCGGCGGCAGTTCTTGCACTTACCACACCCCAGCCGTGAAGTCCGCCGTCGGTTTTTGTGGTCCTTAATTTGCCGCCTGTAATGTTTATCTCTCCGTTGAAGGTATTCACAACCTTTATAACAAGCATACGGTTTATTCTGCGTATTGTAAGCTTTATACTGCGTTTTTTGCCTGAGTCGTCCCTGCGTACCGCTTCAAAGGCATTGTCCAGAAGATTACCCAGCACCGCACATAAATCCGCACCGCCTATATTGGTGTTTTTCGGGAATTCAATCTGCGTTTCAAAATCAATGCCCTCATTTTCCGCAGCGGCAATTCTGCTGTTTATGAGATAGTCAACAGTTTCGTCACCTGTCCATACGTTTGAAGCAATGCCGCTTACGGGCTTCTGTAAATTGTCCAGATATTCAATGGCCTTGTCATATTTTTCTGCGGTCAGCAGACTGCGTACAGCACCGATATGATTATGCATATCGTGAAAGGTTCGTGCATTTTCGGAATATGCCTTGTTCAGTACGTTATAATCACGTTCCAGCAGCTGCGCCTGCTGTTCTTTAAGCTCGGAAAGCTCTTTTTCTGTTTCATACTGCTTATTGAGCCTGTACACCATAATTCCTGTAAGAAGAACAACCGAGAGAATAAGATATGTAAATGACAAATCGTCAGAAGCGGCCTGGTCGGAAAAAATGACAGTGCCGAACATTGCAAAAACAGCCGCCAGGGAAGCGTTTCTGAGCGTTATATCCCTGCCTTTATAAATAAGCACAGCGGCAATGATAAGTATAAGATTCACAATCCACAGGGAAAGCTGTCCCTCGATTGCGCCCCTGTCTGCAAAAGCAGCTGAGCCTGTAAGCTTTGTCAGTGCAGCGCCGGAAATGAATGTCCAGAGTAAAATTCCTATTTCATACATAATGCAGAAAAACAGATTGGTTCTTCTGTCTGTGTTGCGTGCAAGGTTAAGACACAGCAGCACTGCGATTATTTCACACACAGGCAGACATAAAGCGGAAGCTTCAGCAAAAACCAGGGCGGTTCCTGAAATTGCCGCACCGCCTGCCGAAACAAGCAGGGCTCTGATGTCAGGCTTTTCCCTTGTAATAAAAAACAGGCAAAGGATTATGTGAATGAAGGAGCTGAGTATTTCAGAAATAATTGTCATATCATATTCCCCCAATAGCTGTTTATCTGTTCCTTTACCGTCTGAAGATGCGAACGGCTTATGGGAAGCACGGTTCCGTCTTTAAGAACGGCGGTGCTGTTTTTTATCTGCATGATGTGGATAAGATTTACAATATATCCTCTGTCGATAAATATGAATTCCTCGGAGGCAAGCTCGTCAAAAACCGCCTGCAGGCTTTTGCGGACTTTTGAAACGCCGTCAGAAGTGTTGATAGCGGCATTCTTCCCGTCACGTTCAATAAAAAGTATATCCTTTAAGGGTATTTTTTCAAACCGTCCCTTTGCCTGAATGGTGTAGCTTTTGTCAGCTTCCAGGTTGATAAGCGAAACCGCATCCTTTATTGCGGCAGAAAGGCGTTTTTCTATATCAGCTTTCGGTACATATCTGAAAATGGACAGCTCAAATGCGTCTATGGCGTACTCGATGTGCGAGGTAATGAAAATTATTCGTATTTCAGGCAGAAAAGGCTTTATTTTTTCTGCAAGCTCCATTCCTGAAATTTCAGGCATTTCAATGTCTGAAAGCAGCAGATCATAATGGAAGTTATCCTCGCTTATATCGTAAAGCAGATTTGTGCTGTCGGTGTAGGTCGTTATTTCTGCGGCAACGCCGAGCTCTTTCAGTGCTGTTTCAAGTATGGCTTTGTTGTCTTCAGCCATGGTTTTTTCATCATCGCATACAGCGATACGAAGCATATTATCTCCCCCTTTTATCTATGAAAGTATTATAACACATAAGCATAAAACGGTCAAGAAAAAACAGCCTGTCCGCTTACGGAACGGCTGTTTTTATGCTTTTATTCATAGGAGTCGGGATATTTTTCCAGAACTGCAATGAATTTATCGTAATTTTCATCGAATGCTTTTACAATTGCAGGGTCGAACTGGCGGCCGCTCTGGGAAATAATTTCCTTTCGGGCATCTTCCGGAAGCCATGCTTTTTTATAAGGGCGTTTGCTTACCAGTGCGTCAAATACGTCTGCAACAGAAACGCAGCGTGCATACAGGTCTATATTCTCACCCTTTATACCCATGTAGCCTGTACCGTCATATTTTTCGTGGTGGTGGTATGCGATAATGGAAGAAAGCTTCATAAGCTCGCCCGAGGATTTTTCAAGAAGCTTTTTGCCGTACTGCACATGAGTTTTTATAATGTCGAATTCTTCATCTGTAAGCTTTCCGGGTTTGTTGATGATTTCCTGAGGAACCATTATTTTTCCTACATCGTGCAGAGCAGCGGCATTGCTGACTTTCCAGATTTCCTCATCGGACATATTGAGCGCTGTACAGAGTATTTTTGTGTATTCGGAAACACGCTTTACATGACGTCCGGTGTCGTTGGACTGTACTTCTATCATTTCCGCCAGTGAGGTAACGATTGTTTCCTGTTCGAGATAAAGCTCATCGTTTTTATCTGCAAGACCGTTAATAAGCTTCTGTATTTTTCTTGCCATGCTGCAACAGATAATTACAAAGCCTATATATTCGATAAGTCTGGGTAAAATTCCGTAAACCACAATATCCTGGATTTCTACCAGCGGCTCATCGGGTACAACACTGAGTGTGGATGATAAAAGGTGAGAGATAATCAGCACGGGAACACCCAGCACAGATGTGTAGATAACACTTTTCAGGTCACAGTACAGACATGAGAGCACGACGGGGAATACCAGCATCATAATTACATGATAGGATAATATGGTATACAGTATACCCGACATAATCACGAACAGTGTGAGAACTACGTATCTTATCGCTATTGAATTGATATGTAAAAAGTTGTAAAGTATTGTAGGCACGAACATGATAGCAGCTGAAAAAATAAGAACGGGATAAATTGTATCATTTATTATAAAGATTCCCAGAAGATTAAGAGCTACTACCAGTAATAAGAATACCATCATTGCACGGCATATGAATGCCATTGTGAGATTTGCTTTCTTCTCATAATCTATAATCATTTTATCAGAAAAAGTATGCATATAAATCTGTTGTTCTGCCTTTTTGAACAACCCTTCTCCCTTCAATTCATATTTTCACTTATTATAATTAATTATATCACAAGCTACTGATATTTTCAATACCTGTATGATATTTGTCGTGCTTGATTATAAATAATATCCGGTAAATATTGCCTTTACTTTATGTGGAAAATGTGATATAATTATGAAAGTAGATTGAATAACAGACATTTATATATAACTATGAGAAAGAAGGATGAAAAAGCATGAGTAAATCAAAGGAAAAAAGAATAAAGAAGCTTAAGAAAAATCATATATGGCCGTCCATAGTTGGTCTGAGTTTAATTCTTCTGATATTCACTCTGATATTGACGGCAGTGTTGTCACTGTCCGTTATGAATATCGTAGAAAGAAAAATGCTGGACAGCAGTGAAAAATCCTTGAAGATAGCAGAGCTTTTTGAAAATTATAAGCCCGGAACCGAAACAGAAATCAGACAGAAGGTGTTGTCATATACAGATATACTTGACGAAATAGAAACGGTGTCTGTAACTGACGCAGAGGAAAACCCTGTGTGGTCCAGCAACGACGAGTATCCTGTAATTGAGAATGCATTAGGCTTCGAAATTTTTACTGATGAAGAATTGAAAAAATTCAGAATTATCATTGATGAGGACAATAAGCATTTATTTGTTGTTGAAGACGGAGAGCTTGTTATTGACGGCACTGTTTTTTTTGACATTTTCCGTACGACCTTTGACATTGAATCGACTTTTACAAATGTCAGGATATGGTATGTCATTCCTGTAAACGGCATGAATGTTATGGTTCTCAACGACATTCATGTGTATTACCGTGATTTGATAATGATACTTTCCTGTGCTATACTTTGCGGAGTACTGATTGTCATCTTCGTGATTTATTATCTGGTTTCCATTATCAGTATGGCAGTCAGCGCACACAGAACCACAAAGATAATTTACACCGATATGCTGACAGGCGGCGATAACTGGCTGTTATTTATCAAAAAGGCAACAACCCTGCTGAAAAAGAACAAGCGTGGTTCTCTGAACTACGCTATGCTTCATCTGGAGATGCGTAAATACCGTAGCTTCTGCACCTGCTTTGGTGTAAGCAAGGGTCAGGAACTGGTTGAAAAGTTCCACGCCGTGCTTAAAAGAGAAATGTATCGTAAAGAAACAATGGCTCATCAGGAGGATGAAGCCTTCGGGCTTTTAGTGACATACACCGACACAGCTCAGCTGGAAGCACGCATTCAGAAGATAGAAAATGCACTGAATGCAGTTTTACCGGGAATGAAAATGTATTTCGGTGTAGGTGTATATCTTGTCCAGCCGGGTGAGAATGATGTTGAGCAGTTATACAACAACGCTATGATTGCCTGCGAAATGATAGGCGATGAAGCAGAGAACCGAACAGCTTATTTTGATGTGGAAATGAATAACCAGAAGCTGTGGGAGCGTAAGGTTGAAGACGATATGGACCGTGCCCTTGCCAACAGGGAATTCCAGGTTTATCTGCAGCCTAAAATCAGCACCACTGAAGAAGTGCTGGGCGGTGCGGAAGCGCTGGTGCGCTGGATTCATCCCACAGAAGGCTTCATTCCGCCTAACCGTTTTATTCCTATTTTTGAAAAGAACGGCTTTATATTAAAGCTTGACGATTACATGTTGGAGGAGATTGCAAGAGTGCAGGCGGGATGGCTTGCAGAGGGCCGTGAGCTGGTGCCTATTTCCGTCAACGTATCCAGAGCGCATTTTACGAGAGAAGACCTTGCAGAGCATATCTGTGCCATTGTGGATAAATATCAGGTGCCTCACAGTGTAATCGAACTGGAGCTTACTGAAAGTGCTTTCTTTGATGATAAGAAGGTGCTGTTAGGCACAGTACGCAAGCTGCGCGAAGCAGGATTCCAGGTATCAATGGACGACTTCGGTGCAGGATATTCTTCTCTCAATTCTCTGAAGGAGCTTCAGATTGACGTTTTAAAAATCGATGCGGATTTCTTCCGTGGGGCAGATGTGGAAGAAAGAGGTCTGCTGATTGTATCGGAGGTTATCGACCTTGCAAAGAAGCTGAATATGAAGATTGTTGCGGAAGGTATCGAGAGCAGGGAACAGGTGGAGTTCCTGACAGCACAGGAATGCGACCTGATTCAGGGTTATTTCTACGCAAAGCCCATGCCTGTGGCAGAGTTTGCTGAAAAATATAACGTATAATCGAAGGATGGATAAAGCAACACGATGAAATATATACTGCCGATTGTAAATCGTGTTGCCGTTATTTTGAATTTTCGGAATAACAAAACGCTGAACCGATAACAGGCTCAGCGTTTTTGTATATATAAGGAAAAAACAGAATTATATCTTTGAGAGGATTTCTTCAACACGCTTTAATTCATCCCTGATTTTCAGGCGCTGAGGGCATTTGCTTTCGCAGAAACCGCAGTTTCTGCAGTCCTTGAAAGTGGGCTTGTTTTCATCCTGTGTATAGTGCTTGAATTCCCAGCGTGCGTGGTCGGTAAGTCCGTATACGTTATAGTTGGTATAGATGCTGAAAATTTTAGGAATATCTATACCGGCAGGGCAGGGCTGGCAGTAGCGACAACCGGTGCAGTAGAGGTCGGAGAACTTTCTGAGATTCTCTATCGCTGTTCCTATATCCTTCCATTCTGCTTCGGTAAGCGGATTGTCATCATCACCCAGTAAAAGGTTCTTTTCAACCATATCCATAGTAGCCATGCCTGATAAAGCACAGCAAAGGTCAGGGTTTCCGAGAACGAATTTGAACGCAAGCTCATATGTAGCCATAGAGGGTTTGCCTGTAAGCTTTGTGTAAAGCTCTGTGGGAGCAGCAAGCCTGCCGCCTCCTACGGGTCCCATAGCGACTATGCCCAGCCCCTTGGAGGCCGCATAAGCCATCATTTCTTCATTGGCACGGTCAAGGAGATTATACTGAACGAGCATGGATTCCATAGGTATTCCGCGTTCTTCGGATTTGTCGATTATATGCCTGATTGAGGATGGGTCATCATGGAATGAAAAGGATATATGGCGGATAAGACCTTCTTCCTTGCATTTGCGTGCTTCGTTAAGAGGGTCGTGCTTCATGATACAATCGTCGAAACAGCTCTTGTTTATTCCCCAGAAATGGTAAAAATCTATGTAGTCGGTATCCATCTTCTTAAGGCTGGTTTCAAGGCAGCGTCTGTAATCCTCAGGAGCTTTGACCTGACCGAGGTCGATTTTCGTAGAGAGATAAATCTTGTCACGGAAGGGCTTGACTGCCTTTCCGACAGTGATTTCGCTGTTTTTGTTACAGTACAGAGGAGCGGTATCGAAATAGTTCACACCGTTTTCATAAGCCTTTACTATCATGGGAATAGCTTTTTCCTCATCAATCTGCCACTTGTCGTTTTCATCCTTGTATTCGGGAAGTCTCATACAGCCGAATCCCAGCTGTGATATTTCTATACCAGTGTTTCCGAACTTTCTGTATTTCATATGTGTTCCTCCGTAAGCTGAATTTTAAAGTAAATATATCATTTAGAAATACTATTGTCAATACAAAAGCATGAAAACAGATACGAATCTTGTATAAAATCACCGCTTTTTGTTATATAATGGTAAAAATCTGCCGTTTTATCAATGCTTTTAAGGATTTTAAAGCGACAAAAACATCCAATCTGAAATTTTATCCATATTTTCTGCAATATGTCAAATAAATCCTTGACAAAAAAACGATTACAGTGTATACTATGTATAGTTTTGCGCATGTTTTTTTGTGCAGAATTGTAACATTTTTCACAAATATATATAAGGAGAAAGAGGATGAAAAGATTTAAGAAGGCAGTAAGCGGTGCACTTGCATTTATGCTTGTTGCAGGTGTCGGCTCCTGCAACAGCGGCGGACGCACTGAAAACACCGCTGAAACAACCACAGCGGCGGCAGTAACAACCACCATATCCAATGAGCTTGATCATCAGATCGACTATGAGGCGGAAGCAGAAATCGAAGAAATTGACGAAAAGAACGAGGAGGGTACAGGCAAGCTGTATGTTCCCGGACAGAAAGCAGGACTTGTAAAGGCTTTGTGCTATTACGACCTGAACAATGAAACTCCCGCTCTTTCCGATATGCTTGCGGAACGTTTCGGCGGATATATCGAAACCGATATTACAACAAGCGGCAGCGCATATTTTGAAAAACTGGGAATGCTGGTTGCGGCAGGCGATTCTCCCGACCTTGTGCGTTATGACTGGGATTCCTTCCCCTGGGCAATCTCCAAGCATCTCTATACTCCTCTTGATGACTGGCTGGATATAGAGTCACCTCTCTGGGCTGATGAAGCAAATGTTATCGAGCAGTTTGCATGGGGAGGAAAGCACTACTACTGGCCTGAAGAAATACTTCCTAACTACTGCCTTATCTACGACCAGAACATACTGGAAGAAGTGGGTCTGCCCAATCCTCTTGACCTTTATGATGAGGGAAAGTGGGACTGGAACGCTTTTGATGATATGTGCGAAAAGTGGTGTGCTCAGGGCGAAGAATACAAGGCTCTCGCAGGCAGTGAATGGCCCGGACTCATGTTTGTACATACAACAGGTACAAAGGCATTTGATATCAAGGGTAATCAGTTTATCAACAATCTTAAGGATCCCAACATCCAGCGTACAATGGACTGGCTTCAGGAATTCGGCAGACGTGGCTATACCAACAATGAATGGGTAGAGCCCAGCAAGGTGTTTATTGACCGCAAGGTTTTATTTATGGCAATGTACTACGAATGGGGCTTCACAAGCGCACAGCAGGGTGCATTCCAGAACAATATTGACCAGGATTTTGCGTTTGCGCCTATTCCTAAGGATCCTCAGTCCGATAAATATTATCACAGCGGTTACTCTGTGGGATATCTTGTTCCCTCAGGCGCCAAGAACATACAGGGCGGCGTGCAGTACATCCTCTGCAGCAGAATCCACGCTACTGATCCTGATATAATTGCAGAATACCGTGCTGAAAAGCTGGATACAAGTCCCGGATACTATGCAAAATGTCCTGAATGCAAGTATAATTTTGTTGAAAACAATCAGGATAATCTGGATACCTGTCCCGAATGCAACACCGCAAGAAAACGCAAGTACAAGGAACTCTACACTCAGCGTCTTTTCAACCTGATTGATGATTTCAAGAATCCTGACAAGTTTGAGCTTGTATATGATGCCGCTTTCGGTATGGGTGATGATATGAAGGCTTATTTCACCCGTGCTGCAGGTGTTGAAGATGCGCTTTTTGACGGTCCTGTATATGTGGGCTCGTCTTACACTGTGGCAAGAGATGAGTATTACAATGTGATCGAAGCTATGCTTCAGCCTTATCGCGATTCACTCGCAGAAGAACAATAATTATAAAACTGTCGGTAATTCAAAGGGATTACCGACAGTTTTTTGTATATGTAAAAATAGATTTTTCTTTACTTTGTATGGGTGGTATGATATAATAAAAAAGAGGTGAGAGGCTATGAAAAAGAGATTTTATTTGAAAACTGTTGCATTAGCAACGGTTTTGCTGTTGACAGGGTGCGTTGGTTCTGAGGACGTTGATAATAGTGAAATTACTGTTACAACTACTCCTTGCATTTTATCGGAAACGGAATTGGTTACGGAAACTGAAATTTCGCAGACATTTACAAATGCTTTGCTAGAAGACACTGATACTACTTCAGCAGTTACATACATTCTGCCTGAAGATACTGATTTCAAAGTCGGCGACACTATTGTAGGCATGGATGGCGTTCTTATCAATGTTACCACTGAGGAGAAAAACGATTATTACGCTACATTTGATACATTTACATTTTATCGTGAATCAACAGGTATGGTATTTAATGATGATTCATATCGTGATTACAGATGTGAATGGAAAAAAACGGTTCTGGGAGATGTTTTTGGTCCCCTTGTTGTTTCATCTGTTTATTCTGAATATAAACCGATTGCAAGGCAATATGAAAATGCTTTATATTTTAACAATCCGGATTATGAGGCCGTTTGGTCTGAAAGAAACATAATATTTGACGGTACTATTATTTTGAACGGTATTTTATATGCAGATGCAAGTGAAACAGCGTTTTGGGGAAAATGTCTGTTTTTTCAGCCTACAGCGAAATCATTGGCTGACAATAGCTTTCCTACATTAAGACCGATTAGCCTATGCCTGTCAAGTGATCCGTATGAAGGAGAATCGCATGAGGATTCACAAACTTTCTTTTTAGGAAACATAGATGATTTCAAGGATATTATAGACTGGTCTGAATATACAGATGAGAATAATATGATAAAAGTCTATGCTGAAATAGAACTAAGCGACATTGAACTTTCCTATAATACAGGTACAGGAGCTTCAAATCATGTTGAAGCAAACATGACAAAAATCATTCGTATATGCCATGATGAAAATTAGATAATTGTAAACTTTGTGAACGTTTTTAGAAAATAAAAAAGCCTGTGATTTTTGAAAATCACAGGCGATTTGTTAATGTTTAACGAAACTATGTTCTTATATTATATGTGACGTAAGTTCGAGTCACCTATACATGAAAAAACCACCGTAAAATATCTACGGTGGTCGTTTCGTGGTTTTCATTAGATATCGTACCAAAAAACCGCTTAACAAAGCCGTTTGATGGCAAAATATCTAAATTGACCACTAGTTTTGTAAATAGTGGTCAAAATAGATTTTTAACCCAAAGCAGCCAATCCGAAGTTTTTGGATTGGCTGCTTTGCATCGGGTTCCGTTATGATTGTTTTTGCAACCTGTCATAATGAGCATTCATCATAAGATAACTTGCCATTGATTCAGCTGAAGTGCCTGATTCCAGAAAATGAGGACAGCCGCATACTTCGTGTATTATTCCGAATTCGTCGATATATTTATCCATGGTGCAACGAACTTTATCGGCATAACCGATATAATTTCCGCTTAACCATCCCCCGATAATACCACGGTATATGTATGCTGCCAGCATCATTGCGGCTGTGCCTTCAATAAAGCTGGTATTATCGTCAAGAATGTCGTAAAAGCGGCCGTCTTCCAGCTGATATTCAAGCATAGAATCAAGAAGACTTTTTGAATGTGCTATAAGCTTTTCGGCAATATCATTGCGGTTTTCTTTCTGTGCGATTTCTATTGTCCTTGCCATACCCAGCAAAGCCCAGCCGTTTCCGGTTGCCCACAATTTCTGACGGACAAAGCGGTTGGTGCCTGCATCATAAATATGATTCAACAGGCCTGTATTATCGTCTTTAAGATAATCAATACAACCTTCAATCTGGAACAGAGCCTCATCAAGCTCGCCCATTAACGCAAGAAAAGGAGGCGCCATATAGATAGCATCAACCCATATCTGTTTTTCGGAAAAGCCTTCATAAAAACTGATTTCATTGTGGCAGATAACATTTTTATCAGTTCTCGGTGCCAGTTTCATTAAATATGAAAGCATCTTTTCAGCCGCAGTTTTATATATTTCTTTTCCTGTCAGCTCGTATGCACGCCAGACAACTTCACCGTTAGCGGCAGGATCAGTAACAGCAATGTTATTCGTTATTACAGCAAGTCTTCCTTCCTCGGTCTGACGAAGAACAGCGTCATGCGCCATAGCAACCGCAGTCAGGGTATCACCCATCTCCCATACAGCCTGAGCGCAGACTCCCTGCTCCCAGGGATAACGCTGAACTGCCAGCATTGCATTTTTAACAAGCTTCATTTTTTCGGTCATAGCTTTACCTCCGTAACTCATCTCTGATTTGTGTTTACATTTGCGTTTTAGCCCATACAGGCGCCGTTTTCAACGTGTATATTTATTGCATATTGTTATTTTATATTCTATTCCATAGAATGTCAATAAAAGTTTTTATCCGTTTTTGGAAATATATGACTTATGAGCAGTTTTAGGGTGAAATAAGAAAAACCGCTTTGTTAAGCGGTTTGTGAGGAATAAAAAAGTAGCCAATCCAAAGTTTTGTTCGGATTGGCTACCCTATATCAGTTCTTAAACCATACAAGATACGAATCGTTATCTGTGATAAATTCAGCACTGCAGTCCGCACCGTATTCTTCTTCACCGTTTATAAGAACGTCGTCATCTTCCAGAAGCTCGTTATATAAATCAAAATCCTTTGAAAGTGCGATAATATGTACTATTTCCATTTCAACAAGCTCTTCATCGAGATGTGAATACATATACGCCTTGCTACCAACGTCGCAATTATCCTCATCGATGTAATAATC
>JAGALB010000051.1 GCA_017625405.1 Ruminiclostridium sp. | reverse complement strand
TTGGTAGCTTTCTCCTCTTACGAACTTATCGCCTGCCGTAAGAACAGGATAACTACTGCCATCTAAAAGATTCCATTTAACAACAGTTACGGTATATTTCGATTCATCAGCAGACACAATGTTAAAATCGGGGTTGGCGCCCACAACCGGCTCGGTAATGGTGGCGTTTGCCGATTCAATTATAATGTTAGCATCTTCATAGATTGCAGTTATGGTAACATTATTAGCAGGCATATAGAAGAAAATAGATCTGCTTTCAGAAGTGGTGGTAGATAAGCCCTCTATCTGCCACTCCTTGAATTTCTTTCCTTCAGGATCAGGATCTGCGGTGACAATAACCTCTGTATCCACTGTATAAGGACCTGCGGGCGAAGCAGTACCGCCGGTTACGGTTACGGTGTAGGTGGTGGCTGTAGCTGTCCGTGCTACAATATACGGGCTGAAGCTGCTTGATGTAAATGTCATAGTAGCAGACTCTCCGTCTATTACTACTGTAACACCCTCAACCTCTTCTGCTGTTCCGTCTGCCAATATGTGATACAAAGCCCCTTCGCCGCTTTGAAGTGCCAATGCTTCTTCCATGCTGACAGGCACACTTACCGTCAGCTCTTCTCCCATATCGCCCCACTGATTAAGGGTGTAAGGATATCCCTCTTCATTGAAAACATTGATATTGTAAAGAGCCATTACGTTATCCGCACCAACGGCATCCGTTGTGTTAACGATAAAGGAATGAGTAGGTGTTTCTTCCACCTCAATCTTTTCAACAACTACTTTTACCGTTGTATCCGTGCTTTCGATAGTCAGTTGTTTCTCGGATTCAAGCGTAACCTCAAATTCGGGAACAGATGGCTCGTCGCAAATACACACATTACTTATATCATAGCTCATCTGATCAAAATTACACGGCAACATTTCATCTGTAACTGTACAGAGGCCGCATACTGTGCAGGCGTGCATACAGGGAATGATGAGCCTTGACATATAATCGGCTTTTGTAATATAAACCACCCACTGTTTACCGTCTTCAAAGGTGAGTGTTACGGCACATACAATGGACATCTGACCTTTGCCGCCCAGTTCCCTTGGTTTTTCACCGACAAAGCTATTGATAAAAGCTTTGTTATCTTCATTCAGAATGTCACTTAGCATTATGCTGTTGTTTTCGCCTGAATCAACAGTTCCGTAAGCAAGACCGTAAATCGTTCCGCTGGGTGCTGTTTCGGTTAAAACATCAGATTCCTTGGTTTCGTCTTTCTCAAAGTAGCCGTACCACGTGACGTCTTCATCGGTATCGTAGCCTTCCTTTATGAACTCGTAATACCAGTTATACTCTGTCTTTACAGGTTCATAACAGCCCTCATACGCAGGAGCGACATTTACCGTAAGGGATGCTGTTATAGGTATTACGGAAAGGTTATCATATTCCGATGCCGATTCAAAGATATGCTTGTCATACAAGCTGTGAGAGATGGCTTCAAAACTGAGTTCAGTGTAGTTGGTACTTCCGTAAGAACCTCTATATTCCACTTCACAAGATACCCTTAATTCAAACTCCAGGTTGTTTATAGTAACGTCGCCCAAAGTTTCGTCCTGTGCTTTAAGTGCCTCATAGATTTCCTTTACCGTTCCGTCAAGTGAAAGGTTAAGAACACCGCCGTCTTTGCTCATTGTAAAGAAATCACTGAGATCGTCGTAATAAGAAGAAATGTTCCATTCACCGCAGCCTTCATTATATTCACCATCCAGACCGTATGGCGCATACATATAACTGGCTTTGCTTGAAAATTGGTACTCGTAGTCGTTAATCAAAACTCTTGCTTGAACATAAAAAATTGCACCGTTGTTGTTATCCTCTAAAGCCTTGTAGTGCTCACGATCCCCATCAGGATATTGAGTATCTATGAAGTTGTTATAGACCTCAACGGCATCATTGATATTGATGCTGAAGGACTGGTCAAACTTCAGCTCACCTGTACCTTCGGAGTCAATTTCCTTCCACAGGTCACAGACATCACTTGTATATTCACCTTGACTGAGCACAAAGGTTGTGCCAGGCTTGTTGGTGATGCTTAGAGCATACGATTCTGACGCCCCTGTCGATGCTGCAAAAACAGACGCAGGCGCCAAACTTAATATCATTATTAAACTAAGAAATACACATAAAACTTTTTTCATAAACTCACCTTCCTTACAAAGCAATTCCGTCCGGACGCATCCATATTGCAGTTTCATCTATATTCAAAAGCAACCATAACGGATTTTCGCCTTCGATATTTTCTGTATACAGCATTCCACTGACAAATTCATTTTCCATTTCAATGCGTAGGGAATACTTACTGTCGCACTGCCATTTGAAGCTCTTAATTTCACCATAGTAATTCATAACACCGGTTCCGTCATCGTTTATTTTTACAGAAACAGTTATTTCTCTGCCGTCATCTCCAATATGCGGCAAATAAAATGAATCCTCATTTTCCGGTACTACTGCATACACTCCAGACCAAGCCGTTCCCGCAATTACTTCAGCATCGAATGGAACTGTTTTCATATTTGTAAAATCAGGAAGTTCTACATCATATCCATATTCAGGATAGACTTCAATATCTTCGCTGAAGCTACAGTCTTCAGTATAAACGTCTTTTGAAAACATAAAATATTCTGTTTCTTTCTCGCCAAACTCACATCTGTAAAAAGATATTTTCATATCGGGATTACTCTCTATGTAGCTATATCTGCCGTTTCCATTGAAAACAGAATCATAAAAATTAAATCTGCCGGAGCAAGAGGTGATTTCAAGAGGTCCGGAAAAGCAGTCTCTCACAGTGCTGTCGTACACAAACAACTTATCTGTTCCTTCATATGCACCAATACCATATACGCCACAACCATAAATATCCATATCTGAAAGATTGATATTGTCGCAAGCTGTAAAATTTACAACATTTCCTGCACAATCACCCGTGTCAGTATGTCCCATAGTAAGTGAAGCAAGCGTGATATCGTGACAGTCAGAAAAGTTCAATACAGCAGCATATCTCGGCTCTGTTACGATTTCCGTATCAGCCGCTGTGCCTCCGCCTTTGATAGAAATGCCGTCTGCACGTTCTATCACAATTTCCACACCGTCAAAACATTTCTTGATTTTCATGTACGGATGAGAGTCGTTAAAGCTCTCACCTTCGTTTTCCCACACGGTTTCCGCATATTCGCTTAAATTATAATATCCGGCTTTTATCACGATGTTTGCATCAGGCTTTATTGAATCAAAAAGCTCCTTTACAGAGTCAACCTCAATTACTTCACTTTCTATGAGCGGAGCGTTTATAAATCTATACAGGAATGTAACTACCTGTGCTCTTGTGCAGTTGCTATCGGGGCTGAAGGCGGTATCACTTGTGCCGCCTGTGATTCCGTTTTCGACTGCCCAAAGAACAGCATCGTAGTAGTAGCTGTCTGCTTTCACGTCCGTAAAAGGATTATTCTTTTCGATTGGATTTGGCTGTCCTGCTGTTCTCCATAAGAATGTAACAACCTGTGCTCTGGTACAGTTATCATCAGGTGAGAATGTATTTGCGCTTGTTCCGCCTGTGATGTTACTTCCGAGTGCCCATTTAACAGGCTTATAATAGAAAGCATTTTCTGCAACATCCACAAATGGCATATCAATTGCTGCTGGCTCAGGGGAAGCTATCATTCTGTGTAAGAAGGTTACAACCTGCGTTCTTGTGCAGATACTGTCAGGTGAAAAAGTATTTGCACTTGTACCGCCTGTAATTCCGTTTTCTGCCGCCCACATAACAGCATCGTAGTAATATTGTTCATTTGCAATATCAACAAAGGTTGATTTTTCTGTTGCAAAAACGCCCATCGGTATTAAACTTAATAGCATTACGAGACTAAGTAACACGCATAAAAACTTTTTCATAATATCAGCCCCTTACTTTGCATCATTTTCATCAAATAAATCGCCGCACTCGGGGCAGAATTTCGGTGGATTATGTGGATCTTCGGGAGTCCAGCCGCATTTATCACACTTAAAAAGTGGAGCACCTTCGGGTTTCTTACTTCCGCAATTCTGACAGAATTTGCCCATGTTTACACTGCCGCAAGAACAGGTCCAGCCGGATGGTGCGGGCTGAGGTTTGCCGCAGTTCTGACAGAACTTGCCTGTGTTATCCGTACCGCATTCGCATTTCCAGCCGCCTTTCGTGGGAGCACCGCCGCCAACCGGCTGATTAACCATTGTGTTCTGAGTAGTATCTGCACCCTGCACAAAGCCCGCCATGCCGCCCATCATATTTCCTGCCATGCCCATACCCATAAAGCCTGCCATTGCGCCATTTTCATTTGCGGCAGCAGTATTCATAGCCTGAGCTGTTGCACCTGCTAAATGTCCTCTCATCATATTGGCATCTCTGCCCATAGCAGCACTTCTCTGATATTCTGTGATTCTTGCTTCATCTTCTTCTGTTGCGTTAACGGAAGATACACC
>JAGALB010000050.1 GCA_017625405.1 Ruminiclostridium sp. | reverse complement strand
GAATATCGGTATATACAGCCTTGCCTTTTTTGCCAAGCTTCAGGATTTCTGCAAGTGCTTCTTCTTCGTTGAGAACTTCATCGGAAACGTCAATTCCGCACTTTCTCAGTTCATGCATAAGCTCAGTGGACTGGGGAACGTCAAGAGAGTGAGCCTTCATTTCCTCAATACGTGAGAAAATCTTTTTCGGTACATCATCCATTATGATTTTACCGTCGCTCATAACGACAACACGTTGCGCTTCTGCAGCTTCTTCCATATAGTGGGTGATAAGAATAATGGTGACGCCCTGCTCGTTAAGGAGCTTTATGGTCTTCATTATCTCTTTTCTGCCCTTGGGGTCCAGCATTGCGGTAGGCTCGTCAAGGACGATGCAGTCAGGACGCATGGCAAGAACACCTGCGATTGCGATTCTCTGCTTCTGACCGCCTGAAAGCTGATGGGGAGAATGTTCACGGTAGTCATACATACTTACGGTTTTCAGAGCTTCGTCAACTCTGCGGCACAGTTCTTCCTGAGGAACGCCCAGATTTTCCAGCGCAAAGGCAACGTCTTCTTCCACCAGAGTTGCAACCAGCTGGTTATCGGGGTTCTGAAAAACCATTCCCACGGTCTGACGTACATCGAAAATCCTGTCATCATCAGCTGTATCAATTCCGTTTACAAGCACCTGTCCTTTTGTGGCAGTGAGAATGCCGTTGAAGTGCTTTGCAAGTGTGGATTTTCCACAGCCGTTATGACCGAGAACAGCGACAAACTGACCTTTGGGTATTGAAAGGTTAATGCCCTTCAGTACCTTGTTGGCTTCGATTTCATTTCCGTCGTCATCGTAATTCTTATATTCAAATTCGAGGTCTCTGACTTCGATAATATTCATTTAGTTATAATCCTTTCAGGGGTTACTTGAAGGAAACGATAGCAGTGTTTCCGCAGGGGATTGCAAGTCCGGTCTTCTGTACGGGAAGTGCTATTTCTTCAGCATTTACATCAATATCGTATTTCTGACCCACAGTCATACGGAGCAGATAAGCCATAACAGAAGGGGAAAGACCGGTGGTATAGCTGTTCAGAAGAATAAACAAAGGCTTGTCGGAAAGAACAGCGGTACAGCGCTGCATAAGCTCGAATATACAATCTTCAAGCTTCCACATTTCGCCGTTTGTGCCTCTGCCGTAGCTGGGAGGATCAAGGATAATACCGTCATACTTATTGCCACGTCTGATTTCTCTGCCGAGGAATTTCATAGCGTCATCCACAATCCAGCGGATAGGCTTATCGGAAAGGCCGCTGAGCCTTGCGTTTTCCTTTGCCCAGTCAACCATGCCTTTTACGGCGTCAAGGTGGCATACCTTTGCGCCTGCATTTGCACAGGCAAGAGTAGCGCCGCCGGTATAAGCAAACAGATTGAGCACATTGATTTCTCTTCCTGCATTTCTGATAAGGTTGTCGCAGTAATCCCAGTTTACAGCCTGTTCAGGGAAAAGACCCGTATGCTTGAAGCCTGTGGGCTTTACCATGAAGGTGAGATCGCCGTATTTTATATTCCAGCTTTCGTCAAACTTTTTCCTGTAATCCCATGCTCCGCCGCCCTTGTTTGAACGGTTGTACTTTGCATGTGCAGTACTCCATTCCTTTGCGGGAGAAGGATTTTCCCAGATTATCTGCGGGTCGGGACGGATAAGGGTAATATCACCCCAGCGTTCCAGACGTTCGCCTTTGGAGGTATCAATAAGGCAGTAGTCCTGCCATTTGTCTGCAATTCTCATTTTGTAGTCCTTTTTATGTGTAGTGGTAGTTCCGGGCGGGCGGCGGAGCCGTGTGTGCCTGCGGCACACATATCCTGTGCGGTGCAAAGCACCGCACAGGATGCCCGAAGGGGGCTTTGCCCCCTTCGGGCACGGCTCCGCCGCCACCCTCGGTATATCAGCAGATGTTCAGAATCAGCAGAGCTGTTCTCTTACAACATCCGCTATCTTATTTGTCCAGTAATCAACCTCATCAGCGTTCCTGCCTTCAAGCATCACACGCACCAGCGGCTCCGTGCCGCTTTCACGGACAAGCACTCTGCCGCTGTCGCCCATAGCATTTTCGGCATCCCTGATAGCTGAGAGAATGGCTTCGTTCTTATCCCATTTATTCTTGCCTGATTCTGTAATCTTTACGTTTACCAGAAGCTGAGGATAGTCTTCAATTCCCGCTGTAAGCTGTGAAAGTGAGGTCTTCACCTCATTCATCATGGTGATAAGCTGTACGGCGGTAAGCTGACCGTCGCCCGTAGTAGCATAGTCAAGGAAAATAATGTGACCCGACTGTTCGCCGCCTATGTTGTAGCCGCTTTTAAGCATTTCTTCGAGAACATATCTGTCGCCTACGGCTGTGCATACGGTGCTGAGGCTGTTGTTCTTCATGTATGTGTGGAAACCGAGGTTGCTCATTACGGTAACAACAGCTGTATCATTTCTGAGCTGACCTTTGTCACGCATATATTTTGAGATGATAGCGATGAGCTTATCACCGTCAACAACCTTGCCCTTTTCGTCTACTGCAAGACATCTGTCTGCATCACCGTCAAAGGCAACCGCTAAATCGTAGCCGCCCTGAACAACTTTTTCACAGAGCTTTTCAACGTGGGTAGAGCCGCAGTTTTCGTTGATGTTGCAGCCGTCGGGCTCATCGTACATAAGGTCAAAATCAATGTTGAGCCTTGTGAATAAATCCTTTGCGGTTGCGCTTGCACTGCCGTTTGCACAGTCAACAAGAACCTTAAGCTTTTTAATGGAAAGGTCGGAAGTTGAAAGAAGATGCTTTACGTAGTCATCTGCGGCATTTTCGGCACGCTTTACTCTGCCTACTGCACAGCCTTCGCAAAGTGCGATTTTTTCAGGGGTGTCGAGAATCAGCACTTCAATCTCGTTTTCAATTTCGTCGGGAAGCTTGAAGCCTGAGTCGGAGAACAGCTTTATTCCGTTGTATTCCACGCTGTTATGTGATGCGGAAATCATCACGCCTGCGTCAGCGTCATAGTATTTTACCAGATACGCCACTGCAGGAGTAGGCACAACGCCCAAAAGCTCAACGTCAGCACCGACGGACATAATGCCCGCCATAAGTGCGGCTTCGAGGATGTCGGAGGAAACACGTGTATCCTTGCCTATGAGGATTTTTGCCTTTCCCCCATGCTTTTTCTGCTTTGTAAGTACGATAGCTGCCGCCTTACCGATATTCATTGCTGTTTCACAGGTAAGCTCAGTGATAGCAACTCCTCTTGCACCGTCTGTTCCGAATAATCTGCCCATTATATGTTTTACCTTTCATTTTTTCTTTCAGTATATGCTTTCTCTTTTGGATATGTTAATCAAATCTCTGCTGTCCCTGCTGCTCAAGCCCTAAATGCTGATATGCAAGCGCAGTAGCCATTCTGCCTCTGGGAGTTCTGGAAATGAAGCCCAGCTGCATTAAAAACGGTTCGCATACGTCTTCAAGTGTAACCGCTTCTTCGCCGAGTGCGGAAGCAAGTGTTTCCAGACCAACGGGACCGCCGTTGTAGCCTTTTATAATCATAGTCAGCATACGTCTGTCAAGGCTATCCAGTCCCAGCTTATCAATTTCCATTCTGTCAAGCGCAATATCCGCAAGCTCCATTGTGATTTTGCCGTCACCCATAACTTCAGCAAAATCCCTTGTACGCTTTAAGAGCCTGTTTGCGATACGTGGTGTGCCTCTTGAGCGCTTTGCAAGCTCCTTGGCTCCGTCCTTCTGGGTGGGTACGGAAAGGATAACCGATGAACGCATTATAATATCGCAGAGCTGTTCTTCGGTGTAAAGCTCAAGTCGCTGAATAACGCCGAAACGGTCACGGAGCGGCCCTGTAAGCTGTCCTGCACGGGTGGTTGCACCGACGAGGGTGAATTTCGGCAGGTCGATTCTTATTGACTGTGCCGATGGCCCCTTGCCTATGATAATATCAAGAACATAGTCTTCCATTGCAGGGTAAAGAACTTCTTCAACCTGTCGTGAAAGACGGTGGATTTCATCAATGAACAGAACATCTCCGTCCTTGAGATTTGTAAGAAGTGCCGCAAGGTCACCGGGCTTTTCAATGGCAGGGCCTGAGGTGATCTTGATATTTACACCCATTTCATTTGCAATGATTCCCGCAAGCGTGGTCTTACCCAGTCCGGGAGGGCCATACAGAAGTACATGGTCAAGACTTTCATTTCTTGCCTTTGCCGCTTCAATGTATATTTTCAGGTTTTCCTTTACCTTGTCCTGTCCGATATATTCGGTGAGTGTCTTCGGACGAAGGCTGTATTCTATATCAACATCTTCGGGTCTGAATGTAGGCTCGGCAATACGCTCGTAAGCCTGTTCATTTCCGTTTCTGCTTGTTTCAATCACGGTTTATTTTCCTTTCCGTTACGCTTATTATAAGCTGCTTAATTTCTTTAAGCCTTCCTTTACGAGGTCGCCAACAGGCATATCAGGGTCAAGTCCCGAAAGTGCTTTCTGCGCCTGCTGATTTGTAAAGCCCAGAACCACAAGGGCGGAAACTGCCTCGTTCATGTTGTTGCCCATTGCGGCGCTTGTCTGTGAAAGCTGTGCATAGCTTTCTGCGGGGATATTGGTATCCTGTTTTGCGATTTTATCTTTAAGCTCCAAAATGATTCTGTCTGCAATCTTCTTGCCGATACCCTGTGAACGGGTAAGCACCTTGCTGTCGCCGCCTGCAACACAGAGTGCAAAGCCCTGGGGTGATAAATCCGAAAGAATCGAGAGAGCCGCCTTCGGGCCTACGCCCGAAACCGAAGTGAGCATCTTGTAGCAGTTAAGTTCTGCTGTATCAGCAAAGCCGAACAGCTCTACCGCATCTTCACGTACATTCATGTGAGTGTAAAGAAACGCTTCCTCTCCCATAGCAAGCTGTGACAGGGTATATGCGGTTGTGCGGCAGGCATATCCCACGCCGCCGCATTCTATAACTGCAAGGTTAGGCTCCATTACTGTGATTTTTCCTCGTAAGCTGTATATCATTTCTTATCCTTCCTTATCGAATAGGTATTTCTTCTAAATTAACTGCATTTTCTTCAGTTGCTGCTTCTCTGCGCTCGAACTCGGCAACCAGTTTTTCGGACTGAGTGTTAATTTCGCCTTCTTTGACCTTGAAAATGTAGTCAAGCATTTCCTTGGCGTTTTCAAATTCTTCCATGCTTGCTGTAACAAGACCCTGCAGCAAATATTCTCTGCCTTTATCGTAATTTCCAAGGCACATTTCACATAATCCGAGGTATACACAGGTGTCAGAAATAATGCTGTCTTCGTTTATCTCGTATGCTTTCAGCAGTAATTCTTCTGCTTTTTCGTAATTGCCTTCATAAAGAGTTCTTTTCCCAAGAAAAAAACTCGATATAGCCTGTGCGTAACCGGCTTCTATATTTTCGGAAACCCAGCTGAACCACTGATTTCCTTCTTCTCTGCTGGATAAATCATAGGTCAGGTAGTAGCTTACAATCCGTCTGAAGATAATATGTTCCTGCGGGAATTCCTTTAGTCCGTCTTTAAGCACAGGGATGATTTCGATATGATTCGGCATGTGGCGTGCTATATCAATATAACAGGCCTGTCTTAACCGTGTATCCTGGGTTTTTGAAAGACAAAGGAGATAATGGCTGAACGCCTCATTGAAATTTCCGTTTACTCTGCACAGGATTGCGTCATAAAAACTGTATTTACCTTTAATCCAACCCTTGAGATTGTATTCGTTCTCGGCGAAGGATGCGCTGAAGCCCTGCGGGTTGTAAGTCTGCCAGTAGGCATTCCATCGTACAATTACAGGGATTGCGAGAGAGATCAGAATACTTATTACAACCGCTGAAATATATATGTGTTCAAGTTCTATGATTTCGTTTTTTGTTGCTATGAAATAGAGTAAAATGCAGTTTATAACAAAAGCTACAATCGAAACGAGCATCTGACCTAAATCATGTTTTATAACAATAGGCTTTGGCTTTATTTTTCTTTCTTCTTCCATCTCCGAAAATCCTTTTTATCTGTAATTACTCAGTTGTGAATTGTAGCTGTGTGCGTGGCAGATTGCAATAGCCAGCGCATCGGCAGTATCGTCGGGCTTGGGTATTTCAGGAAGCTTCAGAATCCGTGTGGTCATTTCCTGAACCTGTTTCTTTACCGCCTTTCCGTAGCCTGTAACCGACTGCTTTACCTGTAATGGGGTATACTCGAAAATTTCAATATTCCTCTGACGTGCCGCAAGAAGGACTATGCCTCTTGCCTGTGCAACGTCAATGGCGGTTTTCTGGTTTGAGGTGAAATAAAGCCGCTCGATTGCCAGAAAATCGGGCCTGAATTTATCGAGAACATAGCAGAGATCGTTATAGATTTCCAGAAGCCGTGAATTGAAATCCATATCTGCGGGAGTTGTCACAGCTCCGTAGTCCACAACCTGAAACTGAGCACGGTTGTATTCAAGTACCCCGAAGCCGACAATTGCATAACCGGGGTCGATTCCGATGATTCTCACGCTTTCACCTCCGCTGATGTATCAAATATATATTATACCATAATTTATATATAATTGCAATAATTTCGATGATTTTTCTTGATGAAAATTACAGAAAACAACCGTGATTTTTGTGCAACCCGACTATATGATTGAAAGAGATTTCATAAGTCTGTAAAGTCTGCCCACAGGCAGTCCCATAACGTTGTAATAGTCTCCGTCAATGCCTTCGACGAGAAGCGCTCCAATCTCCTGTATGCCGTAAGCACCTGCCTTGTCGAAAGGCTCGCCTGTTGCGATATAATCCCTGATTTCCTTTTCTGAAAGACTGAAGAATTTAACCTTTGTTTCTTCGGTAAAGCTGTGGATTTCTCCGTTTTTCACAACTGCAACTCCCGTAAAAACGCTGTGGCTTGTACCTGAAAGCATCGCAAGCATACGGTATGCGTCGTCTGCGTCTGCGGGCTTTCCGAGGATTTCTCCCTTTGCGGCAACTACCGTATCAGAGCCGATTACTATGTCGTCGGGGCGGGAAGCGGCAATTTCCAGTGCTTTCTGTTTCGCAAGCTCCTGCACAAACATATCGGGGGAAAGGGCAGGGTCGGCGTTCTCTTCGCCGACAGCGGGGATTATCTCAAAATCGTTTGTTATAAAAGAAAGAAGCTCTTTTCTTCTGGGTGATTTGCTGGCAAGAATAAGCATATTTCATGATCCTTTCAATGAATATTAATCAACATTATATTTTACCATATTTCATAGTTTGTGTCAAACAAAAAAACAGTTTTTAAATATTGCAAAATAGCAGATTTTGTGTTATAATATTTTAGTTAAACTACTATGGCGATTTATACGCATGACAGGAGGACTTACCCTTGGCAGACAAAGACTATCTTTCCGAAATACGCAATTTCTGCATAATTGCACATATAGATCACGGCAAATCCACGCTTGCTGACCGTATTTTAGAGCAGACTGAAACAGTTGCACGCAGAGATATGGAAGAACAGCTTCTTGATAACATGGAGCTTGAGCGTGAGCGTGGAATTACTATCAAGGCACGTGCCGTAAGACTTAACTACAAGGCTCAGGACGGCAATACCTATGCCTTTAATCTTATTGACACTCCCGGCCACGTTGACTTCAATTATGAGGTTTCCCGTTCTCTCAACGCCTGCGAAGGTGCTATCCTTATCGTTGACGCTTCACAGGGTATTGAAGCCCAGACTCTTGCAAACACATATCTTGCCATTGAACAGGATTTAGAGGTAGTTCCCGTAATCAACAAAATCGACCTGCCCTCCGCAAGACCCGATGAGGTGAAGAATGAAATCGAGGATGTTATCGGCATTCCTGCTGATGACGCTCCCCTTATTTCTGCAAAAATGGGTATAAATATCGAAGCTGTAATGGAACAGATTGTAAAGGCTGTTCCTCCACCCAAGGGCGACCCTGACGCTCCTCTCAAGGCGCTTATTTTTGACAGCTACTACGACAGCTACAAGGGCGTTATTGTATACGTGCGTATCAAGGAAGGTACTCTCAGAACAGGCGACAAGATCCGCATGATGGCAACAGGCGCAGAATTCCAGGTGGTTGAGCTGGGTTATATGGGCGCTACAACTCTCAATTCCACAGGTGAGTTAAAGGCAGGCGAGGTAGGCTATATCGCCGCATCCATCAAGTCCATCGGTGACACCAAGGTAGGCGACACCGTAACAACTGCAGACAACCCTGCGGCAGAACCCCTTGAAGGCTACCGCAACGTAAACCCCATGGTATTCAGCGGTATCTATCCTGCTGACGGCGCAAAGTACGGTGATCTGCGTGATGCTCTTGAAAGACTCCAGCTCAATGACGCTTCGCTTGCCTTTGAGCCTGAAACTTCAATTGCTCTGGGCTTCGGCTTCCGCTGCGGATTCTTAGGACTTCTGCACATGGATATTATTCAGGAACGTCTTGAACGTGAATATAACCTTGACCTTGTTACAACAGCTCCCTCAGTAGTATATAAAATTGAAAAAATGGACGGCGAAACCGTATTTATCGACAACCCTACAAACTATCCCGACCCTGCGGAAATCATGCAGGCGTATGAGCCTATGGTAAAGGTAAATGTGTTCAGTCCCTCCGATTACGTAGGCAATATCATGGAGCTTTGCCAGGAACGCCGTGGTATTTTCAAGGATATGAAGTATCTTGACGAAACACGTGTTGACCTGCATTATGAAATGCCTCTCAACGAAATTGTATATGACTTCTTTGATGCCCTCAAGTCAAGAACAAAGGGTTATGCAAGCTATGACTACGAGATGCTGGGCTTCTATCCGTCAAAGCTTGTAAAGCTGGATATTATGCTCAACGGCGATGTAGTTGACGCGCTTTCCTTTATTGTACACACAGACAAGGCATATCCCAGAGCAAGAAAGATTGCCGAAAAGTTAAAGGACCACATCCCGAGACAGCTTTTTGAAGTGCCGATTCAGGCGGCTATCGGCGGTAAGATTATCGCCCGTGAAACTGTAAAGGCTATGCGCAAGGACGTACTTGCAAAGTGCTACGGCGGTGATATCACCCGTAAGAAGAAGCTCCTTGAAAAGCAGAAGGAAGGTAAGAAGAGAATGCGTCAGCTGGGTACTGTTGAAGTGCCTCAGGAAGCATTCATGGCTGTTCTCAAGCTTGACGAATGACGGGTTTATATATCCATGTTCCGTTCTGCCTTTCAAAATGCCCTTACTGCGATTTCTATTCGGTAGGGTATGATGCTTCCCTTGCGGAGCAGTATGCGGCGGCGGTTATACGGAATCTGAAGCATTACAATGAAGCCTATGATACGGTATATTTCGGCGGAGGAACACCTGTTCTGCTGTCGGACAGAATACCTGAAATAATGCAGAATGTCCGTCTTCAGGATAATGCAGAAGTCACTGTTGAGGCAAACCCCTGTGTTACTGACGAAAAGCGGCTTTACGAGCTTTTGTCGGCAGGCGTGAACCGTATTTCCTTCGGTGTGCAGTCGCTGGATGCCGATGAACTGAAATTTCTGGGCAGACGCCACAATGCCGAGCAGGCGAAAACTGCAATTGAGCTTGCATATAAAGCAGGGTTTAAAAATATTTCAGCTGATCTGATGCTGGGATTACCCCGGCAGAATACCAAAACCGTTAAAAAATCAATAGCTGAGCTTTCGCAGCTGCCTATAAACCATATTTCCGCATATCTTCTCAAGGTTGAAGAAAACACTCCCTTCGGTCAGATGAATATTGCTGTTCCGGAGGATGAAGTAATGGACGAAATTTATCTTTTCGCCTGCGAAGAGCTGGAAAAGAACGGCTTTACGCAGTATGAAATCAGCAATTTTGCAAAAAGCGGTGCGGAGTGTAAGCACAACCTGAAATACTGGCGCTGTGAGGAATACGTAGGTATAGGTGCAGCGGCTCATTCATATTACAAGGGAAAGCGCTTCTGCGTGGACAGAAATATTCATGATTTTATTTTTTCTGATATTCAGAATACTGTTGTAACGGATGAAGCACCGGGTGATTTTGATGAATTTGCGATGCTGAAATTACGGCTTGCCGAAGGTCTTTCCTTTGCACAGTGCGAGCGTTTCGGCACAGATAAAAACACGATTCTGACACGGCTTGAAAGGATTCCCGAAAAGTATTACCGCCTTGATGAAAAGGGCGTTTCTCTTACAAAAGAGGGCTTTTTGCTTTCAAATGCGGTTATAGGCAAAATATTGGGTTACTGATATGGAATATTTACAGATTGGAAATGTTAAAATAAAGAAAACAGCGGCTCTCGCACCAATGGCGGGAGTCGCCGATTATGCTTTCAGAAAGGTTGCAAAAGAATACGGCGCCGCTTACGTTGTAAGCGAAATGGCAAGCTGCAAGGGTATGGTTTACAGCGACCGTAAAACCGCTGAACTCCTTAATATCACGGATTATGAACGCCCCATGGCGGTACAGCTTTTCGGCTGTGAGCCTGAATTTGTAACACCTGCGGTAAGGATTGCCGAAGGCTTCAGACCTGATATAATCGACCTGAACAGCGGTTGTCCCGTGCCTAAGGTTGCAGGCAACGGCTCAGGCAGTGCGCTTATGAAAAATCCTAAGCTTTTCGGTGAAATGGTAACTGCAATGGTTAAGGCGACAAGCCTTCCCGTGACAGTGAAAATCCGTAAGGGCTGGGACGACAGCAGCGTAAATGCGGTAGAGATTGCCAGAATAGCCGAGGAATGCGGTGCGGCGGCGGTTGCCGTTCACGGCAGAACGAAGAATCAGATGTACAGCGGCAATGCCGACTGGGATATAATTGCGGCGGTAAAGCAGGCGGTGAAAATTCCCGTTATCGGAAACGGCGATGTTGATACTCCGGAAAAGTGTGCTGAAATGTACAGGTATACAGGCTGTGACCTTGTTATGATAGGCAGAGGTGCCTGCGGAAAGCCCTGGCTTTTCCGTGAAATCGAGCAGTACTTCAGCGGTAAAGAAATAACCCCCGTAACTTTTGAAGAGCGTATTTCCACCATGCGCAGGCAGATTGAACTTCTGGTGGAAAACAAGGGTGAATACATCGGCATGAAGGAAGCGAGAATGCAGACGGGCTGGTATCTCAAGGGTATGCCTAATGCGGCGAAATATCGTGCTCAGTGCGGCTCACTTTCAACAATGAATGATCTTGATAATTTAATTGAAACAATCAGAAAGGAACAGGAAACATGATAGCTTTGGTAACAGGCGCAAGCTCGGGTATCGGCAGGGCAATGGCGGTAGGCTTTGCGAAAAGAGGCTTTAATCTTATAGTTGTTGCACGCAGAAGACAGCGCCTTCTTGAACTCAAGGAAGAGGTGCAGGAAAAGTATGGCGTAAAGGTGCGTTGCTTCTGTCACGATTTATCAAGAACAGAGGAGTGCCTCAGGCTTTTTGAAGAGGTAAGCCGTGTAAATGTTGATGTTGTTGTAAACAGCGCAGGCTTCGGTGTTTTCGGAAAGTTCCACGAAACGAGCCTTGAAGATGAGCTTAAAATGATTGATGTCAATATAAAGGCAGTCCACACTCTTACAAAGCTGTTTTTGCAGAAATTCAGGGAGAGAAACAAAGGCTTTATCCTGAATGTTGCTTCCATCGCAGGCTTTATGGCAGGTCCCGAATTTTCTTCTTATTATGCGTCAAAAAGCTATGTGATAAATCTCACAAAGGCGATACACGAGGAGCTTCGTGTTGAAAAATCCAACGTATATATCGGCGCACTTTGCCCCGGACCTGTAAGAACAGAGTTTAACGAAATCGCAGGAGCGCAGTTTGCCACAGCAGGTATTTCCGATGTTGAGGCGGCTGAGTATGCCATTGAAAAGATGTTCGACGGGCAGATGATAATTATCCCCGGCGCGGGAACAAAGCTCCTCCGTGCTGCGGCAAAGTATGCTCCCGATAATGTGATGCTTGCGGCGACCGGCGCAGTCCAGCGTTCACGCAAGAAAATTGAAAAGGATACGGATGTAATTTCTGAATGATTATGGAGGTAAAGTAAAATGAAACTTGATGGTTTTGGCTTGTTCGTTGATGATATGCCTGCAATGATACGTTTTTACAGGGATGTGCTGGGCTTTGGAATCACCGAAGATGAGAATGCGGGCAATGTATATCTTATCAAGGACGGCACTCTTTTTATGCTTTATGAGCGTAAGAATTTTGAGAAAATGACAAGCAGAAAGTATGAATATATCAAGGGATTAAACGGTCATTTTGAGATAGCACTCTATGTTGATACTTACGAAGAGGTTGACAAGGCTTATAATGATGCCGTTGCAAAAGGTGCTGCTTCTGTACTGCCCCCTGAGGACGAGCCCTGGGGTCAGCGTACCTGCTATATTGCCGACCCTGAAGGAAATCTGATTGAAATCGGCTCTTTTAACCGTCCTTTTGAAAGTAAGACGGATTTTAACGGAGTACAATAAAAGAAATCCTGAGAAGAATTAATTCTTCTCAGGATTATTTTTTGCTTTTTGTTTCAATTACTCCACCTGTAAAGCCGAAAAAATGATACAAGTCCGAACAGCGCATTTCGCCCTTTCTGCCCCAGGAGCAAAAGGTAAGAGTGTCATTTTCAATACCTGTAACGGTAAAATAATGCCACCGCATTCTGTATACAGCTCCGTTCATTTTATAGGGAAGTCTTCTGAAATTTTCCCCTGCTCTGATAATCACAGGAAAGCCTGCTGTCAGCGATTTCCTGATAGTATCACGCAGTTCGTTTTCTGAAAACTTACGCTTCGGTGTAAATGAAAAAACGTAATCGGGATTGCTGTTCGCAAGCATTTTAATTATCTTTTTCGGCGGTATACCGAAGGTGTCGGTTATGCCGAGATTTTCAGCCTTATCGCAGACAAATTTCACATACTCCGTCCATGGCAGATGGTTGTTTTTCTGCAGAAAAAGAGTCATGTCGCACACTGCCATAAGTCCGCAGCCGCAACGCTTTATACGTTTTCCGTTGGGTTGATTCTGAAAGCTGCTCTGATTTCCGCCGTAGCTTTCACCCCATGGATTCAGAACTTTTACAAATTCAATTTCCATTGTTTATATAATCACTCCTCAGCTGTCCGCAGGCAGCATTTACCGATGAGCCAAGCTCACGGCGCATTGTAACGCTGATATCATTCTTTTTCAGTACGTCATAAAAACGCATTATCTGCTCAAAATCCGGGCATTCGTAAATATCGCCCTCGCTGCTGTTGTAGCGGATGATGTTCACGTACAGATTGCTGTCACCGATAAGCTCCGCAAGCTCAGCGGCATTTACAACACTGTCGTTTACATCTTTTATCATTACATATTCCAGCGCAACACGCTTGTTCAGCTTTTTTGAAAAATCCTTTACCGCTTTCATAAGAACGGGCAGGGGATATGCCTTGTTTACAGGCATTAAATCCGAACGCAGAATATCATTGGGTGCGTGCAGACTGACTGCAAGATTACAAGGAAAATGCTCAGCGGTAAGCCTTTCGATTTCGGGTACAAGTCCGCAGGTTGAAACGGTTATTTTCCTTGGAGCAAACGAAAGCCCCTTCGGATAAAGCATGATATCCACAAAGTCCATTACGTTATCAAAGTTATCAAGAGGCTCGCCGATACCCATTACGGAAATGCCTGTAAGTGACGGCGTATGCTTTTTTACAAAAAGCACCTGCTGTACGATTTCGCCTGCTGTCAGATTACGGATTTTCTTCAGCCTGCCGCTTCTGCAGAATTTACAGCCCATATTGCAGCCTGCCTGTGTTGAAACGCAGACGCTTCCGCCGTACTCGTGCCGCATAAGCACAGTTTCCACAAGATTCCCGTCAGCAAGTCTGAACAGGTATTTTACCGCTGTTTCGCCGTCGGAAATATCAATGCATTCGAGCGAAGGAAAATGGAAGTCTTCCGACAGCATAGCTTTTATTTTTTCTGAAACAGACAGCTTTTCAAGGCTGTCTGCACCCTCACGGTAGAGGCTTGTCATAACCGCTTCGGCACGTGATGGCTTCTCATTGTTTTCTGCGAAAAAATCACAGAATTTCTTATATGTCATATCGTAAATGTTCATAAAATCACCGTTATTATGATACCGCTAAAACAGGGTTTTGTCAAGAAAAAAGGGTGAACTTTGTTCACCCTGTATATTCAGATTGCGTTTGCATTTTTAAGTGTGGAAATAAAATCGTAAGCTTCTAATTCTGCGGTTGCGCCGTCAACACAGAATTCATTCAGTATTGCAGCAATAAGGGATTCGGCAGAAAATTCTTCTTTTGCTTTTTCCCAGAGGAAAATTTCAGTTTCTGTCATATCCGACAGGATAAATTCGCCGCTGATTTCATTTATAATTCCGTATTTCTCTCCTGATTGACGAAGAGAAAAACCGCTTTTAATCCTCATCATCTCATCATCCTTTCATTAAGGCTTAATAGAATTATACCCCAATAAAGTGTTTTTGTCAAGAATAGCGACGAGCCAAAAATATTTTTGAAAATTGTGTCACCTTTTTAAGTTTTCAAACGTTATATATAGTGAAAGGGACATTCCTCCGATAACTGCTTCAAAAATTCAGAGCCTTTTGTCCCTTGGAATAATATAACGGAGTGTGCGTCCTTTCCTCAACTGCACACTCCGTATTTTTTATTTGTTTATAAGAGGATTCTGCGCCACTGCATTCATCATCTTTACTGCGCGCTTGCTGTATGCGAAGTCTGCAAGCTTAAAGGAAACAAGTAAGCTTATTACGTAAACTGCCGCACAGATGACAGCGGAAATTTCTGCGGGCACTCCGAAGCCGTAAAGGTGAAGATTGTGCAGGAACTCGTTTGTGCTTTCTTCTGTTGTGAAAATAAGTAACCCATAAGGTATAAAACAGAAATACATAAGCAAAAAGCTAAACTGAATATTGACAATTCCCATTGCAAGCTGAGTGAATAAAATACTCATTGCGTTGAAAAGAAGCACGTCGCTGAGCATAAATTCAGCACTGCCGCCTAAGGATACAGCGGTCAGGGAAATTGCAAGAATAACGAGATTGATTATACCGCCCAGAGCAGGAATAACTTTTGTGAAAACAGCCTTTGAGTCAGGGCAGGACACAAAGAAACGGTTATTGGTAAGACCTGCGAATAAAAAGGTCATGCCGAAAAAATTCAAATAATAGCCGAAGCCTGTAAAGGAAGCGCTTAAAAGATGTTCCTCGTCGCCCATCATATCGCCCTCAACACCTACCAGAACCAGCATAAGTATACCCATAATTATAAGGATAGCCGATACCCATATAAGTCTGTTCTGTTTTAGCATGGTGAAAAGCAGCTTCCACGCATTTTTTGTATTCTTCATTGTCTTTTATCCTTTCCCGTATGATGTTCTCAGGTTATTGCCAAGTCGCTTGTAGAAAAGCGTGAGCGAAATAATGGCAAATATCGTAACACAACCCAGAATAATAAGCTGAACGCTGCAGGGGATGAAGTTTTTGGGAATATCATCTGCAAGCACAAATATTACCGTTCCGCAAGTGAGGGGTATCATTGAAAACATCATTGTATAGATATATACTCTGTGGCTTGTGTTTACAAAAGCAGTAATAAGCGTTCCGAGTGCTGTTATGAACAGGTAGATAATGCCTATAACGGGTGTGAAGCTTATTTCAGGCATAAAAATTAAATTAATAATTGTTATAGCATATCCGATTCCATAGCAGACGATATCGGAAGCAATGCACTGTTTTCTGAAATGGCATTCAAAATTCGGGATTGAGCGGAAATACTTGTAGCCGTGTATTTCAGGTGCGCAGTAGCTGAGATGAGCTCTTCCGAAAACAAGTCCGTACATGATAAGTGCAAGCTCAGCGACCAGAATAATCACCTGAGGGCTTAAGAGTGTTGTGTCGCCTGATAACAGAATTATCACAAACATTGCCACAAATACAAAAAGCATAATAGCGGCAAGCCCCTGCGGCTTTAAAGACTGATATATTTTCATTTGTTTCCTCTCCTTTTACTTGCCCTCGTTCATTTCGGCAAGCTTTAAAATCTCTATACTTAACTGCTGAAGGGTAGGGATTTCAGTTCCTGCGCCAAGGCTTTCAGCCTTTTCCTTGTTTTCTGCAAGGGCGAGACCGCTGTAAACGGTAGCATTCTTGGATTTTGTGAGAAGCAGGCCCTTAACGCTTTCATAGGTTGCAATGTCGTCACGGACGATGATGTATTTTTCCTTTAAGTCTTCAACAAAGCCCTGTTCAACGATTTTACCTGCGGACATGAAGATTACATAGTCAGCGGCATATTCCATATCGGAAATGTTGTGAGTGGAGAAGATTATTGTCTTTTCTCCGTCACCCTCGTCAATGTACTGTCTGAAGCGGTCACAGAGTCTGTCACGCATGAGCGGGTCAAGGTTTGAACCCGGCTCGTCAAGCACCAGTAAATCCGTATCTCTTGCGAAAACGGAAGCAAGATAAATTCTCATCTTGTTGCCGTCAGACATCTGCATGAGATTCTTTTTCTTCTTTCCCGAAAGTTCGCTTTCTACGCCCATTTCGTCGCAGATTGTTGCGAATTTCTCACGGTTGAATGTCTTGAATGCCGCCTCACAGGAAACTGCGATATTCTTAGCTGTCCAGTCGGCAGGGTAGAAGCTCTGAGCTGCACAATAGCCTATTCTTTCTTTGATTTCGGCTGTTGTATCTGTTGCTTCACCGAAATATGTAACCTCTCCGTTTGTTTTCTCTATAATTCCGCAGAGAGTGTCGATAAGTGTAGTTTTGCCTGCGCCGTTTGCACCGATAAGTGCAGTGGAAAATCCCATAGGAATTTCAAAATCAAGCTCGCCGAGCTTAAAAGTCTTATATTCTTTTGTAAGTCCTTTTGCGGTGATTGCTGCTTTCATGTTCTGTACCAGACCTTTCTTAATCAATAGTTGCGAGAGTCTTTATCATATTTATGACCTCTCCCGTTGTCACACCTGCAACCCTTGCGGATTCAATTGCGTTGAGCAGATGCTGTTCCAGTTGTCTCAGATGTTGTTCTCTTATCATTTCTCTGTCCTGTGGGTTCACGATGTACCCCTTGCCCTGAACAGCGGAAACAAGACCCTCTTCCGCCAGCTCTTCATAGGCTTTCATTGTTGTAATTACGCTGATTTTAAGGTCCTTTGCAAGTCCCCTGATACTCGGCAGATATTCACCTTCTTTTATTGTACCGTTCATAATTTCCTCTCTGAACTGTGTTGAAATCTGCTTGTAGATCGGGATGTCCGAATTCTGTAAGATTTTCAAGTAATCACTCCTTCCGCTTGTTTTTGATTTTGCCGATGATGTGTTTTCCTATGAATACGACAGCTGCGATTACTGCAAACTTTACAACGGTAACCGCAACTCCTGTAATCATTGCAGGCGCTGCCTGTTCAGCTGTAAGTGCAGTGTCGCTTCCGCTGTTCTTTGTAACGAACATATAGATGATGCAAATGACGCCGATTATAAACGCTGCAATTCTCCAGGGTTCTTTTTTATTGTTTTCCATAATTTACTCTCCTCGTTTAATCAATAGTTTTCTTTTTTATTAAGTGATGAATAGGCAATTGCAAAAGCAATCATCCCGAAGCCTGCGCCGAAAGCAGCGCCGATGCATAAGCCTGCTCCGATGCTGACTGCCAATGCAGGTTTTGGTTTAAACTTTTCTTTCAACATTTCATTTTCCTCCTGTATGGTGTTAGCGCCAACTGTTTATGTGTTATATTAACAGTATAAACACAAAATGTCATTTTGTCAATACCTTTTTGAAAATTTTTTTAAAAAATTTTGAGGCGAGCCGCCTCGGGCAATTCCGCCGCACGAAAATCAGGCGGTTTTCCTGACTTTTTTTGTGCGGCGGGTAATAACCTTGAAATTATGCCGTCAGGCATATCGTAATCATTTTTTTGTTTTTTATCATCCATCGTAAAATAAAAACGCTCCGAACTTTCGTTCGGAGCGTCTGTGTTTATAGAATTATTCAGCAGCTTCTTCAGTTGCTTCTTCTGCAGCTTCTTCAGCTTCAGCGGGAGTAAGGAGTTCCTTGATAGAAAGGCTTACTCTGGACTTTTCTTCGTCGATTTCTGTGATCTTAGCTTCTACAACCTGACCTACGGAAAGAACCTGAGCCACGTTTGTAACTCTTTCGAGAGAGATCTGAGAAATGTGGATTAAACCGTCAACGCCAGGGATAATCTGAGCAAATGCGCCGAAAGGAGTTGTGGAAACAACCTGTACGCTTGCAACATCGCCAACAGCAAATTCGGAAGTGAACTTTGTCCAGGGGTTGTCCTCTGCACGCTTAGCGGAGAGGGAAACTCTCTTCTTTTCAGGATCGAATGCCTTAACGTAAACGTTGAGCTTATCGCCGATAGCAACGATTTCCTTGGGGTGCTTGATTCTGCCCCATGTGAGTTCGGAAGAGTGAACCATACCGTCAACACCGCCGAGGTCTACGAATACGCCGTAGCTTTCCATAGACTTAACTTCACCTGTGAATTCCTTGCCAACTTCGAGTTCATCCCAGAACTTAGCCTTAACTGCGTCTGTGAGTTCCTTTTCAGCTGCACGGATAGAACCTACAACTCTGCCTCTGCCTTCGTTTACTTCGATAACCTTGAAGCCAACTTCCTTCTTGAGGATATCTTCAAGCTTGCCGTTTCTGGAAACACCAGTCTGGGAAGCGGGAACGAATACACGTGCGCCTTCTTCGCTTGTAACGATAACGCCGCCCTTTACAACAGCTGTTACAACACCCTTGATAGTAGCGTTTTCTTCCTTAGCCTTAACGATCTTTTCGATGCCTGCCTGAGCGTCTACCTGCTTCTTGGAAAGGTAAACGTAGCCGTCAGCATCGTTGATCTTTGTTACGATACAGTCGATAACGTCGCCAACCTTAACAACATCTTCAGGTGTAAGATTGGGGTTAGCGGAAAGCTCGTCTGCGAGTATGTAGCCGGAATGCTTAGTACCGATATCGACAACAGCTTCTGTCTTGTTAACAGCAACAACGGTAGCCTTAACCCTATTCCCTGTATATACTCTTACTCGATCCATCTGGTCGAGTGCCGCCATGAACTCAGCGTCCATAGCTTCATTGATGATTTCGCTCATAGTAATATGAACCTCCTTTATTATATATGCAGGTGTTGAAGCTCCTGCTGTTATTCCTATTTTAACATCCTGAGATGATAAAAGGCATTTCAGCTCGTCACGGGGGAGAGCTGCGGCATTTTCAACGAAAAACGTTTTTGTATTCCTTTTGCAGATTTCGTAAAGCTTACGTGAATTACTGCTGTGGTTGCCGCCGATGACTATCATTACATCGGATTCCTTTGAAAGCTTGTCAGCTTCAGTCTGCCGATTAGATGTAGCCAAACATATTGTATCAAAAAATTTAACTTTTGTATAGTGTTTTTTTATATTTTTTTTCAATTCCGCCCATTTTACCATATCAAAGGTAGTCTGAGCAACTGCGATTAGTGCATTTTGACCAAAGTTTTTCTCGTTTTTGCACAACATTTCCAGCTCTTCGGTTGAATTTACAGCCTTTGCGTTGTTTTTTGCATGACCGAGTATACCGATGACTTCGGGGTGACTGCCGTCGCCGGCAATAATCACATCAGCACCTGCCGCTGATTCTTCCGCAACTATCCTGTGTATTTTTTCAACAAAAGGACAGGTTGCGTCAACGAACCGGAGATTCTTTTCCGCAAGCTCCGAGTAAACCGAAGAGGGTACGCCGTGGCTGCGGATAATAACCGGTGTGAACTGCTGTTCCAGGGAATCCGTTACAGAAATTCCTTTTGTCTGCAGCTCAGCGATTACATCGTTGTTATGGATAAGCGGGCCGTATGTAAAGGCTTTGCCGTGTTTTTCAGCAGTTTCGAGAGTAAGATTTATAGCTCTCGTAACACCGAAGCAGAAACCCGCTGTTTTAGCAATTTTAATCATTGGAAATAATCTCCTGCTGGAGGCTTACAAGGTCATCCTGGATACGCTTGCAGATGTTTCTCATGCTCTTTCTGTCGTCAGGATCAATTACAAGCTCTTCCTTGGGGATAAGCTTTCCGATGTTGACATCAATTCTGTTCTTCTCACCATAGCGGATGCATACTGGGAGAACGGGAGCTTCCGACTGACCTGCGATAACAGCAATACCAGATTTTACTCTGCCGATTGTGCCGTCCTTGGAGCGTGTGCCTTCGGGGAAGATAACGAAAATACGTCCCTTGTCGAGCGCTTCCTTTGCCATTCTCATAGGTGCATCATCGCCTGCACCACGTACAACGGGGAAAGCACCGCATGCCTTTATAATAAAGGTGAAGAAAGGATTCTTGTGAAAAAGCTCGTCCTTTGCCATGAAGGAGAACTTGCCTCTGATAATTGAAGCGATAAGAGGCGGGTCAACATATTTCTGATGATTTGCTGCAATTATGTATCCGCCATTTAATTCGGGGATATTGTCCTCGTTTATAACGTTGATTTTATACTTTATATGAAAATATATTGAAAGAAGCTTTCTGAAAAATAAATACATTATTACTGTCTCTTTTCGATAAGTCTGATTACAGCCTCCACGGACTGTTCAAAATCGTATTCCGAAGTATCCAGAAGTATTGCGTCGTCCGCCTGCTTCAGGGGTGCTTCCGCACGGTGACTGTCGTTATAGTCACGTGTGTTGAGGTCGCTTAAAACATCCTCGAACTTTACATCAAGCCCCTTTGCAACAAGCTCGTCATATCTGCGCTTTGCACGGATTTCGGGCTTTGCTGTAAGGAAGATTTTCACTTCTGCGTCAGGGAGGATAACTGTTCCGATATCTCTGCCGTCCATGATTACATTGTTTTCACGTGCAACCTTGCGCTGTGTTTCAAGCAGGAAACGTCTTACGCAGGGAATAGCCGAAACCGCAGATGCGGCCATGCTCATTTCGGGAAGTCTTATTTCCGAGGAAACATTCTCGCCGTTCATGAAAACCAGCTGAGTTCCGTTTTCGAGTCTGATTTCAAGCTTCAGCCCTTCGGTAATTGCTTTTTCGATGTTTTCCGCATTATCTGTGGAAATTTCAATATCATTCCTTTTACAGAAAAGACCGACGGTGCGATAAAGTGCACCTGTGTCAACATAAATGAATCCGATGCGCTTGGCGCATTCTCTTGCAATAGTGCTTTTTCCTGCACCTACGGGGCCGTCGATTGCTACATTGATCATAAGAACTTCCTTTCCGCATTATGCGAAACAATTATAAAGGAATTATATCATAAAATCAAAAAATAATCAACATTTTTCACATCATTTTCAATTTATTTTCCGATTTTATGATATAAAAGTGAGTTTTTTGCCACATTTTGTCGCTTTACATTGTCTTATTATTAGGGTATAATGTTTATATGAAAATTTTTACGTAAAATGTGTCCCTTTTTTGAAAATGTTTACGTTATATATTATGAAGCAACGGAGGAAAGGACTGATAATATGCTTTCGATATGTCTGTCAATGATAGACACCGAGGAGGACAAAATAACCTTCGAGGACTTATACCATACATATAAAGGTAAAATGTTTTCCCTTGCAAACAGCATACTGAAAAATCATCACAATGCGGAAGAAGCTGTCAGCAATGCGTTTTTTACTGCTGCGAAGAATTTCAGCACCATATCATCGCTTACTGCCGTACAGCAGGGTGCATATCTGAAAATTACCGTAAGAAATGCCGCAATTGACATTTATCGCAAGGAAAAGAATCAGAACGCATCACCCATTGAAGAAATAGAAAATTTCGGGGATGTTTCTGATGACGTTTCTGACGAGGTGCTGTCTGAAATGAACTACAATTCGGTAGTTGAGGCCATACGTTCTCTCCCTGAGAATTATGCCGAACCGCTGTATCTTTACCATGTCCGTGACATGAGCGTAAAGGATATAGCTCTCTCCCTGTGTACTTCTGAGGAAACGGTGAAAAAGCGTCTTCAGCGTGCAAGACAGAAACTGAGAACCATCCTTGAAGAGCAGGGAATCACTCTCTGAGGGAAAGGAGAAGAATATGAATCACACTATTATAAAGAAAGCGCTGAATGAAGCGCTGACTCAGAAATATTATGACGAGCTTATGAGCTGTGAGGATGAAGAGCACATATTCGGTACAGGTTTTACCGCCGATATGAAGCGCCTTATCAGAAAAACGGATGATAAGCTTCTGTATTACTCGAAATATGTGGCAATTGCCGCCTGCGCATGTATTGCCATAGGCTGTGCGGTGCTGCTGCCGAATCTTATGAACAGCGGTATACGCATTGAGCCGCCTGTTACAACCCCTGTTGTTGAATCAGCTCCCGATACAGGCACAACCACGTCGGAAACAACCTTGCCTATTATAATAACAACTCCTGAGGATACTACGACTACTGAGATAACAACAGCTCCGGAGGAAACAACTCTTGACACTGATTCGGCGGTTACTACCGGAACAACAACTGAAATCACTACCGTACCCATAACCACAACCGATGAAAAGGCAACCGAGGATGACAATCCTCCGACTCCCGCTGTTCCCGATGATGAAGACGAGTTTGCGGACGCCGACGGCGATATAATCGATACGCCTGATTCTGACGGTGATGTGATTGTTGATGAAGAAGACGACGGCGACAGCGCACCGCCGATTTCCGAAGAAGGCGATGCGGAAACCGACGCTGATGTGGACGAAGATGTAGAGATAGAGGATGATTCCACTGACAGCGACGATGATATAGTCATAGAAGAGGGCGATGACGTGGTAATTGAGGAAGAGGAAGACGAGGTAGAGATTGAAGATGACGATTCATATGAAGTGCCCGAAGACAAGCCCGTGCCCACGAGTTCCCTGGGTGAAACCATAGCCCTTTTCATGTGGGATAATCCTCTTGAGGACATCGACGGAAGAATCTATACATATTCCGTTCACAAAATGACCCCTGAAGGAACTGAATATAGTCTGTATGCAACAACCTCGAATCTTGACTTTGTAAGTAAATATATAACAAGTCAGAAATCAGCTCCTATAATTACAGATGAAGAACCGATAAAAACAGGCGAGTGCCTCAGTGTAAATATCTCCGATATTTCCGCTAAGCCCTTAACTTTCTACGACTGGTCATCCAGAAACAGATATGAATGGCTCTTTGCGGATGGCTATTACGAAGAGGTATGTGAGGATGAAGAAGACTTCGGCAATGAAATTAATTTAAAGATTTATCGTAATGGCTTTATTATGATAGATATGTATGGCTATGAGCCTGCCTGCTTCAGAGCAGATTCAACGGCATTGTTTGAAGCTCTTGAAAGACAGGGCTTCTCAAAGGCTCCCGCTACTGTCGGTGATATGATGAACGACATAGGCTTTACAGCGGATAACATATACAGAGCCTACGGTTCGGCACGCAGTGTATACGATCTTGAAATATACAATGCTAATTTCGACACCGCCAAGGAAAAAGCTGAGCTTTATGCCTTTGTTGACAAGCTTAAAGGAAAAACTCTTAATTATTACAACGGCGATATTGATACGCAGAGTAACGCATGTAAAATTACCTACGGACTTAATACCAATCCTGCCGAGTTCAATATTGTTCTGACTGATAATCAGATGTCGGGAAGACCTGCACTTTACTTCACAGATGACGGAAGATCCCCCTACGGCGGATATTACTTTATTCCCACACAAAGTGAAATAGAAGAATTCCTTACACTTATCTGCAAGGCGGAAAATCTCAGCAAGCCTGTATTCTTCAAAAACTTCGGTGAATATGTAAAGACTGTAAAGTATTTCACAAAGCTTCAGAGTGCGGAATTTGTAGCCGCCGGCGGAGTTGATTTTGAAATTACCGATGCCGAAAAGCTTAAAGAGCTTTACAATATCATTGTAACTGAAGCGGCAAAAGCTGAATACACGCCTTTCCGTATGGGAGCAGAGCTGGATGTGACTATAACTATCACCGGTAACACACATATGTTTGTAGGAGTCGGCGATATTATAAGAATTAATTATAATTATTTCCAGGGTCCTCCCGGTTTTAATGAAAAAATAACCGACTTCATAAAGAAAAACGGCACTGAAAGAGAAGTGGAGTATGATAGTGACGAGGAAGATATAACAATAGAAATAGAAGACTAGATAGACGAATAAACACAGCCGCACAGGGCGTAAAAACGCCCTGTGCGGCACACGTTTTTTGTTGAAATGCCAATTTTGAAAAACATATGAAAAAGAGAGAAAATAAACGAAAATGCAAGAAAACAGATATTTATATAAAATTGTCTGAAATTTTGTGAAATGTCATAAGAGAAAATGAGAGAAAAGGAGAAAAAGCAAGAGATTTAAAGAGAAAATGAGATATATTTGAAAAAAAGTTCAAAAAAGGTGTTGACAAATCCGTTTTTTGCGGTTATAATACATCATTGTGAGCATAAACAATGCACGAATAATAAATATGGAGGACAACTACTATGTCAACTTATATGCCCAAAGCAGAAACAGTAGAACGCAAGTGGTATATTTTAGACGCAGCAGGCAAGCCCTTAGGACGTGTTGCAGCTCAGGCAGCAGCAATCCTCAGAGGTAAGAACAAGCCTACTTACGCACCTTCCTGCGACTGCGGCGACCACGTAATCATCATCAACTGCGCAGAAGCAGTATTAACAGGCAACAAGCTTCAGGACAAGTACTACAGATGGCACACAGGCTGGATCGGCCACCTCAAGGAAGTACAGTACAAGAAGCTCATGGCTGAAAAGCCTGAAAAGGCAATGGAACTCGCAGTAAACGGTATGCTTCCGAACACACATATCGGACGCAAGGCAATGACAAGACTTCGTCTTTACAGAGGCGCTGAACACAAGAATGCTGCTCAGAAGCCCGAAGAATTCAAGTTTTAAGGAGGGGAACAACAATGTACGAATCTAAGCCCTATTACTACGGAACAGGCAGAAGAAAGCACTCTGTTGCCAGAGTACGTGTTTACCCCGGCAGCGGCAACATCACAATCAACGGCAGAGGCATCGATGATTACTTTGGTCTTGATACATTAAAGCTCATCGTTCGTCAGCCCTTATCTTTAATCGGCGCACTTGACAAGTTCGACATCATCTGCACAGTAGCAGGTGGCGGTGTAACAGGTCAGGCCGGCGCAATCCGTCACGGTCTTTCCAGAGCTTTACTTCAGTACAGCGACGAACTCCGTCCTGCACTCAAGAAGGCTGGTTTCTTAACAAGAGACCCCAGAATGAAGGAAAGAAAGAAGTACGGCTTAAAGGCTGCACGTCGTGCACCCCAGTTCTCCAAGCGATAAGAGATCTTCTCCAAGAGATAACCCTTATCCCTTTTGGAAACTCACAAACCGCATTGTTATCGTGTTTGTATCAGTATGGAATTGCTTGAAACACAGCAAAATCAAACTTACAACTAACACATAACTAACAAGCAACTAACAAATTTCAAGGCATTCATCGTAAGGTGAGTGCCTTGTTTGTTTTTTAAGAATAAAATATTTATGGTGTGATAAAATAATACTATTCTATATTTTTTGGAGGTTGCAATGCGAATATTTGACCAGTTAGAAGAAAGATTGGGTTATATTGAGTTTAGACAATGATTGTTGTTTGATAATGACGATGTAAGCCGTTTGCTGTTTGAGTACGAGATTACACACGATGAATATACAAAAATTATGGATTTAATGGATAAATATCGTAATAAGATTGAAAAAAATGAAAGTGTTTATCACAGCATTTTTGAGGATGAAATCTATTCACTTGTTCCATCAAGATT
Source organism: Ruminiclostridium sp. (assembly GCA_017625405.1). GTDB lineage: Bacteria > Bacillota > Clostridia > Oscillospirales > Ruminococcaceae > Ruminiclostridium_E. The sequence continues at coordinate 880 of JAGALB010000050.1, read as the reverse complement.
TGGTGATTACCATTTTTGCGAATATATTGCAAAAGCGTTCATGGAATGTGGGAGATGGAAAGAGGTGTTTCCTGCTCTGTATAGCGATATGCCAAAATATCAATCATAGTATAGACAAAATCCGTCGAGGCTATAACCTTGACGGATTTTCTCTAATTATATCTTATTTATCGCTCCCAACAGCTCCTGCACATTGATGTGAGTATAAACTCTCTCGGTCAGCGTCATTGCTCCCGAATGTCCCACGATTTTCTTGATGAGGGTAGGTGAAACCTCTTTTTCTGTCAGCATTGATATACAGGTGTGACGGGTATCGTGTGGTTTGTGAGCTGCGTCTATCAGCTCCATTACAGGCGTCCAGTAGCTGTCATAATAATTGCGGTAGGTGAAATGCTCGCCTTCGGGTGTATGGAGCAGATATTCAAAGCCGTCGTCATACCATTTCTTGAAGAACGGATAGGTCTTGTCTGCAATAGGAACAGCTCGTATGCCGTTGTCGGTTTTACTCTCCACTACATTGAAATAATGCTCGTCAATATGAACATTCTCACGTTTAAGGTCAAGTAACTCTGAAACACGGACGCCGCTGTATATCAGCATAAGGACTATCTGTGCATAAATGTTCTTTTCCTGCACCCAGAGAGCCTCGATTTCTTCCTTGCTGAAAGGAGAACGGTCGATTTTGTTCGGGTTTTTGTCCTTGTATTTTGCGATGTCAATATGCTGTGAATAGTCCCTGTTGCAGATTTCATATTTCATAGCGTATTCGTACATCTGATTAAGCAGAACACGCAGCTTACGCAGGGTAGGGTAATTCTTGCCACAAGTGTCTATAATGCCTTGCAGGTCTATCAGTTTTAGCTCCTTGAATATTCTGCCG
>JAGALB010000049.1 GCA_017625405.1 Ruminiclostridium sp. | reverse complement strand
GGGTGTGGTGACAGTTATCATGCAGGGTTTGTCTGCTCGTATATTCTTGAAAAAGATATTGAAAAGGCTATGAGTGTTGGTTCAGAAATTGCAGCGGAAACTTTAATGCACTACGGAGGCTTCTGATTGAGCGATAAATTCCAATTTATCTGTCAGTTAATTTCACCTTGCGTGACGGCTGGTGACGGTTGTGACGGTTATTTAGACACCGCCGCTACATTTTCAAGGTTGCAAAGCACAGTCATTGCAATCTTGCAACCTTGCAATGTTCACTCTGATAATTTCCAATACCAGCTCTCGCCGACCTTGAATGAGGTTACGGCGAGAGCTTTTTTCGCCTCGTCAAGCGTTCGCTTGCTGAAATCCATTTCCGCTGCTGCACCCAGTATCTCTTTTTGACTCTTTTCACCGTCGGCAAGTATATCAAGCAGAAAGTCCTTTGCTGTTTCCAGTTTGCTGATGCTTGTACCACCGTCCTCTAAAAACTGGTCTGCGGTGATGTCTATTGCTCCTCGCCATTCAAGGGCGGAGTTTTCGTTAATCTCAAACAAACGCGACTGCCCCGTGGGAGCAAGGCTGCTTTTGGCGTGGCTCATAACACGCTTTGTCGGCTCGTTTTTCATTTTACCTACAATCAACATACTTCTTGCCACCGCAGGAATATCTATTGAGCCTAACCCTCGGTATGCACATTTCTGTCCTGAACTTTTATTCAGATGTCCGATAAGAACAACAGCACAGCCGTAGTTTTCCGCTATTCTTCCCAAGTGGGACATTACAGGGCGTATCTCGTTGGCTCTGTGCATATCTACATTCGCACCAAGATAGGCTTGAATGGGGTCGAGAATAACCAGCTTTGCGTTAGTCTGCTTTATAGCCTCCTCAATACGTTCATCATTCATAGAAAGCTCGTCTTTGCTTTCATCTATAACGAGAATGTGGCTGCAATCCGCATTAACAGCCTCTAATCTCGGTTTAATGGTGTCGGCAAGTCCGTCCTCTGCGGTCTGATAGATGATATTTACAGGCTCTCGGCTGTTTGTATCTCCTGGGAGCATATCTCCACGGGTGAGTGCGGCGGCGATAGCGAGGGCGAGAGTGGTTTTACCCTCGCCCGGATCGCCTTGAATTATTGTGATTTTTCCGAGAGGTATGTACGGTTTCCACAGCCATTTGACAGGAACGGACGCCACGTCACGCATATTTATAAGGGTGAGCGGGGTTTTACTCATTGAGAGCCGCCTTGTCGTTGAAATAGCCTGTTGCCTCCCACACCAGCTTATCGGAGCAGTAATAGGTGTATTCAGAAGAGCCTTCGTTCTTCATCGCAACCCCGAAAGGAAGTATGCCACGCTGTAAGCCGATGCGGATAAACTGCGGATTTTTGCCTGTTGCACGGGCAATTTCGGTGATAGGTACATTTCGACCTGTGAATTTAGGGTGTTCTACATAATTCATTTCATTTCCTCCTTACTTATTGACTATTCGGTGTTAGTGTGGTATAATTTATACACAAAAGTCAGCAGATAATAACTTATAGTGTATCTTTACCAACTTTATTATAATCCACTACGAGTGACTTGTCAACACTTTTAAGTGATTTTAGATAACTTAAAAGTGACTTTCGTGAATTATGCACAATGCTTCAGGAGGTTTTCTGTGTTCTATAACCAACTCATCAAGCTCTGTGAGGAGCGTAACGAAAAACCAACACCATTATTAAAGTCATTAGGATTAAGTGCAACAAATCTGAAAAGGTGGCAGAACGGCTCTACCGTTAATTCTGATATACTTGCCAAACTTTCAGAACACTTTGATGTTCCCGTAGATTATTTCTTTGAAGATGATGAGCCAGCCGACAAAATGGTAATCGCCGATGACGGCAATTCTATCAAGAAAGTGTATAATGTCCTTGCGGCTCATCCCGACCATATAGCAAGTATGTATTCGGGCACGACGATTTCTTCCGCCGACCTCAACAGGATAGCAGCATATATGAACTGTTCGGTTGAGTACCTTGTACCTGCTGATATAGCTGTGGAGGGAGCCGATGACGGCAAGACAAGCTCCGTCATTCCCGACAAGGACTGCATCTTGAACATTCTTGAAAAGCTCGCAGGCAATGCTGCATACCGCTATCTTCAGGTCAGAATATCATCCATTATCATTTCCAACCTTGCCAAGAAGAACATAACAATGGACAAGCTGATTGATATTAACCTATCTGAAAAGAAAATCCGTGACCTGTACGATTTGGCAATGCCAGCAGAAAAGAAAAAAGGTCTGAATTTTTCAGACCTTATGAGAATTTCCGAGGCTTTCAATGTCAGCTATGATTTTATGTTGACGGGGAATGGGGAGTAATACATTTTATCAAAGTTATAAACCGTATCTGATTACAGGTACGGTATTATTGTTATATGTGATAATTGCAACTTACGTTACCTAAAACGCAGCTTATGTTATTACATCTTGAAAGATAAAAAATTGTTTGCTATAATTGTGGCATAAGGGGGCTGAACAATGATACTCAAGCTGATAGAAGATATTAAGATAAAGCAAACGCAGGTAACGATTGAATATAAAGAAAAGGATATAAAGGTTGATAAGCTCATAGATTTTGTAACTCATCTTGACGAATTGGACGATAACATTATGGCAAGCTGCGATGGACAGATTCATAGCCTTAACATTCGCGATATACTGTATATTGAATCTGTGGACAGAAAGACTTTCTGCTATACATACAGCGAGGTTTACGAGTCGAATCTAAAGCTTTATGAGATTGAAGAAAAATATCAATTCACAGATATGATGAGAATTTCAAAATCAACTATTGTGAATCTGAAAAAAATAGATTCACTGAAACCCGATTTCGGTGGGAAAATACTTGCGACAATGGAGAATGGTGAAAAGCTGTATATATCCCGTCAGTATTCGCCGCTTTTGAAAGAAAAATTAGGTATCGGAGGCAAAAGACTATGAAAATATTTCTGAAAAATTCAATAGGACAGATAGCAAGTACCTATGCCGTTATGTGTTTGATTTTTGCCATAATCAGCACTCTGCGTGGTGTAACAGCTATACCGATTATGAGATTTTTTGAGCTGTTTATACTTGCAGTGATAGGCGGAGTGCTGATGGAGTTCGCATTTGGAAAATGTGTATTCAAACAGCTGTCGGATATAAAAAGAGTAAGTCTGTTTATTGCTCCTTTTGCGGTCATTACGTTTCTGTGTGCAGTGATTTTTCAGTGGATTACAGAGTATCAGAGCATAAGCGTGTATCTGAAATTTATCGGTATATTTTTAGGCTGTGGATTACTTTCTGTATTGTTGTTTGAAATTGAGCACCGCATAAAGGGCAAGGAATATACGAAAAAACTTAAAGAATATCAGAATAAGGAGTTTGACAATGCTTAAGAAAACCGCACTTAATAAAGCAGCACTCGGTATAGGTGCTATGTTCGGAATTTACTGGTGTTATTCCGTTTTGATAAGCAATATGATTGATATACCGAAATTTGCAAATACGATTATCGGACTTGTAAGTTTGTACGGATTAGGACTTGCTGTTTATATGTTCATCATAAAAGCTGTACCGAGCCAGAAAATAAACAAGGAAAAGATATCGAAAAAGACGGTCGCTTTATGTTTTTTACTGCAATTTACCGCAATAATGATTTTATCAATGTTGGTCAATATTTCTTCGTTAGCAGGTCAGTCCGAGCAACCGAATAATATTGATGCAATATCGCCTTACTCGTTATTTATGCTGCTTATATTTAATCCTGTTATTGAAGAATTTGTTTTCCGAAAGCTTTTGGCTGATAAATTATATAAATACGGTGAAGGCTTTTTCATTCTTGTTTCAGCATTCTGTTTTTCCATAGTACACGGAGTATCATTAGGCTTGCCGCAGATTGTATATACATTTATACTGGGACTTATCTGGTCATATCTTTACGCAAAAACAGGAAATTTTATCCTTGTTGTTGCAATGCACGCAATATCAAATTTCTTCGGCAGTATAATGGTTCAGTTCCTTTCGGGTATATCTATGGAGCTTACAGGAATGTATTCCATGCTTATGATGATATGTGCTATTGTTGGAGCAGTCCTGTTTGCTGTCAATAAAAAGAAAATATCTGTTGACGGCAAAGCACATCTTTTCGGTAAAGAAGATATAAAAGCAGTTTTTACAAATCAAGGAATCTGGGCTTATACGGCGGTTACTGTGATATTTATTGTTTTAAAATGTATAGTATAATAATACAACAGGGATAACCACCACGTTATCCCTGTAATTTTATTTATACCCTACAATCTCATCCAAATCACACAACACAATACATCTGTCACTTTCCGCCTCTTTGATTACATTCTCATCAAAACCACTCTCGGAGAACAGATAGTAGTAAAATTCTGCCTTATCCTTATACGATGCCAGCTTTGCGGCGGTATCGAGATACTCTGAATATCTGAACGGCTTGCCCTTGAACTTGCATTCTCCCACAAGATATTTGTCGGACTGCTTTGAAATCGCCAGCAGGTCAATCTCGGTGTCGGCAAGCTCGGTCTGATTTTCCTTTCTTCGTACAGTTGTCTTGCCCCACCATCTGCCCATTTTCGAGTATCTGAACGGCAGCTCGCCTGCTTTCTGTAATTCTCTAACATATTCACGGCAGACATCTTCAAAGGACATCGCCGCAAATTCGTGGAGCAACGGCTCAACGGAGTATTTATAAACACCGTCAACATCTCCGCCCTCAAGCTCGGATATATTTGTGAACACAAAGGCATACCAGAAACGGAAGAAATTATCGGTAATTCGGTACAAGCCTCTGTTTGTGTTGGCTTTCTCCTTTGTGTTTTCCGATACGGAAAATTCACGCTCGACTATTCCCAGTTCAATGAGATTTTTCAGATACACGCTGGTTTTCGATGTGTCATCAATAAGCGATTTAACGCTTATATCATTCAGCTTTGTATTTCCGAGGGCAACCGCCTCGATAATGGAGTTGTAAACGGGAGTTTCACGCAGTTCCTGTCTTAACAGGAACTCAACCTCGCTGTATAGGGCACTACCCTTTGTAAGAATACTCTTTTTGATGTTTTCCTCAAGCGTTCTTCTGTTATCAAATTGTTGCAAATAATGGGGAATGCCGCCAAGAACGGAATATGCGATGACCTTATCTCTTGCAGAGTAGTCGGGGAAGAATTTTACTGCGTCGTAAAATCCCATTTCGGTCATCTTGTATATGCCTGTTGCACGTCCGTAAAGCGGATTTTTCTCGGCAAGCAGTTCCTTTTCAATAAAGCTCATAGCACTGCCACAGAGAACAAGCATTATGTTTTCGTCTTTGAGGATTTCGTCCCATAGGTTTTGAAGAATTGAGGGAACACTCTCGTTACCTTTGCACATATAGGGGAATTCATCAATAACAACCAGCTTTTTCTTGTCGCCGTAGGGTAGCTCAGTTATACTGCGGATTGCCTTATCCCAGTCGGAAAACTCTGATATATATGCACTTGCAGGGATATTTTCCCTTAAGAGTTTTTCGGAGAATGTTTTAAGCTGGAGCTTGTCAGTACATTCACGACAGGAGAAAAAGAGATGCGGCTTACCCTTGCAGAACTGCCGTAATGTTTCAGTTTTGCCCACACGTCTGCGACCGTAAAGAACTATAAGCTCGCCCTTGTTGCTGTTGTAGCGGTCATTCAGAAATTGTAATTCAGCTTCTCTGCCTATAAACATATATCTCACCTCGTTTGTCTAATCGTGATTTAGTAAATCGTGATTTGGTATTATTATACCCTATAATTCTGTAAAAATCAAGAGGAAAGAGAAATTTTGTTGATAAAATCAGACGATACTCCTTTTCTGATATTGTAAGTCTCAATCAGAAACTAACAAACAACTAACAAAACGGAAAGAAATCGGCATTGTAATGCGGATATAAGTTACCCAAGCGTTAATCGCTTTCCGGACTATATACAAAATCAACCTCCCTGGTTTCAGGGAGGTTTTTGTTTTTATATCGAAAAAGTTTATGATGTTTTTTTATTTGTTAGAATCAGTATTCCTTTTAAAATCAGTAATAAAAAGGCTATTACTATTGCATATGTCTGCCTTGTTATTGCTAAAAAAAGTACAGCAATAATGCTGGCTATTATAGATATGCTTGTGGTAATGTTTCTTGCTTTTTCTATTTTTCTAAAGTTCGAAAAAGTCTTGATCACACCAATCAGAAAAAATGAAACAAACATAATCCAATAAATTGCTCCGTAAAATGGTTCTGATTCGGTATAATCAAATAATGGCACAGAATAAACAAAATCGGTTATTGTTTTCGGGTAAAGCGGCAGAATTATAAGTAATATGCTCATCAGATCCGCAATTCCAAACAGCAAATCGCAGATGTTACGGATATTTGATTTGTTTTCTCTTTCGGCTATGTTTACTATTTTTTCGCTTGACAGCAGTTCATCAATAGTAACCGAAAAGAATTTTGAAATTTCTCTGAGCGAATCAATGCTCGGATACCCTCTGCCCGATTCCCATTTTGATATTGCAGTTCTGGACACATACAATGCTTCGGCAAGCTCTTCCTGAGTAAGACCTTTGCTTTTTCTCAGTTCCTGTAATTTCTCATTGAATTCCACTATATACCCTCCGTTTTTTGTCAAGCAATAAAACGCTTGAATAATAAATCAGATATAAACCCATAGCAAGAATTACTGAGCCGATAATATCTGTCAGCCAATGAACGCCTGCAATAGTCCGTCCGATTAACATAAATAACGAAAAGAGAATAGTAGATGGCGTAATAATTCTTCTGACAACCATGTTTTTAATTCTTCGGTCAATCTGAAAAATAACAGTCGGCATAACGCTTGACACGAGCAGCGTCGTAGAAGATGGATACGACGCTTCCATTATTCCGTCAATCAGTATGGGCCTGTAATTTATCGGTATCATTTCAAAAAACAAATAACCAAAGATTACAATTAAATAATAAACGCCCAACAGCAGAATATCAATATCCACTTTTAAAAGATTTTTTCTTTTAATGAGCTGAACAAAGCCGACTGAGCCATAAATCATACAGCAGAATAGCGGCACAAGTCCCAGCCAGTCGGTGATGTGATAGACTGACATATTCACACCTGTCAGATTGTGAAACGAGCAATTCAGCGTCGCAAAACCGACAACAGTTCCATTAACTCCGACGGGCTGAACATCAACTGTCAGAATCAGTATTGTCCAGAATACAAATACTGCAATCAGGATAAGTCCGACAGAAAACAATTTTTTATCTTTCATTTTTATTTGTCCTTTCGCATATTATTTTGCTCTCAGAGCTGATTTAATAATAGCAAAGGATATAAAAACAGTAAAGAACCGCATTGTCACACTGATGACACGAATCGTAACAGACGCCGATTTGTCGGATAGATTTCATATTCAAAAAAAGTTATTCTTTGTTTATCCATTTCTTAGCCCAGATAAACAAGACTTCGGACATTTCATCAAAATCAATCATTCCGCCATTCCTTAAACTTAAAAAAGTTTCAATAATAACACGCTCATCAGGCGCAACAAGTGAAAGTAATTCTTTTTGTCGGCTGATATACTTTCCTGTTTGTTTATAGCAGATTAGCTGTTCAGCAATTCCTTGACCTCATCCATAGTCGGCGGATTAAGCGGCAGAGGAAATCTGGATATTGCTATCGCAGAGCAAGCGCTTGCAAAACGAACAATCTCATCATCACTCATACCATGCAGTAAGCCGTAAACACAGCCAGCCTTGAATGTATCACCTGCACCCAGTGTGCTTTTAACCTGGGTAGAAAAGGGTTTCATTTTCTTTATCGGCTGACCTTTTCTGCCGTAAATCATTTCTTTTTCTCCACGGGTGATGATAACAAGACCATCGGTGTTATCGGTAAGCATTTCATAAATTTCTTCTATGCTTTTGCCCTTGTACTGTTCCGAACCAGTACATTCCTTTGATACCACATTAATAGCTGAGTGCTGATGAAGATAACTATCGTGATGACAGTCTATTGTAACAAAAGGCTTGTTATGCTTTACGCAAAGCTCTGCCGCAGCCTGTGTTTCTTCCAGAAAAAACGGGTCTATCGCAGCAACCTTACAGTTTTTTATATCCCCTTCTTTCGGCATATTCCAGCGTTTCTTTGCGCCTTTTTCATACAGCGACTGAAACACACCCATAGGAGAGCGGACAAGCCCCGCAATTACAACATAATCCATAAGTCCTTCATAATCAGGGTCAAAATAAAGGGAGGACAAATCGACTGTTTTATCCTTATAGAATTCTTTTAAAAGCGGTGCAACCTCTGTTCCGATATGTGTGCCGTCAATTTTTACGGTTGCGCCAAGAGAGGACAGCACGGTTGCCGCTGTGCCTGTTTCTCCGCCGGGAAGAAAATATTTTGCCTTGATTTCCGAGTATTCATCAGGCTGTAAGAACTCTCCTTTAAGCAAAAAGGAATGTGTTCCGAGTATCTGACCGTGCATATAAATTTCGTAATTCATAAGTACCTCCTTTATTTGTTGTATTAATTATTCACATCTCAAGAAGCATCTGAATATGCGGTATATCATCCTCGAGATATTGTTCGGAAACCTGTCTGAAGCCGCACTTTTCATAAAAGCCCTTTGCATAGAGCTGGGCGCTGATGCGGATTCTGTTTTCGTGCAGCACTTCACGAACATATTTTATTCCCTCACACATGATTTTGTATCCAAGTCCTGTGCCCCGTGCTACGGTGATGACTCTGCCGATGGAAGGCTCGTCAGGGTAGGAAACACCCTTGTCAACAACACGTATATATGCCTGCACGCCGTTTTCATTGCGGTAGAAAATGTGGCAGGATTTCTTATCCTTGTCGTCGGCTTCGGGATAGGGGCAGTTCTGTTCAACAACAAAAATATTGATTCTTGCTTTCAGTATTTCATACATTTCATCGCCTGTAAGCTCTTCATATCTTTTTATAACAAGTTCCATAATTACTCCTTTTATTTGCTTTGTAAAATTTTAGCATAATATCGGTATTATGTCAATGCGGTTTATGTGTCTGGCAAAAATATTCTAAAAAATGTCACAATGGGTATTGATTTTGTATAAATTTTGTGCTACAATATGAAAACAAGCTTATGTAAACCTTTACATGCTATTTATTTAAGGAGAATTTATATGAAGAACAGAAAAATTGCGGCAATACTGACCGCTATTGCTTTAATGACAACTACACTTTTTAGTAGTTGCGGCACTTCTTCCGACGGTGAAGTGACAACAACCGACGGTGCAGTCGTGCAGGAGGGCGGCAACGCAGCTGTTACCACTGCTGCTGATGATTCCGCTGTTACAACAGCAGTTTCATCGCTGGGAAACCCCGATGAGGAAGAAATACTCAAGGGTCTCAACGCACTTGAGCTTACACAGCTTATGGGCAACGGTATAAACTTAGGCAATACAATGGAAGCCTATAATCATAACGCCTATGTCAACGGCTCCGACCCCACATCCTTTGAGAATTTATGGGGACAGCCCACAACGACTCAGGAAATGATTAACGGTATGAAGGCTATGGGCTTTGATACACTCAGAGTTCCTGTGGCGTGGACTAACGGCATGAATTTTGAAAGCGGCGACTATACAATTGATGAGCGTCTTATGAACCGTGTAGAAGAAATTGTCAATTATGCTCTTAATGCCGATATGTATGTTATCGTCAACGACCACTGGGACGGAAGCTGGTGGGGTATGTTCGGCTCTGAGGATATGGCGGTACGTGAAAAGGCAATGGAAATGTACAAGTCCATGTGGACTCAGATAGGCGAACGCTTCGGCGGTTACAGCTACAAGCTTATTTTTGAATCCGCCAACGAAGAGCTGGGCGACCGCCTTAATGACAGCGATATTACAGGTACAAAGGGTATTCTCACAAAGGATGAATGCTATGAAAAGATAACTGAAATCAACAACGAATTTGTAAAGACTATCCGTTCTCTCGGCGGCAAGAACGAGGACAGATTCTTACTTATTGCAGGCTATAACACAGACATTATGAATACCTGTGATGACCGTTACGTTATGCCTGATGATACCGCTGAGGGCAAGCTCTTTATTTCTGTTCATTACTATACTCCCTGGGATTACTGCGGTACAGATGCAATCCAGCAGTGGGGCTCTCCCGACGACTACGAAGAGCAGAACGGACTGCTTGAAATGATGTCGAAGTTCACCGACAAGGGTTATGGTGTTATTATCGGTGAATATGCGGTTATGAAGAGCGGTGCAGGCCAGAAGCCCGATACCGACAAGTTCTACGAAAACTTCCTCGATAACTGTGATTTATATAATTATTGTCCTGTTCTCTGGGATTGCAGCAATCTTTATAAGCGCAGTTCGGGTATTGTTGCAGACGAAACAGTTGCGGCTGTATTCAAGGGCAGAACACCTGCGGATGAAGCGGGTATTGATTACGCCGATATTCAGGCAAGGGCAGAGGCCGACATCACCAAGGCGTATGAAGATGCAACAGCTGCGGCAATGGCGGATGTTTCCGTTCCTGCATCTGATGACTATGCGGTTGCATGGATTATGTACCAGAGCGGCGACTATGGCATCGCATACAGCGTAGGCGATACATACGACCCCACAAACAAGACCACAGGAGTAAAGGACAGCAATGTTATCATTGAAGGCGAGGGTACATATACAGTAAGCCTTGATTTCTCAGGTGTAAATGCAAGCGGTACAGCATTCTGCGCTCTCGGTATCTCCAACGGTGAAACCTTATTCCCGGGATATATCGCAACAATTGATGAAATCAGAATCAACGGTGAGCCGATTGAGCTTAAGGGTACAGGTTATACATCCTCTGACGACGGTAAGTGCACAAGAGTAAATCTCTATAATCAGTGGGTTTCAAAGGCACCCGATGATGCCAGAGTTGTCGGCGGTGATTTATCTGATGCTTCCGCACAGATTATGGACCTCGGAAACACAAAGATAAAGACAATGGAAGTTACTTTCACTTTCACAGCTCCGTAAATAATGATTATTCCCCGACATATAAAGGGTGCCCCTTTATAAGGTGGATATCCGTATAGAAGCTTTACAGGCATTACTGAGGAAAACCCTTTTGTAAAAGGGCTTTTCCTCAGACTCCTTTCCGAAAACTTTTAATTTTAATTTAAGCCTGACAGGGTAAATTACCCTGTCAGGCTTAAATCATTATTAAAGTCTTTGGAAGGGGGTTCGGGGGATAACCTTTCTACAGAAAGGTGTCCCACGATAAATACTTATAAAGCTTCTATATGAGTACCGTTCTTATGTCGGGGGATTTGTCTTTTATTTCTTATATTCTTTTACAATAAGATTGTTTCCCTCCGTTGTAAGCGGCATTTCTTCCACATGAAAGCAGTCATATATGCGATAGTACAGAATAAGCTTTTCAGCATCAAAGCAACAGCTGTAACTGGTATAATGATATTTGCCGTCAGGTGTTCTGACAGCGCCTCTGGGTATGGCGACATTATCAAGAATATGAAAAAAGTGATTTGCGTCAATGCAGTCTTCGGGAGTGTTTTTCAGCAGATAATCCGCTCTCACAAAACGGGATGCAGGGGTGAAATCTCCGACAAGCCCCACAGTACCAAGACCAAGCATTCTCTTTTCGGAGATATCCGGGTTTTCAGACGAAAGATTCTGATAATGCGTTATGTTATGAAGATGAAAAGGGAAGGGCGGATTGTTTGTAAGGACATTTGCAGGATTTTCATAGATATGCATACCATCTGCTGTTTTTTCAAGAACCAGCGAGCCGTTTTTGTCTGCAATGTGCCAGTGAAGGGGCGATAATGGCATATTGTCCGAAAAGGGAAGAGCAATTATTTCAATTTCTGATAATAAGGCTCTGACTTCGTTAAGATTACGGCATTTAGCAAGTATAAAAGGTATTATTTCGTAAGGAGCGAGATTGATTTTTCCTTTTATTTCTGTTTCGTTATAAAAGGCATTTTCAGGAAATTTAAGAGCAGCGATGTAAAGCCCGTTTTCGTTCATCGCTTCTGCATACAGGGGAAAGTTATCTGTTACAACCGCCGTTCCTGCGAATGCGTAATGCTTTTCGAGGGTTATCCCTGTTCTGAAAGCAAGAGGGAAGCTTCGTGGTGTATTGACGGCGCATTCTCCGAAGCTGTAATCAATATCCATATTTCTGCCGAAAAAAGCTTTGTTTCCGGTTAATGCAATGCTTGTGCACATAAAGTTACCTCTTTCAATCTGTAATGTATCTGATATATTATCCGAATCTGAATTAAAAAAATACTTTTAAATATAAAAATTTTCAAAAAACTATTGACAAAGGATAGTATTTGTGGTAATATATGATTAAAGAATTTGGAACAATTCTAAATCTAATTTAAAGGAGGGGTGATATGACAGCACAGCGAAAGCTTATATTGAAGGTTATAAACGACACCTGCGAGCATATGAATGCTGAACAGATCTATATGGCGGCTAAGGCGGAAATGCCGGGCATTGCCATGGCGACGGTCTATAACAACCTTAAATATCTTTCCGATAATGATTATATCAGAAAAATCGGAGTAAGCGACGGTGCAGATTTCTACGACAGGAACATAATTCCTCATGACCACGCAATATGTGATAAATGCGGCGGTATTGCCGACATAAATCCCGGCGGTATCAGAGAAGCGCTGGAAAAATCAATCGGCAGTAAAGTAACGCACTACGACCTTAATGTGCATTATATCTGCCCCGGATGCAGAACATGGTAACTTAAGCCGAAAGGCAAAAAATAACATCAAAGGAGAACTCAAATTATGGAACTCAAAGGAACAAAAACCGAAAAGAACTTAATGGCTGCTTTTGCAGGCGAATCCCAGGCAAGAAACAAGTACACATACTTTGCTTCTGTAGCAAGAAAGGAAGGCTACGAGCAGATTGCCGCAATTTTTGAAGCAACAGCAAACAACGAAAAGGAACACGCAAAGATGTGGTTCAAGGAGCTAGGCGAGCTTGGCACAACAGCACAGAACCTTTTAGCTGCCGCTGAAGGTGAAAACTACGAATGGACAGATATGTATGACACTTTTGCAAAGGAAGCTGAAGAAGAAGGCTTCACAGCTCTTGCATTCAAGTTCAGAGCAGTTGCAAAGATTGAAAAGTCCCATGAAGAACGCTACCGTGCACTTCTCAACAATGTTGAAATGCAGAAGGTGTTTGAAAAGAGTGAAGAAACCATGTGGGAATGCCGCAACTGCGGTCATCTTGTAATGGGCAAGAAGGCACCCGGCGTATGTCCTGTATGCGCTCACCCCCAGAGCTTCTTTGAAGTACGTAAGGAAAATTATTAATCAGATAATGAACGTTTGATAGCAAAGCTTCCGTTTCCCTCGGGAAACGGAAGCTTTTATTGTGAATATAAACAATAAAAAGAGGTAAAATTCGTCATATAACTTGTATTTATAACTTTACTTTTGAAGAAAATAATGGTATAATTATTGTAAATATAACACACTAAGCGAGGTATTTCGTTATGGCTAATGTAAAACAGTCAACTCTGGCGAAAATTCTTACTATACTTTCAATTGTTATGGTTTGCATATGCTTTCTGGGTACTCTTACCGTTCAATCTCTTGATGCACGTCTGAATACCGCATTCAGACAGGAATATGATCTTTATTCCTGCTGTGAGCAGTACCGCAGCGCTTCGGAATTTCTCATCAGAGAAGTGCGTGCATATGCCGTAACAGGTGACCAGGCATACTATGACGCTTATCTCAAGGAAAAGAAGACCGATATGCGCCGTGAAAAAAGCATTTCAAAAATGTATGAAACAGGTCTTTATGAAGATGAAATCGCAATGATCGAAGCGATTATTGCAACAGGCGAGCAGCTTGCGATTATCGAAGAGGATTCCGCAGCACTTGCAAAGAACGGCGATACAAATGCTGCATCAATCAATATCTATTGTGACGAATATGAAGAATATATGGACAAGCTTTCCACACAGCTTGATGAATTTGAAAATCTGCTCAGCTCAAGAATGCAGGAAAGAATAGTCTACGATCAGAACATGATAGCTGTTGCGGATGTCTTTACATATGTCGCACTTGTTGTTACTCTTGCAGTACAGGTTGTACTTATGCTGTTCGTTCTGAGACAGCTTATCAGTCCTATTCTCAAGATTGAAGAAAAGATGCTCGATTTCGCAGAGGGCAATATGCGTGATGCGATGGATTACCCCGAAAATGATACCGAAATCGGCAAGACAGTCAAGGCAATCAATTATTTCCAGAGAACACAGATTCAGATTATTGATGATATCAATTATATACTCAGCGAAATGTCTGAAGGTAATTTCCGTCTTGATTCAAGCTGTGCAGACAGCTATAAGGGTGATTACACACAGATTCTCGAATCAATCCGTGTAATCAATCAGAAGCTCAGTGCAACACTTTCCGAAATCAATATTGCGGCTCAGCAGGTTGACAGCGGTGCAAGCCAGGTATCCTCCGCTTCCTCAACACTTTCTCAGGGTGCAACTGACCAGGCTTCCTCAATTCAGGAGCTTTCCGCAACAATCAGCCTTATTTCCGAAATGATTAAATCCAATGCTGCGGATTCCGTTGAAGCAACAGAACGTACAAGCTTTGCAGGCGAGCAGGTTGCACGTGCAAATGATATGATGAATGAACTTGTAAAGGCTATGGATGAAATCAGTGCTTCCTCCGATGAAACCAAGAAGATTATCAAGACTATTGAAGATATTGCATTCCAGACAAATATCTTAGCTCTTAACGCTGCTGTTGAAGCTGCACGTGCAGGTGATGCGGGCAAGGGCTTTGCGGTAGTTGCTGATGAAGTAAGAAACCTCGCTGGAAAGTCTGCGGAAGCTGCAAACAACACAACAGCACTTATCGAAAACACAGTTGCAGCCATTGAACGTGGTAACAACCTTGTAAATGATGTGGCAGAAAGAATGAATTCCGTTTCTGATGCCGCAGATGCGATTTCTGTTATCAACGGAAAGATTGCAAAGTCTTCCGGTGAAGCGGCTGACGCTATCAGACAGGTTACATCCGGCGTTGACAGAATTTCAATCGTTGTACAGAACAACAGCGCAACTGCTGAAGAAACCGCGGCAGCCAGCGAACAGCTTTCAGCTCAGTCCAATACCTGCCGTGATCTTGTAAGCCAGTTTACACTTCGTGATGCAGAACAGATTGATGAAGAAGTTGTTGACGATGAATAAATCTGAAACTGTTACAATAAAAATCCCGCAGTTAAGAACGGTGCTCATATAGAAGTTTTATATGTAATTATCGGAGGAAACCTTTCTGAAGAAAGGTTATCCCCCGTACCCCCTTCCAAAGACTTTTAATATCAATTACAGCCTGACAGGTTTACACTGCCAGGCTGTAATTAATATTTGAAGTTTTAGGAAAGGAGTTTGAGGAACAACCCTTTTTCAAAAGGGTTTCCCTCAATAATATATATAATATTTCTATACGAACCGCTGCCTTAAGACTGCGGGATTTTTATATCGGGTCATGCAAGCTCAAACTGCTTCCAGAGCCATAAATTGAAATGAAGCTTTTCGTCGGGATTGTAATTTTCGGGAATAAGCGGAGGGTAATCCACAATGTATTCCGTAGTATAAGCTGTTCCCGTGCCACCGTTCAGCGTCAATGTACAGTCGTTGTATACCAGCACATATGTATATCCATGCTCGGGGATTTCAATAGTCTGTACGGCTGTTCCGTCGTCAATTGTAAAGGACTCGGCACCGGAGGTTTCGAGGTTGATTCTGATACAGGAATCCTCATGGGCACGTTTTAAATCAATCGTTCTGCCTTCGGCGGTTATCAATGAAGAAATTCCAAGCTCCTTCTTCTCGGTTTCAGCAAAATAGCCGTATTCATAATCGACGTATTCCATTTCAGGAGCGTATTTTTTCAGTTCCTTATATGCGTTCAGGTCAAATACATAGTAGCTGTAAAAGCTTTCATTGTCGGTTGAATATATAAGTGCGTCATCATCCATATGGCTGAAGCCGTCGGTGAGATCGGAATGAATGCTGTATCCTGAAAGGCTTACGCAAAGGAAGACAGCAAACGATGCAGCGATAATATGCACTGCGCCGACCCAGCCCGCAACGGGTTTGCTCTTGTCCTTTCTGAGGAGCATATTTATCGAGAAATAACCGCAGACGGGAGCAATACAGCTTGCTATGCCGAATGTTGTGAGAGCGAACAGAACACCGTAAATATACGCCATTTCAAGGCCCAGGGCAGAAGCAGCAATTGTAATAATTGGCATTACAACAGGCAGATAAACCGCTTCAATAAGCAGTTCGGCGTGATATGCGGAAAGCTGCGGCTTTACCGTAACAGTAACCTCATATACCATCAGCATAAGACCGCTGAAAATAAAGAGATAGCTTGCATCGGGTATAACGAATGTCAGAACAACTCCGAGGAGTATATGAATGTAGGAAAAAGCCCTTCTTATATCCTCGCCTGTAATTTTGAACAGTCTGCAGCCGAAATATGCTGTAAGGGTAGTGGTGCCGAGTGCGAGCAAAGCGATACCTGCGCTTATTGCGTTATTTGTGTATGAAATTCTGCCGATAGCATGGAAATCAATGTTGCCTGCAATTGCGGCAATAAGCTGGAACAGGTAGCAGCAGCCATAGGTGATTCCGGCTGTGAGGGCAAGTCCGATAATAATAATCGGTATTGATTTTAAAGTTTTAACAAGATTTTTCTTTTTGTAAATTACAGAAAGAACAATATTTGCTATAAGCAGTAAAATACCGATTACCGCAAGAATAACCGAAACAGTGTGGTTATATACCACATCGCCTATATTCAGGTAAGAGAAGAAAATTGCGTTTTCCTCTGCTTCATAAAGGGAATCAAGGTCATAATTACCCAGCTTGTCAAGCAGTCTGTTTATAATCTGCGCCTGCTGGGTGAGAGCGCTCTCGCTTATATTCTGAGGACTGTCGTTCTGGGTGTGATAATTTTCGCCCTCTGCAATATTTGCCATATTGACGCCCTGATAGAAATCCTTGTAATTTGAGAAGTCCGTACCGTTGGGCATTTCGTTATAAATCATTGTGGCGATAGAGCAGGTGAAGACGTTTTTATTCACCTCGCAGAATAACTTTACGGTATTGTAGTTGTTTTCTGAGGTTTCAAACATTATCTGTGTGCCAGAAGTGCCTCTTGCTTCAAGGTTGATTGCGAAGTTGATGCGTTCAACAAGGTTATCGAATCCTGTGAACTCAGCCATAAAGGCTTCTGAGCCGAGCAGTCCGTATTCTTCGCCGTTTACAAAGCAGAACACAAGGTCATTTGAAATAGTGTAGCCCTTTTCCATTTTGTCAAGGTAATAGCGTATTGCTTCCAGCATGGTGCCGCACGCCATAACGTCGTCAGATGCGCCCTGTCCTGTGGCAACAGAGTCAAAATGCGCCATTGTCATTACCGCCTGACCTGTTTTTTCGGCCGCATTTGCAGGAATGTGTACGATTATGTTATCAAGGTAGAAGGGTGAATATCTGGGAGCTTTTGTAATAAACTCCTGAACAAGATATGCAGGTGCTTCGGTAGTATCGGAATTTACAATTCCCAGCTTTTCAAGCTCGGATATTATATATTCCTCAACCTGCTTGTTTTCTTCCTTGTTTAAAATTGAGTGAGGACCCATTTCGCACATTTTTCCGATATGGGAATAGATGTTTTCGTGGTTGAAATCTGAGCTTACAGGCAGTTCAGCGGTGTCAATAAGCGACAGCGTGAACGAAAGGCACAGCAGCAGTGAAAAAACCACACATATTAATTTCCTTGTCTTTGACATAAAACTCTCCTTATATATTTTTAACTGTTAAATTATATCATATCAGGCATTTAATGTCAAATAAAAGCGGCCCGTGATGAGCCGCTTTTAAATATCAGTAATCTGTATTATCTCCTATATATTTCATATTGACTTCACTGAGAGGAATATCGACATTCTGTATCCCCCAACCCCACTCTTCATCTACTTTATACATAATCCACGCTGACAGATAGTCCTTCTGAACGGGCGGGTCTTCGTTGTAATCAACAGGAATTGTATATCCGCTAAGGCTGTGCGCCGAGGCATTCTTTACTTCACTGCTTGCGTGCTCTATCCAGTTTTCACCCAGTATATCGCTTATTGAAAGCGGTTCAAGAGTTTCGGCGTCAAGCCAGGCAGCCAGATCTGCTTCAACAAAACCTGATGTAAGCCAATATGCACCGACTCGTTTATGCATTCTCAACCGGAGATTCCATGTGTTCGCAGAAAAATCATG
Organism: Ruminiclostridium sp.; assembly: GCA_017625405.1. Taxonomy (GTDB): domain Bacteria; phylum Bacillota; class Clostridia; order Oscillospirales; family Ruminococcaceae; genus Ruminiclostridium_E. Next base: position 23,808 of record JAGALB010000049.1, on the reverse strand, counting down.
CTTATATTCATCTTTGAATACCTTTGCGGCAGCCTTGTATGCTTTATAATAAAGCTCATTGCGTTCCTTGATTTCTTCCTCGGTGTGATAGCGTGAGCTTTTAACGTAAGGAATGTAAAGTCCGTCTTCGATGATATAATCCTCTTCCCATTCGGTATATTTCATATCATATGCATCATCTTCACGTACGAAAATCTCCGACATATCACGGTACTTACCCACAACCATAAGGTCATATATGCTCTGGTCACCTGTATAGACAAGATACGGCGAATCATAGAAATAAGCATTGTCCTGCGGCAGCCATATTCTGCTGATTGTGAACACTTCAGGCTCGCCTAAAAGTCCCGAAAAGTCTATTTTCTGTTTAATTTCGGTTGAAGGCACATAGTTAATGGATATGAAATCCGAAATGGCATTGTTCATTGCCGGTACAAAGTCAGCGCCTTCATAGAAAAGGTCAGACAGTTTTTCTATCTTCTCACCCGTAAACAGGTCATAGTTGAGACTTACCGCATAATCATAGCTTTGACTATAATTATAGAATATCGGGTCATTATTTTTAATGTCCTTGCTTTCGTAATAAAGCAGTATGGAAAGATATCCGTTAAAGCATTCCGCCATAATTGAAACACCGCCGGTAAGTTCATTGGGATCATCACTACTTCTGCCGACAAGATATTTATCATCGTAATATGGTCTTAAAGAGTCGGTAGCTTCACGTATATCAGCATTTATTCTGTCCTGTAAATCCTTGTCTGCAAGGAAGGTAATTTTATAATAATTGACCTGATTGTGAAGGTAACCTGAAAGCTTTATACCGTCTTTATATCTTGGAGTTTTTGTGTTGAATTCACGGTCAGGCATATAATCCGCAGGCTTTGCTTCGCCCGTTCCCACAGCGTCGTAGGGAAGATAACTATCTGGGATTTCCATACCGTTTACAGGCAGATAACCGCTTTTCAGAACGGCGTTCTGCCCTTCGTCTGATACAGCCCAGTTTACAAAATTCATTGTTTTCTCATCTGCTGTATCGGGATAAATTATGTAAGTACAGCTTGAAAGGGAATAGCTGTCGTCTGCCATAGTTGCCTTTGTAGGCTCAACCCCGTCAACCGCAATAAATTTTACCTTGTTTGCGTTTGCGTACATCTGCGCCGCATAGGAATACACGGAATATCCGATAGCACCCTCGGAATTGTCATAGGTAGCGATAGCGTCCATAAGTCCGCCCATACCCACTGCCACATATTTGCTTTCGGGGTCTTTAAGAGCTGTATCGCCCATAAACTGGGTCATATAGTTCTGACTGCCTGAATCGGTATTACGCTGATATGCCAGTATAGGCATATCCTTACCGCCGACCTCTGCCCAGTTAGTGATTTTTCCGCTGTAAATATCCTTTATCTGCTGTGTGGTAAGAGTATCAACAGGGTTGTCTGCGTTTACAACAAATACAAAGCCCTCTTTTGCCACAGGAACAGCGTTAAGCGTAACGCCTGCTTCGTCCGCCATTTTCTGCTGCTCTTCAGAAATCGGCACAGAGAAAATCAGGTCAACCTTGCCGTTCAGAAGCCGCTCAAAGGATTCATGCGTCTTTGTGTGATAAACAAGCTCCTTGGCTTCATTATAGGATATTCCTAAAAGCTCGGCTTTCAGACCCGCTTCGAGAGGTGTTGCCGAGGTTGAGCCGTCCATGCGTGGCAGTTCTTCGGCAGGGTCGGGCTGTTCTTCCTCAGTAGTGGTAGTTGCTGAAGTTGTTGTAGCAACCGTTGTAGCAGATGTTGTTATGGCTGTTGTTTCTGCAGTTGTAGTAGTTGCCGCTTCAGTGGTCTGATTGGTTGTTTCGGGCTGAGTGCTGTTGCAGCCTGTTAAAAGCATGACTGCTGCAAGCAAAAGTGATATTTTTTTCTTCATAGCAAAGGCTCTCCTCATTTTTATTTCTGTATTTTAATTATATCACTCATATTTTTAAAGTCAATATTTTAAAAGTTACAATATTATTACAGTTTTTTCTGAAAAGTTACAAATTGTAATAATTTAAAAAGCAAAGAACAGCACTTTGAAAAAAGTGCTGTTCCAAAAATATATTTATACAATTTTTCTTGTTCTGAAGAACTTTTCACGATAGCATTTCGGCGTATATCCCGTATGCTTTTTAAATACCTGAATAAAATGGCTTTCAGAGCTGAAGCATAAGCATTCGGTTATTTCGATGCAGGAATGGTCGGAGAATTTAAGCATATTCTCCGCCGCTTCGATACGCTTTTTTGTTATGTAATCGGAAATAGTGATTCCCACTTCCTTATGGAAAAGCTTGGAGATATAGGTAGGACTCATCCGTGAAACCTCTGCAAGCTTATCAAGGGTTATTTTTGTATGGAGATTGTTGTAGATGTAATCAAGACAGAGTATTACAGGCTTCGGGTAAATATTGGTCTTGTGGATAATCTGCATACGCTGTGCATAGTCGTTTACAACCTCGTGGTGAAGAAGGTTTATTTCTTCTTCGGTTCTGCATTTATCAATGCTGTTGATGTAGATATCGCTTAAATTGTATGCCGCTTCCATCTCCATTCCGCCTTCGATACAGTAACGGGTAATAAGCGCAACGGAAATTATAAGGTGATATTTGAGGTTTCTGAGATTATCAGGACTCAGCTTACCCATCTGCTCACAGTCAAAAGGTTTGAAGAGCTTTTTGACATCATCGGCTCTGCCTTCTTTTATGCTGTTGAAAAATGCCATTTCACGTTCATATGATAAATGCGAAATATTGTATTCTCTGTTTATAAATTCCAGATGCGAGAGCTTTTTATTTACGTTCATCATATCATCTCCTTGCATTGATTACAGCCGATTGCTTTGACTTAGTTGAAGGGGGTGAATTTAATCCATTCATATTCAGCGGTAAGGGGCATTTTAGTATCATCAAAAGCGTTGAGCCAACCGTCAACACCCTTTCCGCACCATGCGTTCATCATGATTTTACTTTCGGTAACGGGAATGTTTTCAGTTGCACGGTGTACTTCAACTCCGTCAACATACCATATGATTTTGTCTTCATACCATTCAAAGGCATATGTGTGGAAATCCTCTGCTGCGTCAAATCCGAGGTCATGCATATATTCGTGATTTCCACGGCTGTCAGTAAAATAGTTGAACTGAACCTTTGTGGTGTCTTTGCCTAAGATTTCAACGTCGATTTCATCCCAGGGATTGTTGTCAGAAGGACCTGTATATGTGAAGAAGGATGAAACAACGCCATCATTCTTTATTGCCTTCATTGATACTTCATAGCGGCCGTAGCCGTAGAACTCCCTGCTTCTGAATTCGCCGCCCGAATAGGGAACACCATCCTTCGGAACGGTATCATTATCGATTATAAGCTGCATTTTTCCGTCGTTGAAGGTTATGTTCTTTTTTCTCCATGTTACGTTGAACATGCTTCCGTTGCACCAGCCGTCTGCACACTCCCATCCTTCAGGCATACCGTTTGTGAATTCAGCGTATGCATGACCTTCGGGAATTTCTACGGCAGGTTCTGTAACAACTGTTGTTTCTGCGGTAGTGGTGGTTGTGGTAAGCTCTGTTGTTGCGGCAGGCTCAGGATTATTACCTGCACAGGCAGAAAGGAGAGCCGATGCTATAATTAAAGGTATGAATTTTTTTAAGGCTTTCATGTGTATAACCTCCGTTATCCTTAGTTTTAACAAAATTATATCATTTCTGCCAAGGTTATTATATCAAAAATTTGTCATTAATGCAACTATCTTGCTATAATTGCATAACATAGATATGATATAAACGATAATTTTGTGATATAAAATGCTATTCAGTTGTGATATACTGTTACCATAAGAATATTTCAGAAAGGCTGGAAACAATATGCTTAAAGAAAAAGGATTCTACAAAGGGGTCAACTTCGGCGGCTGGTTATCACAGTGCGATTACAGCGAAGACAGACTCAATAACTTTATAAAGGAATCGGATTTTGAAAAAGCAGCAGGCTGGGGAATTGACCATATCCGCATTCCTGTTGACTACAATATTTTTGAAAATGACGACGGCTCATATAACGAAAGCGGTTTTGAAAGACTTGAAAAGGCAGTTGAATACTGCAGAAAGTATGGCGTCGGCACAGTAATAGACCTTCATAAAACAGCAGGCTTTTCCTTTGATAATTACGGCGAAAGCGAAAGCGGATTTTTTGACAGCCCCAACCTTCAGGAACGTTTCTGCCGCTTATGGGAGCAGTTCGCACAGCGCTTCGGAAAATACAGCGATACAGTTGTTTTTGAGCTTCTCAACGAGATTACAGACAAGGATTTCATTGAAACATGGAACAAGGTTTCCGCTGAATGCATTGCACGTATCAGAAAGTATGCTCCCGATACCATCATTCTTGTAGGAAGCTACTGGAATAACAGCCCCGATGCGGTAAAGGACCTTGCACCGCCTTATGATGATAAGGTTGTATACAATATGCATTGTTATGATCCGCTGATTTTTACACATCAGGGAGCTTACTGGACTGATCTGATAGATCCTGAAAAAAGACTGTCCTTTGAAGAGGCCGGCATTACACCTCAGATGTTTGAGGAAAAATTTGAAGATGCAATTTTAAGAGCCAAAGAGAATGGCACAGAGCTTTATTGCGGTGAATACGGCGTAATTGACATCTGCTCGCCCGAGGATACTGTAAAATGGTTCAAATGCATCAACAGTGTTTTTGAAAAGTATGGAATTGCAAGATGCGCATGGAGCTACAAGGAAATGGACTTCGGTCTTAGCAGCGAACGTCTTGATTCGGTTAGGGAAGAGCTTATCAGATATCTTTAATAGTAAAAATCCTGCTGAAAAGCAGGATTTTTTCATTTGTTCAATCATATTACAAAAATGACAACCAGCTGTCATAAATCATATCATAATTATGCTATTATATGATTACCGAAATAAATTCAGAAAGGAATTACTCATTATGAAAATCAGAAAAGTATTATCCGTAATCGCTGCAGCAGCAGTTGCAGTGGCAACATTCGCAGTAAGTGCGTCCGCTTACGAACTCAACAAGGATTTAAAGACAGGCTGGAGCATCAGCACAACTGTTCCCGGCAGTGAATTTGAAGGAATTACCGAAGATTCCGTAATCACAATCACATACACTGCTGATCCTTCTCTTGCTGATATGCCTGGTCACGAATACTGGGTAATCAAGCCCATGATCAATGACGCAGGCTGGCCTTTAGTTGAAAACATCAAGGGTCTTACACCTTCCGAAGACGGCAGCTCTTATGTAGTTCCCGTTGACGGTACAGAAATCAAGTTCTGCTTCCCCGCTGATCAGATTGAACACATCCAGATTGCAGGTCTTGCATTCATGGGTCACGGCATTACACTCGGCGAACTTACAGTTTCCAATGATGAAACTCTTCCCGAAGCTGCACCTGAAGCTGCACCCGAAGCTGCACCCGAAGCTGCACCTGAAGCACCCAAGGGTGGTTCTGATAACCCCACAACAGGCGTTGGCCTCAGCGGTCTCGGTTTTGCATTAAGTGCAGCTGCAGTAGCAGTTACAAAGAAAAGAAAGTAAGCAACTGTAAATTAAATAATAAAAACGGAAAGCAAAGGCGACTCGCCTTTGCTTTTCTTTTTTATTATTAAAAGATAGTTTCAATAAGGCATATCATACCGCCCGATATAAGCGCTACAATCACTGCTATGATTTCACCTATGAGTGCTCCCCTTAGATGAAACAGACGGTCTGTATATGCTTCATCCATATCCTCTGTGCCTTTGATTCTCAGTTTTTTGCTATGGCAGAAAACACCCCAGTCAAGAATCAGTAAATCGTAGATGTTTATAGATGAAATAATTATAAATACGTGGATAAAAGCGGAAATGAAATCTCTCTTGTCTGAAAAGAATGCAACAGCAGCAAAAACGGCGGATAAAAACACAGCGCCTGTGATTTTCTTTGCGATGTGCTTCTTTTGCGTACTGTCGGCATACCCATTGTATTGTGGAAGCTCCTTTACACGTCTGATTACTGCAGGAGGGTAGGATGCGAGCATGACCAGCGGATTTCTGTACTGGGCAGGAAGTATTATAAGTGTGAAAATTATACAGCATACGATGCACTGAACAGCAAGTAGCATTTTCATTCCTCTTTCTTCTGATTATGCATTAATTATACCACGCTTTTGTTATCAGGTCAAGAAAAAAAGCAGCTCAGCGATGCTGAGCTGCAAAAAGGAGAGATATGAAGAAACTCAAAAAGTTTAATCAAGCTTAGTGTTGAAGGAATCAAGCTCTGCCTGAAGAGCCATCTTGATGGATTCCTTTGTTTCAGTCCAGGAAATACCTGCGTTGTAGGTTTCCTTCATGGGGTTGTTTACAAGGTCATTTACAGTATCATTTACTGCTGTGTAGAATTCAATTACAGGAGCCTGTTCTGTCATTTCTCTTGTCTTGAGAAGCATATCGTACATTGTATCAGTCCACTGGTAATCTTCGAAGATCTGATCCTTTTCGATCTTTGTAGCAACTTCGTTTTCACGACAGATCATAAGGCAGTCGAGGTAAGCTGCAACGCCTTCGGGATTCTTAGCGCCGGAACAGAGAGTGAAACCGTTGATAGCAGTGGGGAGGTAGTGCTTGTCAGCATAAGGACATGCAGGCATGGGAACGAATCTGATGTCTTCCATTTCGCCGAAATCGGAAAGATCTGTTACGTATAATGCCCAGATACCGCAGGGGTAGAAGAGAGTTTTGCCGTTGCCGATATTTTCGGGATGAATCTGCCAGCCGTATTCAGACTTGGGGAAAGGTAAGTCCTGCTTCTTCATGTTGAGCATGAAGCGCTGTACATGTTCGATCATAGGATCGTCGAGATTCTGAACAACCTTACCGTCCTTCATTCCTACATAAGGAACACCTGTTGTAAGGGAAATAGCGCCTTCGAACCACCAGCCGTCAATAGCGAATTTTTCGTTTGTTCTGTCGCAGAAACCGATCATCATATCATAGAATGTATCCCAGTTCCAGTTGCCTTCTTCAAGAAGTTCAGCGGGGTCTGCAAGACCGTTTTCTTCGATTGTCTTCTGGTTGTAAATCATTACAACGCCTGCGTCTGTGCTTGTTGCACCTACATAGTGCTTACCCTGGAAAACGAACTGATCGTTTACTTCCTTCATAGGAGCCCAGAGCTCAGAATCAAAATCAACATAATCATCAAGAGGTAAGAACATCTTGCTTGCCGCACCCTGAGGGAAGCAGTCAAGGTCGCCTGCGCTGAACATATCGGGAGAATCACCTGCGGCAATCATCTTACCGAGTGCTTCATAACGTGTTTCCCATGTGCAGGGAACATATTCAATCTTGCCGCCGTAGTTTGTTTCGAACATTTCCAGGGAAACCTGCTTGGGCTTGCCGTCAGCGGGGTTGATATCCCAGGAGGAAAGGAACTTTATAGTGCCGTTTTCCAGCTTGTCAAAAGTTGTTTCAACTTCTGCAAGTGCCTGCTTATCTTCTTCAGCGAGTGTAGCAGCAGCCGTTGTGGTTGTTGTGGAAGCTGCGGTAAGTGCAGGCTGTGTTGTTTCGCTTCTTTCGCCGCTCTGTGCACAGGAAGCGGTGCTTAATAATGTAATAAGTGCAAGTGTTGATGATACTAATCTTTTATTATTCATATATTCTGATCCTTTCTGAATTTATTTCGGTAATTAAAAAATAACATATTTATCATAATCTTTACATCACCTGTTTGTTATTTTTGTAATCTCCTTGAATAAACTGTGTTTTTATTTGCACTTTATGGAAAAATCTTAACATTCTGGTTGAAACAAAAAATGCACAGGTCCGTTTACGGACCTGTGCATTCAGGTTTATCTCATATTATGCGTTATGGTTTCAGATTTCTTCACCATTATCGGTGGATTCTTCAGTCTTGATTTCTTCGCTTACAGCCTCGGGTTCGCTGTTGACGATAAGTTCACCCTTCATAAGCTTTTCAAAGTCGTCGCCGCTGATTTTTTCCTTTTCGATAAGATATTCGGCAACTTCAACCAGTTTGTCATTGTGCTCGGTGAGAAGAGCCTTACATTCATCATAAGCCTTTGTGATAATAGCCTTGATTTCACTGTCGATAAGGTTAAGTGTTTCTTCACTGTACTGTGCTGTGTGGCCGTAATCCTTGCCGAGGAATACCTCGTTGCTATCGCTGCCATAAAGCACAGGACCCAGCTTTTCGGAGAAGCCGTACTGTGTAACCATAGCTCTTGCACGCTTTGTAGCCTGCTCAATATCACCGCTTGCACCTGTGCATACATCGTCAAAGGTGATTGCTTCTGCAACACGACCGCCCATTGTCATAACAATGTTCTGGTACATCTTGCCCTTTGTAACATGATTGTCATCAGTTTCGGGACGGCATACGGTAAGACCTGCTGCCTGACCACGCTGAATTGTTGTAACCTGATGAACACGCTCGCATTCGGGGAGGTAATATGCTGCAACTGCATGACCTGCCTCGTGGTAAGCTGTGATTCGTCTGTCACGGTCTGTGATGATGTGGGATTTCTTTTCGGGACCTGCAATAACCTTGAGGGTAGCCTCTTCAATATCGTGCTCGATAATTGCCTTGCGGTTGTTTCTTGCAGCCAGCAGGGCAGCTTCATTAAGCAGGTTTTCCAGGTCTGCACCTGTAAAGTACTGGGTTGTCTTTGCGATTACGTTAAGGTCAACATCGGGAGCAAGATGCTTGTTTCTTGCGTGAACTCTGAGGATTTCCTCTCTGCCCTTTACGTCGGGATAGTTTACGGTAATCTGTCTGTCGAAACGACCGGGACGTAAAAGTGCGGGGTCGAGGATATCACGACGGTTTGTTGCAGCCATAACAATGATGTTCTGGTTATCTGTAAAACCGTCCATTTCAACAAGCAGCTGGTTAAGTGTCTGTTCACGTTCATCGTGACCGCCGCCGAGACCTGCGCCTCTCTGACGACCTACTGCGTCGATTTCATCAATAAAGATAATTGAAGGAGTATGCTTCTTTGCCTGATCAAAAAGGTCACGTACACGTGAAGCGCCGACACCTACGAACATTTCCACGAAATCAGAGCCGCTGATGGAGAAGAAGGGAACGTTTGCTTCGCCTGCAACAGCCTTTGCAAGTAAGGTTTTACCTGTACCGGGAGGACCCACGAGAAGTACGCCCTTGGGAATTCTTGCACCAAGGTCCTGATATTTCTTGGGGTTTTTCATAAAGTCAACAATTTCTTCAAGCTCCTGCTTTTCTTCATCTGCACCTGCAACATCGGCAAAAGTGATTTTCTTGCCGTTTGCCTGACGGACATTCGCCCTTGAGAACTGGGACATTTTTCCGCCGCCTGTGGTCTGACGCATGAAAACGAAGGTCATGACCAGCATGATAGCAACCAGGATGATGTAAGGTACAAAGCTTAAGAATGTGTTATCTGAAATCTTCTTGTAGTTTACACGAAGAAGTGCGTCGGGGTTACGCTGGTTGTATTCTGTTCTGTAATCTTCAACATCGCTTACAAAAAGCGAAACATTGGGGACATTGCAGTAATACTGTGTGTTGGGCTCGCCCTTCTTGTAATAGTGAAGATAACCTGAACCCAGATCCAGATAGTATTCTTCAACTATAAAGTTGTCAAAATCGTTGAGAACTGAAGAATAGGTTTCAACGGGTACGGTTTTCATATTCTTGAAGTCACGTTCAATTTTATCTGTCTGTCCTTCGGGCTGCTGCATACCGCCTACAACCTGAAGAATACCGATAAATCCACCCACAAGCAGAATGATGATAAGCAGATAAATTATTGAGCTTTTGAATTTATTGGAGTTCATTTATGACCACCTTTCATTGTTCCTCATAACATTTTATTTTATATCTTATGGTGGGTTACTTTTCGTAAACCTCACGCTTGAGTACGCCTACATAGGGAAGGCAACGGTACTTTTCCGCATAGTCAAGACCGTAACCTACTACAAATTCGTTTTCGATGTCGAAGCATTTATAATCTGCCTTAAGATCAAATGCACGTTCAACCTTCTTGTCGAGAAGGGTGCAGATTTTTACAGAAGCAGGATTCTTCTGCATAAGATAATTTCTTACAGAGTAAAGGGTACGTGCACTGTCGAGAATATCCTCAACAATAATAAGGTCGCGACCTGTAACATCTGTATCAAGATCCTTGATGATTTTAACATTTCCCGAAGAAACAGCAGCGTTTCCGTAAGATTTTGCAACCATGAAGTCTATATCACAGTTCAGGTCAATTTCTCTCATAAGGTCAGCCATAAAAACAACCGAGCCCTTGAGAATGCCTACAAGCAGGGGTGCTTTTCCTGCATAATCAGCGGTAATCTGTGTACCGATCTGTTTTACGGCGGCCTTTATATCTTCTTCGCTGTGTAATATTCTTTCAATATCCTTATTCATTTGGTAATTATCCTTTCAGCTGTATAGGATGCCAGCAATAAATGATATTATATCATATTTTCATCATAAAATCAATGCTGAAAATTGTACATTATCTGAAAATTAAGTGGTTTTACGACGAAACTGTTGTTCCTCGTAAGTAATTCTGAATACTTTTTTTCTCACAACCGCAAATTTATTGCGGCAAAGATTGATTTTTCCCTTTTTCTCAAGGATTATCTGAACACATTCGTTGATTCTCAGAGTGCTGGGCTCGATTCCGTTTTCGGAAAGTATACCTGAAACCACTCTGCAAAGCACAGGGCGTTTCAGCAAAGAGAGCTTTTCGCAGGAAAAACCGTTATCGGTTTCTGCGCCCTTTCTTGCATCAGCCGCAATTTCCTCCAGCAGCATATTATCGTCATACACGGCCGAGGTCATTCTTGAAACTGCTTCAAACAAGGAAGGGTTGAATTCCTGCAAAAGAGGAATAAGTCTGTGTCTGAGCCTGTTGCGGGTGTATTCATCTGTAAGATTTGAACTGTCGGTAACAAAAGTCAGCTTATTTTCACTGCAGTATTGTTCAATATCTTCTCTGGTACAGCGTATCAGGGGACGGATGATATTTCCACGTACAGGGGGAATACCGCCAAGACCTTTTGTGCCTGTGCCACGGAGAATGTTGAGAAAAACCGTTTCTGCGTTATCGGAAGCGGTGTGTGCAGTTGCAAGCTTTGCCGAAGCAAGACTTCCGCACAGCTTTTCAAAGCATTCATAACGCATTTTGCGTGCACGTTCTTCAAGACTTTCGTGCTTGTCCGTCTTTATATCAAGACTGTATACCGTAAGAGGTATTGAGTTGCTGTTGCAGAAATCACGGACAAACTGTTCATCACGGTCGCTTTCCTTGCCTCTGAGGTTATGGTTGATATGGCAGGCATGAACCGTAATTCCCAGGTCGTCTTTCAGCGAAAACAGCGAATGAAGCAAAGCCATACTGTCTGCTCCGCCGCTTAACGCCACAACCACGGTGTCGCCTTTTCCGATCATACAGTAGCGTTCAATGGTATCTGTGATTTTATTCACCATAGCGTGTCTCCAGATCGCTGAAGCGTGTGAACTGACCGTCAAAGCGTAAGTTTACAGTTCTGGTTTCACCGTGACGGTTCTTTGCGACGATACATTCCGAGGTTTCCATGTTTTCTTCATTCTTAGTATAGTAAACATCTCGGTAAAGGAAGAGAACGATATCTGCGTCCTGCTCGATAGAACCCGATTCACGCAGGTCAGACAGCATGGGTCGTTTATCCGTTCTGGATTCGGGACCACGGGAGAGCTGTGAAAGCGTGATAACAGGAACGCTCAGTTCTTTTGCGAGAATTTTCAGGTTTCGTGTGATTTCGGAAATTTCGTTTACACGGTTTCCGTCCTTGCGGTTGGTAGACATAAGCTGTAAGTAGTCGATTACCACAAGGCCAAGGTTTTCCACACGACGGAGCTTTGCCTTCATTTCACCGATGGTGATGCTTGCGGTGTCGTCAATGAAAAGCTCAATCTGGTTGAGCATTTCTGCCGCTTCATGAATGCCACGCCACTGGGATTTTTCAAATCTGCCTGTTCTCAGCTGGTCGGAGGAGATACGTCCTTCGGAGGAAAGCATACGTGCAACAAGCTGTTCACAGGACATTTCAAGGCTGAAAACAGCAACCTTCTTGCCCTTGTTGATGCGTGCGGCGTTTACCGCAATATTCATTGCAAAGGAGGTTTTACCCATAGCGGGACGAGCCGCAATCAGAATAAGGTCGGAGGGGTTAAGACCGAAAATAACCTTATCGAGAGAGGGGAAGCCTGAGCTGAGGCCTTTCTTGTTCGCATCTTCGGGATGTTCATTGATGTGTACAAGCTCTCTCAGCTGGTCACGGACAATAGGTCCGATGTGACGAAGCCCCTTTATTTCCTTTTCGTTGCGGATGTCGTAAATTTTCTTTTCCGCAAAGTCAAGGAGCTTCTGGGGCTCTTCTGTGTTGGAAACCGCAAGGTCGTAAATATCCTTGGAAGCTAAAATCAGCTGACGCACCAGGAATTTTTCTTCCAGAATACGTGCATAGCTTTCAATGCTTGAAGTTTCAACAGAGCTTTCGGTAAGCTTGAAAATATATGTTCTTGCAGAGTCGTTTGAATCAAAGATACTCTGTCTTACGCAGTTTTCAATAACGCTGACAATATTGATTTCCTCGCCTGAAACGAAAAGCTTGCTGATAACTCCGTAGATGCCGCTGTGGGTGCGGATGTGGAAATGGTCGGGAGTAATCTTGTCGCTTACTTTTGAGATTAGCTGAGGGTCAATAATAAGTGAGCCGAGAATAATCTGCTCAGCGTCGATATTAAAGGGTAAATTAGCGTCGGAAATATCAAATTCCGCCATTTTTATCATTCCTTTCCCTTTTTTATTAAGGGGATTAAAGTTCTGTAACCTGTACCTTGAATTTTGCGCTTACACCGTTGTAAAGCTTAGCTTCAACCTCGTGAACGCCAAAGGTCTTTATATCCTTGCAGACGATTTTTTTCTTGTCCACATCAAGACCTTCCGCATCCTTGATCATCTTTGCAACGTCCTTTGCAGTAACGGAGCCGAAAGGCTTTCCGCCTGCGCCTGCCTTGATTTTTGTGGAGTATGTCTTGCCTTCGATAGTTTCGGCAATCTTCTTTGCGTTTGCGATATCCGTATCAATCTTGTGCTGAGCGTGAGCCTTCTGACCGTCAAGAATATTGAGGTTCTGGTTTGTGGCTTCAACCGCAAGATTCTTCTTTATAAGGCAGTTCCTTGCGAAACCGTCCTTTACTTCCTTGATTTCGCCTTTTTTTCCTGTACCCTGTACATCCTGTAATAAAATAACTTTCATTTTATTTATTCCTTTCTTATGTGTTTAAATCGCTGTAATACTTGTCGATAGCTGCCTTCAGCTTTTCTGTTACTTCATCCTGACTGAGTCCTTTGAACTGTGCGCCTGCCATTGTCTGATGACCGCCGCCGCCCAGAGTTTCAGCAATAAGCTGAACGTTGACAGCACCCAGTGAGCGTCCGCTGATTGAGATTTCGTCACTGCCTGTCTTTGAGAGAACAAAGGATGCCGAAACATCTGCAACACCCAGCAGTTCATCTGCCGCCTGAGCTGCAACAACACGCATTTCTTCGGTTGTCTTGTCGGTTGCGGCAATAGCGCAGTTCTTGTAAATCCATGCGGAGCTTACAATTTCCGTCTTCTGCTTATAGGAGCTTATAGAGCTTGCAAACAATGTCTTTACATTTACGGTATCAGCACCCAGCTTTCTGAGGAAGGCTGCCGCTTCAAAGGTACGCACACCTGTCCTGAGCGTGAAATTCTTTGTGTCGAGGGTGATACCTGCCAGCAACGCTTCTGCATGGAAGGATGAAATCTTACCTGCATCACCGAAGTACTGTAAAAGCTCGGTAACCATTTCCGAAGCACTGGAAGCGTAAGGCTCGTGGTGGAAAATCATTGATGTATCAATGTAGTTGACCATCTTTCTGTGGTGGTCGATGATAACCAGCTTCTTTGCGTCTTCAAGAAGCTCGGGAACGTCAACAATCTGAGGATTATGTGTATCCACGATAATCAGCAGAGAGTTTTCCTTGAAGTTTTCGATAGCCTGTGTGGGAGTCGTGAATATTCCCGATTTATCCTTTTCATTCAGATACTCATAAAGCTGAATTGAAAGTGTGGTATTTTTGTCAATTACTGCATATGCATCCTTGCCGAGGCGTTTGATAGCAGCGGCAAGACCTACTGCAGAGCCTATACTGTCCAGGTCGCTGTTGCGGTGACCCATTATGTATACGTCGTCCGCACCTTCGATGGCTTCAATGAGAGAGTTTGCAATGATTCGTGTCTTTACCTTTGTATGACGTTCAACACCCATTGAAACACCGCCGTAGAATTCAAAGCCGTTATCGGTCTTGATAGCTGCCTGGTCGCCGCCTCTGCCCAGCGCCATATCAAGCGCCTGCTTTGCATAGGCTTCACTTTCCGCAATTGTTTTTGCAGTGCGTCCTATACCGATTGAAAGGGTAACGCTCATGCGGTCGTTGACCTGAATTTCACGTACCTGGTCAAGTATTCTTACTTTTTCTTCAATAAGTGCACGTATATGCTTTTCTTCGACAACTGCCCAGAAGCGGTCCTTGCTGTGCTTTTTGAGGATACCTGAAGTGCCGTTTACAAAGTCCTCCAGCAGCTTGTCAATCTGTACGGTAACGTTAGCGGTTTCACTTTCCGTGTTTCCGCCGAACATTTCCTCGTAACTGTCAATGACGAACAGCATTACAACAGGCTGGGACATACGCTTTTCAATTTCCAGTATACGCAGCTTTGTAATATCCTGAAAGTAAATCATATAGACTTCTTTTGCGTCCTTTTCCTGGGGAACGGTTGCATAAACCCTGTAATAGCAGTTCTTGTATTTTATTTCATAGCCTTCCTTGCCGATAAGCTTGTCAAAGCTGAGCTTTGTGATGACCTCGATTGAGCTGCCGTAAACGGCTTCTTCTTCAAAACAGCGGGAGAATTCATTGTTGAACCACACAATTTTATTCATGTTATCAACAATAGTTACGCTCAGAGGAATATCGTAAAGCGATAAACGTTCAAGCTGCTCGATTTCTTCGTCAATACGTGCAAAATACTGAAAGTTCTTCTGCGTTACCGAGATGAGCTTTGCGGCGGTAAAGCCTGCCGCAAGCACAAGCAGCGGAGCAAAGATGCAGAACGCCTTGAGGGAAGCGGTGTAGGAGAAAATCAGCATTGCAACCGAAACGATAAGCAGAGCAATGACCGAGAATACAAGTCCTGAATCACGGAAATAATTTTTCAAACAAAACACTCCTTTCAGCGGAGATTATAAAATCAGATTTCCATTATAATAGGGAGAATCATGGGGCTTCTTCTTGTTTTCTGGAAGATGAAGCTTCCGAGAGTATCCTTCATAACACCCTTTACGGTATTCCATTCACGTACATTGGGTGTAAGAGTCTTTTCCATAGCAGAGCGCATAAGATTTCTGGATTCTTCCATAAGCGCTTCCGATTCACGTACATAAACGAAGCCTCTTGAAACAATGTCGGGTCCGGAAACTACCTTACCGGCCGCTTTATCAACAGCGGCAACCACGATGATAAGACCGTCTTCCGCAAGATGTCTTCTGTCACGGAGTACAACTGAGCCTACATCGCCTACGCCCAGACCGTCAATAAGCACTCTGCCTGCTGTAACCTGTCCTGTTACCTTCATTTCGTTGCCGTCGGTTTCAAGTACGGTGCCGTTGTCGGCGATGAAGATATTTTCTTCGGGTACGCCCAGCTGAAGCGCAAGCTCTGTATGCTTGAACAGATGCTTGTATTCGCCGTGGATAGGAATAAAGAATTTCGGACGGGTGAGGGAAAGCATCATTTTAAGCTCATCCTGACAAGCGTGACCTGAAACGTGTACGTCGTACATTGCTTCGTAAACAACGCTTGCGCCCGCTTTCATAAGCTCATTTACAACTCTGCCCACAAGCTTTTCATTGCCGGGGATAGGTGTAGCGGATATTATAATTAAATCCTGGGGTGTGATTGTAACCTGTCTGTGGTCGTTTGTAGCCATTCTGGAAAGTGCCGACATAGGCTCGCCCTGGCTTCCTGTTGTAATGATGACAACCTCTTCGGGCGGCATCTTTCCGATTTTGTCAATATCCACGAGGATATTCTTGGGTACACGGATATAGTTGAGTTCGATTGCTGTCTGGAGAACGTTTATCATACTTCTTCCCGAAACAGCAACCTTTCTTCCGTACATTACGGCGCAGTCGATAATCTGCTGGATTCTGTGAATGTTGCTGGAGAAGGTAGCAACGATAATACGCTTGCCCTCAGCATTTGAGAAAAAGTTTCTGAAGGTATTTCCAACTCTGCGCTCGGACATTGTATAGCCGGGACGTTCAGCGTTGGTACTTTCGGAGAGGAGAGCAAGTACACCCTGATTTCCCAGCTCGCCGAAGCGTGCAAGGTCAATGATTCCGCCTTCGATAGGTGTGTAGTCAACCTTGAAGTCACCTGTGTGGATTACAACACCGGCAGGAGTATGCACCGCAAAAGCGCAGGCGTCGGGAATCGAGTGGTTTACTCTTATGAATTCAACGGTCATACAGCCTAATTTTACTGTCTGACGGGGTGTAGCAACATTAAGGTTGCACTGGCTTAAAATTCCGTGTTCACGGAGCTTGTGCTCTACAAGACCGATAGTAAGACGTGTTCCGTAAACAGGAACATTGACCTTTTTCAGCAGGTATGCAAGACCGCCGATGTGGTCCTCGTGGCCGTGGGTAAGCACGATACCACGGAGCTTTTCCTTGTTTTTTTCGATATAGGTAAAATCGGGAATTACAAGGTCAACGCCCAGCATATCATCATCGGGGAAGGCAAGACCGCAGTCGATAATGAACATGTCATTGCCCATTTCGTAGAGGTACATATTCTTGCCGATTTCGTTAAGACCGCCCAGAGGTATAATTCTTAAGGGAGAAATCTTCTGAGGCTTTGATGAATTTCTGCGGGTAGTTGTTTTTTTCTGTACCGCAGAATCCTGAGCAGCCTGCTTTGTGCGTGCCGAAGCTCTTGACGGCGCTCTTTTTCTGAGTGTTTCAGTCTTCTGCTGAGCTGTCTGCTTTGCCTGCTGCAGCTGTTTCGCCTGACGGGACAGCTTTGCGGAAGCAGTTTTTGCCGCAGGTTTCTTTATGTTCTTTGCCTTATTTGCTGTTTCCTTGGTGTTCTGATTGTTTTTCTGCATTTTTCCTCTTTTCTTTTTCGTGCGTATGTGTTATTGATTGATATTATGTACAGCGGCAGATGTTGTAGACAGGCAAAAGACGGTACTGCCTGTTCTGCTGACCGCTGTATTGTTTTTTAACCGTAAAAACGGTTATATAAGGATTCATACACCGTACGAAATAAATATATTAATTCAACAGATTCATTCTGTTATTAAACATAGCAATTCATTATCAATTATATAACAAAATCAGGAAAATGTCAATATAATTGTATATATGCAGCTTATGATTGTCCGCCGTCCTTCATGATGTCTTTTATAAGCTTTTCCGTTTTTGCACAAAGCTCTGCTGCGGTTTCGCTGCTGGCGCTTTCGGCAAACATATAAAGTCCGTTTCCTTTTTTGTTTGAACGCAGGAAAATACGTTCACCGTCCCCCGAAATCACCACCCCTTCACTTTCTGAGGTGTCACCGCTTATTCTGCCCAGTATTTTCTGCGGCGGACAGGAAATGTAAATGAATTTCCTGATTTCTGAAAATTTCGGAAGCAGTTCAAGAGCTTCGGGTATTGTCAGTTTATTCTCTGAAATAAATTTCAGCACCTGCACCGCAAGGACAAATCCGTCGTACAGGAATTTCTCCTCAGCGGCAATACGCCGTGCCTCGGCGTCACGGTTATCCATTGAGCTTGCATAAAAGCGGTGTATCTTTCCGCCCAGCTGTTCCGCCATCACGTCTGCTACCCTCGGAAAAGCAAAGGGAAGTGCGGTTTCTGCGCCTTTCCTCAGTTTTGACATTACCGCAAGCATAATCATGGAGTCATAATCAATCACATTTCCTTTATTATCGGCAATTTCAGCCTTGGTAAGCCTTTCACTTAGTGTAATTGTCAGTTCTGCTTTTCCTGTGCCGATTTTTGCGGCATAGGGCAGACATACCGAAGCAGAATCGTTCATACAATTCAGGGTTATATGAAAGGGAACCGTGAAATCGGTTATACCTTCCAGCATGGCGTTGTACAGCGGTATTGCCCCGGTGAATTTGTTTATACAGCTGAAATTGTTCCAGCTTGCACTCAGGTATTCCCCACGGTTAAGTGCATTCTCCAGCAGTCTTTCCTGCACCCTTGTAAGTGGCAGCATACCGCTGTTGTAAATCAGGATATCTGTTCTTGTTTTTGAATCTATATGAACAACAAGACTGCAATTAAGGAGAGAAGCTGTATGAAGCAGCACAGGCAGACTTGCATTTCCGCAGTCGAAGCATTGTTTTCCTGTGCTTGAAATGCCGCTTAATAAAGCGTTTTTCAGGGTTTCCGCCGCATTGTCATTGCCACAGGCAACAGCAATGTATGAGCCTGCAATCCGTGATACAGCACAGCCGAGCTTTCCTGCAAATTCAGGAGTGATAACGGTATTGGTTTCGCCGCAGATACCGTCCTCGGTTATTTCAACAGGACTGCGCACACCGTATTTTCTGTCGCTGTTTACAAAAGCTCCGTTTTCGACGGTTTTATCCTGCCAGATTCTGATATTTCCGCATATTACAGCATTTTCGCCAATATGCGCTCCTTCTCCCACCACCGCATTTTCGTATACGGCTGCACCGCTTCCGATGTGTGCGTCAGAGCATATTATACAGTCGTTCAGGGTTGTGTTTTCGCCGATAAATGCGCCGTCCATAACAACTGCATTTCTCAGCTTTGCGCCACGTCCTACCGAAACGCTGCTGCCGATAACGGTTTTGCCTGATATGAATGCTTCGGGGTCAATCATGCAGTTTTCGCCTATCAGCCATTCCTTAGGCTCATACCCTTTCAGTCTGCCTTCTAAAATATCCTCCGTACACCGTTTGTACGCAGGGATATCCCCCATATCGCACCAGTATCCCTTTTCTTCATAGTTCATAAGCTTCATGTTCCTGCCCAGCATATCGGGAAAAACATTTTTAGCAAAGTCATAAGGCTCATTTTCAGGTATAAGCTCAAGAACTGCAGGCGAAAGAATATATACGCCCGTGTTTGCAAGGTCACTGCGGCAATTGATGTAGGACGGCTTTTCCGAAAAATCAGTTATTCTGTTGTTTTTTTCGATTATAAGACCGTATTCTCTCGGGTCATCCACTCTTTTTGTTATTATAGTTGCGTCAGCGCTGTGTTTTTTATGAAAATTCAGTGCTTCGGAAAGCTCAAAATCGCATATAGCGTCACCGCTTATGACTACAAAATCCTCCTCAAAGCCTTCCGATGCCTTTTTTACGCAGCCTGCCGTACCGAGAGGCTTTGTTTCATGGGAAAAGCGTATTTTTATCCCCATGAATCTGCCCGAAGAAAAATGTCTTTCTATTTTTTCTGAACGGTAATGCACCGCAATTACGGCTTCATCACAATTGTTTTCAGAGAGAAGAGCAAGGATATATTCAAGCACAGGCTTTCCCGCCACAGGGACAAGAGGCTTCGGCAGATTACAGGTCATGGGGCGCAGTCTGCTGCCTTCTCCGCCTGCAAGTATGACGGCTTTCATTTTAATCATTCCTTTCGTAATGTTTATCAATATAATTATGGTAACAGCAAAGGCAAATATACCGCACAAAAATATTTTACAGGCATAAAATGTAAGGAGTTCTGACGAAAGGAATGATTGTATGAAATCTTATTTTATAAATCTTGCATCATATACCGAGGCAAACCGTGCCGCAAGGTATCTGCGTTCTATAAAAATCAACGCTGAAGTTGAAAAGGGTGCATCAGGGGGCGGATGCAGCTATGGAATACGTGTGTATGAAAATCCCGAAAGGGTATGCAGACTGCTGTCGGCGGTAAACATACGCTGCGGAAAGATAAAAAACTGAAATGGTATATTTTGATAATGCCGCAACTACTTTTCCGAAGCCCCATTCGGTAATTTCCGCCATGACGGGTGCGCTTATGGAATACGGTGCAAACCCGGGAAGGGCAGGACACAGAATGTCCATGAAAACGGCGGAAGCGGTGTTTGAAGCAAGAGAAAAGTGCGCTGATTTTTTCGGAGCTGAAACGGAAAACACCGTTTTCACCCTTAATTGCACTCACGCACTTAATATGGCTATAAAAGGAATACTTAAAAACGGTGATCACATTGTATGCAGCGATATTGAGCATAATGCTGTACTGCGTCCGATATACGCCTGTTCAAAGGAAAAGGGGATAACCTATTCTTTTGCACAGACCTATGATGATGACAATCTGACTGCCGAAGCCTTTGAAAGGAATATAAACCGCAGAACGAGAGCCGTTGTCTGCACGCTTGCTGGTAATGTTACGGGAAAGATACTTCCTGTAAAGAAAATTGCGGAGATATGCCGGCGCAGAAATATATGCTTTATTGTGGATGCGGCGCAGGGCGCAGGAGTTCTGCCGATTAAGCTTGCAGACGGCATAAATATAATCTGTGCGGCAGGTCATAAGGGACTTTACGGCCCTATGGGAACAGGGCTTATGATAACAGACGGAAAATACCGTCTTTCAACTCTGGTTGAGGGCGGGACAGGAAGCGCTTCGAAGGAGCTTTCACAGCCTGAATTTCTCCCTGACCGTTTTGAAAGCGGTACGATAAACACTGCAGGAGCGATTTCTTTGGGAGCGGGCGTTGACTTTGTACGCAGCAAGGGTCTTGATGTGATTTATAACCACGAAATGAGGCTGTGCCGCAGATTTTACGTAGAATTGTCAAAAAATCCCGATGTCGTACTGTATACGGATTATCTCAATGAACGATATGCTCCTGTAATACCGTTCAACATCAGGGGGCTTGGCTCGGAGGAAACCGCACAGAAGCTGAGCAGTGCAGGGTATTGCCTGAGAGGCGGTTTTCAGTGTGCATATCCTGTTCATAAGAAAATCGGCACACATGAAACAGGTGCAGTGCGATTTTCGCCGTCGGTGTTCAGCACAATGAGCGAAACAAACGGGCTTATAAGAGCTATTTCGAGAATAACCGCCGATGTTTTATAGGTTTCTGGGCATAATTCAAAAAAATATGAACAAAATTTACTGAAAATGCATTAAAACACTTGAAATTTTTAAAATATGTGGTAAAATATAATAAGGTATTTTAAATATGTAAGGGTGTTGTAATTGATTAATTATCTTGTGGATATATGGGATGCACTTGTCAATGTATTCAGCTCAATGACCTTTGTTGATGTACTGGACATAGTGCTTCTCTCTTTTATCCTTTATTTTGTTATAAAAATCATCAAGGAAACCCGTGCGGAACAGCTGCTTAAAGGTATTGCGCTTTTCGCTGTCGCACTTTTCTTCCTTAATCAGTTTGAATTCAAGGTTATGAGCGTTATAAGCGATACGCTTTTCAACGTTTCTATCATAGCCTTTATAGTTATGTTCCAGCCTGAACTGCGCCGTGCACTTGAAAAAGTCGGACGTGCGAAGGTGGTAAAGCCTATTACGCTTTTTGAAACAGTAACAGCTGATGAAACAGGCTGTATGGCTGCAATCAATCAGATTGCCCTTGCCTGTGAAAAGCTTTCACGTACAGCAACAGGTGCGCTTATCGTTGTAGAACGCCAGACAAAGCTGGGCGAGCAGATTGAAACAGGTACAATTATCAAGGCTGTACCCAGTGAAGAGCTTTTCAGAAATATTTTCTTTCCCAACACACCTCTCCATGACGGTGCGGTAATTATACGTGACAATCTGATTTATGCCGCAGGATGCTTCCTGCCGAAGCCCCAGAAGGAGGAGCTTATCAACAAGGAGCTTGGCTCACGTCACCGTGCAGCAATAGGCATGAGCGAGGTTTCTGACGCAATTGTTATTATTGTTTCAGAGGAAACGGGTATGATTTCCATTGCTGAGAACGGCGTTCTTGAAAGAGGCTTTGACCGTGACAAGCTTACACTCCACCTGAGAAACAGACTTCTTCCCGAACCTGCAGAGCAGCGTAAAAAGGAGAAGCAGTCACGCAGAAAGAAGAAGGGGGGAGAAGTAAATGAATAACTTTTTCAAAAAATTCACTTCAAAACTCCTTACCAATCTGAAAACTATACTTCAGGCGGTAATCGCTTCGGTAATAATCTGGTTTTTCATTTCAATACAGATATTCCCCAATATCACACAGCATATATCCGATGTAAAGGTAGAATGCAAGCCCACACAGCATATGATTAACGAGAATCTTCAGATAACCTCCGTTGATGTATCTGAGGTTACCATCAAAATCCAGGGCAAGCGTTATTCTATCAGCGACCTCAAGGGTGAAGACTTTGTTGCGCATTGTGATCTTTCCAAGATTTATGAAGCCGGTGTACACGATGTTGATATAGTTGTTGAAACAGCAGATTCTGCAACTGAATGTGAAATACTTGCGGATAATCTTACTGCAAAGGTAAATGTTTCCAAGATTATTTCCCGTGAAATTGAGGTTGCGGCGTATACCGACGGAATAAAAATTGCTGACGGAATGCAGATTGAAGGTAAGGTTGAGGTTTTCCCGTCAACTATCATAGTTACAGGCGAGGAAAAGCTTGTAAATTCCATCGGCCATATCAAGGCGGTGCCTGATTATGAGGATGTTCTCGGTGAAAGTGCCGAGCTTATCTGCACTCCTGTTCTTTATAATCAGTACGGAATGAGAATGCTCAATGACGACCTTGCATTAAGCGAAGGCAATATTTCGATGAATGTGCCTGTATACAAGGTCAAGACGCTTCCTCTCAATGTTCAGTTCACAAACTCTTCCACAAACTTCAATATTTCAAATCTCAAGTATTCAATGTCGGTTACCGAGCTTACAATTGCTTCACCTGACAGCTCCATTGACAACCTTGATGCAATAGATATAGGAGAAATTTCTCTTACATCCCTCACTCTCAAGGATCTCCAGGGCGGTGTAGCGCTTCCTGTGAAGCTTCCCGACGGCTACAAGAATATTTCAGGCAATAAGACCGTAACCGTTTATTTTGAAAACTATGACGAATACGGTCAGCTGGGCTTTACAGTTCCTGCTGAAAACATCAACGTTATCAATGCACCGAACAATTTTGATGTAAAGGTGCTTACGAATGTCCTTACAGTCAACGTTGTAGGCCTTTCTTCCTACATCCAGGAAATGACATCCGATGATATTTATGCAACTGTAAATCTCCTTGGCGTTGAGCTTTCCGAAGGCACAAAGAGCGTATCTGTCTCCTTCCGTCTTTCGGGTACAAACAGCAGAGGCTGGGTAACAGGCGAGGAATACAAGGTTGAAATCCAGATTTCACTTCCTCCCGAGGATGTTGACGCACTGACACCTGGATATTGATATTATAATATAATTAACCCCGCAGTTGTAAGACAGCGGTTCGTATAGAAATATTATATATATTATTGAGGGAAACCCTTTTGAAAAAGGGTTTTTCCTCAAACTCCTTTCCTAAAACTTCAAATATTAATTACAGCCTGGCAGGGTAAACCTGTCAGGCTGTAATTGATATTAAAAGTCTTTGGAAGGGGGTACGGGGGAGAACCTTTCTTCAGAAAGGTTTCCTCCGATAAAT
>JAGALB010000048.1 GCA_017625405.1 Ruminiclostridium sp. | reverse complement strand
TCACACCCGAAAATGCAGCAGAGCTTCAGAAATATGAAGCAATAGGATGTTTTGCTCTCGGCACTCACCCGAACAGTGAAGTGCTTAAGGATGTAAGAGCTGCAGGTAAATCCTATGAAACGGCGCCTTTATTTGAATTCTACAACACAGCAGGCGTTACCATAAACGGAAAAGAATATATGATAAGAGCACTTTACCGCCTCGATTTCTGGAACTTTGCAGGTAAATATGTACTTATAGGTGGTATTATTCTTACGATAATCTGTGTGGGTATTGCGTTCCTTACTGCTAATAACAAATACAGAAAATACTGTACCCAGTACGAAATCGACGAATACCGCAGAAATATGACAAATGCTCTGGCGCACGACCTGAAGAGTCCTCTTACTGCAATTTACGGCTATGCGGAAAATCTCAGAAATAATGTGCATTCCGAAAAGAAGGATTATTACGCTGATGCAGTGCTTGAAAATGTGCAGTATATGAACGAAATAATCACAAACACCCTTGACCTTGCAAAGCTGGAAATAAGCGACAAGGGATTAAAGAGGGAAAAGGTTGATATTTCCGTTCTTGCAGAAGAGCTTTACAGTAAATACCGTCCTCAGGCAGAAAGCAGGGATATTTCCTTTAAAATCAGCGGAAAAGCAGTTGTTTCAGCCGACAGGAAAATGATGGCTCAGGCAGTAGAAAACCTTATTTCAAACGCTGTGAAATACACCTCAGACGGCGGAGAAATCAAAATTTGCGTAAATGCAGAATCTTTTGTGATTTCAAACACAACAGACAAGATGATTGATGCAGAAAAGGTAAACAAACCCTTTGAAAAGGCTGACGCGAGCCGCAGTAACCGCAGCGGCAGCGGTATAGGTCTTTCCATAGTAAAGAATATCACGATGCTTCATAAGTTCGGATTTGAAACTAAGGCAGAAAATAATACCTTTACAGCAAAGATTACATTTTAACAGGAAAACCGCAAGGATTAATCCTTGCGGTTTTTTCATATCATTCTTCCATCTGCTTGCCGAAATACATAGCAGCCGCCTGAACGAGAGCAAGCTGTTCGGGAGTTGCATACTCGTCACCGTTGGCTGACAGCATCATTACCGCACCGTTGACATCTCCCTGTGATACAATCGGAGTGCAGGCGATTGCATACTTGTCAACGCCCTCGATGGGGTTAAGCCGCTTGTCATCGTATGAACGATATGCGTGGGATTTTCTCTGCTCGATAAGATCTTCAAGTGAGCTGGAAACCCTGCGTTCAAGAATTTCCTTTTTCTGCATTCCCGAAGCGGCAATTACATGGTCACGGTCGCAGATTGCCGCGGGGCAACCGCCTATTTTTGCAAGCACTTCTGCATACTGTGTTGCAATGTCGGTAATTTCTCCCACAGGCGAATATTTTTTGAAGATAACCTCGCCGTCAGGTGAAGTAAAAATTTCAAGGGGGTCGCCTTCACGGATTCGCATGGTTCTTCTGATTTCTTTAGGTATAACTACTCTGCCGAGGTCGTCAATTCTTCTGACAATTCCCGTTGCTTTCATATATTAATTTCCTTTCACGGTATTTTTTGTCGAAACGCTGTGCGTTTCTTTAAATCTATTATTTACCGCTTATGGAGTTTTATACTTTTATTTTTAAAAGTTTGAAATATGATTTAAATGAATATGATTCACTTTATTGTTTCTGCGAAGTTTATAGTACAGATATTGTATATAATAATAAATATAACATATATTGAAAATATTTCTATACTGTGCTAATATGAAAACAAGGAGTGATTTTATGAAACGATTCTTAGGCTCAATGCTTGGCGGTGCTGTGGGGGATGCCCTTGGTTATGCTGTTGAATTCAAAAGAATAAATGAAATCAGACAGATATACGGCGAGAATGGCATTTCCGATTATAAGCTAACTGATGGTGTAGCTCTCATATCCGATGATACACAGATGACCTTATTTACTGCAAATGGTATTCTTTATGCCGAAACAAGAGGCAGACTCCGCGGTATTCTCGGTGATTACTACATATACATTGCCGATAGTTACAACGATTGGCTCAGAACGCAGGGATACAAAGCAAAGGACAGACCTGTTACTTCGTGGATACTTAATGACAAGCGGCTGCACAGCCTTCGTGCACCAGGAAACACCTGTCTTTCCGCTCTTTCTGATGACAGAATCGGAACAGTTGAAAATCACATAAACAACAGTAAGGGCTGCGGTGGTGTTATGCGTGTTGCACCTATCGGTCTTTACTTCGGTAAAAGCAATATGCCTCTTGAAAGAATTGCAAGAATTGGCGCTGATGCAGCGGCTATAACACACGGGCATGAGCTTGGATATATTCCTGCTGCTCTGCTTGCACATATTATTGCATCGATTATCCGAAGCAGTGAAACAACACTTATCGACATAATTAAAAACAGTCTTTCAGAGATTGAAAAGCTGTTCGGAAATGAAAAGCATATAGATGAGCTTTCTGATATTGTAAACAGAGCAATCAGCTTATCGCAAAGCGATGTTGATACTCTTTCTGCAATTGAAGAACTTGGCGAAGGCTGGGTTGCAGAAGAGACTATCGCTATTGCGGTTTACTCTGCTCTTAAGTATGAAAGCGACTTTGAAAAAGCAATCTGCGCTGCTGTAAACCACAGC
Source organism: Ruminiclostridium sp. (assembly GCA_017625405.1). Taxonomy (GTDB): domain Bacteria; phylum Bacillota; class Clostridia; order Oscillospirales; family Ruminococcaceae; genus Ruminiclostridium_E. The sequence continues at coordinate 7,552 of JAGALB010000048.1, read as the reverse complement.
GGTGACAGCGACTCAACAGGTGCAGTGTGCGGCAATATTCTCGGCGCATACCTTGGTGTTGATGCTATACCTCAGAAATATCATGAAAAGCTGGAGCTTAAGGATCTGATTGAAGAAATTACAGCGGATCTTTATAACGGCTGTAAGATGGATGGTTACAGTGATTATCGGGATAATGTATGGATGAGTAAGTATGTTGAGTGTGATTATCAGATTAAATAAAAAGAGGTGCCTTATTCTATTTTAGAAAACTTTAACGCTAAAATGGATGATAATTATATATTAAAACGCGAAAAATGGTGGAAGGATACATTAAAATCAAGAGAATTCGGAATGAATGAGAATTAGCAGAGAAAGGGTAACTGTAAGAACATCTGTTACTTCAGATTTAAATAATGTCCTTAGAATCGCATTGGTCTGTTAATAAAAAACACAAACGGCTCACTGCTTAATTAAGTAGTGAGCCGTTCTTATGTATTCAATTTTCGCCATTTCCTGCTATTTCAGCAGCAACAAGGCCAGTGCTTCGGACTGTCTATTGTGGCTTTCGCTGTGAGACCACCATAAAATATTATCATAACCGAGATAGGTTTTACCTCACAAACTACCAGATCAAAGTAACGCAAAGGACAATCGCCGAAACAATGGGAACAGTAACCGTATCCCAGCCTTTTTTAGTGAATAATTCAGTGAGCGAAGCAATCGGCGCAGTCACCAGAGAAATAATCAGTGACACCAAAATCGGAAGCTCTGACATTGTGAGCAATACAGGCAATAAACAAGCAAAGGATGTAACTGCCATGCCGACGCTTCCTTCAACCGACTTTACGCCCTCTATATGTTTTCCCTGAAGCTTGTGTTTGCCGAAATTTCTGCCAACGATAGCAGCAACTGCATCGCCGGGACCCCACGCCATAATTGCACCTATGGCAATATATAATCTGTCCGCACCGAACACACCCCAGAATACCGCAATAAAGACAGTCATCATGCCGAAAAGGGCGATAAAGCTTGTTATAACTTCATGCTTTCCCTTTTCAACAAAAAGGTTTTTATAAAATGCAAAACGCTCAAAGATACGGAGTGCAATAAATACAATAATAAGGAACAACACCTCAACTGCTGCCGCTATCCACCATATTTCCGTTGAAAAAACAAGAGGTATAATTGATGTAAAAGCTACGCAGTGAAGCAGCTTTCTGAATATATAATCAGGCACTTTTATCGTAAAGCGGATAATAATCAGAACAGCGGCAAATGCAACGATAAAGGCGATATAAATTCCAAGTACTTTCAGAAATTCAAAAAGGTAGGGAATATTTATTTTATCAAGATTGTTTATCACAATTAATGAAAGACCGAGTGTAAGCAGAATTGCGCCCGTCACATAGCCAACAACCTTACCCTTGACTCTGTTGGCAAATCTTGCACTGACAAGAGAAAAAATTGTTGCAACTACTATCGAAATCAGCAGGAAATCCCAGCATTCAAATATAATTGTCGGCTCAATCAGGATATGGCTGACAGAGGCGATAAGTGCAGTGAATGTCATGATGAATGTTGAGGTGCCAACGGCAGTTTTGCGTTCATAGCCCAGCATTGCCGTAAAAACAATAAGCATCATCATACCGCCGCCTGAACCGAAAAACCCCGTTCCGAAGCCGATAGTAAGTCCGAAGAACAGCGACACCGCTATTTCCTTGACAGTAAGCTTTACCTTGCCGTCTTTTTCAGGACGTTCCTTTGAATCGGGGCTTACTAAAAAGCGGATGCCGATTGCCACACACAGAAAAAGAGAAAAACCTCCCAGAACTGTCTGATGTGTAAAGTATGCTGCAACAGAACCTATTGTACACATACCGATAATACACGCCGCAATAAGCCAGCCGTGCTTTAAATCAATCTTTTTATTCTTTGCATAGACTCCTGTCGTTACAGCAGAGCCCAGTATATCGCTGGCAAGAGCAATAGCAGTTGCCATATATGCGCCATGCTCTCCGCCGAACGTGGGACAAAGAACAATCAGTAATGGCACCATCGCTGTAGCTGCACTAAGTCCTACCAGTCCCGTTCCTATACCTGCAAGCATTGCCGCAAGCACTACAATTATGTATTCAAATATCATTTTATAAGACTCCTATTTTTGATTACAAATAGATTATATAGCATTTCCTGTCGGAAATCAATATTTCAGAGTGTATCAGCAACCTTTTTTCTGTATTCCATAGGCGAACAGTCTTTGAATTTTCTGAATTGTCTTGCAAAGAATTTTTCATCGCTGTAACCGCAGTTAAGTGCAACCGAATATATACTCATAGCCGTTGTCAGAAGCAAAAAACAAGCCTTCATAAGTCGTGCGTTTATAGAGTCCTGATTGTAGCTTACTCCGAAACACTCCCTGTAAACTGAACGGAAATAACCTTCGCTGACACATAGCTTTCGGCTTGCTTCGGATAGCGTCAGAGCCTTATGCGGTGCTGTTATCAGTCTTTTCCGCAGTTCAAGCAAAGGATTGTAATGCTGGAGAGTCATTCGTTCTCTGACAATATAAGAATCCTGCTCGCTCTTTTTAACAACTGTTTCATAAAGCTCATCTATTACGGTGTTATCCGAGGAAGCTAAGCTTACAACAACCTGTCGTTCATCAAAGCTGCCAAGTGCATTGAAAAGCATAACATTAAGCTTTTCAGCAAATATATCATCGCATTTGCAGAGTATGAAGAATGTATCATCATATGCACGGCAGCATATTTCGTGCTTTGTACATGCTTCCTTTATCGCTCCTGCCACTGCAGAAATAATATCGCTCCGATAATTTTCGCCGTATATGAATTCGCCATCAGAAGCAAAGTTCAGCTTTACTGCGTGCATTGAACAATTCTGTGTTTCTTCCGTTATCTGTCTGAATTCACGCAGATTATAAAAACCCGTAAGAGAATCATACAGCGAGGAAGCACGCTGGCATTGCGAAAGATAATGGATATCGTTTTTCATACGCAGAAATTCCAGTGTATCCGCAACAGTCTTGCTCCAATTACGGAAACTGAAATCATAGCCAGCAGGATATGAATATTCTAATACCGTATATCCGAAAAACCTTGTCTGAAAGCAAAGAGGACTGAAATAATACACACCGCATTTTTCTGAAAATACAGGCGGGAAGTCATTCGCAGAGAACTTTTCAGGAGTATCGCACACCCCATCAGCACTTACCTTACAGCAAAGATATTCTTCTCCCGAAAATTTCTCGCTGCCCCATTCGCTGTCAAGACAAAGATGCAGATTTTCCGTACTGTACAGCAGATAAAAGAATTCAGAAAGTGTAGCCGTATACTCGGCAAGTGTTTTACACGAAGTAAGGCGGCTGGAAAACTGCGCAACGCTGCTTGTCATCGTCTGATACTGACTTATTCTCTCTGCGTACAGTTCTTCTGAAAGCTGTGATGACAACACACCGCAGGAACATGAATCGCCGCTGATAAATCTGCCCTTATCCTCTGACGAATATTCACAGCCAAGCAGCATATTTACCGCATCATGGCCGAGCTTCCGCCTGTTACGGCGCATAGTGGTCAGAAACGGCAAATGATACGTTCTGCCGCCTGTATAATCATAACCTGTCACACTGAGTTTCTCAGGTACAGATATTCCTGCTGATAAAAGAGTATCGCATAACCCGAATGCCATATAATTATTTGTGCAGATTACCGCCTGTGGAAAGGGGAGTTCTTTGCTGATATAACGCTGTGCAAGTGCTTCGCCCGAAGTATTCCAGAAATCCCCGTAATAAAGCTTTCTTTCATCAAATGGGATATTGTGTTTTTCAAAAGCCTTTTTACAACCGTATGCTCTTCGCTCGGCTGTTCTGTCTCCTTTAAATCCTGTAAGGATATCTATGTCTGTAAAACCGTGGCTGATAAGATGCTCCGTCATCAGCTCCATATCCGCCTCATCATCTGAATATACACTTTCAAAACCCTCAAGCTCTCCGCCTATTACAACGGTGGGGAGTTTTGTTTTTTTCAGCTTTTCAACAACACTGTCGAGTATGGAAATATCCCTGAATGCATCATAGGTGATTATCGCCCCGTCGAAATGACATGGCTCAAATAAGGAATAGATGATATTCTCATAGTTGAGAATTGTATCCTCTACCCAGTGATTGTATATATTTGAATAAATTACAGTATCTGTGTCAGCATAAAGTGCAGATTCAGCTATACCGTATAATACCTCTTTCTGTTCAGCATCGTCAGCTCTTGCGGTAATAACCGCTATTCTTTTTCTTGGCATAAAGTCACCTCTTTGCTTCAGTATATCGCATTCTTATGCTAAAGTCAATATAAAAAGTTCATATTATGATTAAATGGTGGATTATCCGAATATTTGCTATTGATTTCGATTATTACGTTATGTATAATGTGAGTAAAGTAAAATATTACAACACAACCTGATCTTGAATAAGGAGTAACTGCCATGGCTAACCCATTTCTTCCACTCTGGGAATATATCCCTGACGGTGAGCCGAGAGTATTCGGCGACAGAGTTTACATCTACGGTTCCCACGATAACGCAGGCTCGGACAGCTTCTGCGACTATAAACTGAAAGTCTGGTCAGCACCTGTTGATAATCTTAACAACTGGACTTGTCACGGCGATATATTCCACACCCGACCTGACAGAGATCATCCTTCCGACACCGACTGGACAGATTATCCGCTGTATGCACCCGATGTTGTAGAGAAAGACGGAAAATACTATCTTTACTGCTACATACTCTGGAACAAGGGATGCGTTGCTGTAAGTGATAAGCCCGAAGGTCCTTTCAGACTGCTTTCAAAGTATAAATATGACCTGCCCGATAATTTGGTTGAAGACGGTGTATTTGTTGACCCCGGTGTGCTGGTCGATGACGACGGACGAGTTTACATTTACTGCGGTTTTGAAAAATCCTATATGGCTGAACTTAAAAGCAATATGTATGAAGTGATAACCGACAGATACATACCCGATATAATACCCGCTGATAAAGAAAGTGAAAAGGGCTTTTTTGAGGCCTGTTCAATGCGTAAGGTGGGTGATACCTATTACCTCATCTATTCGCCACAGAAGGGCAATCGTCTTGAATATATGATTTCTGATTCACCGAGAGGGCCTTTTACATACCGAGGTACAATTGTTGACAACGGCATTGATTACCCAGCAGGCAACAACCATGGCTCTATCTGCAACATAAACGGGCAGTGGTATATTTTCTACCACAGAATGACAAACGCAACCATAACCTCAAGACGTGCATGCGTTGAAAAAATCGAAATACTCCCCGACGGAACAATTCCGCAGGTTGAGATGACCTCGCTCGGCTTTGAGGATTCTCTGAGTCCTTATAAAATCACAAATGCAGACATTGCCTGCGTGCTGAAGGGCGGCTGTTTCATAACAGAGCTTGATAAATTTACAAGAGTTATCACAGCTATAAAAACAGGTGCTGTTATCGGTTATAAATATTTCGATTTCGACGAAGATTACAGCTCCGAAACCATGGAATTTGCCGTAAAGACAAACGGCTCTGGTTGCTCTGCAACCATTAAAATCCTCATTGACGGTGAAGACGGCACTGAAATAGGTGAATGCAAAATCGGCTCATCAAGCGGAACATATACAGCTATTGTAAAGAACGTTACAGGCAGACATTCTGTATTCTTTAAAATCGAACATAATTATGAAGGCTGGTTTGTGGACTGGTATAAGGACAGATATCTTTTTGAGCTGGAAAGCTTTGTATTTATGAAATAAAGATTACAAGATAATATGGAGGTAAAACTATGAAAAAAATTAAAAGAATCACTGCTCTTACCATTTGTGCGGCAATGATTATAACCGCAGGCTCCTGTAATAATGGCGGTGTAAGAAATACCGAACAGGGTACAGACACTGCAACAAATGCGGCTGTAACAACTACTGAAGACCCCAACAAGGATATTGACATTGTAATTGACTACGATGAAATGGCAGATATCGACGCTGTTGATGAAAGCAATGAAGCAGGCACAGGCGAGCTCTGGGAGGCAGGAAAAACCGCAGGTACAGTTCATGTTTTAAGCTGGTTTGACTTTGTCAATATTTCGCCTGAAAAGGATATTGCAGAAATTTTCGCTGAACGCTTCGGCGGCACTGTTGAAACAGAGGTTGTAGGCTCACTTGAAGTTAAAAACCGTCTTGGCGTTCTTATGGCGGCAGGGCAGGCACCTGACCTTATGCGTACTGATGATGAATTTTTTCCGGGCTATTTTATTCAGAACAGATTTACAAATCTTGACGGCTATCTTGATATGAACTCTCCTGTGTGGTCTGACCTTAACAGTGTTATCGAAAGATACAGCTATGACGGTAAGCATTTCTATTACCCTTATGCCGTTACTCCTTCCAGCTACACTGTTACATACAACGCTCTGGAGCTTGAGGAAATCGGTGCGGAAGACCCAATGGACCTTTATTTTGCAGGTGAATGGACATGGGATAAATTCAAGGAAATATGTCTTGAATGGATAGCAAGCAATCCCGACAAATACCCGATTTCCTGGCCTCAGTCGGGCGCGATTCAGCTTGCTGCAACGACAGGCGTACCTGCTATTGAATTCACAGGCACAGAAATCAAGAACAATATGAAGGACCCCAACGTTATGAGAGCAATGGAATTTGTGGAAGGCTTAAAACGTGACGGTTGCTTCTGGGAAGGCTGGCACGGCCCTGACGGCCTCGAATCCTGGCTTGGCACATTGTTCTTTGTAATGCCCGGTGACTGGGCTTTACCCTGCGGTCAGGATATCTTCTTCAAGAATCAGATGGACGGTGATATCAAAACAGTTCCTATGCCACGTGACCCCAACTCCGACAAGTATTATCTCTACGGCACAAGTTCAGGTTATGTAGTTCCTTCAGGCTCTGATAATGTGCAGGGTGCTGCAGCATTTATCCTTGCTTCACGAATCTGGGCTACCGATCCTGAAATAATTGCCGCTGAACGTGAAGAAAAGATGTATAACGGCGGTTACTTCTATATCAAATGCGCTGAATGTAAATATAAATTCGATGCTGAACGTGACGCAGAAGATGCAGTCTGCCCCGAATGCCAGACACCAAGAAAGCCTAAATTCAAAACAATTTACAGTGAAGAACAGCTTCAGGTATACGACGATATGATTGATACTTCCAAATTCGAATTTGTATTTGACTGCCACCGTGGTTTCGGCGCAGATAATACACAGGTTATCTTTAATGTATTTGACGGCCCTGCGGCTACCGATTCCAGCTATACACAGCTTTTAGGAGAAAATTACAACACGATAGAGGCTACTTTAGACGAATATCGTGCAGAACTGAAAGAATAATCCGCTAATTAAAAAACAAACCCGCAGTTGTAAGAGCGGTACTCATATAGAAGCTTTATAAGTATTTATCGTGGGACACCTTTCTGTAGAAAGGTTATCCCCCGAACCCCCTTCCAAAGACTTTAATAATGATTTAAGCCTGACAGGGTAAATTACCCTGT
>JAGALB010000047.1 GCA_017625405.1 Ruminiclostridium sp. | reverse complement strand
CCTTTCCTAAAACTTCAAATATTAATTACAGCCTGGCAGGGTAAACCTGTCAGGCTGTAATTGATATTAAAAGTCTTTGGAAGGGGGTACGGGGGAGAACCTTTCTTCAGAAAGGTTTCCTCCGATAAATACATATAAAACTTCTGTATGAGCACCGTTCTTACGGCACATGAAGTTTTTACTCTTCGTCAGTTGCAAACTGGCTGGGGTGACGTGTGAAGAAGTCCACACGGGGCTCAAGGAACTTGAGCTTATGATCTGCACCGTTTGTAAATGCAGCCATACCGTCGAAAATATTATCCCAGCTCCAGAATGACTTATCAAGCTGTAAATAATCAAGAAGCATTTCGGTACCCTTGGGGGCCATAGGATGAACAAGCACAGCGGCAGTTCTTATCATATGGAACACCTGGATAAGTGTATGCTTACGGAGTGCATCATCCTCGTTCTTATCAGCGTCGCCAAGGTTCTTTGCCATGTACTTGCTCATCTTTCTGATATAGCTGTCAAGAACGTAGGTAGCCTGATGGAATTCAAAGCGGTACATGAAGCGCTCGTAATCGAGAATAGCCTTCTTTGCGTCAGCAAGCACCTGCTCGTCAATTTCACCTACGGGCATTACACCGTCGTAGTGCTTCTGACAAGCATAGAAGCAGGTACGGATAACTCTGTTGAATACGTTGGAGAGTAAGAAGCCGTCCTTTACTACGGGATCGGGCTCGTCGGGATTAGCCGCAGGGTTAAGGGGTTTGGGCATAAAGCTTACGCTTCTCTGACCCAGACCTAAGCCGAGATAGTGCATGCGGAGCTGTTCGGGAGTGTAGTAATCCAGTAAATCTGCCGCCATGGGAGGCTTTACAGAGCCGGAGCTGGAAGCCTTCTTGTCAAGGAACAGAATGTGGTTATTTGCACAGAGTATGGGCATCTGGATTTCACCCTCGGGAGGATCAATAACATTGTTTTCCTTGCCCTGGAGAGCCATGAACATCGCCATTTCCGCAACACCGTAGAAGTAGATGTTATCAGCGCCGATAAACTGGTAAACCTGTGCATCCTTGGAGCACCAGAAATCCTTCCATTCAGCCTTGTCCCTGCCCTGATTTTCAAGAGCAGCAACAGTAAAGGAAATAGGTGCCCAGAGAGATTCGGGCCATACCCAGATTGTAAGGGGATCTTCGCCCTCTAAAACGGGAGCCTTTACGCCCCATTCGATATTACCTGTAAGTCTGAAAGGAACAAGTGTCTTACCAGTTCTGAAACGGATACCGTTACCAGAAAGAACGGCAGTAGCTTCATTCATTTCGTCAAGAGTTTTGAATACAATTGTGAATGAAGGCTTTTTCTTTTCCTCCAGGAACTCGTGAGGAGGCATCTGTGCCTTTACCGCTTCATACTTGTCAAGAAGCTCATTCTTGATATGAACCACAGGGTCTTTAAGGAACTCATCAATTGTCTTTGTAACAAGCTGACGGACATTCTTCTGCTTTGAAATCTTAGCAACATATTCCTTCATAAGCTCGTTGTAGCTGGGTAAATCGAAATACCAGTTGTCAACGTTCTTCATTGTGGGAGTTTCGCCTGTAAGAGTACTCTTGGGGTCGATAAGATTTTCGGGCATATACTGATGACCGAGATCGCATTCGTCTGCATAACCCTTTTCGGAGTTACACCCGTCTACGGGGCACTTACCGATAACCTGACGTCCGTTTAAGAAGCAGCCTGCCTTTTCATCGTAGAACTGCTTTGTGCTGATTTTTCTGAGATGTCCGTTTTCATAAAGCTTACGGATGAACTTGTCGGAAACCATATCGTGAATTTCCGCTGTTCTGCCAAGACCGGAAGCACCGAAGACGTTGAGGCTTATCATATAGTCGTCAAGGGTCTTCTTCTGTGCAAGGTGATTCTTTTCAACGTAATCCTGAATTGTACCTGTGAAGCCCGTTTCGTTGCAGAACTTGCGGTAGCCTTCCGCAATAGGAGAGCCGTAGCAGTCTGTACCCGAAACGAAGATTACATTTTCATCACCTAATCGGTCACGTAAAAATCTCGCATATACATCGGCAAACACGAACACACCGCCGATATGACCGAAATGGAGAGTCTTGTTGCCATAAGGCATACCGCCTGTGATAACAGCTCTCTTAGGAAATTCGGGACGGGGAATTTCGTGCTTTACAAATTCTTTCTTGTCGCTCATTTTTCTTTTGTCCTTTCGATTAATTTAATTTATCGAGGCTCTTTCTGAGTCTGTTTACTGATTCTTCCTTACCGAGAACAGCCATAAGCTCGGTAGCGCCGCCGGGAGTTACGGACATACCCGAAACAGCAATTCTGATAATCCACATTACTGCGCCCGCTTTCAGCTCCTTAGCTTCAGCAAATGCCTTCAGCTCTGCGAATAATGTGTCGTTATCAAAGCTTTCAATACCCTCAATCACGGGAATTGCCGCTGTGAGAACTTCCTTTGCCATTTCAACAGTTGTCTTGTTCTTCTTGTTCACGAAAAGTTCATTATCATATTCGGGAAGACCTGCCACAAAAGCTGCCTTTTCGTTTACTTCAGGGAATGTGGAAATTCTTGTCTGCACCATAGCTGCAAGCTTTTCATCATCAGCGAATGCCTTTAACTCATCACTATAGTAGGGCTTTGCCATTTCCATGAACTTTTCTAAGCTCAGCTTCTTGATATAGTTGCTGTTGAACCATAAAAGCTTTTCATAGTCGAAAACAGAGGGCGACTTGCTGATACCGTCGATGGAGAATATTTTTTCAAGTTCTTCAAGTGTGAAGAATTCCTCGTTTGTATCCTTGGGGCACCAGCCTGTGAAAGCCATATAGTTGATAATAGCTTCGGGGAGATAACCGTTCTTTACAAGCTCCTGGAAACTTACAGAGCCGTGACGCTTGGAAAGCTTGCTTGTAGAGCCGTCCTCGTTCTTACCCATAATAAGGGGTAAGTGGCAGTAGGTAGGTCTTTCCCAGCCGAATGCGTCATATAAAAGCACGTATTTGGGAGTAGATGTGAGATATTCGCAGCCCCTTACAACGTGGGTAACACCCATTAAATGGTCATCGATAACGTGACAGAAATTATAAGTGGGGAAGCCATCAGCCTTCATTAAAATCTGGTCCTGCATTTCGCTGTTTTCGATCTCGATATGACCGAAAACTTCATCGTCATAGCCTGTGCTGCCCTCTAAAGGCATCTTCTGACGAATAACAAAGGGCATTCCCGCTGCAAGATTCTTTTCAACCTCTTCCTTTGACAAATCACGGCAATGACGGTCATAGCCTGCACCGATTTCGCCGTCCTCGTGGAGCTTGTCAAGACGCTCTTTTGTACAGAAGCAGTAGTAGGCATGGCCCATTTCCACAAGCTTCTTTGCGTACTCCATATAAATTTCCTTACGCTCGCTCTGGATATAAGGACCGTTGGGACCGCCGATGTCGGGGCCTTCGTCATACTTTAAACCTGTCATCTTGAGTGTGCTGTAAATTACGTCGGTCGCACCCTCAACATAACGTTCCTGGTCGGTGTCCTCGATACGGAGGATAAACTTACCGTTATTTGCCTTGGCAACCAGATATTCATAAAGTGCCGATCTTAAATTTCCGATATGCATAAAGCCCGTAGGGCTGGGTGCAAATCGTGTTACAACGTCTGCCATTTTTATATAATCCTTTCAAAATTTATTCATAACAATACATAGTATATTATATATAAAAACAGCTGATTTGTCAACTTGTTTTTTATAATGTAAAAAGGAAGTGTAAAGCAAACCGCCTTACACTTCCCGCTTATCTTACCATACGATCTCGCCCGCCGCAATTAGAGCAATGTCCGTTTCCAGAAATCCACAAGCTGCCACAGTCTACACAGTACACATGAAGCTCTTCATGTGTACGCTCTATGGGCTTCTGAACGCTCACCTGTCCTTTCAGCGACTTTGTTGCCTTTGCAATTGAAATAATACTCAGCACAAGTCCCGGAACGTATGAAAATCCCAAGCAGACAATAAAAATTGAAGAGACGCCTGTCAGAAAATAAAGGCCATCGCCATCAAACGCTTGCGGAAGGCTCGAAAAGCACATGCTTAAGCCATAAATCAAGAAAATGGCCACACCCAACACGGAATATGCAAGCGCTATTATATTCAATATACGAAGTATCTTTATTTTTTTCGCAAGACTTACATCACCTGTACGGATATATTTATCTGACAAGCTAAAACAGATTAATGCAATAATAATTTCAATCATAATTTTCCTCATTTTATCTTTTTTATGATTATATCACTCCAAATCGCAAATGTCAAATTTTTATTGACTTGTATTATTTTTTATTTTAAAATTATTCTGTGACAATTTCCGCCGCAGGGTTGTTTTATTGTCAGAGGCGCCTGAAACTGACAGAAAAGGGGTGAAAAATATGACCGAAAAAGAGCTTGAAAATGATGTGGAAAAGTACAGAGCCATGCTGTTCCGCCTTGCGTACAGCACTACGGGAGATTTATCCGTATGTGACGATATAGTCTGGGAGGTCTTTATGAAGCTGTACAGCCATAAAGGCAGTTTCGACAGTGAAAACGGCAAAAAGGCATGGCTTATAAGGCTGACTGTAAACCACAGCCACAACCACACAAAAAGCCGTTGGCTCAGAAAGCGGACAGAGCTTTCCGAAACTGAACACAGCCACGAAATCATAAGCGACGATATAATAGCTCTGCGTGAAGCTCTGAAAACGCTTAAAAAGGGCTATCGCGAGGTTATATTTCTCCATTATTTTGAGGGGTACACAGCGGCGGAAATCGGTGAAATACTGAAAATTTCCCAGTCGGCTGTCACTACCCGTTTACAAAGAGGGCGCAGGATGCTTAAACGCTTTCTCGAAGAATGAAAGGAATGATTTTATGAGCATATATAAGGATTATTTCAGCGGTATCACACCCGAAAAGGATAACAGGCAATTCATCGACAGCATTATTAACGCAGAAAAGCCAAAAATGAAAATAAGCCCGAAGAAAATCACGGCGGCGGCTGTTGCCGCCGCCACAGGACTGGCTGCAGCGGTTACTGGTTATGCAAGCGGATGGGATTACGGGGCGGTTTTTAATCAGATTTTCGGGGAAAAATCAGCTAATCTCCAAAATCATCTTGTTGCCGAAGCAACAGAAGTCTGCGACGATATAGATCATCTTGACTTTGATGTGGTTGCAGCGGCAGCAGACAGACAGGGTGTACTTGTAATTGTGGATGTAAAGCCTCAGAATGGTCTGTCTGAAGAGCTGCCCACAGATATTCTTGACGATTTGCACTTTGGCATTTATTACGAAGACTCCCACAGAAGCTCCGCATCCATACGTCCCATTGAATATACCGAAGAAAAAATACGCGTTTCTATCAGAGCATATCCCAACGAAAACATTGCAGGAGAGAAAATTTCAGTCTACGCTCACGGCAAAAGCAAATGGTACGAGAGCGGAAAGGACAATCTTGGGTACTACACAGGCTACGGAAATTACTGGCGTGCGGAGTTTACGGCTGATTTTGAAGGAAACGAGCTTGAATATCCCGCAGATTTAACCTACACGGGAAATTACGGTGGAACGTTCCATATTGACCGAATTGTTGTTACACCCATAAGCGTTTATGCTATCGGTGAAAAAAGCAACAGCAAGGATCTTTTATCCGTCAAGGAAGAATATGACTATAATCTGGATCAAACCAACACCTTTGCTGTAACAAGCAGCAACGGAGCTTTACTCGAATCCTATGCGATAACAGATAACGTCGAAAACACAGATAAGAAAGAATATGACAAGGATAAAATAATTGATTTCAGAGGAATGTTCACAGATTATTCCGGCGAAAATAACGGAGAAGACCTGATTTCCATGAGCTTTAACGAACCCATAAACCCTGAAGATATAACAGCAGTTGTAATCAGCGGTACGCTGATTGAATTAAAATAAAAACAGGCGGCAATGCCGCCTGTTTTCTTTATAATTTAACCGAAATCACACCGTAGTCAAATGCGTCAACCTTGATGCTGTCCGAAACTGTTGTGCCCTTTATGATTTCGTAATTGCCTGCTGCGGCAATATCGGAAATCTTAAAGGTACGTGTTTTTCTTGAACGGTTGAGGATAATTACCGCCTGTTCGCCGATTTCCGTATCGGTACGGCTGAAAACTGCGTAATCCTTGGTAACGTCAATGAACTTTATATCGCCCTTTGCGAAAACCCTGAGCTTTCTTCTGATTGCGCCCAGCTCCTTTGTAAATTCTATGAGTCTTTCATCTTCATTGCCCCAGGGATATGTGCGGCGGTTGAAGGGGTCCTTATAGCCTTCCTGGCCTGCTTCGTCGGCGTAGTAAACCGAGGGAATACCGGGGAGGAAGAACTGTAAAACCATTGCACAGTGGAGAAGAGAAATACCGAAAACAAACTGTTCGTCGGAAAGGCTGTGTTCTGACTGCCATTCTCTGCCGTTCCAGCCCACATCGTCACCTGCAAGACGTGTCAATGCACGCTCGGTATCGTGTGTGGAAAGGAAGTTCATCAGAATATCGGTGGAGGGCTTGGGATAATGCTCAACGATAGTCATTACGCCGTCTGTAAGAACCTGCGGATTGCCGTCCTTGACGTAATTGAGGATTGCCTCCTTGAAAGGATAGTTCATTACGCTGTCCAGCTGACCGCCTACAAGATAGCGGCGGCGCACACCGTAGCTTTCCTTGTTGGTTGCATCCTCCCATACTTCGCCGTAGATAACCTTGTCCTCGCCCTTTGCCTTTACAGCACGATTGAGGTTGTCGATAAACTGGTCGGGAAGCTCGTCTGCAACGTCAAGTCGCCAGCCTGCCGCACCCAGGTCAATCCACTTCTGTAAAATACCGCCGTCACCGCAGATATAATTTGTATATGCGGGATTGTTTTCGTTTACGTTGGGGAGAGTTGTGATGCCCCACCAGGATTCATAGGTGTCGGGATAATTTGAGAAGCTGTACCACTCCCTGAACGGACTTTCTGCATCACGGTAAGCGCCTGTATGCTCGCCGTAACGGCCTACCTTGTTGAAATAGATTGAGTCCGCACCTGTATGGGAGAATACACCGTCAAGGATGATGCTGATTCCCTTTTCCTTTGCGGCCTTGCATAAATCCACAAAATCCTGCTCGTTGCCTAAAAGCGGATCTATCTTTTCATAGTTTGCGGTGCAGTAACGGTGGTTTTCATGAGCCTCAAAAATGGGGTTGAGATAAATTACTGTAACGCCTAATTCTGCAAGATAATCAAGCTTCTGCTGAATACCCTTGAGGTCGCCGCCATAGTAGTCATTGTTTGTAATCATACCACGGTGATCGGGACGCCAGCAGGGAGTTTCGTCCCAGTCGGTATGAATCTGACGATCGGCAGGAATGTCCAGCTTGGGAATACCGCTGTTTGCAAAACGGTCAGGGAAAATCTGATACATGATACCGCCCTTGAGCCAGTCGGGAGTTGTCATACCCTGCTCGTAAACTGTGAGCTGGAACAGATCGCCGTTGTCAACTACGCCGATATGAACACCGTTTCTTTTGATATAGTGGCGGTTGCGATTGATAAGTACCGAGAAATAATAGTGATGAAGTCCTGTGTCTTCGGGCGTATACTTACAGCTGTAAATTGCGTGATTATCCTTGATATCAACAAATTCAAGCTTTGTAAAGCGCTCTTTAAACCCGGGACGGAATACAACAAGAGTTGCCTCTTCAATTATATTGTCGGCAGGAAAACGGAGGGTAAATTCACACTCGCAGTTTCTTTCAACTGCACCGAAGGGTTTCTTATAATCGGGACTGAATGAATCATAAATGGGAAGCATAATTTTTTCCTTTCAGATATACAGAAATAGGGTGCAAAAGCACCCTATTTTTTAATTTAATCAGATACAATGCCAGATGTCACGTGCGTAATCTGTAACAGCGCGGTCTGCAGAGAAGATACCTGCGCCTGCGATGTTTGCAAGGGACATCTTGTTCCATGTAAGGATATCCTTATATGTTTCACGAGCCTTTGCCTGTGCAGCACGGTAGCTTTCAAAGTCAGCAAGACACATATACTGGTCAACGTAACGGAGAGAGTTTGCAACTTCGTCAAACTTAGCACCGTTGAAGCCTCTGTACATAGCGTCGATAGCATCACGGATAGTACCGTTGTGGTTGTAGTAGCCTTCAGATGTATAGCAGTTCTGCTTCATTACATTTACTTCAGGTGTGGACATACCGAAGATAAAGATGTTATCGTCGCCTACCTGACCGTGAATTTCAACGTTTGCGCCGTCGTAGGTACCCATTGTGATTGCACCGTTGAGCATAAGCTTCATGTTACCTGTACCGCTGGCTTCAGTACCTGCGAGAGAAATCTGTTCGGAAATTTCAGAAGCGGGCATAAGAAGCTCGGAAAGGGTTACACGGTAGTCTTCAAGGAATACAACGGAAAGCTTTTCGTTGATTTTCGGGTTCTTCTTGAGGTCTTCGCCGATGCACCAGAGAAGCTTGATGATCTGCTTTGCCATATAGTAACCGGGAGCTGCCTTGGAAGCGAAGATATATGTCTTGGGAACAAAGTCAGCGTCAGGGTTATTGAGTAAGAAGTTGTATTCGGAAATGATATTGAGGGCGTTGAGCTGCTGACGCTTGTATTCGTGCAGACGCTTTACCTGAACGTCGAAAATACTGTCAAGATTCAGCTTTGTGCCTGTTGTATCATAAACATACTTTGCAAAATCCGCCTTGTTTTCTCTCTTGATCTTTGCAAGGCTCTGAAGAACGTCCTTGTTGTTTTCAAAGAGTCTGAACTTGGAAAGCTCCTGACCATCCTTCTTGAAGCCTTCACCGATATATTCGGAAAGAAGGTTTGTAAGTCTGGGGTTGGACTGGAGTAACCAACGGCGGTATGCGATACCGTTCGTTACGTTCTTGAACTTTGTGGGCTTATCCTGGTATTCATCGCTGAATACGCTTTCCTTGATGATTTCGCTGTGGAGCTTGGATACGCCGTTTACGGAGTGGGAAGCGTCAACACAGATGTTAGCCATCTTGATAACATTGTTGTTGAAGATGGACATTGCGGAAACCTTTTCGTAAGGAAGTCTGTTGGAAAGGCCTTCACAGTAGCGGCGGTTGATTTCGCAGATAATGGAGTAGATTCTGGGAAGAATTCTCTGAATCAGATCCTTATCCCACTTTTCAAGCGCTTCTGCAAGAACTGTGTGGTTTGTATATGCAAATGTGTTTGTAACGATGTGCCATGACTTGGACCAGCTGTAACCGCAGTCGTCGAGAAGGATTCTCATAAGCTCGGGAATAGCCAGTGTGGGGTGTGTATCGTTGATCTGGATAGCAACCTTTTCGTGGAGGTTGTCGAGTGTGCCGTATACGTTCATGTGACGCATTACGATATCGCCTACGGAAGCAGCGCACATGAAGTACTGCTGACGGAGACGGAGAGCCTTACCTTCAAGATGGTTATCGTTGGGGTAAAGAACCTTTGTAAGTGCGTGGGCAATGTTGTTTGCGCCGAGAGCGTTTACATAGTCACCGCTGTTGAATGCGCTCATATCAAATGACATAGCCTTTGCACTCCACAAACGGAGCTTGGAAACGCCTTCGCTGTCATAGCCGGATACGTACATATCATAAGGTACAGCCATAACGGGTGTATAGTTTACGTGAGAGATGTGGTGGTATTCGTTATCCCAGTATTCACGGATTTCACCGTCGAAGTGAACTTCGATAGCCTGGTCAGTAACGGGAACAAGCCAGCTTTCACCGCCGGGGAGCCAGTTGTCGGGAAGCTCTGTCTGCCAGCCGTCGATTATCTTCTGCTTGAAGATACCATATTCGTAAAGAAGGGAGTAACCTGTTGCGGGATATGCACATGTAGCCATACCGTCCATATAGCAGGCAGCAAGACGACCGAGACCGCCGTTACCGAGACCTGCGTCGGGTTCTTCTTCGTAAACGGAATCAATCTTAACCTTGTAATCCTTTTTGAGGACCTGTTCAGCAACTTCGTTGAGACCGAGGTTGAAAAGGGAGGTCTTTAAAGAACGACCCATAAGGAATTCCATGGAAATGTAATAAACCTGCTTCTTACCTTCGGAATTTACCTTACGCATGAATGCATGACGCTTTTCTTTAAGATGTTCTACAACTATCTGGGATAATGCCTTGTAAATCTGTGTATTTGTGGCTTCCTGGGGATCGATGCGGAAATCATAGATAAGATTATCTTTAAGCTTTTTGCTTAATTCCGCAGCTGTGAGAGGTGATTTCATATCTTTTCTCGCCTTTCTTATATATATTTCTTTAAAATTCCACATTACATTATAACTGAAAAGAAATTAAATTTCAAGTGTTTTTACCTTATTATAGAGGTTTGCCCAAATTAAGGTGATTATTTAAGCGTTTTTTTATAGCTTTTTGGTTATTTTTTTAACTTAAGTGCTTTGCGCACCTCGCCGATACTGCCCGAATGGGATACAATAAGCAGCTCATCCCCTGAAATAAGCTTTGTTTTGCCACGTGGAATTATAAGCTCGCCGTCACGTGTTATTGAAATGATATTGCAGCTTTCAGGAAGTCTGATACTCAGAAGCTCCATACCCGAAAATGCAAAATTATCAGGCAATTCCACCTGATAAACTGCCGCTTTACCGTCATTGAGCGGGATAAGCTCCTTTATGGTGCTGTGGTCAACTTCTCTTTCAAGAAGGTTTATTATGCTGTCGGTAGCGGAAATTACAATATCAACTCCGAGAAGACGGATATTTTCCACATTCTTCGGATTATTGGCCTTGGCAATGGTTTTCTTTACATGAAAAAGCTTTTTTGCTGTCTGACATGCAATAAGATTATTTTCATCCCTGCCTGTAACAGCAATAAGCGTATCCGCATATTCGGCACCCGCTTTTTTCAGTGCCGCCGCAGTTGTTCCGTCATCCCAGATTACGGGTATGTGGAGGGAATCCGCCGCATTACGGCAGGTTTCCTTATCTATTTCTATTATTGATACTTCAAAATTTCTTTCAGTCAGCGACTTTGCAAGATAGTATCCCACACGTCCGCCGCCTATGACTATTACTCTGCTTACCATACGCCCTCCCTGCTCAGTCTACAAGCTTGGCAAAAACAAGGGTGTCACCCTCGTTCAAAACGAAATTATAGTTGTTTACAAGTCTGGCTTCACCCTGTGCATTTATTACCGATAACAGAATTTCATTATCTTCAAGGGTAATATCCAGCGCTCTGCTGCCGATAACATCATCGGGAACAGGAACGGAAAAGGTCCTGACTGCATGGTTCTTCATACTGAAACGGCTTTCCTCGCTGAATTCACCGAATGCGGATATAAACGAATCAACGGTCAGGTTGGTAGGACAAAGGGTAGTAAAGCCAAAGGAGCTGAAAAGAGCTTCCTTTTCACTGTCACTTACACGCACAATAACCTTTTCAACCCCGAAAACGGTCTTTGCAAGCTGTGCTACCATAAGGTTTGTGTTGTCATCGTTGGAAGCGGCACAAAGCGCATCACAATCACGTATACCTGCTTTTATAAGCGTGTCGGAATCAATGGATATACCCTCAAAGGTAAGTCCGCTGAAGCTGTCGCTGAGATTTTCAAATCTGTTTTCATCGGAATCAATCACAACAACATCATGTCCCTCTGCCGAAAGCTTATCGGCAAGAGCAGCTCCGATTTTTCCGCAGCCTGTAACAAAAATGTTCATCAGAATTCAAGCTCCTCTCCTGTCTGAAGGTACTGTATCCTGTCGCCCAGCTGAGGCTTCATCATTCCGTAGCCTGCAAGACCTGTGCAGTGGCAGGTATATAGCACTCCCGTGTCAAACGCTTTTATTTCGTTTACTGTCTTATCCACATATTCATCGCTGCAGCAGAGCTTTTTCGTTGAACTGCCCATCATGTGGAAACCGCCTATTACTGAGATTATGGGTGAATCGGGGAAAGACTGCTTCACGGTTTTAAGCACATTTACAATTCCGCAGTGAGAACAGGGGGAAATGACAACACATCCGCCCTCTCTTTTATTTTCGGGGAAAATCACAAAGAATGACTCATGGTCGAAATTATCCTTTATGAGCTTTCCGCCTTCGTTCTTATAATTGCGGTAATCCTGTGCGTACATTGTGTAATCGGGTATTTCGTTGCTCATAGCAAAAAATCCCGGTGCAATCTGCTGAAAATTGTTATAGAAAATAAAATTAGCGGGATATTCCTCATACAGGTCGGCAATAAGACCGACGGGAATGCGGATCATCCCGTATTTTGCATAATAATCGCCGTTACAGGCAGCTCTGGCGTAAATTTTCACATCAGGATTGATTCTGATAAGCGCTTCAAGACCGCCCGTGTGATCGGCATGGTTATGGGAAATAAGAACTTTTCTGACTTTTTTAAGGTCAACTCTCATACGCTGGGCATTTGTGACAAATCTGTCGGATGCTCCTGTATCGATAAGGAAGCTTTCTCCGCCGTTTTCAACATAAAGGGAAAGACCGTGTTCAGCCTTGAGCTGCTCGGTTGCACTTGTATTTTCAATTAATGCCACAACCCGCATATAAAAGCTCCTTTCATGTAAGAGTTATAAACACAAGCTCAGGTCGGTTGAATATTCTCGGAATGAACAGACAGCTCAGATTCCTGTAAAGTCCTCTGCTTACTATCATTTCCGTTCCGTTCTTCCTGTAATATCCGCCTGCGTATTCGGGGAAAAATCCTTCATCAGGGGCGAATACTCCGTTTATAAGGTAAGGAATACGCCACTGACCGCCATGAGCATGGCCTGCCAGAATAAGGTCAAAGTCCTTTTCCGACAATACAGAAAAATCTTCGGGATAATGGTGAAGATCAATGGAAAACACACCATCGGGAACGGAAACTCCATCCGCATTCCAGCGGTTTTCTGTTCCGCAGATGCAGATTTTCTGACCGTTGATTTCAATGACTGACACTTCGTTTTCAAGAACAGTAACGCCGTGCTTTGCCATTTCATCCTTGTAAAAAAGGGTTTTTTTCGTTTTCATTTCGTGGTTGCCGATGGTGTAGAAGCAGGGATACACCCCTGCAAGAGCATCCACCAGCGCCCACGAGTTTTCTTCACCGTTGTGTTCATCGAACAAATCCCCACCGAACAGCACTATATCAGCACCGTAATTTCCGATTTCAGTTATAAGCTCACTCTGTCCCTTACCGTAAAAAGAATTGTGAACATCGGAAAGAAAGGCTATTTTCACAGGGGCGGTGATTTTTTCGCTTTCTATATCATAATGCACCGTTTTCAGGGATAAATTGCAGGCTATGCCTGCAAAAACCGCTGCTGTGCATGCAATCGCAAGCTTTGTTTTCGGCTTCATCGGGGAAGCTCCACAAAGCCTACCTTCTTATAAACCTTCTGAAGTGTGCGTCTGGAAGCCTTGTATGCCTTTTCAGCGCCTTCCTTCATGCACTGCTCGATATATTTCTTATCGCTGATAATCCTACCAAATTCTGCCTGCATGGGAGCCAGCATATCTGCTGTTGCTTCACCTACCGCAAGCTTGAAATCACCGTAGCCCTTACCTGCGAATTCCTTTTCGATTTCTTCAAAGCTCTTGTCGGTAACCGCAGAATATATAGACATGAGATTATTGATGCCGTCCTTGCCTTCACGGTAAGCTACCTCAGCTTCGCTGTCGGTTACGGCTCTCTTGAACTTTCTCACGATTGTATCCTTGTCATCAAGAATAGAAATGCAGGCGTTGGGGTTTTCGTCTGACTTGCTCATCTTCTTTGTGGGGTCCTGAAGCGACATGATCTTTGCAGTTGTCTTGGTAATATAGGGTTCAGGCATTGTGAATGTATCGCCGTATACCGAATTGAAGCGCTGTGCGATATTTCTTGCAAGCTCAATGTGCTGCTTCTGGTCAACGCCTACGGGTACAAGGTCAGCCTGATACAGAAGAATATCCGCAGCCATAAGTACAGGATATGTGAAAAGACCTGCGTTGATATTTTCGGGATGCTTTTCGCTCTTATCCTTGAACTGTGTCATACGGGAAAGCTCACCGAACTGTGTGTAACAGGAAAGCACCCATGAAAGCTCTGCATGAGCAGGGTTATGGCCCTGTATAAAAGCAATGGATTTCTGAGGGTCAACCCCCATAGCAAGTAAAAGCGCATAGCTTTCGGTAATCTGCTTACGGAGTTTCTGGGGGTCCTGTCTTACAGTAATGGAGTGCAGATCTGCAATGCAGTAGGCACAGTCATATTCGTTCTGTAATTTAATCCAGTTGACCAGTGCGCCCAGATAATTACCGAGTGTGGGTGTATTTGTAGGCTGGATAGCGCTGAGTATTCTCTTTTTTGCGATTGTTTCTTCCATTTTGGTTGTTCCTTTCTGAATAAACGAAAATCTGAAATCTAAAAATGAAGAGTTATTGTGTCTGCTTCGCAGACGTTTTTTAATCTTCCGGCGCAAGCCGCCTCCTTAACTTTTCACTTTTCACTATTCGCTTTTCAATTATTTATACATTGTCTTTGCAACAGCGGCAAGGATATCCGTACCCTTTTCAATCTGTTCGTCTGTGGGAGTTGAATAGTTTACTCTGAATGAAAGTGTAGGCTGCTTTTCATCTACGAGGAATGCGTTTCCGGGAACTACCGCAACCTTGTTTTCAACAGCCTTCTTGCAGAAATACTGCATATCGCCGTCGGGGAGTGTTCCCCATACGAACAGACCGCCGTCAGGCTCGGTGAACTTGATACTCTGGGGCATCTTGTACTTTAAGCAGTTGAGCATAAGCTCGCACTTCTTACGATAGATTTCCTGAAGATTTGCAATATGTTCTTCAAAATTATTTCTTGTTACAAACTGATGTACGATTTTCTGTGAAAGAATTGATGTATGAACTGTGGAAACCTGTAAAGCGCAGATTGCCTTCTGGATAATGCTGCTTTCAGCACACATATAACCTACACGGAGTCCGGGAGAAAGTGTCTTGGAGAATGTACCTGCGTAAATTACATGACCCTTCTTGTCAAGGGAGCGGATAGAAGGAATAGCCTCGCCCGCAAAGCGTAAATCGCCGTAGGGGTTATCCTCAAGCACGAGAACGTTGTACTTATATGCAAGTTCAAGAATAGCCTTTCTCTTCTCAAGAGAGGTTGTGATACCTGTGGGGTTCTGGAAATTGGGGATTACATAGATAAAGGCTGTTCTGGGGTTATCTTTGAGCGCCTGTTCAAGCGCATTTATATCCATACCGTCGCTTTCCATAGGTACGCCCACAAGCTTTGCGTTGTATGAACGGAAAGCGTTGAGAGAACCGATAAAGCTGGGGTTTTCGCAGATGATTGCATCGCCCTCGTTGCAGATTACCTTTGCAGTCATTTCCATAACCTGCTGTGCGCCTGCGGTAATGATTACATCATCGGCATTCCAGTTGAATATGCCCTTGGAATAAAGGTCATCCTTTATCCAGTCACGAAGAGGACCGTAGCCTTCGGAAATGGAGTACTGGAGTGCGCCTACGGGGTCGCTTTCAAAAATATCAGCAGTAATCTGTCTGATAGCATCAACGGGAAATGCTTCGGGAGCGGGATTGCCGCCTGCAAAGCTGATTACGGTAGGGTCTGCCGTAAACTTCAGGATTTCACGGATTGCAGAGGGCTGTAAGGTCTGGATTCTATAAGAAAATGCATTCATGGTGTTTCTGTCCTTTCATACCGATAAATAATTAAAATCAGTATAGCATATTTTTCATTATTTTTCAAGTACTATATTAATTTACATAAGTTTTTACAAAATTCTTTAACAAGCTATTGCAAAAAAGTATAAAATGTGGTAAAATTTTGGTTAAGATTTATTTTGAAAGGAAAAAAACACTATGCAGTTCAACGTTTTTACACTGATAGCGTTCATACTGTACTTTGCAATTATGCTTAGTATCGGTATTTTCAGCTACAAGCGCTCAAAGAATATGAGCGACTACTTTTTAGGCGGCAGAAAGCTGGGCAGCTGGTCAACCGCAATTTCCGCACAGGCATCCGATATGAGCGGATGGCTTCTTCTGGGTCTTCCCGGAAGCATCCTGGTTTCCGGTCTTACCGAAAGCTGGATTGCCATCGGTCTTTTCATCGGTACATATCTCAACTGGAAGCTGGTTGCCACAAGACTCCGTAAGATGTCCGCAGCAGCAGGCGATTCAATCACAATCCCCGAATACTTCCAGAACCGTTTAGGCAGTAAATCTCCCGTTATCCGCTTTGTATGTGCGGCTATCATTTTCATTTTCTTCCTGGTTTATACCGCCTCCGCATTCAGCTCAGGCGCAAAGCTTTTTGAGTTCGTGTTTGGTATTGACTACACACTTTCCCTTACAATCGGCGCAATTGTAATCATCGCTTATACCTTCCTGGGCGGCTTCCTTGCTGTTTGCTGGACTGACGTTATCCAGGGTATCCTGATGTTCATTGCACTTATCGTAGTTCCGATTGTGTGCGTATGCGTAACACCCGACTTTATGGGCGTTGTAAACGAAGCAATCACTGCAAAGGAACTTGCTTCCAACTATTTAAGCTTTTTCGCAGGCAAGGACGGCGGTATTGCCTGGACAACCATCATTTCAGGTCTTGCATGGGGTCTCGGTTACTTCGGTATGCCCCACATCCTTGTAAGATTCATGGCTATCAAGAGCGCTGACCTTATCAAGAAGTCACGCCTTATCGCCTGCATCTGGGTATTTGTTACTCTTGGTGCTGCCGTATTTATCGGTATTGCAGGCTACGGCTATCTCAACGCTCCGGGAAACGAAGAGCTTCTGGCTCAGTTCAACGCAATCGGCGACGCAGAACGTATCTTCATGTTCATGTCATCCACACTTCTCCCCGCAGTTCTCGCAGGTATCATCCTCTGCGCTATTTTAGCTGCTATCATGAGTACCGCTGACTCTCAGCTCCTCGTTACCGCTTCCGCCGTAACAGCAGACGTATTCATGCTCATCAAGAAGGATGCCAGCGACAAGGTACAGATGTGGATTTCAAGAGGTACCGTTATCGTTGTAGCAATTATCGCTTACTTCCTCGCTCTTGACCCCAACAGCTCCGTAATGGGTCTTGTGTCCTACGCATGGGCAGGTCTTGGTGCAGCATTCGGTCCTGCAATTCTCCTCTCCCTTTTCTGGAAGAAGATGAACATCACAGGCGCAGTTGCAGGTATCATCACAGGCGGTGCATCCGTTATCATCTGGGAACAGTTCTTTAACGGAACAGGCATCTACTCTCTCCTCCCCGCATTCGTTCTGGCACTCATCGCAGTTGTTGCAGGCTCTCTTATCTCCGGCAAGACTCCCGAAGGTGTTGACGAGCTTTTCGAAAAGGCAAAAACAAGCAAGGTGCTCGAAGAGCAGGCATAAGAGGCACAGAATGACAGACGAAAAGAAAAACTCCCCCGATATTTCTTCCGACGACAGCAGCGTTGCTGCTGACTGGGCAGAAAGCATGAAGGAAGCTATGGAAGAATATATCGAAGAACAGGGAATTTATATCAGACAGTAAAAAAACACCGCAGGAACATCGTTCCTGCGGTGTTTTATATTATACACGAAGGATTTCTTCTCTGATTTTGAAATGAGCGGGAAGTCCGTTCTTCTTTTCAAGCACCATGTCGCCCTGAATAAGAGGCAGGAAGTACTTGAGAGCGCTGTCTGTAACGTCGCATCCGTCAGGAGTAATCCATTCCTTGGGGAACATCTTTTCCTTATTTGCAACATCGCAGGCGGGGGTACTGTCTATTTCAACAACATAGGGTACATCGCTCACTCTGCGGAAGTACATCATCTTTCCGCTTTCGCCCTTCATTGCTGCTCTTACGCCTGCTGCACCGATAGAAACGGATTCATCAATATCGGTCTTGGAGCAGATATGGGAAGAGCATCTCTGCATAACGTTAAGTTCGATTGAACGTGCCTTGCAGCCGATTTTATCACGCACAAGGTTTTCAAGACGCTTGCCTACACCTGAAAGATACTTGTGACCGAAATTGTCGGTAGCACCTGAACGGAATTCATCATCGCCAAGCTCCATACCTTCGGAAACTGCGATGATAACCGCCTTGTGCTTTGCCTGCTCACGTCTTACGTCGGCAAGGAACTTTTCAGCGTTGAAATCAGATTCGGGAAGATATATAAGATGGGGAGCAACCTCGCCATTTGCACGAAGAACGCAGGTGGAAGCTGTAAGCCAGCCTGCGTGGCGTCCCATGATTTCGATGATTGTTACGGATTCGATACTGTAAACCGAGCTGTCACGGATAATTTCCTGAACAGTTGTTGCCACATACTTGGCAGCAGAGCCGAAGCCCGGTGTATGGTCGGTAATGCAGAGGTCGTTGTCGATTGTCTTCGGGATACCGATGATTTTCACATCGGAGCCGTTGTTTTCCGCATATTTTGAAAGCTTGTCCACGGTATCCATGGAGTCGTTACCGCCGATATAGAAAAACGCCTTTATATCATGCTTTCTGAAGCATGCCATAATTTTCTCGTAAACCTCGCCTGCCTTATCGGGGTCGGGGAGCTTATAACGGCAAGAGCCGAGAACGGTGGAAGGAGTCTGCTTCAGAAGCTCAATATCCTCGTTTGTTCTTATCATTGTCTTAAGGTTGATAAGGTTGTCGTTGATAACACCCTCAATACCGTTGATTGAGCCGAAAATAGCGTCAATTTCAGAAATTTTGAGAGCCTGGCTGAAAACGCCTACGAGAGAAGCGTTTATAGCGCAGGTGGGGCCGCCTGACTGGGCAACTGCAATATTCATGGGGGATTTCCTCCTGGTAATGTTCTTAAGATTATATTAACATTTTTTTCCGAGAAAATCCACGCTTTCAGTGCATTTTCCTTAAAATGTCCAAAGTTATTTTTTTCTAATCGTTTTCATTTCACATTTTTGTTAAAACTTACGCCTTTTAAAAATCTGCGCTTTGCAAAAACAGGCGGAACATAAGAAAAAACGCTGTATTGCGTAATAAATAAAGTAAAGGGGTTAGCTTATAAACTAACCCCTTTACTGATTATCCTCCGAAGAAAACATTTGTCACAAATATTTCGATGCCGATAAAAATCAGGATGATTCCTCCGAAAACTGCCGCTTTGCCGCTGAGCTTTGTTCCGAATTTCTTTCCTATTGTAACGCCCGCCATGCAGATACTGAAAGTCACGGCAGCGATAAGCAGAGCGCACACAAGCGCCATAAGCCAGTCATATTCCGCAATGGTAAAGCCTACGGAAAGTGCGTCGATAGAAGTTGCCACGCCCTGTACCATAAGCGCACCCAGGGTTATTTTTCCGTGACCGTTCTCTTCTTCGCCGCCCTTGATGCCCTCATACAGCATTTTTCCGCCGATAAATCCCAGCAGAATAAGGGCAATCCAGGGTATAAATCCTTCAAATGCACCGAAGACCTCAACAATTGTATGTACGCATACCCAGCCCAGCATCGGCATAAGCGCCTGAAAAACAGCGAAAACCCCCGCAATAAGGCACATCCTTGCCTTTTTCATTTTCGGCTCGTTCAGACCGTTGGCAAGTGATACGGAAAATGCGTCCATGGCAAGTCCCACACCAAGTAATATGCTATTGAAGAAAAACATAAAATCCCAGTTCATGATTTATAATTCCTTTCTGTCTGCTGTCATCAATAACTTTATCCATTTTTTCTGTCTGTGAGCGTAAAACATCTTCGCCCACAATGCCACAAAAGGCGTTTTCCATCCTGCGTATATTTCCACCTCGTCGGTGTATAGTGTGCCGTTTTTCTCCTTAACAAGATATATCCTGTGATTCCAGACAGGAACGTGAGAGTTTGATTCCACGGTATAAATTCCCTTTTCTGAGTTGAAATCAATTATATTTATCCTGTGTATACCCAAAGGAATTAAGCAGAAAAGTCTGAACGAAAACTCAAAGCTTTCTCCCTCTTTCCATATGAGGTCTTCTCCGCAGTTCAAAGGCTCAAATGATGCGTATGGTAAAGCAATATATCTCAGCGTTTCAAGATGCGTAAGACGATTGAAGACCATGTGCTTATCCGCAGGAAAAAGAGATGTCCTTTTTACTATTATATGTTTCATACAGTTTATTTTGAACTCCTTTCCGCCCAATAAAAAACTCAGGCACAAAAGCTGTACCTGAGTAATTGACAATAAAAAAAGACGCAGGTATAGCTTGTTACAGTTATACCATGAGTCTCGCAATTTAAAATAAGCCAGATTTTTCAATCAGTATGTTGACTTACTGCGTAAACACGCCTGCTACTCCCTCACGGAGTTATTCGGTTGCACTTATAATAACACAACTGTTAAAAATTGTCAATGTTTTTTGAAAATTTATGCCATATAAGAAAAATTTTATTATTACTATTGAAATTCTTTCCGTTTTGGTGTAAAATATATTATGTATTAATATAATCTGTTACTATGCCTTATTTTAGAAATATATATACGTAGAAAAGAAAGGAAATTATTAAATGGACAAGGTTATTGCTTTTTTCAAGAATAACTGGTGCAAGCGCGGCTTCTCGCTGCTGACTCCCGCTTACCCGCTGCTGCTCCTGTATATCGACTGGCTGGCGTTTGCCTACTCTATGGAGCCTACAAATCCTATTGCACTGTTTTTGCTTTATGTACTTATAAACTTCGTTTTCGGCGGTCTTATGTTCTATACAAGAAAGCAGATAATCACACGTTTCTGCCTTTGCGTTTCACCGCTGTTCATATTCATTATGATGATTATGGCTTTCGGCAACTGGTACATGGTTGTACCGCCTCTTGTAGTAACCGCCATTGTCTTTCTTGCCAGCGGCGCGGGCGAAACGCTCAAGACAATCCTCGGAACTATTTATCTTATGCTGTTCGTGGTAGGTGCGCTGGTCTATATGACGCTCCAGCACTTCAACCTTACCCCTCAGACCCTGCTTCTCAAAAACTACTGCGACCTTGAGGACAGAAGCTATGTCTACGATTATTCTCCCGACGGTTCATACCGCCTTGTAACCTATATCAACGACGATAATGCAGAACGTGTTTCCGCAAGCTTCTATGTTGAAGAAACAGAAAATGACGTCCAGCTGTGGTATCTTAACGCATACCGCCATTTTGACAGCCTTAAGGTGCTTGTAACCGTTCATCAGGATACTCTTGAATATTACTGGGAATCTGACGACGAACTCTATATCGACGGCAGACTCAAGAATATCCCTGAGCTCTTCATTCAGCAGAGAACAGCCGCTGATGAGGAAGAAGAGGAGGAAACCTCTTCTGTAAGAAAGCCGATTGTTTTCGATGAAGAAGAAACCGACGAAGAAAACAACAAAGAAGAAAACACTGGGGAAACCGAAGAGCCTTCCGACGCAACCGACGAAGCCGAATAAAAACAAACTATACTACGGAAAGGAGTGATTCAGGAAGTGACACGTCAGTTAAGCATCACAGGTAAGAATTCCAACGATATCTATACACTGATTTATCCCAACAACCTCATAAACTTCTGCAAATACGACTTCAACCCCTTTCTGAATCATTGTACCGACCTTTGCCGTATCGCCAACCGCACAGGCGAATACAACGTTGAAGACGTATATTCCATAAGAAATTCCATTTCGGGCTGCCATAAGTATTATGAGCAGAATATGCGCCTGAAATTTGAAAAAATTGTAATCGACTGCTGGATTGATTATCTGTGCAAGCAGAATGAAATAGGCGTGTCAACACTGTGGCAGAGCTTTATGCGCTGCGGAAACGACTTTGAAAAGGCAATCTTTGCCCGTCTTTCCGAATACCGCCACAACCGTGCAATAAATGAATGGGTAAATCTGCTGAAACTGCAGGAATACGCAGTAACAAAGGTTGATTTTGTCTTCGGCACTGATATCTCAGGTCCCACCGAAGCAGCAAACAGAGCAAACTATTTCGACCTTATGTTCAATGTTGCCGCAAATGAACAGGGCTTCCCCATAGACGAAATCGGCGCTTCGGACATCTATTCCATAGGCCGTGTCCCCAACTCCCCCTTCGTGCTTTCAAACGCTTCAAGGGAAATTATGAGAAATGTCCTCAAGGATATGGAATATTCCGACCGTGTATACAAATCAAAGAACAATCCCGACCTTTCCGACCGTACAGCAATGGATGCCTTTACGGTCATCAAGTCATATATCCCCGACAAGGATGACAGCCTTGTAAACACAATCATTAAGTCCATGTCGGGTATGCCTGCAAAGGTATATGTTCCCTCGTCGTTCAAGGCGGTAATCGACCTGGAAATTGACGCTATAATCGAAAGCGGAGCAATTTTAAGAAAATGCCCCAGATGCAGGGAATATTATCTCAAGGACGAGGAATATCCTTATAATTACTGTAACAATCCCGATAAAAACGGCATTGTATGCCTTGAAGTAATGAATGCAGGCGCAGCACCCGCAGCAAAGGCGGCCTTCAGTGCTGCTCCCGAAATAATCACCCTTGAACCTAAGAATGAGCCTATGGAAAAGGGTTATGTAAACGAAGAAATAGAAAAATTATACAAGGAAATGGCCCAGCGAGTGAACATCGACCTTACTCAGCGTGACTTTTCACGCTGGTATCAGGCTGCCCTCAGACTCAAGGAAAAGCTCCTTACGGGTATGGCGGGTCAAAGCGAGCTGGACGATTTCGCAGAGCTGTCAAGAGGTGATGAATTTGCTTCAAAAAGACAGCCGCCGCCACCTCCCCCTGAGCCTGTGGAGCTTACCGAATCAGGAAAGGAAATAAGAAAATTTGTATTTGAACGTGTAGAGCGTCCCGCCGCACAGCCGAAGTCCGAGGTTCAGTCCGAGCAGGCTTCCATTGAAGCTGTAAAGCGCCTTTTCGGTCAGGAAAATATCCCTCAGCAGAGCTATTATCCGCAGCCCCAGCGCTATCCCCAGAAAACCACCACCAAAATAATACGTGGAGGAAATCAGGGCGTCACCTATGCGGAAAACTCCTTTGAACGGATGAAGCCGAAAACGGTTGTTATCCCCAACGGCGAGCCGCAGAAGCAGCCTGTTGTATCTGCTCCGCCCCCCGTTCAGAAAATACCTGCTCCCGCACCTAACATCGCAGAAACCGAATCTGTTTTCGCATCCTCGCAAACCGACGTCGAGACCCTTGTTGAAGACGATGTAAAGGTATTCCGCACAAAGAAGGAAAAGGAAGACGACGTAAAGGTATTCGTACCCAGAAAGCCTGCCTTCAACGCGTACATAGAGCCTTCTCCCTATGAAAAGGTGAAGCAGCCATTGCAGGATTACCGCAGAAGCCGTGAAGAAACTGACGACATCCAGATTGAAGGACAGATTTCCGCAGAAGAGGTTGAAGCTCCCGCACCTATCCCTTCTGCTACTCCTGCCGCTTCGGCGAAGGCTCTGTCAGCTTACAGGACCATCACTCTGCCTAAGGCTGACAATCAGCCTGAACGTGGCAAGACTGACAAGGCGGATTTCTCGGAAATCCTTGAGAGCATGAACCGCAGCGACGGCTTTGAAAGCGATGAAATTGAACTGAACGCAGACGGTCTGCCCGTTTCACACAAGACAAAACACGTTATGAATGCGCTCTTCGCCGCACCCAAGGCAAGCCCGTTCTTACGTATCAATCTTGATGACGACGATGATTGAGGCGGCGATGCGCCGCTGCAAGTTCCTGCCTTTTAAGAATCTGTAATTTGTCGGAATATTCTGAACGGCAGGACGCACAAACAGATAAATCATTTTTCAGCTATGCGGCGAAGCACCGCTGCATGTTCCTGCCTGAAAAAAGTAACGGCAGGCACACCTTAATAAAAAATCCACCCTGTCGGGTGGATTTTTTCAGTTATGCTTAGGATGTGTCTTTACAAATTCAATTGCATTCAGGCAAGCGATATTAACGTCGATGGAGTGCTGTTTGATCATCGCCTGTGAAAGCTTTGAAAAAAGCTCGCCCTTTGTTGTGCTTACATATCTGGGAGGGAGCGCATTAAGAGTAAGGCACTTTATATCCTCCTTGCAGTGGTCACAGTCGCAGCAGCCGCTATAACCGATAAGCTCGTCAATTGTGTTGTCAACAATTTCTTCCATGATATTCACAAGAGCCATTTCACATACCTCATCTTTCATTTTGTTTTTAAACCAACTGTTAATATTATACAATTACACAAGCCTTTTGTCAATAGTTTTATGTCAGTATTTACTCCTGTCCCGCACTGAAAATTTTTGGACAAATTTTTAAAAAAACTATTTACAAAGCAAAAAATATATGTTATAATACTCTTGCTGCGTTATCGCAGATACACTCACTTGGCGTTGCGGCTTATGCTCTTTTCAGAGAAACACTACTGCCCTTTGCTATGTGAATGCAAAATATTTTTAAAGAGGTGTATTTATCATGATGCTCAAAGACGAAAAGACAGCTATCATCGAAGCAAACCGTACCAGCGAAAACGACACAGGTTCTCCTGAAGTACAGATTGCAATTCTCACAAAGAGAATCAACGACCTTACCGAACACTTAAAGACACATCAGAAGGACCACCACTCCAGAAGAGGTCTTTTCAAGATGGTTGGTAAGAGACGTAACCTTCTCGGTTACCTTCAGAAGAAGGATATCGAACGTTACCGTGCAATCATCGCTAAGCTTGGTATCCGTAAGTAATTTTGCATCGGAAGGGGTAGAACGCCTTGTGGGCTGTTCTGCCCTTTTTACCAGTCCGCACTTAAAGGTACAGAGGATTTTAGCGGTAAACTGAGTCTGAAAGATTTTTTCAGGCTGACTTTATTGCTAAAATCTGTACCTTGTGAAATAAAATTTTATAAGGAGGAACAGATATGTTCGACAATTACAGAACCTTCAAGACAACCTTTGCCGGCAGAGAACTTACTGTTGAAACAGGCAAGGTATGCGGTCTTGCAAACGGCTCCTGCTGGATCCGTTACGGCGAATCCGTTGTAATGGTAAACGTTACAGCAAGCCCCAAGCCCCGTGACGGCGTGGATTTCTTCCCGCTTTCCGTTGACTATGAAGAAAAGCTCTACTCCGTAGGTAAGATCCCCGGAGGCTTCCTCAAGAGAGAAGGCAGACCCAGCGAAAAGGCTATCCTCACATCCCGTGTCGTAGACCGTCCTATGCGTCCCCTTTTCCCCAAGGATATGAGAAACGATGTTGCTATCGTTATGACTGTTCTTGCAGTTGACCCCGACACACAGCCTGAAATTCTTTCTATGATCGGTGCTTCCGTAGCTGTTACAATTTCCGATATTCCCTGGAACGGACCTATCGGCGGTATTTCCGTTGGTCTTGTTGACGGCGAAATCGTGCTCATGCCCGACGCTGAGCAGAGAGCAAAGTCTGATTTACAGCTTACAGTTGCTTCCAGCGAAAAGAAGGTAGTCATGATTGAAGCAGGCGCCAACGAAGTTGACGACGACACAATGCTCAAGGCTATCATGGCAGGTCACGAGGAAATCAACAAGTCCATCATTCCTTTCATCAAGGAAATCCAGGCTGCTATCGGCAAGCCCAAGTTTGAATTCCCCTCTATGGAAATCGACCACAACCTTATCGACGCTCTTATGGAAGAATTCGGCGACCAGGTAAAGTATGCCCTTGATACAGATGACAAGAACATCCGTGAAGCAAGACTTCAGCCCATCAAGGATGCTATTCACGAAAAGTATGACGAAATCTATCCCGACCAGGCTTCCATGATTGATGAAGCTATCTACAAGCTCCAGAAGGTTATCGTTAGACGCTGGTTACTTGACGAACAGAAGCGTGTTGACGGACGTGGCATGGACGATATGCGTCCTCTTGCTTCCGAAGTTAACCTTCTCCCCAGAGTTCACGGTTCAGGTCTTTTCACAAGAGGTCAGACTCAGGTTCTTACAGTTGCTACACTCGGCCCTGTAAGCGACGCTCAGAAGCTTGAAGGTATCGACGAAGAAGATACCAAGAGATATATGCACCACTACAACTTCCCTGCTTACTCCGTTGGTGAAACAAAGGCAAGCAGAGGCCCCGGCAGACGTGAAATCGGTCACGGTGCACTTGCTCAGAGAGCTCTCGAACCCGTTATCCCCCCTGTTGAAGAATTCCCCTATGCAATCAGACTCGTTTCCGAAGTTCTTTCTTCCAACGGCTCTACTTCCCAGGCTTCTATCTGCGGTTCTACTCTCGCACTTATGGACGCAGGCGTTCCGATCAAGGCTCCCGTTGCAGGTATCTCCTGCGGTCTTATTACCGAAGGCGATCGTTGGATGACAATGGTTGACATTCAGGGTCTTGAAGACTTCTACGGTGACATGGACTTCAAGGTTGGCGGTACACACAAGGGTATCACAGCTATCCAGATGGACCTTAAGATTGACGGTCTTACACCTGAAATCATCGCTGACGCTTTCGCAAAGACACACAAGGCAAGAATCAAGATTCTTGACGAAGTAATGCTCAAGGCTATCCCCGCTCCCAGAGCAACAGTAAATGAATATGCTCCCAAGATGATCAGCACCAAGGTGCCTGTTGACAAGATCAGAGAAGTTATCGGTACAGGCGGTAAGGTTATCCAGAAGCTCTGCGCTGACTTTGAAGTAAAGATCGACATCGACGAAGAAGGCAACGTATTCATCTGCGGCAACAACGGCGAAAAGGCAAATGCCTGCCTCGACACAATCAAGTCCATTGTTACTGAGCCCGAAATCGGCGCTATCTACAAGGGTAAGGTTGTACGTGTGAAGGAATTCGGCGCATTCGTTGAATTCGCACCCGGCAAGGAAGGTATGGTTCACATTTCCGAGCTTGAAAACCGCCGTGTTGAAAAGGTTGAAGATGTATGCAACGTAGGCGATATGATCATTGTAAAGATTATCAAGATTGATAATCAGGGCAAGATCGGTCTTTCCAGAAAGGAAGCACTCGCTGATATCGAAGCAAAGAAAAAGGAAAAGGAAGCTAACAACGGCTGATTTTCCCGACACATAAAACAAATGCCGCAGGCGTCGCCTGCGGCATTAATAATTATTCAATTTCTTCGTCAAAAACAAAGTTTTCAATTCTGTACCATGAATCAATTCCTAAATATTCTTCAAGTGTAAGTCCGCTGAAATGCACATCCTTTGCAAGCTCCTTGCCCAGATAGCGGATATGCCACGGCTCATACATATATCCTGTAATTTCTTCCGTACCCTCTTTGTAGCGGATAATGAAGCCGTATTTCCAGCAGTTTTCCGCAAGCCATAATCCCTCGGGAGTGTCAGCAAAGGAAAACTCAATAGAGTTTACGTCAATTGCAAGTCCCAGCTGGTGTTCGGAATGTCCCGGACGCGAGGAAACACGGTCAGCCTGTCCGTCTGAATAGACCTCATTCCAGTTTTTGTAGATTTCAACCTGTTCCTCGTATGAGCGATAGCCTGACATGAAGTTTATTTCAACGCCGTCGTTCAGCGCAGCAAGCTTCAGTTCAAGGAAAGCGTCATAGGTTTCCGACAAAAGCCCCGGGTTATAGTCTTTCGGCACGGGATAGGTCTTATTTGCAATGGGAATACCGTTTACCTCGGTTATAAAATCTACATCCTCAGGACTGTCAACGACATGTACAAGCAAGGAATCTGTAAGTCCGTTGGAAATATCCGACACGTAAAGCTCGACTGTTCCCGCTTTTTCAGCGGTAAATACACCGTTTTCGTCAATACTGCCGCTGTCGCCCCTGCACTGCCATAATACAGATGCACGACCTGCGTTGCGGTGACTTATAAAATATGTAAAATTGAAGCTTTCGCCTGTATAAACGAGATTGGGCCCGTTAAGCGTTATTGTGTTGGTATATTCCTTTGCTGCCCCGCCATTGTCTGTTGCCGAAGGTGCAAGCGGCGGTCTTGTGGAGGACTGCGCCTGAGAAATAACGGTAGTTGCCTGCGTTTCGGGAGTTGTTGCCGTTGTTGTGGTTGTTATCGCTTCCGTTTCGGCGGTTGTGGTTTCAATGCCCTGCGCCGAAGCCTCTACCCCCTCGGTAGAAACCGCTGTAAAAAGCTCTGTGGTGGTTGTAACCGCCTCAGTCCGGCTCACATAATTGGCAGCCGGCAGAGTTTCGGCGTTTGCTCTGTTATCGGCACATCCGCAAAGAACCCCACACAAAAGCAGCAGGGAAATAATTCTTTTACCTGTTGGCAATTTCAATGCCTCCGTTTTCTGTTATATTCACCCCGTATGGTTCCGAAATCGTTCTGCACAATTCAATTATTTCACCATACATTTCATCATCTTCTTCGAGCAGAACAGCTTTGCAATTCGTGATAAAAACAGGAGAAAGCTTACCGCTTACAAAGCCGTTTTTATCTGCTTCTATCTCAAAAATTGCAGTCATTCCCGAATAATCATCCATTTTATAGAAAAGGAAGTTACCCAGACTATAAAAAATCATGCTGCCGTTATAATATTCAACAGGCTGCAGAGTGTGGGAATGATGTCCGAGAATTACATCGGCACCGCTGTCGCACAGCATATGCCCGAACTGCTGCTGTTCCTCGGTGATTGCGTTGGTGTATTCAACACCCCAGTGCACAGAAACAAAAAGCAGATCGCACTGCTTGTCATACTCGGAAATAAGCTCAAGATAATCCTCACAGGCGGCAAAATCCACGCAGTTTATACCTGCACGGTCATCCGTTGCGTACCATGTGGGATTCATATTTATCATATTAAGACCCGTAAAACCGATTTTCAGACCATTCACATCGTAAAGAATCATTTTTTCGGCTTCGGTTATATTTCTGCCTGCGCCGATATATCCAAGCCCGTATGCATCCAGATTTGAAAATGTATCATCAAGGGCATCCATACCGTAATCACGCACATGGTTGTTGGCGGCGGAAACAAGGTCAATTCCTGCTTCGGTATACACCTGTAAATATTCGGGAGGCGTCTGGAAACCAAAACCCTCCTTCTTCTCACTTTCACCCCTGTCGCTGACGCAGGTTTCAAGGTTTACAAAGGCAATATCCGCCTCTGAAAAAATACTGTTTACATCCTCGAAGGGATATTTCATAGAGCGCCACGAAGTAGCCTCGGCAAAAACATCGGACTGGGTGGTATCGCCTGCAAAAGCGACCCTGACGCTGCCTTTGGGCTGCGGCTCGGTTGTAGTTGCCGCTTCGGTAGTCTGAACGGTTGTGACAATGGTTTCCGCAGGCTTTGCGGAAGGCTCGTCCGTAATCAATGTGCCCCTGGGCATGGTATTCACCTGTGGCTTTTCCTCCGAACATCCGCATAACAGCACCGCAGACAGTAAGAGGCACAATATTCTTTTTTTCATTTATACCGTCCCCTTTCGTAGCATTGCCGCAAATTTTATTGTATCACAAATTAAATATTATGTCAATGTCAAAAGGGCGTAAAACGCCCTTTTACAAATACTTTACAGGTCATCGGCATCCTGTACGGGCTTTTCCGTGGGGTCCTTCGGAACGCCCGTATACATACCGTAGGGATCTATGGTCTTTGCCGAGCTTGTATTGGCTACCTCCATTGCTTTTTTCATGGGGTCAGTCTTTTTTGCGAATAATTTTTTCATAATTTTACAGTTCCTCTCAGAAAATAAGAGCTTTACGCTCATAAATATTATCAGCTTTACAACAATCATTAAACCATAAAAAAGGAGGCATTTCTTATGTCAAAAATAACCGATACGGAATTTTTTTCAAAAACGGCGCTGGAGCTTGCACCGCTGCTTCTGGGAAAGCTTCTCTGCACGGATATAAACGGCGAAACAAGGAAGCTGCGCATCACCGAAACAGAATGCTATATGGGTACGGATGATCTCGGCTGCCACGCAAGCAAGG
Source organism: Ruminiclostridium sp. (assembly GCA_017625405.1). GTDB lineage: Bacteria > Bacillota > Clostridia > Oscillospirales > Ruminococcaceae > Ruminiclostridium_E. The sequence continues at coordinate 21,180 of JAGALB010000047.1, read as the reverse complement.
GAAAGACCGGGCGCACCGCCGTTATGTTCGGCAAAGGCGGCGTTTCATATGTTTACCTTATTTACGGTATGCACAATATGTTCAATGTGGTATGCGGCGAGGTTGACAGCCCCGAAGCGGTGCTTATCCGCTGCTGTGAGGGCTATAACGGTCCTGCAAAGCTGACAAAATTTTTAGGCATTGACCGCAGTCTCAATAAGGTTGACCTGACTGCTTCGGATAAAATATGGCTGGAGGACGACGGCTTTACCTGCAGTTATACCACAAAACCCCGTGTAGGTATTGATTATGCGGGAGAATACTGGAGCAAAATAGAGTGGAGATTTGTTTCTGTGCCTGAGGCAAAGAAACAATGAATGATTGAAGTGTCCGCTTTGGGGACGGTTTTTTGCGGAAAAAGCTTGCAAAATCTTCATTAATATAGTATAATAGAATATGATTGTAATTTTATGCATTTTAAAGGAGAAACTATAAAGGAGAAACTATGATTTCAGATATTATTGCTAACCCTTCGCTTATAAATATAGTAATAACTGTTTTTTCATATCTTATCGTGCTGCTTATCTGCTTTCCATTCCACGAAAGCGCACATGCACTGGCTGCAAAACTGCTTGGCGACAGAACGGCAGAATCTCAGGGAAGAATCTCTCTCAATCCCCTCAGACACCTTGACCCTGTGGGCACTATTCTTATACTGTTATTCGGCTTCGGCTGGGCAAAGCCGGTGCCCGTTCAGCCAAGACTTGCACGTAAGGTTTCCGCTCGTGCCGCTATGGCCATCACATCGGCAGCAGGTCCTGTTTCAAACATTATTCTTGCGCTTATTTTTATGATAATCGGTAAAATTGTTCTTGTCACCTCCGCTCTCGGAAGTGAAACTGCATTCTTGCTGTATTATGCCTGCATTATGATTGTAAGCATAAATCTCGGACTTGCGGTATTCAATCTTATTCCCGTGCCTCCTCTTGACGGTTCAAGAATTCTTTTATCCTTCCTTCCTGACAAGCTTTATTTCGGCGTTATGAGATATGAACAGCAGATTATGATTGCTGTTTTCATCCTTGTGGGCACAGGTATCCTTACAAAGCCCCTTAATGCCCTTGCTGATATTATCTACACGGGTCTTGACTTCATAACAGGCTTTATCTGCTGAGGTGAACAATGGAAGAATTAAGCTTTAAACTGGAGGTTTACGAAGGTCCGCTTGACCTTATGCTTGACCTGATACGCAAGCATAAGCTGAATATACGGGACATTGAAATTTCCATTCTACTTGAACAGTTCCTGCTGTACCTTGAAAGAATGCAGCAGGCGGATATTGAAGTCGCAGGCGAGTTTGTGGAAATGGCGGCGCATCTTATCCTCATAAAAACTGCGGCATTGCTGCCGAAGCACGAGGTTGAGGAGCTGAAAAAGGAGCTTACGGGCAGACTCATCGAGTACGCACTGTGCAAAGCGGTTGCCGAGCGTCTTAAAAGGCATTTCGTGGGTGACCTTGTATTTGTCCGTGACCCTATGGATATCCCTGTTGACAATACATACCGCAACCTGCATGACAAGTATGAGCTTGTAGACAGCTACGCTGCCCTGAGTCAGAAGGGCGAAAAGCTGAAAAATGAAGCCAAGCAGGTTCTTAAGCCTATTGTGGCGCAGACTTATGTCAGTGTCTTTACAAAGGTAATGTTTGTACTGAAAAAGATACGACACGGCGAAACCGTTGAAATAAAAGCCCTTTACAAGGGACAGACACGTTCCGAGCAGGTTGCTACCTTCCTTGCCCTGCTGGAATTATCAAAGCACGCAAGGGTTGAATTTTCCGAAGACGGAAACTACCTGTCCATGATGAAACGAAAGGAAGCAGAAAATGAATCTGAATGAAAGCATGGCGGTTGTTGAAGCGATTATGTTCGCTCACGGCGACCCCATTACTCCCGAAAAGCTGGCTGAGGCAAGCGGTATCGACCTCGAAACCACCATCAAGCTCATCGACCAGCTGGAAAGAAGATACAACGTACAGGAAAGCGGTCTGAGAATCATACGTCTTAACGACGGATTCCAGATTTCTACCCGCCCCGAATATTCGGGATATATAAAATCCGCACTGGAAACAAGGCGTCAGCAGCCCTTGTCACAGGCGGCAATGGAAACACTGTCGATAATCGCCTATAACCAGCCTGTAACAAAATCCTTTGTCGAACAGGTACGAGGCATTGACAGCTCCAGCGTTGTCAACACCCTTGTTGAACGTGATCTGCTGGAGGAAGCAGGCAGACTGGATTTACCGGGCAGACCTGTTGCCTACCGCACAACCGATACATTCTTACGTTGCTTCGGCATCTCCTCTCTGAGAGAGCTGCCGCCCCTTCCGAACCAGGAAGGACAGCTTGACTTTGACGAGCTGGCTGAGCTTGAGCTTGAAAAGAAGCAGACCGAAGAAACTGAAGCTTAACCTTACGGAAAGGACTGAGAAGAATGACAGGTTGGATAATATTCGGCTGCATTGTTCTCCTTCTGATTATTCTGTTCAGGCAGTCGATTACCGTTACGGTTGACTACGAAAACAAGCTTGATGTAAAGGTGAAGTTCCTTTTCTTCACCATTTATCCCGCCAAACCAAAAAAGAAGAAAAAGCCTAAAAAAGAAAAAGTTAAAAAACAAAAGAAGCAGAAAAAATCAGCCGATACTGTTACGGACGACAATACCGAAGCTCCGGACAGCGGCGAAGCAGCTGAATCTGCCGCCGACATCACTGAGGATGGCGATACTGCCCCCGAAGCCTCAGAAAAGCAGAAAAAGCCAAAGAAAAAATTCAATCTTGATATTGAAATGATAATGGACTATGTGGAAAGCGCATGGCCGCCCATCAAAAAGCTTTTCAAGAAAATACGCTGGTATGATGTCTACGTTGACTGGGTTGTGGCATCCGACGACGCTGCAAAGACAGCGCTTCAGTACGGCGGAATCTGCGCCTTTATGTATCCGTTTTTCAAATGGCTTACAACATATTTCACAGCGCACGTAAAAGAAGTAATCATTGAACCTGATTTCTCAAAGGAACAGCAGGATATATTCATTTACTTCGTGCTTAAACTCCGTTTATCAACCGCCCTTGCCTGCATTATCTGGCTGGCATGGCGTGTTTTGAAAACATATCTAAAATACAATAAGGACAGCGAGCCTGCTCCGAAATCAAAAAAGAAATCAAAAAAACAAGCTAAAAAAACCAAGGCAGTCAAGAAAGGAAATTAATTATGGCACAGCATTTAGAAGGACTTATGAGCACATCAATGGAAAAGATCCGTGATCTTGTTGATGTAAACACCATTATCGGAAATCCTATCACTACACCTGATGGCACAACCATCATCCCGATTTCAAAGGTTTCCTTCGGCTTCGCTTCCGGCGGCAGCGATATTCCCGCAAAGGTTGAAAAGGAAGTTTTCGGCGGCGGTGCAGGTGCAGGCGTTACAATCAAGCCCCAGGCTTTCATCGTTGTTTCTCCCACAGGCGATACAAAAATTCTTGAAATGGGTGCAAAGGGCAGCCCTGTTGATTCCCTTATCGAAAGCGCTCCTGAGCTTCTCAACAAGGCTAAGGAAATCTTCGGCAAGAAGAAGGATGACAAGGCTTCCGAGGAATAATTCGGAGAAAATGTTTATTTCTGTCCTTTCTGCATAGAATATAGTCAGGGTGAAGGCAGCGGCGTGCCGCTTGCGGATTTGCGGAGCAAATCCGCACTTCATCGCAGGCGGCTATGCCGCCTGCGATGAATCCCCGGAGCGTACGCTCCGGGCGGCACGCCGCAGCCTGAGCCTACGTATTTTCTATGCGAAAGGACAGAAATCAATGAAAAAAATCATATCGGTTATCACTGCTTTTCTGACAACCATCGGCTTTTGCTTTACATGCCACGCTGCGCCTGAGGATATATCCGCATACAGTGCAGTTGTCATAAACGCAGATACAGGCGAGATACTCTTTGAAAAAAACGCTCACGAACAGCGTGCTATTGCCAGCACAACAAAAATAATGACTACCCTCCTCACTATTGAAGCAGGCCAGCCGGACAGACTGTTTACGGTTGACAGCATGGCAATCCGTGTGGAGGGCACATCTATGGGTCTTCAGGAAGGCGATATTGTTTCACGCCGTGCTTTATGCTACGGTATGCTTCTTCCATCAGGCAACGATGCAGCTAACGCCGCTGCCGTCAGTGTTTCAGGCAGTATGAACGCTTTTGCTGATATTATGAACCGCAAGGCGGCAGAAATCGGTATGGAGAATACTCATTTTGTCAACCCGTCAGGTCTTGACGCCGAGGGTCACTATTCTACCGCTTATGATATGGCACTGCTTACCCGTTACGCTATGAAGAATGACGAGTTCAGCAGAATCTGCGCTTCTTCAAGCGCTTCTCTCGAATACGGCAACCCACCGTACAGACGCACTCTTTATAACTCCAACAAGCTGCTCTCGCAATACGACGGTTGTATCGGCGTGAAAACAGGCTTTACCGATGATGCAAGGCGGTGTCTTGTTTCTGCGGCGGAGCGTGACGGAAAAACTGTAATTGCGGTTACGCTCAATGCTCCTGATGACTGGAGCGACCACGCACAGCTGCTTGATTACGGATTTTCGCAGCTGACCTCATATGAGATTTCACCCGAAAGCTTTACAATTCCTGTTTTCGGCAGCGAGACACATGATATCAGGATTTCACCTGAGCGAAATGCTTCTGTCGGGCTGGGCGAAAAGGAACAGCAGTACGTTTCAATTGAATATCATATCCCACGTTTTGCATATGCAGGAATTTACAAGGGCGAACAGCTGGGAACAGCAAAAATATACTATAAAAACACAGAGGTTGCGAGTATTCCCATGCTTGCGGAATCTGCGTGCATAAGAAAAACTCCCGAAAAGGATGTTTTCGGGCAGATTATGGAAATATTCGGAATAAGCTGAGCCGTGAGGCTCCCTGAAAGGATATATTATGGAAAAGGTAAGATTACAGAAAATCATTGCAGACAGCGGCTACTGCTCCCGCAGAAGAGCTGAGCAGTACATTCAGAACGGAGAAGTAAAGGTAAACGGCAGACCCTGTTCAATCGGCGACAAAGCTGACCCCAGAAATGACCTTATTACCGTAAACGGCGAAAAAATCAGAGCGGATGGTGTAACCCTCCGCTACATAAAGCTCTACAAGCCCCGTGGTTATGTTACCACCATGAGCGACGAGCAGGGCAGAAAAACCATAACCGATCTTCTCGACGGAATCGAAGAAAGAGTCTACCCTATCGGACGCCTTGACCGCACCTCCGAAGGCTTACTTCTGCTTACAAACGACGGCTCTTTCGCCAATGACATTATGCACCCCACAAAGCACGTTGCCAAGACTTACCGTGTAACCGTTGCCGAAAAGGTTACCGAAGAGCAGATAAATAAGCTTATGGCAGGCGTTGAAATCGAGCCTAACGTCATGACAAGACCTTGTATCGTAAATATTCTTCTGGAAGAGGAAGAACGCACAGTGCTTGAATTTATCATAAAGGAAGGCAAAAACCGTCAGATCCGTCGTATGTGTGAAGCGGTCAACCTTACCGTAAAAAGACTGCGCCGCACATCAATCGCAGGGGTAAAGCTGGGTATGCTGAAGCCCGGAGAATACGCTGACCTGACAAAGGAAGAAATGCGTATTTTAAGAAGTGCAATCGGTCAGCAGGATAATACCGCAAACGGCAGAAAGGGCGGAAAACGCAGATGATCACAATTTTACAGAACAAGAATGTAACCGACCGCATTCTTTTTGAAATGAAGGACGGGGATGACATCTACGGCACCGTTGCAGGCACAATCAACGGCGAAATCATCACCATTTCAGAGCTTGAAAGCCAGATGGAAATGTTCTATGACGGTCTTGTAAGAGCTATTCTCGCTTTCGCCGACAACCGCTTTGTAAAAACCGCAGTTTTCGATATTGACGATGAAAGAAAGCTGTTCAGACTGCAGAAATTCGGTTTCATCACAGAAGAAAGCAAAACGCTACCCGACATTCAGGCTTTTTTCAAGGAAGACAGCTGCAACTGAGGTTATTCCCGCCCCGATTGTAAATGTGAATAGTTATAAAAAAATAACCCGTGAAGAAATTCACGGGTTATTTTAATATCTAACATATAAATTGAAATTTACATTACTCGATTGTAAAACTTTCTGTTTTCAAATCACAATAGTATCTTCCACTTTCTGCGTTAAATCTTAAAACACAATAGTCTGGGTCAGTAACACCACCTTTATAAAACATTGTGTCTCCTTTGCGCCAAATCATATCTTTCGTCTTTTGGTCGGTTAACACTTCCATTTTACCTATTAACATAACACCTGTGTACTTAATCAATCCTTTATGATAGAAGTAAATACTGGCATTCGGATTATTCATATACTGTTTTACTCTCATTGAAGAAGTGTTTGTTGAAAAATAAAACTGGCGTAAGCCATTGATTTTTCTCGGCCTAAGCATCGCTTTTACATTTGGAAATCCTTCTTCGTCAACAGAACAGATAAAAGCAACTTTTTGATTCTTGATAAATTCTGCAATTTTATTGTTATCCATAATATTTCTCCCATAAATTCAAGTTTATCGGTCAATTAATTATAGCATTGTTGATATAAAAAGTCAACGTCATAAGCAACGCAAAGCCACTTTTGACACAATGTCAAAAGTGGCTTTCAAATATTTTCATATAACTATCGGACTTAAAACTGTATGGGCATATTTATTTATAGAACTTACTCTTTGTAAGTATCAGCGCCGCTGTAACTGCAAGCACCGCCGCAATTCCAAGAGCAGGCAGGGTCTGCGGAAAAGGCAGATCGCTTACATTCATTCCATAGAAGCTGAACACGATAGTAGGCAGCTCCAGAACGATTGTAATAACCGTCAGCACCTTCATGGCCTGGTTCAGGTTGTTGGAAATGACGTTTGAATAGGCGTCCATGGTGTTTGACAGGATATTTGAGTAAATATTACTCATTTCAATAGCCTGCTTTACCTCGACAAGGACATCCTCAAGCAGCTCCTGATCTTCGTCATAAAGCTTGATGATTCTGCCACGGAGCAGCTTTTCAAGCACTGTTTCAGTATTCTTCAGTGAGGTTGAAAAGTAGACAAGTGACTTCTCCAAGCTCAGTAACTGTAACAGGGCCTTGTTGGTCATAGCCTTGTGAAGCTGTTTTTGTGCATAGTTGAAGATTTTATCAATCTGCTTTAAGAACTGCAGGTATTTTGCCGCAATCCTGAGAAGAAGGCAGAAGATAAATCTTGTCTTGAACTGTGTCTTTACGTTCTTTACAACGCCCTTGGCAAAGTCATCAATAATGCTGTTTTCCTTTAAGCATACGGTGATAACGTATTTATCCGTAAGGATAATACCCATAGGCATTGTGTAATAGGAAAAGTTCTTTTCCTCCCCGTCCGCCTTTTCGGCAACAGGATAGTCAAGGACGATAAGCGTCTGTCCCTCATCGCTTTCAATACGGGAGCTTTCTTCTTCGTCCAGTGCGGAACGGATATAGTCACGGTCAATTTTAAGCTCTGTTTCAAGCTTTGAAATCTCCGCTTCGGTAGGGGCGATTGCCGAAATCCAGCAGCCAGCCTCAAGAACTTCCGTTTCCTCGATTGTGTTTTCGATGGTCTTATAAATTCTGAGCATAGCTTTCTCCTTCTCACAGGGTACAGCTATTCCCATAACTGCACACTATGGATTTAAATTGTGTTTTCGCCCGCAAGGGTCTGCAGTTGTCATTATAGAAACCAGCCTTTCTTGATTTTTTGCGGAATACACCGCATTTATTTCATTTTACCACATCTTAGCCGATTTTGCAACCCGTTTTTATAAAAAATATGTGCATTTCTGTCCCGTAAAATTCTCGGATAACCCTTGACAAACGGCAGAAATACTGATATAATAATAAAGCTTGGTTTACAATAGTAAGCCAAAATCCTTGCTCATGCACGAGCATGGGCCGATAGTCTATAAGGAGGTATTTACAAATGGCAAAGTTAGGCGAAAAGTACGAAGCAGTCGTTGTTTTCTCTTTAAAGAACGGAGAAGAACAGGTACAGAACCTCGTAGCTAAGTTTTCTGATTTAATCAAGGAAAACGCTGAACTCGTAAACGTTGACGAATGGGGCAAGAGAAAGCTTGCATATCCTATCAACTACGAAGCAGACGGCTACTATGTAGTTTACAATTTCGACAGCAAGCCTGATTTCCCCGTTGAGTTCGAACGTGTTATCAACATCACAGATGGCGTTTTACGTTCACTCGTAGTATTACGCAAGTAATCGGGATTTCAGACAGGAGGCGGAAAAATGTACAATAAAGCAATATTAATGGGAAGAATCTGTAACGACCTTGAATTAAAGACAACTCCTTCGGGTGCAAATGTTCTTTCTTTCAGAATTGCAGTTGACCGTAGCTATCAGGCTAAGGGCGAAGAACGCAAGTCAGATTTCTTCAACATCGTTGCATGGAGAGCAAACGCTGATTTTATTTCACGTTTCTTTTCTAAAGGCAGAATGATTCTTGTTGAAGGCGAACTTCAGACAAGACAGTATACAGACAAGAACGGTTCTACACAGACCGTTGTTGAACTTGTAGTTGATAATGCCCGTTTCACTGGTGAAGCAAAGGCACAGGGCGGCTACACACCTGCACCTTCATATTCCGCACCTGCTTATTCTGCTCCTGCAGCTCATCCCGCAGAGCAGTCCAATGCGGCTCCCGTAGCTTCCAACGGAAACTACACCGCAAATGATTTTGTAGAAACTACACCCACAGACGATGATTATCCATTTTAAAGAAGGAGGATTCTAACAATGGCTGAAAAGAAGGAAATGAACGAAAGAGCAGCTCGCCCCGTTAAGCGCACAAGAAAAAAGGTTTGCCAGTTCTGTGCTGACAGAGCTGAATTCATTGATTACAAGGACGTTGCAAAGCTCAAGAAGTGCATGACAGAACGTTCCAAGATTTTACCCAGACGTGTAACAGGCTGCTGCGCTTATCACCAGAGAGAGCTCACAACAGCTATCAAGAGAGCAAGACAGATTGCCCTCATTCCTTACGTTTCTGACTGATTAACGTAAAATCAGACCCCGCTGTTTTACAGCGGGGTTTTTAATTTAAGCATAAAAATACCGTGAAGGAAATCCCTCACGGTATTTTTTTATTCAAGAAATTACTTATTTCTTACCGTAAACAGAAATAACATCCTTATCATTAAGCGTTGTCCACTTTCCGTTTACATATGCACTTACAATATATGAATACTTGTTACCCTTTACAAGATTCTTTACTGTATAAGAAGTCTTGGTAGTTGTTTTAAGAGTCTTGAACTTACCGCTCTTGTAGCTGGAAACTCTGTACTTTGTAGCACCGGGAACCTTGTTCCACTTTACAACTGCCTTACCGCCGCTCTTTGCTGTTACCTTGAATGTAGGCTTTGTTTCCTTATGCTTGGGAGCAGAGATCTTAACATCGACTGTACCGGTTGAGTACTTTTCAGTTGCAATAAAGAGGAAATATGTACCCTTTGAAAGTGTTACGGAATCCTTATAGGTTGTACCCATATTTCTGCCTGTTCTCTTGAAGCCGGCTTCATAGAAATATTCGTGGTCGTTGTTGAAAATAAAGATAGCTGCACAATCAGAACGGAACTTTGTGCTTGTGTCGATTGTAAATGTTACAGTATCCTTTTTCTTGAGTGTGAACTCGAATCTTACGAACTTTGTGCTGTTCTTCGCACCGAAAATGCTGTTGAACTTCTGCTTTTCAAACTTTGCTGTAGAAGTAAGATCTACTTCTGTAGCACCTGCACGGGCCTTGCCCATAAGGTCGTAAACTGCGTCATTTACAATGATTTCGTTACCTGAGCCGTGCATGTCGAAGTAGTAATATGCAGATGCAGGTACTTCTAAAGCGGTCAGAAGAATAACGAAGCTGAGTAAGAAGCTTATGATTCTTTTCATAAGGCACCTCCGAAATTTTATTTACTTATATTATACATCTTTTTCCGTATATTGTCAATATTCAGTCACATTTTTATCACATTTTGCCGGATTTTGATAGAAACAGCCATTCCACAAATGGAATGGCTGTATAATCATATCAGAATGTAAAATTCATAGGCCCATTTTTGGGTGCAACAGGCTGCTGAGAAGCAGGCTGCGGTGCAGGTGCTACCTGGGGAGCAGGCTGCGGTGCGGGTGCTACCTGGGGAGCAGGCTGAGGAATGGGAGCAGGCTGAGCTACCGGCTGTGGTACCGGGGCAGGCTGTACTGCAACAGGCTGAGGATCAGGAGCATCAGTCTGCACAGCAGCGGGACGAGGACCGCCGCCGACGCTCGGCATTGAATTAAATGGAACGTCCTTCTCTTCTGTGCCTGGTATACGCATATATCGTGGAGCTTCCGCCTGAGAACCTGCAGGCGCTTCTGCGTCGCCCATTTCATATATCTTCTTCAGTTCAACGGTATGATTTCCGGGCTTTACATCTGTCGCTTCATTTGTAAGACCGACAGCTTCCTCAGTATCAGCAAGCTCGCTGACTTCGGAAACGGGAAGCTCAATCTGTCCGTAGTAAGCATTCTTACCGTGCTTTCTGAGATAATGCTTGTCAAGGAGTGTCTGCTGAATGTGGGACAGTCCGAACTCAAAATTCATATTGTAAAGTGCCATGTGGGCAACTTCTTCAAGCACAAGTGCGTTTTCCACTGACTTTGCAGGGCTTGTTCCCCAGGTGAAAGGGCCATGGGAAGCCACAAGACAAGCAGGAATATCCATACAGTTGATGCGGCGGCTTGCAAAAGTATCAGAAATATGGAAGCCCGTCTGCTTTTCATACTCGCCGTTTATCTGGTCATCATCCATAGGAAGAGTACAGGGAATATCACCGTAGAAATAATCGGCATGTGTTGTGCCGTAAGCGGGAATATCAAGACCTGCCTGTGCCCAGATAGTTGCGTACTTTGAATGTGTATGTGTAATACCCGAAATTTCTTCAAAGGTCTGATAAAGCGCAATGTGAGTGGGTGTATCTGTGGAGGGATTGTATGTACCTTCAACAACCTGACCTTCCAGATTCACAATAACCATATTTTCCGGGCTTAACTTTTCATAGGGAACACCCGAGGGCTTTATTACAACAAGACCCTTTTCACGGTCAATACCTGATACGTTGCCCCAGGTAAGCTTTATAAGTCCGTATTCCTTAAGAAGCATATTGGCTTCATATACTTGTTTTCTTAATTCCTCTAACATATCTTTTTCTCCATTTCATTATATGGTATCAGTATTATTATATACTATTTTCTTTTTTATTACAAGTGGCGTAAAAAAATTCTATGAATCATAGTAAATCGTTTACAGCTTTTTGTGCAGTATGACAGTGAAAACCCATATGCACACTTCACCAGAAATATTCCTTTTTGACCCGTCCGTTTTCATCAAACTCAACACCATCAGCTTTTAAAAGCTCAACCTGCATATTCTCACCACCAAAGGCGAAAGCCTTTGAAACCTCACCGAAACGGTTTACCACCCGATAACAAGGTATCCTTTCAGGATCAGGATTCACATGAAGTGCATATCCTACCACTCTGGAAAGACGGGGATTCCCCACAAGTCTTGCAATATTACCATAGGTAGTAACCTTTCCCTTGGGAATACGGCCTACTACCGCATAAATCTCTTCAAAAACTGTCATACACTGCCCTTTAACATATATGAAGCGTTCTGTATCATTGAATCAAGTGCTCTGAGCTGTTCATCAGAAACCGTCTCGTCGTCATACCTGAGTCTGTCGTACGCCGTTGTAATCTTTTCAAGCTCTCCGCCGAAAATTTCTCTGCCCTTTTCATACTGTGCATTCACCGTATCGGAGGGAATAAGCTTTGCTTTGCAGTATTTCATCTGCCACAGCAGAACACCATAACCCAGTCTGTATTTTTTTACGGGGTCATTTTCCTTTTTATATTGTTTCATCAGGGTCTGATATGATATATCCCTGATTTTCTTCACTCCCGAAACCTGTTCAAATATATCCACAAACTCAGGCTCTGCTTCAGAAAGAGAGGTTTCCTTTGAGAAAAATCCTGCAATCCTGCTGAAAAAGCCCTTTATTGCACGCCATATCTGACGGCGGAAAATTATTATCACTACAATTGCTACGACATATAAAAGGATATCCCACCCGTCATAATTGCCGATTCCCGTATAGCTTCCGGGAGAATATTCGCCGCTGCCTTCATCTATTGCCATAAACTCGGAATAGCCGTTTAAAATCAGAAGGAAAAGCCTTATCAGCAGCCTTATGAACTCGTTCAGCAGCCATACTATCGCATCCGAAAACACATAAAGCAGAAGACCGCAGACAGTAATTCCCGTAATGAGTGCGGCATTATAGCCCGAAAGTCCCTTCGGGAGCATGGTGCGTGTTTCACGGCGGCGATTCGCCTTGTCATAAATGCCGCTCTGGTTTATGAGCAGTGCCGCAAGACACATTTCCACCATAAATGCAATTATAACCGCAGTCTGAACAGGCTCTTTAAGCTCAGACTGACTCATTGCACCGTAGAAAAGATGGCATATAAGCGTAACGCCGATATAAACACCGAACATAAATGCCGGGAAAATATCCGCATAATGCTTGTGTGCGGCACGTTCTCCGAGGAAATACCAGAGAATACAGGACGCACCCGCCGCAACAATTATATTCACTTCATCGGTAAAGGCAAGCAGTATAAACCCGCCGCAGAATGAAAGTATTCCGCAGAAACGTTCAAGAGGAATAAGCTTACGCCGTTTTACAGTAACTCTGCCAAAGGCATAACCAAGCCCGAAAACAACTGCAAAGCCGCCGTAATAAGCAAGAATACGCAGAACGGATATATTCCCAAAGGCGAGAACATCGTTGGTGAGAACAAAAGGAAAGGTTACAAGTCCGAAAGATACTATTGCAAGGAATTTGAGGATTCCTGAACGCATATAACCACTCCTTTCGTAAAAATCAGTCCTTTAAGAACATATACCTGTGTATTCTTCCCAGATGTATAACCTGATGACCGCACCCGGTTTCATCGTTACAGTAGAAGAACACATTTCTGCCCAGCCTTTTCTGGTCACGGGCAAAATCAATTATTCTGTTGTCCATATAAGGGGTAATCACCGCAATATCGGTGATTTCTTCAAAATCAATACGACTGCAGAAATCGCAGAAATCCGTATCGCAGGTATTTTCAAGACCTGCAAGCACACGCAGAATGCCAAGATAATCCTCTTCCGATGCACCGCCGTTTTCAAGAATTTTTCCCGAGCCGTTGGTAGCGAAGGATACAGGGATTTTCTGCTCTGCATACATATCAATCATAAAAGCAGCAGCCTTTATCATGGTTTCCGTATCGGCGATAACAGGCGGACGAGGGTCGCCGATGCCTGTTTTCTGCATATTCATCAGGATAAGCACACGGTTTTCCGTAGTAAAATCGTTGTTGAACACCATGAGCCTGCCCTGCCTTGCGGTGCTGCTCCAGTGAACACGGTTCATAGGCTCTCTGCCTGTATATTCTCTTGACCCTGATTTTAAAAACGGGTCATCGCAGATAAAGCGCCGTGTTATAATTTCCCCCGAAAGCTCTTCGGAGGACAGCTCTCCCTCCCCCACTTCATAGGGCGACGGAAGAATACGTATGGTGCGGTTGGTCTTTACGATTTTTGAAACGCTGGCGAGACCTAAAAGGTCACTGCCGATAATCGAAGTACTTTCAAGTGTAAATTCCCCACGCTTGAGGGCAACCGCCTTGCGTGTACGTGTGCATTTCTGATACGGCTTCAAGGCAAATACACTGGGGACAAAGCGTGCATCAGAGCCACGTGCCGCCGCACTTCCCGTAAACTCCAGCCATCGGCTTGTGGAAAGCTCCGTTTTCAGCCACGGAACAGGCAGCCACTTGTTGTTGCTTACCTCTTCGACAATTTCGATTGTATCGCCCTCAAAAGCTTCATCAACACTGAAATTCACAGTGTATTCAACATTTTTAAGCACCATTTTGCGATAAATGAACTGTTCACAGATTACCACAACAGCCACGATCAGTAAAATAGCTATAAGCTCCATATTTTCTCCGTAAATCAGCCGATTTCTTCGGTGGGAACAGCCACGTTGTCAAGAAGCTGTTCTGTTATTTCTTCCGCTGCACTCTTTTTGCTCAGACTGAGAGAAAGCTCACGGCATACAAGTCTGTGAGGAATCACATAGGGCGCTACCGCCTTTACGCAGTCGGGGTTTACAAACTCCATTCCCTGTACTGCGGCATATGCCTGTGACATTTTCTTTAAGGCGATAAGACCTCTGGTGCTGAGCCCCAGACGGATTTTTTCGTGATTTCGTGTAGCCGCACCCAGGTCGGAAATATAGCCTAAAACCGCATCATTTACTCTCACACTAAGAGCTTCCTTACGTGCCGACATCAGATCTTCGGCGGTCAGCACCGCACCTATATCAGAAATCGGATGGCTTTCACCTATTCCCGAAAGAATGCCTATTTCGGTTTCACGGTCGGTATAGCCCAGCGACATACGGATTAAGAATCGGTCAAGCTGTGCTTCGGGCAGAGGATATGTACCTGCCGTTTCAACAGGATTCTGTGTGGCTATTACAAAGAACGGCTCAGAAAGAGCATGGGTTTCACCGTCAATAGTGGTCTGACGCTCCTCCATGCATTCAAGAAGTGCAGACTGTGTACGGGGAGTAGCACGGTTTATTTCGTCCGCAAGCAGTATATTGGTAAAAACAGGACCTTTCCTGAAGCGGAACTCCTGTTCCTTCATGTTATAGAAATTGATACCTGTAATATCAGACGGAAGCAGGTCGGGAGTAAACTGGATACGGCGGAAACCGCAGTCAAGGGATTCGGCCAGCGCACGGGCAAACATGGTCTTTCCCGTACCGGGTACGTCTTCAAGCAATACGTGTCCTGCACATAAAAGTGCAGCAGTAGCAAGGTCGGTTTCCTTTTCCTTACCCTTTATTACCTTTCCGATATTTTCCCTGAGCTTTTCTGCAAATTCTCTGGTCTTCATAAATTTTCCTTTCATATACGGCGAATATGCCCCACATGGATATGTGAGGCATATAAATATTATACTTCGTAGTATTTTTCGTAATTCACAAGCTCCTCAAGCATCTTCGGAAGCTCGGTTTCCATATTTTCGTCGGTGAACTGACAGGTGCCGACAGCCTTGTGACCGCCGCCGCCGTATTTCAGCATAAGCTGACCAACGTTTACCTTGCTGGTGCGGTTAAGGATAGAATAGCCCACCGCCGCACTGCAGCCCTGACCGCCCTTGCCCGAAACAATCCAGGCGGAAATATTCTGTTCGGGATAGAGGCTGTAAATCATAAAGCGGTTACCTGTGTAGATGGGGTCAACACCACGTAAATCAGTGATGATTACATCACCCTTGATTACGGTGTGAGCGTGCACCATTTCCTTGAACAGCTGAGCCTGCTCGTTGTAAACATCAATTCTTTCCTTGATGTCGGGCATATCGAGAATTTCC
This sequence comes from Ruminiclostridium sp., assembly GCA_017625405.1. Classification (GTDB taxonomy): domain Bacteria; phylum Bacillota; class Clostridia; order Oscillospirales; family Ruminococcaceae; genus Ruminiclostridium_E. The sequence goes on along the minus strand of JAGALB010000047.1, from coordinate 5,566 downwards.
TGTGTGGACATTGTACGGCAGCATACAAGCAGCTTTTCCATAAGCTGGTAGTTGCTGATTGTAAAGTTGCGGAAACGGCCCAGACCTGTTCTGGGGTCCATGAGGAAGCCCACGAGAATCCAGCCCTGAGGGTTGAGGATTTCATCAATGGTGAGATTGCCGCTGTCAACCTTGTCAACTGCTTCCATAAGGTCATCAAACTGCGGGAAGCGTTCCTTACCGCCGTAATACTCATAAATAATGCGTGCGCAGCTGGGAGTGATACGGCTTTCGCCCTTGTACCTGCCCTCAAGCTGATTACGCTCATATTCACTGGAATGATGGTCAAACCATAATCCGCAGCCCTCAACAAAGGGAACGTTTGCGAGAACGTCATTTTCGGTTACGGGAACAAGTCCGTCCTGGATATCCTTGGGGTGCTTAAAGGTGTAGGAATCAATAATTCCTGCCTCTAAAAGAAGCGCACCGCACGCAAGGCCGTCAAAGTCAGAACGGGTAATAAGATTCATCATGGTTTTTTACCATCCTTTCGGTTATATAATTTAATAACTAAATCAATTATACCAAATATTTTCACAATTTGCAATAATTTTTTGTAAAATTGCTATATTTTTTATAAAAACAATGAAATTCTTGTTATAAATCTGCTGAGTGCATTCTTGTTTTCCATATATCTGCGGTAAACCGCTGCTGTAAATCTGAAAACTTCCGCACGTTCTTCTTCGGAAACAGGCGCAAGCTCAGCTGTGCCGAATTCACATTTTATGAATACCGGCATAACATCCACTAAGAAAACATTTGTTCCCTTAAGGAAAATGGAAGCATCCACCCGTTCAGCAAAATCATTCATAAGCTCACAGCCGGGCGCAAGACCTTCATTGCTTAAAATCAGCATTACAAGCTTGTACATTTCCTGACAAGCACGATAAGGCGGCTTTTTACGGAAGCCTCTCCATACCTTCTTTTCGGCATTTTCAAGCTTCTTCATAAACAGCTTTACCGCAACTATAACCAGCGCAACCGCAGCTATAACGCAGATAACAGTTATAAGGACGGGTATCAGGGGATTGTCCTTGTCTTCCTCTTCGGGAACTATCACAGTACCGTCGCCGCTTCCCGAAGGATTGTATGACACAGGAGGAGCTGTGGTTGTGTCTGTGCTTTCGGTAACAGACGGGTTTTCATCTTCTTCGTCATCAGTGGGCGCTGTCGTTCCGGTTGTCGTAGTGGTTTCAATCACTTCCGCATTCGAGCTTTCATCCTGTACGCTTTCTGACGCCATACCGTCAAAGCCGTCAACTGCCGCTGTGGGGTCGTAGGGCAGCCAGCCGATATTTTCGATATACACTTCAACCCATGCGTGAAGATCCTTTTCTCTGAGAGTATACTTATATCCGCCGTCAACTGCTTCACCTTCGCCTGCCACCACATAGCCTGTTACATATCTTGCAGGCACACCCAGTTCACGCAGGGCAAGAGTAGCCGCCGTAGCAAAAAGAGCACAGTGACCCTGTTTTGTTTTATAAAGGAAATTACCCATCACCTCAGCGCCCTCGCCGTTATCCACAGAAAGAGAGTAGCTGAAATTCTGACGGAAATAGTCGCAGATGCCCTTTGCCTTATCAGTGGGCATCATCCATTCCTCCACATAACCCATACTGTAAAGCGTTTCAATAAGCGCAGTTATGTCTTCACTGCCCGATGATAAATACATACTCTTTACATAATCGTTATATGCTCTGACATTTTCATCATCCGGAGCTGCGCTATAAAACATACTGCTTGCAAAGTTCGTCATTCCGCTGAAACCCATATCGGGAGTAAGAGCGAGGTTTTCAATTGTGTTAAGATAGTTTTCGCCGTTTTTTGTTCTGAGAATATAATCGCCGTAGCTGTCGAAATATTCACTTGTCTTATAAGCAGGCTCATATACCGCAAGAGGCTGGAAGGTTACCCCTGTCCGTTTTCTGTAAGTCACCGAAACCTTCTGCAAGGGCAGAAAATCGTCAGCTTCATAGCCTGCATGCGAAACATGAATACGTGCAGCCTGATACATATTTTCGGGATAGAAGTCCTTTACCTGCTCCCAGTCAGAAACAGTGTCGTATTCATCCTTTATCGAGGTCCAGTTGCTACCGCTGAAATTAACACCGATATCGCCCTTTAAATAAACGGGAATATCGTTTCTGCCCAGTGTGACATCAAGCACGGGCGAAGCACCGTCCGAGGGTCTGCTGATACCTATACCACCTGAATTGTCACCATAGCGGGAATAGCTGAAATACTCGCTTTCAGCCGGGGAAGAACCAAATTCAATACCCCATTCCTCTTCTATTTTAGAAACAAAATCCGCACCCATTTCCTGTGCGCTTACAAAAATACTTTCGTAATCGAAGCTTACTCCCTGAGGAATAAGATGTCCTGCTGTAAGCATGACCGCACCTGCTGTAACAAGGGCAATTACAGCGTTGGGTGAATATTTCATGTATCTTGGGATATCGCCCTTCAGCTTTCTGCCGAAAACCGCCAGGCCACGACGGCGGCGATAGCTTTTTTCGCTTCGGCGCACCACATCTGACGGTATGCTTTCTTTCTGAAAAGCATACATCCCGTCCAGCTCATAACCCATACGGACTGCAAAAAATCCGAAGAAAAACGCTGCAAATACAGCTATGGAAGCATGATAGCCTGCTATTTCCGCCACAAAGGCAGGTGCCGCACATGCGGCAAAAATCAGGAAAACGTAAAACGCATGGAAACGTGTACGGCAGCATATTACAAACAATACCGCAATAAGTACGCCGACCAGCGAAAGACCCAGAATACAGGCCTCCTCTGTCTGAACCGCATCCGCGTCCTTGTTGATTACAAATTCCGCCGTTTTTAAAAGCCTGCTGTCAAGCTTCAGCATAAGATAGTCAAAGAAATATGTCAGCTTTTCACGGATTTCTTCATTGAGCATGATTGCTCCGAAGCCTGCAAAAGAAAGAAGATACACAGCTCCCGAAGGCAGCAGGGACGCAAGCAGAAATACGGCGGCCGAGGTTATTCCTGCGGTTATTGCCGCCTCGGTAAGCCCGTATTCAAAAAGAAACAATTCACCCACGGCATAAACAGCGGAAGCGGATAATCCGCACAGCAAAGCAAGCCTTATCAGAAAAAGTCTGATAAGGCAGGGAGGCTTATTGAAATATGTGTCGTGCAGAACCGTGTTCTGACGTTCGTTTTTCTTCATATTTGCATTTCCTCTGGGGTAATTTTGCCGCTTTACTCAAAAAGCGCAGCTTCAAGAGACGCAGCTATATTTTCAGGGTCGATATGTGCGACCTTTATTCTGTTATCGGAGTTCACAAGCTCGGCAAAGCCTTCATCGGTCTTTTCCGAAACAAGAAAAATCCTTATTCCTGTACAGGGCGCAAGTCCGCCCTCCAGCGCAGTTTTCAGCGTTTCTGTCTTTATCTGCGATGCAAAAATAAAGGCAAGCCCTGAATCCCTGATTATATCAGTGCCTGTGGAAATAAGCTCTCCCAGTCCTGTTTCAGGTGAAAGAACAGGAATAACAGAAAATTTGCGGTAAAGATATTCAAAATCATCAGCCGTCTGCGCTGCAACAGCTTCGATTTTTTCGGCATCATCGTGATACACACAGGCTGCGGTACTGCCGTCGGAAATAATCTTTCTGGATACGGCGAGAGCTGCTTCAAGCAAAGCGTCAATCTCGCACTGACCCTGTATATCATCTGCATATTCGGAACTGGTATCAATAATAATTGCAGCACTGCTGCTCAGATTGAGATCCGACTGCTTTACCATAAGCTTGTCCTGTTTTGCGGAAAGCTTCCAGTGGACACGTCTTAAAGAATCGCCGTCGGCATATTCACGCACCGCACTGAAGGTGTCGTTTTCAAAAAATGTAAACTGTGTACGCAGGCTGTCTGTTTCTTCATCACACAGCGCACCGTTTTCACCGAGAATAAGTCTTCTGGGGGCAACCGTAACATGGCATACGGGAAGTTTTTTCAGTCTGAAACGGAAAATCCCCAGAAAATCATAGATGTAAGCCTCGGTTATGCCGAGAACATACTCGCCTCTGTATTTAAGGAAGCCGTCAAACACGAATTCGGAACAGCCAAAAGGCATTACAGAAGCCGTAATTACTTTATCTCTGACAAGATTTCCGTCATCATCGTGAAACACTCCTGTAAGCTTTACAGGTGCAATGGGCAGAATAAAGCGGTTTTTCACCCTTACTGCAAGCGGAAACTGTCTTTGCTTTGCAGTGAAGATATTTGTGCGTGAAATCTCAAGCTTTATGGTAAGTCTTGCACAGACCAGCAGTATAAAGGATATCAGGGGCAGTACGAAAAGCGAAACCATAAGCACCAGCGTAAGCTTGCTTTCATAAGCCGCTGCAAACACAACCGAAAGTGCAAGTATAAAAATATATGCTACTCTGTATTTTATCATATTATCATCCGTTTCTTGTAAACGGTGGCTTTACGCCCTTGACAATTTCACGCAGCACCTCCATGTGCTGAAGCCTTGCTTCTCTGGTAAGGCGCAGACGGTGAGGAAGAACATAGGGCGTCATTCTCAGTACATCTTCGGGGATTACATAAGCTCTGCCGTTAAGGAAAGCGTAGCTCTGGGCGGTTCTCATAAGCGCAAGAGAAGCACGGGGGCTGGCACCCAGCTGTACCGAAGCGTGATTTCTGGTTGCGGTAACAATATCAACAATGTACTTGTACACTGAAGGCTCGATATTTATACGACGTACAATATCAATAAGAGAAACTATTTCTTCCTTTGTGCATACGGGAATGATGTTATCAAGAGGATTATCGGTCTGACGGCTTGCAAGCATATTGATTTCCTGCTCCGCAGTGGGATAACCTACCGAAATCTTCATCATAAAACGGTCAAGCTGCGCTTCGGGGAGAGGGAATGTACCCACATAGCCAAGCTCATTCTGTGTCGCAATAACCATAAACGGGTCGGGAAGCCTGTGTGTAACGCCGTCAACTGTAACATTCTGCTCTTCCATTGCTTCAAGAAGTGCCGACTGGGTTTTGGGAGTTGCACGGTTTATTTCATCCGCAAGGAGAATATTGGTCATTACAAGGCCCTGACGGTATTCAAAGCGGTTGGTTTCCTTGTTGAACATATTGAAGCCGGTAAGGTCGGACGCCATTACATCGGGCGTAAACTGAGCACGACGGCTCATAAGGCCTGTGGCCTTGCCCAGTGCGGTTGCAAGGGTGGTCTTGCCTGTGCCGGGAACGTCTTCGATAAGCACGTGACCTTCCGAAAGCAGGGCGATAAGCAGCATTGTGATAACGTCACGCTTGCCGACGATTACCTTTTCTACCTCGTCGGCTACCTGCTGAAGCTTTTTATTTTTAGCAATTGTGTATTTATCCATTTTTCCTGTCCTTATTTCGATTCTTTAATGTACTGTTAATTATACCACTTTTTTACATTAAAATCAACAGCTTTTGAAAATTGTAATCAAATTGTAAACTTTTGAAATGCGTTACAGACAATAAGCATTTTTTGATGCCATTAT
>JAGALB010000046.1 GCA_017625405.1 Ruminiclostridium sp. | reverse complement strand
CCAGCTGAGTGTTGCTTGCTTATCTCCAGCAGTTGCAGTAACTACAGGCTTTGAAAGGGGAGCAACGGGAGTAACATATACAGCAGAAGAAAGGGAGCTTCTTCCGTCCTCGGCTACCGCCTTGACAAGGTATGTGTATTCGTAGTTATTTGTGAGTCCCTTTACTACAGCAGATGTGCTGTTGATGTCAGCAACTACACTGTATGTACCCTTGTTGTAACGGATAATCTGATAGTAGCTTGCGCCGCTTACAGCAGTCCAGCTGAGTGTTACCTGCTTATCTCCTGCAGTTGCAGTAACTACAGGCTTTAAGAGCGCCAGCTTATCCTTATAATCATCCTTGTAGCTGTAATCACAGTTATCACAATCGTGGAGTGTGTAGCCCTGCTCTGTATAGGTAGGAGCTACTACTGTATCTGTGTAGCTGTGGCCTTTCATCGGTATTACTGTTACAGATGTCTTGGCGTTACAGCCTTCTCTTGTGCAATGCCTTGACTTGCTTCCTTCTGTCGTGCAGGTTGCCGCTTTATCTATAGTGAAGCTTGATGAATAAACGTGATCGGTCGTTACGTTGATACGTGAGGGTGCGCTTGTCAGCTTTCCGGTTCCGCTTGTCGTATATGCGGTTACTGAAAAAACATAATCGGTGCAGGAGGAAAGACCGCTTACAGTATAGGTACAGGATGTGGTATCTGCAAGCTTAACCCATTCGCCGTTTTTATACTGCTTTACTATGTAGCCGGTTGCGGTACTGTTTTTATCCCAGGTGAGCTTTAAAGAATTGTCTGTAACATCAGAAGAAGTAAAACCTGTGATTTTTTCGATTTCAGTTGCAGTGTTCTTGTAGGTGTAGGCACTGTATAATGCTGTGTCACCTGAACCTGTATAGGTCCTTGCACGGAATGAATATTCTGTTGCTTGTGTAAGACCTGATAAGGTATATGTACCAAGAGAGCCATTTTTTACGGTTGCGACAGTTGTCCATGTGCCGTTTACAAGCTGCTGTATTTCTACACCCTCTGTAACAGGAGTTGCATTCCACGTAAACACTATACTTGTTGTTGTGGGGGCTGTGCAAAGTGAAATTGCTGTAAGCTCATCGATTTTCTGATATTGGCCCGTTGTTATTATTTCAGTATATCTTTCGTTGATATAATTGTAAAAGGCAGAATCTGCCGAACCATGAATTGATACTGTTTTCGGAACGCCTGCTATGACCACTCCGTCAAAATATAAAGCACTATCAGGCACTGTAAGCTTTTCTAAACCGTGGCAGTTATAAACAGTTCCGTAAAGTGTGGTTACTCCATCAGGGATACGAAGACTTTTAAGAGATGTACAGCCTCTGAAGGTGTAACTGCCTAATTCTGTGACTCCTCTGCATAATACAGCTGATTCAAGAGCTGTGCAGTTTTTGAAGCAATATGCTTCTATAGTTTTTACGTTTCCGGGAACAACGACAGATACAAGAGATGTACATTCGCTAAAGGTGTATTCAGACAGAGATTCTAAGCTGTCAGGAATAACAACGGATACTAGTGAGGAACAGTAAGCGAAGGCGTATTTACCGATGCTGGTAACACTATCGGGTATTTTGATTTCTTCAAGTGCCTGGCAATAATAAAAAGCGTTCTGTCCGATAGTTTGTGTGTTTGAGCCTAATGTTATCTTCTTTATTGTTTTGCATCTTGAAAAAGCAGAATCATTTATATGAATGAGACTGTCGGGAAGAATTATTTCTTCAAGCTTTGTGCAATCATCAAGAATTTTTGAAGCAAAAACTGTAGTGCCTTCCTTGACATCTGCAATCGTCGTTTCAGGATCTATGTGGTAAAGAACATTTCCTGCATATTTCAGTTTGTCAGGATTATTGTTCTGGAAGGGTGTGTTTTCAAACACATCATGTCCCATATATATTATTGTATCAGGTAAATTGACATCTGTGAGATTAGAACAGTTGTAGAATGCGCCATAATCGACCTTTTCGAGTCCCGCAGGAAATGAAATCGAAGTAATAGGTGTTCCTGAAAAGCAATATGAGAGTATTTCCTTTATAGTACCTTTTATTTCTATTTTAGCAAGCTTTCCGCAATCCCGGAAGGTGTAATCGCTGAGCTTTGTTACCTTTGAAGGAATTGTAATTTCGGTAAGATTATCACATCCATCAAAGGTAGCTCTACCGAAATCTGTAAGGGATTCGGGAATTACAACCTCTGTAAGGCTGTCACATCCGGAAAATGTCCAGTTGCCAAAGGAATTGAGCTTACTGCCGAAGCTAAGCTTTTCAATGTATGCGGCATAATAGAAAGCGTGGTCTGCTATATCGGTAACGCTTTCGGGAACTGCATAGGACTTATCCGGTTTTCCCATAGGGTAAATCAGAAGCTGGGTCTTATCTTTGTTGAATAATATGCCGTCCTCTACAGAAAATGTTTCGTTGTTCTCGTTAATTGTAAATCCCGTAAAGTGAAAATTATTAAAGAACAAGGAATCGCCTATGGTGGTAAGAGTAGACGGCAGATGAACAGTAGTGAGCGCACTGCTCTGCTTGAAGGCATAATCTCCGATTGATGTTACTCCTTCAGGAATCGTCAGACTCTTCAGCTTGCGACAATCTGAAAACGCATATCTGCTTATTGCGGTAAGATTTTTCGATAGCGTTATTGTTTCAAGATTTTTTGCATATTCAAAGCATTTATCTGACATTTCAGTAACTGTATCAGGCATAGTATATGATGTGTCTGTTTTCTGGCAGGGATACAGTATAATCTGAGTCATTTCCTTGTTATAAAGCACACCGTCAACTGTCTTGAAATAATTGTTGTCGTCAGCTACGGTTATCGATTGCAGACCGTTCATTAAGCTGAATGCGTCGACACCTATAGATTCAAGAGTTTTAGGGAGTTTAAGTGATGTTATCAGAGAGTTTCCTCGTAATGCGTTATTTCCTAATGTTTTAAGATTTGCAGACAAGGTGATATTTGTTAGCTTACTGCACCACATAAAAGCTCCCTTTTCTGCATACAAAACAGTGTCGGGCATTACAATGCTTGTAAGAGAAGCGTTGTTAGAAAAACAGTTTTCGCCTATAGTAGTGACAGTTTTTCCATCTATGACTGACGGAATGGCAAGCTCTGTAGCTGTACCGTTGTATTTTGTTATTGATACCGTACCATCACTAAGTACAGTATATGTATAATCTCCGTCGGTTTCTGCACTTGCGGAAATTATGCACATTATCGCCATCGTGAAAAAGACAGCAATACCAAGTAGTATTTTCTTCATTAAAAAGCCTCCTGACAAGTTATTATACTATATCTATTATACTGTATCTATTATACTCCCGTATAAAAGAACCGTCAATGTACAGACTGTACAATAATTACCTAGAAAAATAATATAATGTGCGCTAATTGACAAGGCTGCACAAAACGAGCATCCCGTGGCTTATGCTTCGGGTAATCTTAAAATTCTTGAAATCGGTGAATTTTCACCTTATCCAATTACCGCATTATTGCATCGCATCGGAGCTTTCTGCGGCACTTCTGTTGGAAAACATTTTATAACAAAACCAGCCCCGGATTTCCGGGGCTGGAGTACGACATATATGTTATATATTAGTCTGATATTTAGGCTCGCAGGTGAGATTTATACCAAGTCTTTTAAAGGTTCTTTCATCAATGGATGACAGCATAACCGTAGAATGTACCTCACAGCCACGGAGCTTGTCTATCTGCTCTATAGCCTTCTTTGCCTGCTCGCTGGTATTTGCACAGATTGAAAGCGCGATAAGCGATTCATCGGTATGAAGTCTTGGGTTCATATTGCCCAGATGATGTACTTTAAGATTCTGTATAGGCTCGATTATCTGCGGTGACATCAGCAGAGCCGCGTCGTCAATGCCTGCAAAATACTTCAGTGCATTGAGAAGCAGGGCAGAGGAGGCGCCGAGAAGATTGGAGGTCTTACCCGTTATAATAGTACCGTCGGGAAGCTCCATAGCGGCGGCAGGATATCCTGTCTGCTTTTCCTTTTCAAGAGCGGCGGAAACTACTTTTCTGTCATCCTTTGTGACCTTTGCCTTTTTCATCAGAAGCTCCAGACTGTAGACTTCTTCGTTTGTGACTGTGCCTAGTCGGTTGTTGCATAAGGCTGTATAATATCTTCTTACTATCTCCTGACGTGACGCTTCGCACACTACATCGTCATCAATTATACAGTTGCCGACCATATTTACACCCATATCTGTGGGTGACTTGTAAGGAGAAACCCCTGAAATTTTTTCAAACATTGCATTGAGTACGGGGAATATCTCTACATCTCTGTTATAATTTACGGTAGTTTCGCCGTAGGCTTCAAGATGGTAGGGGTCTATCATATTGACGTCGTTCAAGTCTGAAGTTGCCGCCTCATAAGCTAAGTTTACAGGATGGCTTAATGGAATATTCCAGATAGGGAAGGTTTCAAATTTTGCATAGCCGGAATTTATATTGTTCTTATGCTCGTGATAGAGTTGGGACAGGCAGGTTGCCATTTTTCCGCTGCCTGGACCCGGAGCGGTGATTATTACAAGCCTGTGGGAGGTTTCGATATAATCGTTCTTGCCGAATCCCTCGTCGCTCAGTATATATTCAAGGTCGGAAGGATAACCCTTTATATGATAATGGTGGTAGACCTTTACACCCTGCGCTTCAAGACGCTGCTGGAATACGTTGGCGCTGGTCTGATCTTCGTACTGTGTCAGTACAACACTGCCTACGTACAGTCCTATCTTTCTGAATATGCTGAGCAGTCTTATAACCTCTGCGTCATAGGTGATGCCTAAATCACCTCTTACCTTGTTCTTTTCGATGTCGCCGGCATTTATGACGATGACTACCTCAGCCTCATCCTTTAACTGCAGAAGCATCTGCAGCTTACTGTCAGGCTTGAAGCCGGGGAGAACACGGGAGGCGTGAAAGTCATCAAAGAGCTTTCCGCCGAATTCAAGATACAGCTTGTCACCGAATTGGGAGATACGTTCTCTTATGTGTTCGGATTGCATTTTCAGGTATTTGTCGTTGTCAAAACCTATTTTCCTGTCGATCATATATATTTTCCGTCCCTTCCTGATATATATGCGTTTCATATACACACCTTTAATAAGTATATTACAAAATGAGAAAAAAAGCAAGTGAAAAAAGAGAAATAAAGATTTTTTTAAAAAATTACAAGTTATTGCCAGAAGTAACAGAATTTTTTTTGGAGATTGTTAAAAATTTAATTAAAAAAAGTGATTTTGATATTTACTTTTTTTAAAAGGTGTGATATAATACTATGTTGAAGGCGTGGGACAAAAAATATCCCCATGCAAATACAAAGGAGGACGATTCCAATGGGAAGACAAAAACTTACTATGGATGGTAACAACGCTGCCGGTCACGTATCCTATGCGTTTACTGACGTTGCTGCGATTTACCCCATTACCCCTTCTTCAGTTATGGCTGAAGTAACAGATTCCTGGGCTACTGCCGGAAGAAAGAACATTTTCGGTCAGGAAGTACAGGTAGTAGAAATGCAGTCAGAGGCTGGCGCTGCAGGTGCAGTTCACGGCTCACTCGCTGCAGGTGCATGCACAACAACTTACACAGCATCACAGGGCTTACTCCTGATGATCCCTAATATGTACAAGATCGCAGGCGAATTATTACCCAGCGTAATTCACGTTTCTGCTCGTGCTCTTGCAACACACGCACTTTCAATCTTCGGCGATCATAGTGACGTTTACGCTTGCCGTCAGACAGGCTACGCTATGCTCTGCTCCACAAACCCCCAGGAAGTTATGGACCTCGGTGCTGTAGCTCACCTTGCTACTTACGAAGCAAGAGTTCCTTTCTTACACTTCTTCGATGGTTTCAGAACATCTCACGAAATCCAGAAGATTGAAGTCTGGGATAACGAAACTCTCGATAAGATGGTTAACCACGATGCTATCGACGCATTCCGTAACAGAGCATTAAACCCTGAGCACCCCGTTCTTCACGGTACAGCTCAGAACCCTGACATCTTCTTCCAGGCTAAGGAAGCAAGCAACAAGTACTATGACGCTTGCCCCGAAATCGTACAGAAGTATATGGACAAGGTTAATGCTGAAATCGGTACAGATTATAAGCTGTTCAACTACTACGGTGCTGCTGATGCAGAACACGTAATCGTAGCTATGGGCTCTGCTTGCGATACAATCGAAGAAACAATCGACTACATGCTCGCACAGGGCAAGAAGGTTGGTCTTATCAAGGTAAGACTTTACAGACCTTTCTCTGTAAATGCATTCGTAGACGCTATTCCTTCTACAGTTAAGCAGATCACAGTTCTTGACAGAACAAAGGAACCCGGTGCACTCGGCGAACCTTTATACCTCGATGTAGTAGCAGCATTAAAGCAGGCTGACAAGTTCCAGAACGTTCCCGTATTCACAGGTCGTTACGGTCTTGGTTCAAAGGACTGCAACCCTGCACAGATCATCGCTGTATACAACAACACAACAAAGGCAAAGTTCACAATCGGTATCGAGGACGACGTTACAGGTCTTTCACTTGCAATCGGTGAAAACCCCAACACAACTCCCGAAGGTACAACCTGCTGCAAGTTCTGGGGTCTCGGCTCTGACGGTACTGTTGGTGCTAACAAGAACTCCATCAAGATCATCGGTGACCACACAGACATGTATGCTCAGGCTTACTTCGCATACGACTCCAAGAAGTCCGGTGGTGTTACAATTTCTCACCTTCGTTTCGGTAAGTCACCTATCAAGTCAACTTACTTCGTAAACAAGGCTAACTTTGTAGCTTGCCACAACCCCTCATACATTGACAAGTATGATATGGTTCAGGATGTTATCCCCGGCGGTTCATTCTTACTTAACTGCCAGTGGTCAGTAGAAGAGCTCGACGAAAAGCTCCCTGCACCCGTTAAGGCTTACATCGCTAAGAACAACATCAACTTCTACATCATCAATGCTATCAAGGTTGCTAAGGAAATCGGTCTTGGCAACAAGACAAATACAGTATTACAGTCCGCATTCTTCTCTATCGCTAACATCATCCCTGCTGATGAAGCTATCGATTACATGAAGAAGGCTGCATACAAGTCATTCGCTAAGAAGGGCGAAGAAATTGTTAACATGAACTACGCTGCTATCGAAAGAGGTGCAGGCGAAGTAGTTAAGGTTGACGTTCCTGCTTCCTGGGCTGATGCAGAGGGTACACTCCCTGTAACAGTTGCAACAGGCAACAGAAAGGATCTCGTTGACTTCGTTAACAACATCCTCATCCCCGTAAACGCTCAGAGAGGTGACAGCCTCCCCGTTTCTACATTCGTAGATATGGCTGACGGTACATTCCCCCAGGGTTCTGCAGCTTACGAAAAGCGTGGTATCGCAGTAGATGTTCCCGAGTGGATTCCTGAAAACTGCATCCAGTGTAACCAGTGCTCATTCGTATGTCCTCACGCAGTAATCCGTCCTGTCATTCTTTCCGAAGAAGAAGCTGCTAAGGCTCCTGCAGGTGCAAAGATGAAGGATGCTATGGGTCTGCCCGGCATGAAGTTTGCTATGGTTACATCTGTACTTGACTGTACAGGTTGCGGCGTATGTGCACAGGTTTGTCCTTCCAAGACAAAGGCTCTCGAAATGAAGTCTCTTGATTCTCAGATGGCTGAACAGGCTATGTTCGACTACGCTATGACAATTCCCGAAAAGCCTGAAGTTGCTGAAAAGTTCAAGGAAACAACAGTTAAGGGCTCACAGTTCAAGCAGCCCCTCCTCGAGTTCTCCGGCGCTTGCGCAGGCTGTGGTGAAACACCTTATGCTAAGCTCATCACACAGCTCTTCGGTGACAGAATGTACATCGCTAACGCTACAGGTTGTTCCTCAATCTGGGGTGGTTCTGCTCCTTCAACTCCTTACACAGTTAACAAGGAAGGCAAGGGTCCTGCTTGGGGTAACTCCCTCTTCGAGGATAACGCAGAATTCGGTCTTGGTATGTTCCTTGCACAGGATACATTAAGAGGCAGAGCACAGGCACAGCTCAAGGTTATGGCTGAAAAGACAGAAAACGCTGATATCAAGGCTAAGATTGACGCTTACTTTGCAACAGCAAACGATGGCAAGGCTAACGCTGCCGCTACAAAGGAACTCGTAGCTGCACTCGAAGCTTGCGATTGTGATTGCGCTGAAAAGTCAGCAGTTCTCAAGGCTAAGGACTTCCTCTCCAAGAAATCCAACTGGATATTCGGTGGTGACGGTTGGGCTTACGATATCGGTTACGGCGGTGTTGACCACGTTCTCGCTTCCGGCAAGAATGTAAACATCTTCGTATTTGATACAGAAGTTTACTCCAACACAGGCGGTCAGGCTTCCAAGGCTACAAACGTAGGTGCGGTTGCTCAGTTCGCGGCAGGTGGTAAGGATGTTAAGAAGAAGGATCTCGCTGGTATCGCTATGAAGTATGGCTATGTATATGTAGCTCAGATTTCTATGGGTGCTGATATGAACCAGTGCTTAAAGGCTATTGCAGAAGCAGAAGCTTACGACGGTCCTTCACTGATCATTGCATACGCTCCTTGTATCAACCACGGTATCAAGGGCGGCCTTACAATCGCTCAGAAGGTAGAAAAGGAAGCTGTACAGGCTGGTTACTGGCACTTATTCAGATTCAACCCTGCTGCTCCCGAAGGAACAAACCCCTTCACACTCGACAGCAAGGCTCCTACAGGCGATTACAAGGAATTCATGATGAGAGAAGTTCGTTACAACTCCCTCATGCGTGCTAACCCCGAAAGAGCTACAGTTCTCTTCGATAAGGCTGTTGCTAATGCTAAGAAGCGTTACGAAGACCTCGTAGGTCTTGTAGATTACTACAACCCCCAGGCTTAATTGTCTGATATAATTGATGCTACGTTTAAACGGCATATATATTAAAGCCGAAATGAATATCTCATAATAGGTTTAAAGCCCCTCCGACCCGATCGGAGGGGTGATTTTTTTATGCTACCCCGGGCTATAATTATACACAAAATCAGGGGATTTTGTTGTGAATTATGTGTTGGTTTGTCAATGATTCGTTACAAAAAATCAGAAAAGTTCGCCGTTTAATAAAAAAGCCTTGATATAATAGGCAGGAGAATTCCAATTCAGAGGGCGCATTGGAAAATTGTGCAAAATAGCAATTGACTTTGTTTTATTGTGGTAGTATAATAGTATGGGAAAATCGTATCAAAAAACGAGCTTTCCCTATAACGTTTTTACGAATATTGCCACGGCAGAATCTGCCGTAGTGTAAAGTAAATCTTAAACTTAATCTGACAGGAGGATTTTATGAAAACAAAGTTTTTAAAATTGCTTGCCGTGATGACGATAAGCATAACGGCGATTTTTGCACTTGGAATTACGGCAAGTGCGGCAACGGCGGGTGATTTTACTATCACTCTGACAGAGGGCGGCGGCAACCCTGTGGTTGGTACTGATTACACCTACGCAGGCGGCGTGCTGACCATCCTTTCCGACAAGGATATAACTATCAAAAACGCAAACCCCTCAACATCTACAACCAACAGAATTGAGGTTGCAGACGGCATTTCCGCAAACATCACCCTCGCAGGAGTAAATATTGATGTTTCCTCGCAAAGTGATACAGCGGCATTCAAGATAGCCGACGACAGCACAGGCAATGTAACAATCACCATTGCCGACGGCAAGACAAATACTCTGAAAAGCGGAAAAAACTGTGCAGGCTTGCAGAAGAACGGCGAATATATCTCCGAAACGCAAGGCAAACTCACCATTACGGGTATATGCTCACTTATCGCACCAGGCGGCGCAGGTATCGGCGGCGACATCAGCAGCAGTACAATTACCGCAATAGGCGGCGAAGGCGGTGCAGGTATCGGCGGCGGCTATAGAGGCAGCGGCAGCAATATCACCATCACCATCAGCGGCGGTAAGGTTACCGCAACAGGCGGCGACTATGGCGCAGGTATCGGCGGCGGCTTCAGCAGCGGCTTCAGCAGCGGCAGTTATATCACTATCAGCGACGGTACAGTTATCGCAACAGGCGGCGAATGCGGCGCAGGTATCGGCGGCGGCAGCGTCGGCAGCGGCAGCAATATCAAAATCAGCGGCGGTACAGTTACCGCAACAGGCGGCGAATGCGGCGCAGGTATCGGCTGCGGTGGTTTTGGCTGCGGTGGTTTTGGCGGCGGCGTTGACAATATCACAATCAGCGGCGGCTCTGTAAAGGCTGTTGCAGGTGAGAAATATGAGTATGACGGTACAACATATTTTCCTGCCGCAATCGGTCAGGGTGTTCAGTATGATAGTAATACAGACGTACATTCCAACGGCGCAGAGGTAACCCCCACAGACGGAAATGGCAATAATGTATGTCTCCTTGAACTTACCTCCGCAACATCTTCCCTTAAGATTGACGGCAAGGGTTTCCCGATAAATCACGGTTCAGACGGTAAGGTTTATGTTTATCTCCCCGAAGGCGAGCATACTGTCATATCGGACGAAAATTCGACAACAAACAAGTATGCAAAAAAAGCAGATAATAAGCTCGAAGCTATCGGCACAGCCTTCACAATAACAGGCACAGGCCTCGTTTACGGCACAGACTACACCTATCCCGCAAGCACAGGTGTTCTCACTATCCTTTCGGGTAAGGCTATGACGATTGCAAACGTTAACCCCAACACAGCGACAACCGACAGAATTGAGGTTGCATTAGGCATTTCCGCAAACATCACCCTCGCAGGGGTAAATATTGATGTTTCCTCGCAAAGTGATACAGCGGCATTCAAGATAGCCGACAACAGTGCTGGAAATGTAACAATCACCCTT
>JAGALB010000045.1 GCA_017625405.1 Ruminiclostridium sp. | reverse complement strand
TGCGCCGCACCAGTCACAGCCGTTCATAGAAACAAAAGAAAAGGAAAACTATATGAAGGATTTAACAAAAGGAAATCCCGTAAAAGCCATGTGCCTGTTTGCGCTGCCACTTTTCATCGGGCATTTGTTCCAGCTGTTCTACGGCCTTGCCGATACAAGAATCGTAGGCAGCTGTCTTGGCGATGCCGCACTTACATCGGTTTATGCAACCACAACCCTGAACGACCTTATAGTAGGCTTTCTCATGGGTCTTACCAACGGTTTTGCGGTAATAACTGCCCGTAATTTCGGTGCAGGGGATATGGAAAAGGTGAGAAAGAGCTTTGCGTCGGGTATAAAGCTGGGACTTATCGTTTCGGCGGTGCTTACTGCCCTGAGCCTTGTCTTTCTGGAGGATATTCTCAGATTCCTGAACACTCCCGAAGAGCATATAATTCCCGGTATGGAGTACATAGGCGTAATTCTCGGCGGTATGACCTTTTCAATGATGTACAACACCTTTGCGGCAACACTGCGTGCGGTGGGAGATACGGTAGCTCCCCTTGTATTCCTGATAATTTCCGCCTTTGTGAATATCGGTCTTGACCTTATGTTCATAGAAGTATTCCATCTGGGCATCGGCGGTGCGGCACTGGCGACAATCGTATCCCAGGCGCTTTCGTTCATAGCCTGCCTTATCTATGTAATCGTCAGATATCCTCAGCTCAGACTGAAAATCAGTGATTTCAGAACAGACCTGAATCTTGACAGACAGCTTATGGGTACAGGCGTTTCAATGGGTCTTATGAGCAGTCTTGTATGCCTTGGTACAGTTGTTCTCCAGGGCGCAATCAACAACCTCGGCTCTACGATTATCCTTGCTCATGGTGCGGCAAGAAAGGTTACCAATATCTTTATGCTGCCCTTCGGCATTTTCGGAATGACAATGGCGACATACTGCGGTCAGTGTTATGGCGCAGGCGAACACAGACGTGTGAAAAAGGGTGTGTTTGCCGCAACGGGCATCTGCTGGGCCTGGTGCCTGCTGGTGATAATTGTAAGCTGGACCTTCGTTCCCGTACTTATCCGCCTGATTACCGATACCCAGAACGAAGAAGCGGTAAAGTGGGCGACAACCTATCTTAAATTCGACACCCTCCTTTATTTTGTTACAGCCGTAATTTCTCCCTTCAGAAATGCGCTTCAGGGCGTAGGCGACCATATCACGCCACTTGTTTCCAGCGGCCTTGAGCTGGTGGGCAAGGTGCTTGCGGCATATCTGCTTGCTCCGCTGCTCGGCTACTGGGGAATAATTATCACCGAGCCTATCGTATGGGTGGTTATGGTGATTCCGCTTATTGTGAAGATGTTCGCATTTTTCAGAAAGGCAGAAAAGGCGCAGTCTTAAAAGCTGACGGTTTCCCCGTAGTAATGCCTCAGAATTTCATCTGCGGTTTTTCCCTGCTTTGCCATTTCGTTTGCGCCGTACTGGCTCAGCCCTGCACCGTGACCGTACCCCTTTGTCACAAAGGTGAAAATTCCGCTCTGGTATTCAACGGTAAATGCTGTGGAGCGCAGACCGAAAATCCGCCATATATCACCGCCCGAAAACAGGTTGTCCCCGATTTTCACCGAAATCACATAGCCGTTTTCGTCGGCGTTGAACTCAGAAAACCATTTTGAGTAATCCGCAGGCGTCACAATGTCGGATTTGTAATTCACAAGGCATAATCTTGCCTGCTCGGCGGTCATTTCGTTGCGGCACTCATAATTCGTATAATCCTTGTCCCAGTGGCTGTCAACGCTTCTGATGTAATCAAAGCTTCTGCCCCAGATGCCCTCGGCGGAGTTGGTTCTTCCGCTGCTCACCGAATGATAAACGGCATAAATAGGCTGATTTTCATGGGTGATTATATGATTTCTGCCGTATTCCGCCGCAATTTTCAGCTTCGGCAGATATTCCTCATAGCTTCCGCCGAAGACAGCGGCACATTTTTCAGGCGTATAATAGGGCTGGCAGAGAGATGTGCTGTCTGAAATATCTGCCCCGTCGGGAAGCTCAGCCTTTCCCGCAAGGTCTGCAATAAGCCGTCCTGCGTAGGTCATGGCTGCGGCAGCCTGGGCGTTCAGTGCTTCCTGCTCATAGTCAAGGGGAATCTGTGCCGCAAGGCATCCTGTAAGATATTCTTCATGGGTAATGGTGCGGATTTCTTTCGTTTCGGTAATATATATGTTCAGCGTTTCGGGAATAACGGGCGTCTGAACCGACACGGAAGCCTCTTTTCCGAAAAACGCAGGCAGCAGAAAAGCCGCAGCGGCAAAGCATATGAAAATAAAAAGCCTGTCCTTCATGGTTTTCTTCCCTTCTTTTTGATTTCGGTGTTGCGTTCCTGTTGCCGGGGCAACAAATTGTTTTTACATTATATTGACTTGAAGGACAAAATAGAATATAATAATATGAGTAACATTTTTATGAAAAGGACTTGATTCAATGAAAGAAAAAACAGGAAAGCTCTTCCTTATCTATACTGCCTTTGCGGTGATAATCGCATCGGTAATCAGATTTTTCCAGTACGTTTCGGTTATTGATTACGAAACGGGATTTTTCCTTAAAGGCAGCGAGCCTATGGGAAATCTTGTCTATATCGTGCTGGCTGTGCTGATAGCGGGCCTTGTGGCGCTTGTTATTTTCGGCAACATCAGGAAGTGGACGGCAACCACCGTTTCTTCCGCAGGCATGGGCAGCAGAGCCACCATTATCCTCGGCGCATCCTATCTTGTGGCTGCCCTGATGAAGGTTTATCAGTTGTTTACGGCTGAGGGCGGAAATCTTTTCAGAACAGTGGCAATGGTTGCTGCGGCGCTTTTCTTTGCAGCTATGGGGCTTTTGCTTATGAAATGCACTGTTCCCCCTGCTGTATCGGGTTTTCTCAACATTTTCCCGTCGCTTATAATGTTTTCCCAGGCAATCGAGCTGTTTATGGGCGACCTTGTGATAAAGAACCGTTCCGATAATCTGATACTGCTTTTCATATATCTTTCAGCAACCCTGTTCTTTGCAGGTACTGTCAGATTTTACGGCAGAATCGAAACAAAGACATCACGCCCGAGAGAAATCATCATGGCAGGTCTTACCTTTATTTTCTCAGGAACACATGTAATTTCAAAGCTGCTTGCACTTGCCTTCGGCGGTGAGGCTGTACAGGGTATGGATGCGGTTTCGCCCGACGCTGTTGCGGCAATGGCCGTTTCGGGAGCATTCCTTGCAGTAATCTGCACCACCGTACAGAAGCAGGAAATCGAATATATAGTTGAGAAAAAAGAAGAAAAAAACAAAGAATAACAAACCGAAAGGAGTGGTACGTATGAAAAAGCTGATATGCCTCATACTGCCGCTTCTTCTTTTATGCGGCTGTTCTATTTCGGTGGAGGAATTTCTGAGTCCGCCAAGACTGGACGAGGAGCAGACCGCAATTTATGAAGCATTGCGTCTGAGCAAGGGCGGGGATGTGAACCTTAAATATCCCATGAGCGGTCAGTACCGCAGCGCCTTTGTGGTACAGAATATAGATGATGAAGAATCCAACGAGGCAATAGTATTCTATGAGGCTTCAAACGTAACAGACGACGGCTCTTCTCTGAGGCTCAACTTCCTTGACAAGCAGGACGGAAAATGGGTTTCCGTCTATGACTTTGCTGCTCTCGGCAGCGAGGTTGAGCGTGTGCTTTTTGCGGATCTGGGCGACGGTGCGCTGAGCATTATCGTCACATACCCTATCCAGAACTCTTCCGACCACGCTACCAGTATTTTCCGCTATGAAAACAACACCCCCTCTGAAGTCTACAAAAGCAGACACGTATACATGAGTCTTATCGACATAAACGGGGACAACGCACAGGAAGTCTTCATGGTAAACAGCGACTCCTCTTCAAATACCGCAACGGCAAATCTGCTGGGCTGGGAGGAAAACGGCTTCTCCGTGCTTTCGTCAGTTCCCCTGAGTGCAGGCTTTGCTTCCTGCCGCAATATACAGCTGGGTACGGCAACCTCTATGGACAGAAAAGGTATTTTTATAGATTATTCGCTGGCTGACGGTGCAACAAACACCGACATTCTGCTTTGCTATGACCGCACCCTTGTTGCGGCACAGATTCCCGACGAGCAGACCATGCGCCGTTCCAACTCCTATACACCGCTTATATCCTGCCGTGATACCGACGCTGACGGAGTTATAGAAATTCCTGTGGTTTCACCTGCGCCGGGATATGAAAGCCGCCCCGCAAACGAACAGGTCAATTTCATACACTGGTTTGAGCTTGCCTCAAGCGGCAATGCCCTCGAACACGAAGCTATAACCTATGTAAGTATCAGAAACGATTATATGCTGTCAATCCCGTCACGTTGGGCAGGGCTTGTCACCTGCTCCATTTCAATTGCAGACGGAACAGTCACCTTCAGCAAGTATAACCCCGTTACCAAAGAGGCGGAGGATGAGCTTATGGTTATAAGGGCCGTATCCGAAGCGGGAATGGAAAAGGCAGACCTGAGCGGCTTCACGCCCTACGGAAAGAGCGGAACAACGGGATACAGCTTCTTTATACGCACAAATACGGAAAATTCCTTTGCAATGTCAGAGGCGGAGCTTGGGAATATGTTTACAATAACGGAATAAGGAGGAGAGGAAGCATATGAAAGAAAAAAGAATACTCGTCTGCGAGGACGAGGACGCAATCCGTGATTTCGTGGTAATCCACCTGAAGCGTTCAGGCTATGAGGTAACCGATGTAAGCTGCGGCGAGGAGGCTATCCGCTGCTGGGAGGAAGGCAAGCGCTTTGACGTGGCTATTCTCGATATTATGATGCCCGGTATTGACGGTATGCAGGTATGCAAATACCTCCGTGAACACAGCAAGACCATCGGTATTATAATGCTTTCGGCAAAAAGCCAGGAAATGGACAAGGTAGGCAGCCTTATGATGGGTGCGGACGACTATGTGACAAAGCCCTTTTCTCCCTCGGAGCTGGTTGCGAGAGTGGATGCAATCTACCGCAGAGTAAGCATGGTACAGCCTGAAGAGGAGCTTACGGGCGATATTGAAACAGGGCCTTTCCTTGTGGATTCAAAAAGCAGGACTATATATAAAAACGGTGTTCCTATCGAGCTTACCCAGGTGGAATATCATATACTTGAATTCTTTATCAGAAACAGAGGCAGCGCCATAGACCGCCAGACGCTTATCGAAAAAATCTGGGGCAACGGTTATTACGGCGATGACAAGATTATTGACGTAAATATCAGAAGACTCAGAATGAAAATAGAGGAAAACCCTTCCGACCCGCTTTATATCCGTACCGTATGGGGTTACG
This sequence comes from Ruminiclostridium sp., assembly GCA_017625405.1. GTDB lineage: Bacteria > Bacillota > Clostridia > Oscillospirales > Ruminococcaceae > Ruminiclostridium_E. The sequence continues at coordinate 200 of JAGALB010000045.1, read as the reverse complement.
GCTATATCTGGGGCGAAGAGGGCGAACAGTAAGATTTATAAAACAAACGGCGGATTCCTTAAGAGCGGTACTCATATAGAAGCTTTATAAGTATTTATCGTGGGACACCTTTCTGTAGAAAGGTTATCCCCCGAACCCCCTTCCAAAGGCTTAAATTAAAATTAAAAGTTTTCGGAAAGGAGTCTGAGGAAAAGCCCTTT
>JAGALB010000044.1 GCA_017625405.1 Ruminiclostridium sp. | reverse complement strand
TCCCCAGTTCAAATCTGGGTGGCGCCTCCAAAACCTCAGTCGAAAGACTGAGGTTTTATTTTTTTCTTGAATAATGTCCTTTTATATGATATAATATAAAAAATTCCATCGGGAGGGAAGTCTATGAAAAAATACATAACTGCGCTTGTGGCTGGAATGGCTGCTTTTTTCGCGGCATTTACAGGTGTTTTCGGGACTCTTGATTCAACTGCGGGAGATGTTCTTTATCACAAGCCTGCGGATGTAAGTAAAAAGATAAAAATTATAAAGATAGATGAAAAAACACTTGACCGTTATGGCGAATACACGGACTGGGACAGGGGCATTTATGCTGATCTTGTGGATGCGCTCAATATTTCCGGGGAAACAAGACCTGCTGTCATTGGTTTTGATGTTATCTTCGCAAGCGACAAGAATTCCGAAACCGATAATCGTTTTGCCGAAGTATGCGGCAGGTATGGTAATGTTGTATGCGGCTTCAATTATGTATTTACCAAAAAAATCATGCAGGATGAAAACGGCGATTTATTTGTCAACAATCTTCATGTTTCCGATGTTGTCACGCCTTATGAATCACTTGCGGCAAATGTATCCCAGGGCTTTGTAACAGCCTTGCTTGATGAGTCCGATGGAATTATACGCAAGGCATTTATACGTTTTACCGAGGAAGACGGAACTGTCAGCAAGAGCTTCAGCTCTGCTATATATGAAAAATATATGGATTTCTGCGGAAAAACCGCTGTATATCCAACAGATGAAGCTTCAATGCTGCTTCGTTACAGCGGCAGTGCTTCCGAATACGAGAACGTATCCTTGTGTGATGTTATTGACGGCAAAATTCCTGCCGAGGCCTTTGATGACTGCATTGTGCTTGTGGGTGCATATGCTCCGGGAATGATGGATGCTTACTATGTTCCCGTTGACAGAGGCCAGCAGATGTATGGTGTGGAGATTCATGCGAATACTATCCAGGCGTTTATTGACGGTAAAATGCTTTCTGCTGTCCCTAAATGGGCTGACGGACTCATTGCAGCGGTAATTGCAGCTGTTCTTGTGCTTGTATGTGAAAAACTAAGTGCGGCGCTTACTGCTGTTACATGTGTCGGAACTGCAGTTTTAAAGCTTGTGGCAGGAGGAATACTGTTTAACAGTGGCTATGTGTGGGATAACCTTACCGTTCCCGTGATGGCAGTGATAATCGCTGTTTATTTTATTGTTCTCCATTATTACAAGGCACGTGCCGCAAAAATGAGTATTGAAAAAGCCTTCAGCAAATACGTAGCACCTCAGGTAGTGAAGGAAATTGCGAAAAACGGAAATTACGAAATAAGACTTGGCGGTGAAAACCGTGACATAGCTGTGCTTTTCGTGGATATCAGAGGCTTTACTCCGCTTTCTGAAAGCCTTGAACCTGAGCAGGTGGTTGATATTCTGAACAGCTACCTTGAGCTTACAACAAACTGTATTTTCCGACACGGAGGTACGCTTGACAAGTTTATCGGTGATGCTACCATGGCGGTGTTCAACGCTCCCTTCGATACCGAAGATTATGTTTATAAGGCTGTTCTTGCGGCATGGGATATTGTTCAGGGGGGCAATAAAATTGAACAGCAATTTGTTGAACGTTACGGCAAGCACGTGGGCTTTGGTGTAGGCGTAAACTGCGGTCCTGCCGTTGTAGGCAATATCGGCTGCGATTTCCGAATGGATTATACGGCAATAGGCGACACTGTAAATACCGCCGCACGCCTTGAAGCAAATGCACCACGAAGCAAGGTGTACATCAGCGATGCAGTTTATGAACAAGTAAAAGACAGAATAACTGTTGAAGAGGTTGGAGAAATCCCGCTAAAGGGTAAATCCAAGGGTGTATTTGTGTATTCCGTAACAGGCATAAACGAGTAATAAAAAGGGCAAACGGTGTAAGAGCGGTACTCATATAGAAGCTTTATAAGTATTTATCGTGGGACACCTTTCTGTAGAAAGGTTATCCCCCGAACCCCCTTCCAAAGACTTTAATAATGATTTAAGCCTGACAGGGTAAATTACCCTATCAGGCTTAAATTAAAATTAAAAGTTTTCGGAAAGGAGTCTGAGGAAAAGCCCTTTTACAAAAGGGTTTTCCTCAGTAATGCCTGTAAAGCTTCTATACGGATATCCACCTTAACCGTTTGCCCTTGATTTTTATACAATAACGATGTTTCTTCCGCTTTCTTTAGCCTTATAAAGCTTTTCGTCAGCTTCCTTGATGTTGTCTTCGATTGACTTCATGGGATTAAGCTCTTCACAGCCGAAGCTCATTGTAACCTTTATATCCAGGTCCTCAAAGTGGCATACAGAGTCCTTGACAAGGTTTCTCATACGTTCTGCGATATCAGCAGCGCCTTTAAGATTGGTGTCGGGAAGAATAACGATGAATTCTTCGCCGCCCCAGCGGTAAACGCCGTCGCAGATACGGGAATTTCTGCTGAAAATGTCAGCAACATGCTTTAATACAGCGTCGCCTGCGTTATGACCGTATGTATCGTTGACCTTCTTGAAGAAGTCGATGTCACAGATAAACATGGAAACACTGCGTGGGTTCTGAATATCAGCAAGAATCTTGCTGTAATTGTTCTTGTAGTCATTGTAGAAGCCCATACGGTTCTTGAGTTCAGTGAGCTTGTCGTGCTGAGAATCGTCAAGGAAGCTCTGGGATTCAAGGGTAATACCGCAGATGAAAGCGGCAAGAGAAAGTCTGCGGCAGTCCTCTTCAAGGTCAAATCTGCCGTCATTGTCAAGCTTGTTTATAGCCTGGTATGCGCCGATGAATTCACCCTTGCAGTTGGAAATCGGCATTACAAGAATTGACTTTGTGAGATAGCCTGTTCTCTTGTCAACATCGGAGTTGAAGTCAGGGTGATTATAAGGGTCGTTTGTAATAATAGCCTTTCTCATTGCAAGAGCCTTGCCGACCATACCTGTGCCTTCGGGAATTGTTATTCTGCCTGTGCCCACAGCAGCAGTTGTCCACAATTCGTGCTTTCTCTTATCCCACTTCCAGAAGCTTGCTCTGTCAGCGTTTACAAGAGTACGGCCAAGATCGGTAAGGAGTCTGAAAATGCGGGAGTGGTCATCTGACACATCGTCGTCAGCGCAGCACATTTCCTTATAAAGATTTTCTGTAATTGAAAAAATATGTTCTAAAAGCTCGTTTGAGTTAATGTCGGTCATAATTTCATATCCTTTCTCTGATTTAGAATCATTATACCACTTATCAACGGATTTGTAAATATTTTTTTATGAATTTTATAAAATATGGTGACAAACTTTCTTTTTTATGATATAATTGCAATATAAAAGATATGAAAGGAAACGGAGTATGGAGAAATTTCTTATTATCCCCGACCTTTGCGATATAGAAACAAGCCTTTCCATTGCCGGAAAATATGGCTTCGGATTTGAATACAATGATTTTTATATTCCCGATATACTCGATGATGAAGAGAAAGCGGAAGAATATATAAAGACATATAAAAGCCGTACTCTGCCTTCGAACTGCACCCTTCACGGAGCATTTTTTGATGTTATTGTTTTCAGCAGCGACCGCAGAATCCGTGAAACGGCAGAGCTGCGTATCCGTCAGAGCCTTGATATAGCACGGCGGATCGGTGCAAAGGGTGTTGTCTTCCATACAAACCACAGTCCCCAGCTTACTTCGGAATCCTATATAAACGGCTGGCATAAGCGTAATGCGGAATTCTGGAGCAGTATTCTGCCCGAATACAGCGATATTGATATTTATATGGAAAATATGTTCGACAGCTCCCCTGATATGCTTGCCCGTCTTGCTTCAGAACTGTCATCCTTCAGTAATTTCGGCGTCTGCCTCGATTACGCTCATGCGGAGGTTTTCGGCGGCGGCGCTGACAGATGGGTGGAAACCCTTGCGCCGTATGTAAAGCATGTACACATAAATGATAACGACCTTAAGGATGACCTGCATCTTGCTGTGGGCGACGGAAAGATTGACTGGAAGAAATTTGCCGGATATTATAACCGTTATTTCAGGGACTGCACAGTTCTTATAGAAGTAAACGGTGCGGAAAAGCAGGAGCGTTCCGCAGAGTTTCTTAAAGAAATCGGTCTGATATGAATATGTAAAAAACCTCGTATGATTTTCATACGAGGTTTTTATATTCATCCTGATATTACTGAGTGAAGATTACTGCAAAGTATGCAGCGTAGCTTAAAAGCATTACTACGCCTGCCCAGCGCTTGAGGGATTTTGTCCACAGGCAGCAGAGAAGCAGCATAACAGAGGCAGCAATAGCGACAATACTGTCAAAAATGAAGTTTGCGGCAAAAGGAACAGGTACGATGAGTGCGGAAAGACCAACAACAAATAGAATGTTGAAAATGTTGCTTCCTACAATGTTTCCTATTGCAATATCAGCATTGCCCTTTCTTGCAGCTGTAACCGAAGTGAAAAGCTCGGGAAGGGAAGTACCGAGAGCAACGATTGTAAGACCGATAAAACGTTCGCTGAGACCTACTGCCTTTGCAATTGCGGTAGCGGCGTCTACGGTTACATTACTTCCGAGAACAATCATTACAAGACCGATAACAGCAAAAATGATTGCTTTTAAAATGGATATATTCTTTGAGCCTTTATCTTCGCTTTCCTTGTCCTTGTCTTTCTTTGCCATCCAGAACAGATAAGCGAGATAAGCCGCGAATAAAACAAGGAAAATAACACCATCCAGAAGGCTGATTTCAGCATCAAGACCTAAAAGGAGCATAACGCCTGTAATAACGATCATGAAAGGAGTTTCAATCTTTATTGTGGAAGGCGCAACGGCAATCGGTACAATAACCGAAGAAAGGCCTAAGATAATAAGAATATTGAGAATGTTGCTTCCTACGATATTACCGATTGTGATATCAGCATTACCCTTGAGAGCTGCGCTGATACTTACGGCAGCTTCGGGAGCGCTTGTGCCCATTGCAACGATTGTAAGACCGATAACCAGCTGGGGAATACCGAATTTTGTAGCAATCCCGGAAGAGCCGTCAACAAACCAGTCAGCGCCCTTTATAAGAAGTACAAAACCGACAACGAGCAATAAAATCTGAATTAAAATTTCCATAATGTTGTTCCTCATAATGTTGTTCCTGAGGTACTCTGGATTACCGAGGTAACACCGAGACCTGTAAGAAAGCCGGCTGCTTTGTTCTTAGTAAGTTTTCCGAGAATTGAACGGAGTTTTCCGCCTGCACGTCTTTCGAGTGCATTGCCCATAATATCCATGCCGAACAGGAAAAGACACAGACCTCCGATGAGTATAAGCACATCAAAAATTGTCATAAATTGCTCCTCTATCTTACAACTTCTACTTTAATTGTATTTGTATTTCCTGATTGACCGTTTATCTGACCGCCTGTCAGAACAACATTGTCGCCTGACTGGAGGTTCAGTATTCTTTTTGCCTGATTGAGCGACTGATAGAAAAGGATATCCAGAGAATTGTATTCTTCTTCAAGTACAGGAGTTACACCCCAGCTTAAATTAAGCTGTCTCCAGGCTTTTATATCTGTTGTTACGCCGATGATTTCTGCAGGGCAGCGGAAACGGCTTACCATTCTTGCGGTTTTACCTGTTATTGAGTTTACAACAATACATTTTGCCTTTACGTCAATTGCCATTGCACAGGTTGCGTGTGAAATAGCGTCAGTGATGTTGATGATTTTATAATCTGTTGTAGCAAACCATTTCTTATAGTCTATATGTTTTTCGGTGTACTCGGCGATTTCGGCCATGTTTCTTACTGATTCCACGGGATGTTTGCCTGCGGCGGTTTCTCCCGAAAGCATTACAGCGGACGAACCATCATAAACGGCATTTGCGACGTCTGAAATTTCTGCTCTGGTGGGTCTGGGATTCTGAATCATCGATTCAAGCATTTCGGTAGCTGTAATAACACGTTTGCCGAGAAGTCTGCACTTCTGTATCAGGTATTTCTGTATGGAGGGGACTTCTACGAACGGTATTTCTACGCCCAGATCGCCTCTTGCAACCATTATACCGTCTGCAACCTGGCAGATTTCATCAATGTTGTCAACTCCTGCGCGGTTTTCGATTTTGGCGATGATGTCTATGGACTTACCGCCATTGTCGTCAAGGAACTTTCTGACAGCTTCGACATCATTTTTGGTTGATACAAATGAAGCGGCAATAAAGTCGACATCATTTCTGATACCGAAAAGCAGATCGTTTTTGTCATGTTCGCTGAGATATTCGCTTTTCAGAACCTTATTGGGGAAATTCATGCTCTTTCTGTCAGAAAGAACGCCGCCTGAAATTATGGTGCAGATAACATCACAGCCGCTTATTTCTTCAACCTCAAAAATAACCAGACCGTTATTTACAAGGATTCTGTCGCCTTTTTCCAGGTCATCGGTAAGATGCTTGTAATTTACCGAAACCTTTTCCTCGTTGCCCACAATATCTTCGGTAGTGAAAATAAAGCGGTCGCCGTCCTTCAGCATAATCTTCTTGTTCTCAAAGGTCTTTATTCTGTATTCGGGACCCTTTGTGTCAAGCATTATGGCGATAGGGAGCCCAAGTTTTTCACGCACCTTTTTTACAAGGTCAATTTTCTGCTGATGTTCCTCAGGCGTGCCGTGCGAAAAGTTGAGTCTTGCCACATTCATGCCGTTGTTGCACATCTGTGTAAGGGTTTCCTCGTTATCGCAGGCAGGGCCTATTGTGCAGATTATTTTGGTTTTTCTCATATTTTTTTCCTTTCTTCTGTAAGCGCTGCTTTTATATTATATTTGGCAGCCAAGCAAATTGTATCACATTATCGGTAAAGATGCAGTTAAGAAAAAAGCTGCATAAACCGTAAACGGTTTATGCAGCCTTTTATTCCTTATCCATTCTGTAGCCTACGCCCAGCTCGTTGATTATATAGCAATCGTTACCCGGTGTGGCGCCGAATTTTTTTCGTATATTAGCCATGTTTACCTGCAGCTTTTTCTTGCTTCCGTAATCATTGTAACCCCATATGGAGGAGATAATTGATGAATAGGTAAGTACCTTTCCGCAATGCTCCGAAAGAAGTGCCACGATATTGTATTCTGTCTGTGTAAGCTTTATTTCGGTCTTATCGAGGAACACACGTCTGGAATCATAGTCGATTACCAGCTTTTCAAGCACGAATTTTTCTGATTGGTGGATAGAATCGCTTTTTATTCTTGTGCTTCTCAGTGCTGAACGGATTCTCGCAACAAGCTCGGCTGAGCCGAAAGGCTTTGTAACATAGTCGTTTGCACCCAGGTCAAGAGCCTCAACCTTGTCCTTTTCGTCTGTGCGGGCAGAAAGAACAATAATCGGGGTGGAGTTCTCGCTGCGTACATACCGTATGAATTCCGTGCCGTCCTTGTCGGGAAGTCCCAGATCAAGAATAATCAGGTCAGGACGGTAGGAATTGAACATCATCTGTCCGCTGCTGCAGCTTTCGGCGGTAATAATCTGATAATTGTTGGCCTCAAGCAGTGCGGTTATAAAATTTCTGATATTGTTTTCATCTTCGATTATAAGTATTTTATATTTATTATTGTTCATCATCTTCCTCCTCTGCATCGAGTGTGAAGCGGAAAAGAGCACCGCCGTTCTTCAGGTTTTCTGCACTTATTTCGCCTCCGTGTGCTTTTATTATTGTAGCACATACAGAAAGACCTATGCCAGAATTGATTTTTGTATCCGTAGGACTGTTATCGCCGCCGTAGCCGGTAAAGATAGTCTTGAGACGCTCGGATTCAATGCCGCAGCCGTCGTCGGAAATTTCAAATACGGCCTTACCGTCGTCAGAAGTAACCCTGAGCATAAGCTTTGTCATGCCTTTGGCGTGCTCAACGGCATTGTCAAGCAGGTTTACAAGTACCTGTTCTATCAGCAGGGCGTCCATGGGGATTGATATGAATTTATCGGGGAGATCGAGAATTACATTCTGTGTGGGATATCTTTTACGGAATTTTTTCAGAACTGAGTCAATCAGCTCCTCAAGAGCCACTGAAGTCTTGAGAATTTTTACATTTCCGCTGTCAAGCCTGGTGACAGAAAGTAGATTTTCAACCATTCTTGTAAGCCATTGTGAATCCTCCCTGATGCCTTTCAGCATGGAAAGCTTCTGTTCATCGGAAAAAAGCTCGTAGTTTTCAAGGATTACGGAGCTTGAACCGTAGATGGTGGTAAGGGGTGTACGCAGATCGTGTGAAACTGCACGCAGAAGGTTTGCACGCATACGTTCCTTTTCGCTTTCCGCCTTGATAGCTTCCTGTTTTTTTATCTGAGTGGTAAGTGTGCCTGTGATGAGTGTAACGATAATCATAATTACTGCGGAAATAATATTTTCCGGCATTGTGAAATTGAATTCAAAAAAGGGAAGAGTAAAGGCAAAATTGAGGATAAGTACACTTGCAAGGGCGGATATTATACCGCATGCATAGCCTTCGGTTATGAATGAAATCAGAAATATCGCCAGTACAAATACAGCAGGGATGAGTGCTTCGGTCTGAAATACATTCTGTATAAGCAGACATATACCGAAAGCTCCCGCCAGTATTGTCAGTGAAGTAAGTATATTTTTTACGTGTTTTATCATATTATTTCCTTTTTGATATGTTTGATTTAATTTTATCATATATGTGGTAAAGATTTGACTAAGAAGAATAATATTTTACAGCAAACAGTAAACCCCGCAGTCCGGAAGACAGCGGGGTAAAATTTCTGAAAACGAAGAGAAACACGGATTATTTGCATACAATCTGATTTTTACCGTTTCTCTTGCCTTCATAAAGTCTCTTATCGGCTATTGAAATAAGCTTTTCGATGTTCATGGCTTCACTGTAATCGGCAAATCCGAAGGTCATTGTTACATTTATCTGCTTGATTCCGAAGCTCATCTGCTGGTTCTGGATTTCAAGCCTGATTCGCTCCGCAAGGTCGAAGCATTCCTCATTCTTTCCGGAAACCACAAGCAGGATTTCCTCACCGCCCCAACGGCAGACAACGCCTTTATCGCTGACGTTTTTTCTGATTATTTCGGAAATAGTGACAAGAACCTTATCGCCGCAATCGTGGCTGTATGTATCGTTTATACGCTTGAAATCGTCTATATCGCCGAGGATAACGCAGAAAGGCTTTGTGTTTTTTTCATATTCCGCAAATACTTCAGTGATGTGATGGCGGTTTCTGAGCTTTGTAAGCGGGTCATACACCGCAAGGAAATTGAGTTCATCATTCTTTGAACTGAGATCGCCCATTGTTTCCTTGATTTCATATACGTAAATTACAGAGAAAATAGTGATAACTATTGCGCTTACAATGAAATTGAAGGAAGAAATCAGACTTGAGATTGAAGCGTCATATTCTGCGGTATTTCCGCTGAAAAGAAAACCTGTTACAGTCATAACGCTGATGTTTATTGCAGCGAGAATCGTACAGAAACGTGTTGAATTCCTGATTTTCGGATGCGAATGAGCAAGATAATAGGAGATCGGAATTACCATAAGGCTGTACAACGCAAAGCCGTAACTCCAGTCAAGGTAGATATTACACAGAATAGCGTGAGCTACGATTTCGGAATAGATGAGAACTATCCATACAGGTGTTCTGGTAGCGGTTTTGGCGGTGATAATGCCTACTACATAAAAAATAACGCTGAAGATGTTGAAAGTTACCATCTCAGGTATTCCGATGTGAGAAAAAAGAAAAATTAAAAAGCCGTGTATGAGTGTACACACAACATATATGCTGCGGTATTTCAGTGTCTGGCCTTCGCCTTTTTCGAGGAATCTGAATACAAGCTGTTTTATTTTGTTCATAGTCACCTATCCGTTATCTGTACAAAATTTATATATACAATTATATACTATACGTAAATACAAATCAAGTCTTGCAAAAAATAAAGTTATTTTTTGTTCGATATAAACAATTATAAGTGTGTATAAACGGTAAAAATGCTGAAAAGAAGTTTCTTGATTTCAGAAGTGTGATTTAACATTTTGCACAATATTGTTGATAAAAATTCTCTGTTTCTGACGAATATTGCTCAGTGAGTCAAAATAACTTGCAAAAATCTGAAATTTACGTTATAATAGAAACACATAGACAAAACACCTGAAAGATTATTGTAGAAAAGAAAAGGAGAACATCCGAAATGGCACTGAAGCTTAATGACAAGTATCTTAAGAATTATATCGGCGAAAACGAATATAAAGGCATTCAGCCTGCAGTTACCGCCGCACATGAAATGCTTGAAAAGAGAAATGGTTTAGGCAATGATTTCCTTGGCTGGCTTACACTTCCCATGGATTATGACAAGGAAGAGTTCGCAAGAATCAAGGCAGCTGCAGAACGTATCAAGAAGAACAGCGAAGTTCTTATCGTTATCGGTATCGGCGGTTCCTACCTCGGAGCGAGAGCTGCTATCGAAGCGCTGAAGTCCAGCCTTTACAACTCTCTCAAAAAGGACACACCCGATATCTACTTTATCGGTAATACAATCAGCCCCACATACCTCAACGAAATTATTTCTATTGTTGAAGGCAGAGATTTCTCTGTTAACGTAATTTCCAAGTCCGGTACAACAACAGAACCTGCTCTTGCTTTCCGTGTGTTCCGTGAGCTTCTTGAAGAACGCTACGGTGAAGAAGGCGCAAGAGAAAGAATTTACGCTACAACAGATAAGGCAAAGGGTACATTAAAGGAACTTTCCGATGCAAAGGGTTACGAAACATTTGTTATTCCCGATGACGTAGGCGGACGTTTCTCTGTACTTACTCCCGTTGGTCTTTTACCTATTGCTGCTGCAGGCTGCGACCTTGATGCTCTTATGGCAGGTGCTGCACAGGCTGCAAAGGACTATACCGACCCCGACATTACAAAGAACGATTGCTACAAGTATGCAGCAATCAGAAACATACTCAACCGTAAGGGCAGAAGCGCTGAAATGCTTGTTGCTTACGAGCCTTCCTTTGCAATGATGAACGAATGGTTCAAGCAGCTCTTTGGCGAAAGTGAAGGTAAGGACGGCAAGGGTCTTTATCCTACAAGCGCTGTATTCTCTACTGACCTTCACTCTCTCGGTCAGTTCATTCAGGATGGCACAAAGCTTCTGATTGAAACAGTTGTAAGTTTTGAAAAGGCACAGAAGGACTTCTTCTTAAAGGATGAAGAGGGTAACGGCGACGGTCTTAACTTCCTCTCCAACCAGAACATGTCCGTTGTAAACCGCAAGGCATTTGAGGGTACAGTTATCGCACACTCTGAAGGCGGTACACCCAACGTTGTTCTTGAAGTTCCTGAGCTTAACGAAACAGAACTCGGTTACATGATTTACTTCTTCGAAAAGGCTTGTGCAATCTCCGGCTATATTTTAGGTGTAAATCCCTTTGATCAGCCCGGTGTTGAAAGCTACAAGAAGAATATGTTTGCTCTTCTCGGCAAGCCCGGCTATGAAGAAGCAAAGGCTCAGCTTGAAGCAAAGCTTGGTTAATATGAGCATTTTATGCTCTTAGCAAATATAAAACACTCACGGAGGATAATACCATGGTAAAATTAATCGCAGGAAAAAAGGGTTCCGGTAAGACAAAGAACTTAATCGAAGCAATCCACACTGCAGAAAAAGAAAGCAAGGGTAACGTTGTTGCGATTCAGTACGGCTCATCTCTGAACATCGACATTTACCACAAAATCCGTTTAATCAACATTGAAGATTATAAAGTAAGCGGCTACAACGATATGTATGGCTTTGTTGCAGGCCTTCTTGCTTCCAACTACGATACAACAGACCTCTTTATCGACGGTACATTAAGAATCGTTGGCAGAGATCTTGATGAAGTAGGCAAGATGCTTGACAGAATTGCTGCAATCGCAGAAAATGTAAATATTGTATTTACAATTTCCGCTGATGAAGCAGATATGCCTGAATCTGTAAAAAAATATCTCTAATTGCTATTGACAAATGCTGATATTTATGATATACTAATAACCGTGCTAATTTTGACTATTTCAAAATAGGTAAATTCATAAATATCGATTTATTAAAGGGAGGTGCGAATAATGGCAGTTCCGAAGAGCAAAGTTTCTAAGGCAAGACGTGACAAAAGACGTTCACAGGTATGGAAGTTATCTGCACCTGCATTTTCACGCTGCACAAACTGTGGCGAGCTTAAGCAGCCTCATAAGGTTTGCGGAAGCTGTGGTTATTACAAAGGCAAGGAAGTTATCGCTCACAGCGAGGCTTAATTGCACATAACTTACGCACAGAACAGCAGTACCATACGGTACTGCTGTTTTATTGTTGTATGGAGGTATCTGTATGGATCTGATAAAAAGGATTATAAAAAGCAAGGGCTTTCTTGCTTTTATAATGGGTTTTGTCTTTTATATCATAATTGTTCTCCCTGAACTTATCGCAATGGATGGCGTTCTGCTCGGAAGCGGTGACTATAATTATCAGTCACTTCCTTTTATTTTTCATGTGCGCAGCAGTGTACTTGAGGGCAATATTTTCTGGGATCATACAAATGGTATCGGCAATCAGTTTCTATCTTCGTATGCCTATTATAATCTTTTCAGCCCTTTTACCGCCATATATTTTTTGATTCCCGAATCAGTTTTGCTGTATGCGATTCCTTACGTAACTGCTCTTAAATACGGCGTCGGCGCAATGCTTACGTATTTTTATCTTAAAAGATATTTTTCCTCGGCTCACTATGCAGTTATCGGCGGACTTTTATACATTTTTTCCACATTTACAGCCTATAATCAGGTTTTCCACTTTTTAGATGTTATTGCTTTATTTCCGTTGCTGCTTCTTGCTATGGATGAGCTTTGCATTAACAACCGAAAGGGTGTTTTTGCCTTATCTGTTGCGCTTATGGCGTTTGTAAACTATTATTTCTTCTTTGGCCAGGCGCTTTTCCTGATAATTTATTATTTTGTGGGTTGCACAGACAAGCAGTCCGGAAGAAAGCTTAAAAGCTTGCTTTATGTGTCGGTGGAAGCTGTAATCGGCTGTCTTATTGCCATGCCTGTGTTTATGCCTGTTCTTTGTATGCTCCTTTCCAACGAAAAGGCTACAAGCACAATCGCTCTTGCCGATATGTTTACTTATCATAACGGTTTTAATTATCTGAAAATAATACAGAGTGCGTTTATGATACCGGATCCGTTCGCTTATACTTCGCTTTTTATTGAAACCGAGCGTTCATATCCTTATGGTGTCTTGCTTGCAAGTGTGGCTGCATATATTCCGCTTTTCTCTGCTGCTGGTGTAATTTCCTATATGTGGGCAAAAAAGAAAAGCTGGCAGACATATATGCTTTTGGTATCGGTTGTAATTGCTTTTGTTCCTGTTCTAAATCAGATGTTCTTTGCGTTCAACTCTTCATATTACGCAAGATGGTACTATATGCCCTTGCTTATCGGTGTAATGGTTTCGTTGAAGGCGCTTGACGAAAAAATCAGCTTCAAGCCGGGTATTATTGCTTGTTCAGCTGTACTTGCGGGATTTTTACTGTTCTGGCTTTTCTATGATTTTGAAACAGAATTTACCAAAGGTGTCGGCATTTCTTCAACTTCGGAATCCTTAACTATAATTCATTTTTTGATTACAGTAATTAGTCTTGTAATGCTGATAATATGCGCCAGAATGAAGAGAGATAAAGAGTTTTTTCCGAAGCTTTATATATTCTCGTTTATAGGCATTTATATGGCCTTCGGTATAATGACATACTATACTTTTACCGACACAGGCGGTGCTGACAAGAAGGCTATTCTGGATACTTTCAATTATAACGAAGAAATCCCTGAAGATATTGATAAGAGTGAACGTTTTTCAATCAAGGCAGGCGTTGCTAATTATAATATGTATTGGGATGTTGACAGCATTATGTGCTTCAACAGTATATATGACAATGGTTTTTCTGAGTTTCTTACAGAAACCGGGAAGGTTGCTGCCGGCGGAGTTTTTGATATGCCCGATATCGAAGACCGCCCGATCTGCGATTTGTTGTCTGTAAAATATTTTATGTCAGCAAGTGAAATTACGGAAGAAAGCGATAATGTGGCTTTTTGCGGAATGTTTGATGAATATTATATATACGAAAATCTGAATTATATTCCCATGGGCTTTACTTATGATACGATGATTTCTGCTGAAGAATATCAGGAAATTGAAGATGATATGCATAAGCAGGATATTTATCTTAAGCACCTTGTGGTTGAAGATACTGATGAGTTTTCTGATTTACTCACAGTGTGTAATGAAGATGCGTCTGAAGAAATTTCTTCAGACGAATACGCACAGCTCATTGAGCGTTGCAAAACGGAAACCTGTTATGACCTTGAAAAAAGCACAAAAGGCATTAAAGCCAGGATCGATATGTCCCGTGAAAATGTTGTGTTCTTCAGCCTTTCTTATAACGATAACTGGAAAGCTTACGTTGACGGAATACAGACATCTGTCTACAAAGTAAACAACGGAATGATAGGTGTAATCGTCCCTGAAGGCGAACACGGGATTGAGCTGGAATATTCTGTAAAAGGTCTGGGTGATGGTGTTATTATTTCGATAGCATCCATCGTAGTATTCATTGTATATATAATTCTATGTAAGCGAAAGGATAATAAACATGCCCGTTAAAATAGAATCCGTAACTCCTCGTTCTCCTGCTGCAAAAGCAGGGATAAAAGCAGGGGAAACCCTTGTAGCCATAAACGGTAACCCCATAAACGATTCTCTTGATTATGGCTTTTATACGTTTGACCCTGTCCTCAGTTTTGAACTGGATACACGCACGGTGACGGTAAAGAAAAAGGACGATTACGACGAAATTGGTCTTAATTTTGAAACATATCTTATGGATAAAAAGCAGACCTGCCGTAATAAATGCATTTTCTGCTTTATTGACCAGCTGCCAAAGGGAATGCGTGAAACCCTTTATTTTAAGGATGATGACAGCCGTCTCAGCTTTTTACAGGGTAACTATATCACTCTTACCAACATGAGCGACGCTGATATTGACCGTATAATCCGCATGAAGCTCAATGTAAATGTATCTGTGCATACAACAAATCCCGAACTCCGTGTGAAAATGCTTAATAACAAGAATGCAGGCAAGGTGCTGGACTATATCCCAAGAATGGCGGAAAACGGCATTGTAATGAATTGTCAGATTGTTCTTTGCAAGGGCTGGAATGATGGCGATGAGCTTCGCCGTACCCTTTCTGACCTTACAGCCCTTTATCCTGAGGTGCAGAGTATTGCGGTTGTACCGTTCGGTGCTTCAAAATTCCGTGACGGGCTTACACAGATTGAGATGCACGACAAGCAGTCCGCCCTTGAAGCGATAAGAATAATCGAAGAATTTGGTGACAAGCTTGAAGCGGAGCACGGCGATCGTGTTGTTTATCCCGCAGATGAGTTTTTCCTGCTTGCGGGGCTTCCTGTGCCTGACAGCAGTTATTACGGTTCTTTTGACCAGTATGAGAATGGTGTGGGAATGTGGGCATATCTACGTGACGGATTTCTTGAATGCCTTGATGAGGTTGAGGATGACGGCTCGGTAATTAACCGTTCAATCGCCACAGGAAAGCTGGCAAAGCCGCTTATGTCCGAGCTTGCCGAAGAAACAATGAAGCGTTTTCCTTCTGTGAAAATAAGTGTTTATGAGATAAATAACAGGTTTTTCGGCGAAACAATCACTGTTGCTGGACTTGTAACGGGAAATGATCTTATTTCTCAGCTTACGCCCTTCAAGGCTGAGCTTGGTGATGCTCTGCTTATTCCGAAAACCATGCTGAAAGCCGATGAGCCGGTTTTCCTCGACAATGTAACTGTAAGCGAGGCTGAAGCTGCACTTGGAGTTGAAATTGTTGCCGTAGGCGATGAGCCTGAAGATCTGATTGAAGCTATGCTTGGATAAAAATAAACCACAATTCAGTTATACTGAATTGTGGTTTTGCTTTTATGCGTTGTTCTGCATATCGTCAAGGTTTTCCTTTCCGCTTTTTGTAAGGAAAAGGTTAATAACAAGACCGATTATGATAGGCAGATAGAATGTGAGAAAACGCCATATAAATGTTGAGAATGCTGTAAAGCTACCGAAAATGCTGCCGAAGAATGCCGCATAGCTGCCTTCTGCCGCACCCATTGCACCGGGAAGAGGAACAAATGAGGAAATCATCAGCACAAATGCCTGACAGGCAATAATTGTAAATAAATCAGTTTCTGAAAGTCCGAATCCGAGATAAATAACATATGTGATGCTGAAATAAAGGAAAAGCTGTACAGCGGTAAACACACACATTTTAAGAATCAGAAGCGGCTTGCTTTTGATGAAAAGAAAATTTTCGTGATACTGCTCAAGCTCATTATCTATAAAGACAATTTTAGCTTCGGGATCCTTTATAATCTTTATTTTCGCAAGAAGCTTTACGATGCCGTGTGCAAGCTTTGTTGTGGGCTTTCGGAAGAAAGCAACCATAAAAAGCATTATAATAACTGCCGTGTTGACTGCAAAGCCGATAAGCACCAGCACAGCAAGACCTTTGAAAATGCCGTCTGTAAACATGGAAAGCTTGAAGACAAGCAGTATTATTGAATAAACGGTAAGAATGAACTGATATACGATAAAACGACAGACGAGCGCTGTCATTGCTGAGCCAAGGGAAAGCCCTCTCTTTGTGTAATAATAGACCTGCATAGGCTGTCCGCCTGTTGCACAGGGTGTTATGCAGTTGAAATACTGACCAATCATTGTTACAAAAAGGCTGTCCTTGAATTTCACCTTTGAATCAAGGCTTTTTGCTGCTGCGTGAAGACCAAGGGCTTCAAAAAGCCAGTATCCCGCCATAAATCCGACTGCAATAAGCAAAAATACAGGGTTGATGCTTGTAATTGAGTTTACAAGATTCTCTATTTTATCTACAAAGAACATATATAGCAGCATTACAATAAAAGCTATGCCGCAGATAATAAGGTTCAGCTTATTTGATTTCTTTTTCATTGTCGTTTTTTTGTATTTCCTCTCTGAAAAAATGTATAATTATTATACCACCAATAACGGCATTGTGTCAAGAATTATCTTCTTCTACCACCGCCGCCATGTCTTCCGCCACCGCTTGAACGGTGTGAACGACTACCGCCTGAGCGGCTGCCTGAACGGCTGTGGCTGCCGCCGGAAGAACTGCTTACAGTTCTTCTTGTAGTATAAGTGCGCAGATATGTATCTGTTTTCTGTGAGAATACAAGGGAGTTCATAAGCTTATAATTTGCAGCTGTAACATTCTTTTTCATTTTATAGCTGCTGTTTATTACGCCTGTAAATATTGTAACAGCGATAAGTGCAAAAAATCCGCAGAAAATGATCAGGCCTATAAATCCCTCGAAGTCTTCGCTGTCCAGATGAACGCTGACACCATCCTCACGGAAGTGTATGCCGGAGCTGTCGTCGTAATCATCTTCGTAATAATCATAGCTCTGGTTGCCGTAATATCTTACCTCTTTAATAAAGCTCTGACAGGCACGGCTGTAATTGCCGTCCTTGATATAGTCAATGAATGCATCAAAAATTGCGTCTTCCTTACCGTAAAAACGGTCAATACAACTGCCGCTTGTTGAAATCCAGTCGTAATTATTATCGTTGTTTATAAGCAGAAGTATACCGTTTGTATCTCTTCTGCAATAGTTTTCGTAATAAACGTCTGCGAAATCCATAACGCCGTAATCGGATTTGTCGGCGCCGATATCATCAGTTATAACAATGCCGATATTGAAGTTCAATTCAAGCACAGCATTTAACATTTCGCCGAGAACCTCCAGTTCTTCGTCGCTGGTAAGTGAATCGTCAATATCGTGAAGCATTGCGGTATAGCCGTTTTTCAGTGTGAGTGTGCTGATGCCGTTGTCAGACGGGATAACTGCGTCTTCGGGCGGTGTTGTTTCTTCCGTTACTGCGGCTGAGGTTTCGACGGGTGTTTCGCTGGGTGTGTGATACTGAATATCAAGAGGAAACTGCACAGCACCAACGAAATAATGCTTTTCGTCCATGTAAGCATTTGTCATCCAGAATTCTTCATAGGCATTTGCGAACTCTGTTTCGGCACTTCCGTAGAAATGATATGCGTAGTCGTCCTCGTTGAAAAGCATGAGAGCGAAATCGGTGTCATCCTCAGAAATCATGCTATAAAAATAATCTGCTGCTTCATTGCTTGTATCGGCATTGGAAATTACACCGACAGAAATATCTTTTTCTCTGACCGCTTCCACGATAGTGAAGTATATGTTCTTTTCTTCGCTTTCGTCAAGGAGGTCAAGCTCATCAAAAAAAACAATATTTCCGTTTTCTGAGGTAGTAATACCAAAGTATTTGTTTTCAACCTCTGTATATGAGCCTTCTGCGGCTGAAACGGCAGCTGCAGCTGAAATAAGGAGTGCTGTTAATTTAATCAAAACAATACACCTCCCAACGCTGCAAATCCGAACAGTAAGAAGGGAATAAGTCCTATACCTATGCCGGCAAGTGCGACTTTTAACTTGTCGATAGGCAGATTTCCGCCGAATTTTCCTGTCTGACCGTTCATGGCATAGTAATAACTCTGCCCCTTGTATTTATATGATAAAAACCACATGGGCATAAGAGCGTATTTCCAGTTTATATGCGTAACCTGAAATTCGGATTTCTGAGGAATAACAGTGCTGTAACCGTTGATGGATTTGCGGAATTCAAGCATTGCAGCACTGCATACTCTTCCTGAAATACGATTAAAGACGGCATCCTTGTCGATGTCGTATTTTTCTGCTGTGTGACCTGAAAGGAATGCCATGGAAAAATCTACAAGCTCGTCGTAGTTGAAGGGTTCGATATTTTCCATAAGCTGGTCATTTGCTCTTGAAGATCCATCGGCGGGAACACCACGATATATAACGCTTCCGTTACGTACAACGTTATATTCCTTTGTGGTTGTAGTAATTGTATTACCCACCTTGCGGCTTGAGGAGTTTTTGCAAAGTGCGGTAAACTCGCCGCTGACGCAGCAGTCGGCAATCCAGAAAGGAACGTAGATACCTTTGATTTCTTCCAGAGTCTTTTCAGATTTAAAATCTTTGGGTAAGAATTTCTTTTTGCCGCACCATGTTTTGAAGCCTTCTATTGCATCTTCCTTGGTTTTTTTGAAGGGGATGATTTTATCAGGCTTGAACTGACCTGAAAGACGTCCCACAAGGCTTACGGGGTTGTTGCAGTAGTGACAGTATGCGGATGTAGTATCTCTGTTATCAGTGATAATTTCTGCACCGCAGCTGGGACAGGAGTGGAGATTACCCTGCTTTTCAAAAAGCTCTGTTTCGTGCAGCTGTTCTTCTGTGGGTTCCTCTTCGGCTTCTTTGATGAATTCCTCTGTAATCTTATCTGTGGGATACAGCTTTTCCATCTGCTCTTTTGAAAAAGCCGAGCCGCAGAAACGGCAGGTAAAATTCTGTGTGAAAATATCAAATTCGATTTTTGCCGCACAGTTCGGGCATTTGTGGGAAATAACCTCTTGTAGCATTTTCTTTTCCTCTCGTTAATCTATGAAATTTCGTTTTATTATATTCTGATAGAAGCTGTAATTTGTTTTTTTGAGCATATCTATTATTGCGTCTTCGATTTCTCTTTCAAGACCGATTGTGCGTATCTGGCGCTCGATAATGTTTTCGTTGTCGGGCAATTTGCGTCTTCCCGGTTTGAACGGGCGGAAGGCAAGACCTTTTTCTATATCGTAGACAGGGCTCGGTGTAGGACCGTCCTTTATAGCAAGGCGTTCCATACCGCTGGGAATAGTGCAGAACAGCTTCATAAAAGCAAGACTGGCATTGCACAGTGCGGCAATTGACTCAGGTGTCATTACGCTTCTTCTCATTATCTGGCGGTTAATGAGGAAATCCTCAAAGGATGTGTAATAGTGATTTCTTCCGAACGACAGGGAAACTGCATCAGCATCGCAGTTGAAGGCGTCAAGAGCATCGCTGCTGCCTGAAAGCATAGTGTTCAGGGGGCAGATATCTATGGGTTGATGGAAATTGAAGCGGCACCAACCGAGAAGTGCTTTCATATCGGCTTCGTCGGAGCTTAAAAGTCCGGTAAGGCGAATCATTGACACATTTCTGAAGTGGTCATGCTCCTTGTGGTCAAGAAGCTCTGAAATAATGCTGTATTTATCGGACTGTACCTCAGCGATGATATTCTGGAATACAGAAAGCTTATCAAAAAAGACTGAAAGGTCAGCAGGGATAGAAACGTAAGCAAATTTGTGGTCAACACAAAGCTTTATATCCTTGACGGAGCATATCTGGAGTATGTATTTTTCTGATAAATCCTCGCCGTCCAGCAGCTCCAGCAGTCCGCTGTTTATTTCAACATAATCCGCACCGCAGGAGAAAACGCCGTTGATGTAGTTAAGCAGCGCTTCTTTATCGGCGAATTTCTGATTTATATTCATATATGACAGAGTTCTGTCAGTCAATACAGTAGACATATTGAAAAATCCTTTCATACAATTATTTAAATTATATCACATAGCATAGCGGATTTCAAGCGTTTTCATTAAATTAACAGGAGTTTACAGAGGGTGCCATTAGTTGACAGTTGATATTAAGAATGGTATAATTAATAAAATTAGCAGAGTGAGGATTTACATATGAATAAAAAACGCAGAGCTGTGATTGAAGGCAATCAGGTTTCTGAACTTTTAACCTTAAATCTCGGCGGATATGAACAGAAAGTGCTTATTGAAGGAAAAAACAAAGAGCTTCCCGTAGTAATTACCCTTCACGGCGGTCCGGGAACACCCATACCCTTTTCTGTGGGATGCAGAGGATTGTTTCCCGAATTTACCGATAAATTCATTATGGTTTACTGGGATCAGCTCGGCTGTGGAATAAATAACAGAAAAATTGATGAAAGCTTTAAAATCAGCACGTTCGTAAATATGACAGCTGACCTTATTGACAGAATAAAAGAAAAATTCCCTGAAAACAAGCTGATTTTGTTTGCAACCTCATGGGGCTCTGTACTCAGTGCACTGGTTTCAGCTGAAAAATCCGATGCAATTGACGGAATCGTTGTATCGGGACAAATCATAAAGAATGTCTTCTTTAATGATGAGGTGGTGAATGCTCTTGAAGCTTCTGCCGCACCGAGGAAGAAGCTTGAAATCATTAAAAATGCAAAGCCTGAAACTGCAAATTCCACAGAACTTCAGACTATAAGCTCCTGCCTTACAAAATATACCGATGCGTATAACAATAAGAACTGTAAAAAAGCTCCTATGGGTAAAATGATAATGGGACTTATGACAAGCCCCGATTATACTTTCATGGATTTCAAAGCCGTTGTAGATAACGGTTATAAAGGTAATGTTTCACTCTGGAATGAGATTCTGAAAATTGACCTTACAGAAACGCTCAACGCTGTTAAAATGCCGTATTATATAATACAGGGTGAAACGGATATTGTAGCATCTACAAATGTAGTTAAAAGTGTTGTTGAAAAGTCGGATAATAAAAATCTCAGATATGCTGTTGTTGAAAACACAGGGCATTTTCCCGGTGTTGAAATGATGGATAAGATATTTGAAAGCCTTTCTGAGCTTTCCTGAAACCAATAAATTTATAAAAATATTTAACCCCGCAGTTTTCGGACTGCGGGGTCAGTTGTTTGTTATTAAACGGCGTCGGCCTTATCAGCCTTCATATTCGCTGTACTTGGGAGCATTTGCAATAACTTCAGCTTCAAGGTTGGACGGGAGCTGTTCGTAACGTGCAAATTCCATTGTGAACCAGCCCATACCACGTGTAACCTGTCTGATATAGGTTGCAAAGTCGCCTGTTTCAGCTTCGGGAAGCTCTGCGCTGATAGTTGTTAAACCGTCGCCGGCAGGTTCCATGCCGAGGATAGCGCCTCTTCTCTTGTTTACGATACCCATGATGTCGCCTGTGTTATCATCGGGTACTGTGATTGTGAGAAGCTTGATAGGTTCAAGCAGGCAGGGAGAAGCCTGTGTAAGGTTCTTATATGCTAAGTGAGCAGCCATCTTGAATGCCTGTTCAGAGCTGTCTACGGGGTGGTAAGAACCGTCAAGGAGAGTAGCCTTTAAACGTACAACAGGGTAACCTGCGAGAACGCCGTGTTCGATACTTTCCTGTAAGCCCTTTTCAACAGCAGGGAAGAAGTTCTTGGGAACGCTTCCGCCGAATACCTGTTCAGCAAATACAAGACCGTCTTCTGTGCCGGGTGCGAATTCGATTTTAACATGACCGTACTGACCGTGACCGCCGGACTGCTTCTTGTGCTTTCCTTCAACTGTGACGGACTTACGGATTGTTTCACGGTAAGCAATGATGGGATCCTCAAGAATGACATCTACGCCGAACTTGCTCTTTAACTTCTGGACTGCAACTTCGATATGCTGTTCGCCAAGACCGCCGATAATACGCTGATGTGTTTCGTGGTTATGGATGTAGCATAATGTGTGGTCTTCTTCAAGTAAACGTCTGATAGCGGCACTGATCTTGCCTTCGTCGCCCTTGTCCTTAGCCTTTACAGCCTTGAAATAGCAAGCTTCAGGGAATGTAATCTTGTCAAGAGAAATAACGTCAGAAGCTGCACAGAGTGTATCGCCTGTGTTTGCGTTGAGCTTTGTGAGAGCGATGATGTCGCCTGCATAAGCTTCAATCATTTCTTCCTGCTTCTTACCCTTTAATGCAACCATCTTGCCGAATTTTTCGGTTTCGCCTGTTGTAGCGTTTACAACTTCATCCTTGTTGCTGAGAGTACCTCTTACAATCTTTACAAAGCTCATCTTACCGATAAACTGGTCAGCGATTGTCTTGAAAACGATAGCTGCGAGAGGAGCTGTTTCGTCATATTCAACGCCTTCAGCGTTTCTTTCGTCGGGAGAAGGAAGCATATAAACGATAGTGTTGAGAAGCATGTCAACGCCTGCGAGAGTGTCGCCTGAGCAGCATACAACAGGAGTGATAATACCCTGGTCGATACCGTCGTGAAGACCCTTGATGATTTCAGCTTCAGTAAAGTCTTCACCTTCGTTTTCGAAGAACTTCATCATAAGCTCTTCGTCGGTTTCGGCGATAGCTTCAGCCATAGCTGCACGTAAGCCCTTTAATCTGTTTTCGGAAGCGGGCATTTCCACTTCAGTGGGCTTGCCATCCTTGTCATATGTATAAGCCTTCATTTCGAGAAGGTTGATATAGCTTTCAACTGTACCGTACTTATCGAAGGGAACAACGATAGGGCAGATTGAAGGACCGAAGTTTGTCTTGAGCTCTTCAAGGCACTTGTAGAAGTTGGAGTTTTCTTCTTCCATTCTTGTAACTACAAACATTGTAGCCTTCTTGTTTTTCTGAGCTTCACGATAAGCCTTGATAGTACCAACCTCAACGCCGTCCTTGGCAGGGAGAGTGATAATAACGCTTTCAGCAGCTCTGATACCTTCGTACATACCGCCGATAAAGTCAAACTGACCGGGAGTGTCTATCATATTGATCTTAACATCTTTCCATTCTGCGTATGCAAGGGAAGTGTTAAGAGAAATTTTTCTCTTGATTTCGTCGGGATCATAGTCGCAGACAGAGCTACCGTCTGAAACCTTACCCATTCTGTCAAGGCCGCCGCTTACAAACATCAAGGCTTCTGCGAGGGAGGTCTTACCGCTTCCGCCGTGGCCTGCCAGTGCAATGTTTCTGATATTCCTGCATTTATAAGTTTTCATAATGAACCCCCAAAGAGTAATTTTGGTATAAAAATACCTTGGTTATTATTATACACGATAATTTTAAAAAAATCTACCCCTTTTTTGTTAAAAATCGGTCACGAGTGTAGAAATGTTCGTTTCAAATTTGTTTAAAATTACCATATTTTATTTTTGTCAAGGGTATTCGTGTTGAAAATTATGGTTAAATTGATAAATTGTACAAGCGAATTTTTGATAACAAAAAAATCAATCAATATAAAAAAATGCATCTGCCCCGAAGGACAGATGCGTTTTCTATACATTTACTGCTGATGATGAATTGAAGGTCAGACCTGTATTGAGAAACTCGATTATTTCATCAAGTCCGTCCCTGTTTTCATAGTAGCCTGTGAAACAGATATAATCTCTTCCGCAGTTTACATAACAGTTTACGATTGAATAAAACTGGTCGTCAAGCGTATAATCGCAGTAATAATACGCCATATCAGCACCGTTACCCTGTGCCTGAATAACGTTGCAGCCTGAACCGCTGAGAGTTCCGCCTGCCAGCGCTACATTCTCTTTATAATAGTCCAGTTCGTGGTAAAGGTATGATACTGTGAAACAGCTTTTATCCAGGTTACAGTTTTTATAACGTACACATAAGAGTTCAAATTTCGGCGAAGCGATACCGGCGATAAAGTCATACTCGCCGGGATTTCCGTAATCAAGCAGTTCTTCGCTTGTGTACATCTTTTCGATTGTAACGCCGTCCATTGTTATCCAGTCGGGTTTGAATTCCATTTCAAAATTGCATGCCTCACAGCTATACTTGTTGTCATAGAATTCGCCGAAACCGTTTCTGTCGGTTGTTTCTTCAGCCTTCTGCGAACTCAGCACGAACATACCGCCGTAAAGAACGATAAAAAGAATTATCAGAACAATGTTTCTTACCATTTATTTTCCTCGCCTTATTTAAGAGCGTTGATGGATTCTATAATCTTTGCCATCTTTTCTTCAGCCTTTGCAAGCTTTGCTCTTTCATTTTCAATCTGCTGTGCAGGAGCCTTGGAAAGGAAGCCCTGGTTGTTCAGCTTACCGGATAAGAAGTCGATATCCTTCTGAACTGTCTTCTTTTCCTTTTCAAGACGTGCCATTTCCTTTTCTGTATCAACAAGCTCACCCATAGGCATAAATACTCTCGCAGCTGCGGTAACAACTGTGATCATGCCTTCGGTAGCAGCAGCCTTTTCGCTGATTTCAAGCTCGCCTGCGCCCGCCAGTCTTTCAAAGAATACCTTGCAGGATTCAAAGAGTGCTGTGTCAGCAGTTTCAATGTACATTGTAACCTTCTTTGAAGGGGGAACGTTGAGTTCGTTTCTCTGAACACGTACAGCCTTAATAGCGTCGATAATCTTTGTGAATGCTTCAGCGTCAGCCGCAAAGTTGAGCTTTTCGTCATATTCGCACCACTTTGCAATCATAATGCTTTCAGGCTGATCAGCTACGGGCATGGACTGCCAGATTTCTTCTGTGATGAAGGGCATGAAGGGGTGGAGAAGCTTTAAAACACCCTGCATTACGTAAACGAGTACGTTCTGCGCAGCAAGAGCAGTTTCACCGCCTGCGGCAATTCTGGGCTTTGTGAGCTCGATGTACCAGTCGCAGTAGATATCCCAGATAAAGTCGTAAAGCTTACCGATAGCAATACCCAGCTCGAAGCTTTCGATATTGTCTGTAACTTCCTTTACAAGCTTGTTGTAAAGTGTAAGCACCCACTTGTCCTCGATAGGAAGATTTTCAGGAAGAGTTGCCTTTTCCATATCTTCGGGAAGATTCATAAGGATGTATCTTGAAGCGTTCCAGAGCTTGTTTGCGAAGTTTCTTGCAGCCTTTACCTTGTCGTCGATGTAGCGCATATCGTTTCCGGGAGAATTTCCGGTAGCAAGCATGAAGCGGAGGGCATCTGCGCCGTATTCGTCGATAACTTCAAGGGG
>JAGALB010000043.1 GCA_017625405.1 Ruminiclostridium sp. | reverse complement strand
GGTCTTGAAAACCTCAAGGGTCACCGTTCCGTTGGCGGTATGAGAGCTTCCATCTACAATGCTATGCCTATCGAAGGCGTTCAGGCTCTCGTTGATTTCATGAAGAAGTTTGAAGCAGAAAACTGCTAATTTTAAGCATAAAGGAGTAAAAACCAATGTACAATGTTTTAACACTCAATAAGATTGCTGCTTGCGGTACAGATTTATTTGACAAGAGCAAGTATACATTCAGCGAAGATATGGCTGATCCTGCTGCTATTCTCGTTCGTTCCGCTTCCATGCACGAAATGGAGCTCGGCGACAACCTCCTTGCTATTGCAAGAGCTGGCGCAGGCACAAACAATATTCCGATTGAAAAGTGCTCCGAAAAGGGTATCGTTGTATTCAACACTCCCGGTGCTAACGCTAACGCTGTTAAGGAACTTGTTTTAGCAGGTTTATTCCTCTCCAGCCGTAAGGTCGCTGCTTCCATGGATTGGCTCAAGACCTTAAAGGGCAAGGGCGACGAAGTTGGCAAGCTTGTAGAAAAAGGCAAGGCTCAGTTTGCTGGTCCCGAAATCAAGGGCAAGAAGCTCGGTGTTATCGGTCTTGGTGCTATCGGTGCTTTAGTTGCTAATGCAGCTGCTGCTCTCGGTATGGAAGTTTATGGTGCAGACCCCTTCCTTTCTGTTGACGGCGCTCTTCACCTTTCTACAAAGATCAACTATGTAAAGAGCAATAAGGAAATCTTTGAACAGTGCGATTACATCACACTTCACGCTCCTGCTACTCCCGAAACAAAGGGCATGATCAATGCTGAATCCATCGCTACAATGAAGAAGAATGTACGTATTCTCAACTTTGCAAGAGCTGACCTCGTTGACAGCAAGGCTATCATCGACGCTCTCGCAAACGGCGGCATGGCTGCTTATGTAACAGACTTCGTAACTGATGACCTTATCGGTGTTGAAGGCGTTACAGCATTCCCCCACCTCGGTGCTTCTTCTCCTGAAAGTGAAGACAACTGTGCAGTTATGGCTGTTAACGAAATCATCGCTTACCTCGAAAAGGGCGATATCATCAACAGTGTAAACCTTCCTAACGTATCCGTTCCTATGAGCGGTGACGCTAAGATCTGTGTAATCCACAAGAATGTTGAAGGCTTACTTACAAAGGTAACTGCTGTTGCTGCTGAAAACGGCATTAACATTGAAAACATGGTTAGCAAGTCCAAGAAGGATATGGCTTACACAGTTCTCGACGTTAAGGGCAACACAGACAGCATTGCTGATAAGATCAAGGCTGTTGAATCTGTTATCAACGTTCGTGTTATCAAGTAATTTTATAAAATTACATAATGAACCCCTCGGTACAAAGTACCGAGGGGTTTTATTATACCAAATTATGATACATCAGTCACCGCAACCAATATCACACCAAACTTGTACCTCTATGTAATAAACATTAAGATATTCGCTGCCTTGAAGTACAAATGAAAGAGGATGCCTTTCTGTTGCTTTTCCACCAATTTTGACAAATTGAGAATATAAAAGCTCATCAGTTTTTAAGCGTTCGGGATAATAATTTTCAAAATCCGCAAAGCGATAAAACGCTGTTGTGTCTTTGTTTTGCTGTGCCATTTCATAAGCAAGTGCGAAAGCTTCTTCCTTTGGTAATCTCATAATATTTTTCAGAGGAACACAGTTTGGGTGACAATAATTCACTATGTATAAATCGTCTGTAATCATTTCATTACCTCCCAAAGCCCATTCAAATCCGTAACCGTATAATCCTGCCCGAAATCTCCGCCTTTCCCTTCCCTATCTATCCACACAGTTCTGATTCCCAAAGCCTTCGGACCGAGAACATCATCGGTTACTGAATCACCAACAAACAACGCATCATACGACGACAAATTATTGTCATCGAGTATTTTCTGATAAAATATCGGGTTTGGTTTATAGCATTTGAGATTTTCTGATGTGTAAACTTTGTGAACAGTAATATTATTATTTGATATTACGCTTTCAATCACATCATTATCAGTGTTTGAGCCGATAAAAACCTTATATTTTGACATAAGCTCCTTGATTACGGCTTTTGTTTCAGGATAAACATCACGTTTAAATGCTTCCGCAAGCAAGAAATCAGCGTCATTATCAGCGTTTCTGATTACACTGTACCTGTTGTAAAACATCTGAATCCTTGATACAAAAATATCACGTTCTGTATTAAATCCGCAACTGCCATCAGTACACTTTTTATAATACGATTTCCATTCATCTAAAAATGCAGTTTCATCAACTATTACACCGTTTTCGGTTATTTTACTCATTATAAACCTTGCTGAACCGCCGTTTGTAATCTTGAAAAGCGTTCCAAAAGCATCGAAAATAATTGCTTTCAAATAATCACCTATCCTTTTATGCTATAAACCCCTGAAAACGGATTATAACATATCGTTTCAAGCTTCTCCTTGTAGAAAACGTACTCCGTTTCAATACACAGCGGAACAAAAATACCACTGTCAATCAATAACTGTTCAGCCTCCTTATAATAAACGGATGATGCTGTACTATCGTTTGATGACAGAGCGCTGTTTATAATATGGGAATACTTCTGGTTTTCATAATTGCCATAATTTGCAGAATTTCCTGTAAGAAAATCATTGAGGTAAGCATAGGGCGAATTATATTCTCCTGTAAGCTTTACAAGAGCAATATCAAAATCTCCGTTTTCAAGAGCACTTGTATACTCGGACGAATCAAGCTCTGATATACTGCAGTAAAAACCGCATTCAGACTGCCATTTCTGAAGAATTTTACCAATATCCGTACGAAGACCAGTACCTGATGGCATTATCATTCTCATTCCCGAAAGAGTGCCAACTCCCTTTGCAGAAGAAATAACGCTGTTAAGGTCGCCTACAATATCACGGTAGCTGCCCTGCCCTGTTATAACAGAATAAGGAATAATGCCGTTAAAAGCCTTGTATCTTTCATCAGATGCTGTAAATTCAGTAGCTGCTGAAAGCTCAAGACGATAGTTATGACTTGAAAAATTACCCTTAGTATTGAAAATTAATCCCCATACTGCGGTCTCATACTCGTCAGATTTATATGTACGATGTAACTCTGTTATTTCCTTGTAATCTTTCCCCTTATATACATTAAGAATTTCTTCATCAAAATCTTTTCTCTCATTAACAGGATCAATGAACAGATTTATCGTGTATGGCGAATCAGCAGAATACTGATTCAAAGTATTTCTTCGGAGAATTATATAATTTCCTTCGTCGCTCCATTTATCATAATTCCATGTATGAACATAATAACCATTGTTTGATGCGACGCAATCGGCTGCAAGACCATATCTTCCCTGTGTACTTTCAAAAAACTCCTGATTACATGGCATTGCGGGCGGTAATGCAAGCAATGACATAAAATCAGAACATGGCTCATTCAGAACGATCTCCAGCGTATATTTATCAATAGCACGTACTCCAAGCAAGGAAATATCGGATACTGCACCGCTATTTACAGCTTCAGAGTTCTTAATTATGAAATAATCGGCTGCACATTCAGATTTCGTCGCAGGCCTGAATAGTCTCTGAAAACCGAACACAAAATCCTCAGCTGTACATTCAGCAGAAAATTCATCACCATCAGACCAATAAATACCGGGTTTGATATTAAATGTCCAGATAGTTCCGTCTTCACTTATATGGAAACTATCAATCATACCGTTTTCAATTTCGCCGTTTTCGCCAAAGGTAAACAGACCCTGAAAAACAGTGTGGATAACCGCATCCGAATTGTCATTAAGCGCACACTGCGGATCAAGAGTTTTAGGATTACCTGTAATTGCGTATTTAAACGGATATGCCTTATCAGTGCTGTTACAGGATGCAATATTTATTATAAATCCGAACAATAAGAATAAAAATAAAAATCTTTTTTTCAATTTCTACTCACTTTCATATTTTATTAAACACATGAACATCCGACTTGAACTAAAATGAATTCCGGGACCGCAATAAACGATTCCGGAACATTGAAAAATCAATTATAATCAGTATTATTTGAAATATAACTCCTGATTTTAAGCGGAATACCAAGGTCTGCTGCTCTTTCCTTGCAGGCATTTACCTCATCATCATCAACCACACCAACTATTGTAAAAACAACATTAGGCACAAATGCAGAAGCACTCACGGCAAAGCTGAGCATTGAATTGTATGAAGGTAATCCGAATTTTGAATTTGTTATATAATAGTATTTCTCAGGATCGGACGCATTAAGACTGATAGAAAGGCTGTCAATCAGACCTTCCATTGAACTAAGGTCAAAAGTAGGATGCATAAGTAATACAAGACCGTTAGTGTTGATTCTGATTCTGAGATCAGACTTTTCCTTGATATATTTTGCAACTTCGATAAGATCAGATGCTCTTTCCATAGGTTCGCCGTAACCGCAGAAAACCACTTCGTTATATTTTGATTTATCAACCTCGTCAAAAGCAGATTTGATTTCATCAATTGTAGGCTCATGTTCAAGCCATAAACTATCATTTCCCCCTACGCTGTCGCCGTTGTTTCTGAGACAGAATCTGCATGCACAGGGGCATTTGTTGGTTATATTGGCGTAAAGAGATCCGTTAAGATCGTAGAAAATCTTCATATTATACCCTTTCCTTTGTTTTAGTATTATTTCATTATTAATTATAATATTATTTCTTTAATTAGTCAAGTTTTTTGAATGAATATCCCTTGTTTTTGCAAATGATGCAGCAATAACCATATCTGCGCCCGCTTCCTTGAGTATCCGTGCAGCCTCTGAAATGGTGTTTCCTGTTGTGCATACATCATCAATCAGAAGTAATCTCTTTCCTTTTATATCAACTTTGTCGGAGATTGCAAATGCATTCTTCAGATTTGAACGCCTTGCCTCCGCTGAAACAGATTTCTGGGATTTTGTATTTCTTATTTTAACAAGTGCATCATAAACAGGTATATCCAGAAGAGAATGTAATTCTTTTGCCATCAATTTCACCTGATTATATCCTCGTTCATTTTGAGCCGCTTTTGTCATGGGAATATACACAATTCCATCAAGACCATTTGTAAGTCTTTTTCTTCTCAAGGTCTGGGCAATACTGAAGGCAAATGCATAATAGCTATTTCCCTTGGCTGTTATTTTGTATTTTCTTATCGCATGGCGTATTATACCCTCATAATAACAGTATGCGGTAAATTCATCCACATGCTTTATTATGAAATCAGAATCATACGGCAATATCTTATTTCTGCACTTGTCGCAGAAATCGCCGTCATACTCAATTATAGTTTCACAGCACGGACATATATTAGGATAAATGATATTAATAAAAAATCTGTAAATATTATGTAGTTTCATATTCTTATAAAGTAAAACGGCGGAACAATCCGCCGTTTGTATTTAATAGCAATTCCTATTACCAGGGTTTTACGGAGCCTGTAATTTCAGAAAGGTTTTCAATGTTGTTTTCAATCATGTATTTTTCAATACCGTCAATTACCTTTAAAGGAGAATAAGGATCAGTAAATATAGCAGTACCCATCTGAACAGCCTTTGCACCTGCCATCATCATCTCAATTGCGTCTTCAGCGGTAGAAATACCGCCCATACCTACAACATCAATGTCAACTGCATTGGCAACCTGCCATACCATACGGACAGCTACGGGAAAAATAGCAGGTCCCGAAAAACCACCCACATTATTATGCAGAATAGGACGCTTGGTGCGGATATCAATTCTCATACCGAGAAGAGTGTTGATAAGGGAAAGACAGTCAGCGCCTTCTGCTTCAACAGCCTTTGCAATTTCAACAACATTGGTAACATTGGGAGTAAGCTTAACCATAATGGGCTTCTTTGTAGCAGCTCTTACGGCCTTTGTAACAGTCGAAGCACCTTCGCAGCTTGTTCCCCATGTTGCACCACCCTGCTTTACGTTAGGACAAGAAATGTTAAGTTCAATCATATCTACATCAGTTGAATCAAGGCGCTCAGCAATATTTCTGTAATCTTCAAGTGTTGCACCTGCAACATTTGCAATAATTACATTTCCCTGCTTTTTAAGCTCGGGAAGATATTTGTTGACAAAAACTTCAACACCGGGATTCTGTAAACCAACAGCATTAAGCATACCTGCGGTAGTTTCGGCTATTCTCGGAGGTATATTACCGGGTTTTTCGTTCATAGTAGTGCCCTTGCATGAAATACCACCAAGCTTATTGAGAGGATAAAGAGGTGCATAGTCTTCACCGAAGCCGTATGTACCTGATGCGGCAATAACGGGATTGGGAAATGTAACCCCGGCTACTTTAACAGATAAATCTTTCATCAGAGAATAACCTCCTCACCTTTGAATACAGGGCCATCCTTGCAGACTCTGAGCATTTTTTCTTCGCCGTCACGCATGATTTTACATACACAGCCAACGCAGGCACCTACGCCGCATCCCATGCGTTCTTCAAGCGAAACCTCACTGTATACACCATATTCTTTTGCAAGAGAAATAACAGAAGCAAGCATAGGCTTAGGACCGCATGCAAAAACAGCTGCAACATCGCCCTTTTCAAGCTCAGCCTTCAAAGGGGCGGAAATAGTACCGCTTATTCCCACGCTGCCATCATCGGTACAAACGATTGTTTCAATTCCGTTATCTTCAAAATCCTTTGTAAGAATAACCTTATCATAGCTTCTGAAACCAAGTAAAGCGGTTGCTTTCTTGTAGGATTTTGCTGTTTCCAGCATTGGAGGAACACCAATACCGCC
The DNA here is from genome assembly GCA_017625405.1 of Ruminiclostridium sp. Classification (GTDB taxonomy): domain Bacteria; phylum Bacillota; class Clostridia; order Oscillospirales; family Ruminococcaceae; genus Ruminiclostridium_E. Next base: position 249,033 of record JAGALB010000043.1, on the reverse strand, counting down.
GCCGATAACGATGATTCGCTTGCCGTCCGCAATATCAAGAACGGAAAAACCGTTTCCAAGAGGTGCAATCATATCAATATCATCGCCGACATTTATTGATGCAAGCTTATCGGTACCGGAACCTCTTATTTCAAAAACTATTCTGATAGTTCCCTTATCACGATTGACTTCACATATAGAAATAGGTCTTCTCAGTGTAAAACCGGGAACAAGAATATGAACAAACTGTCCGCACTTTGCGAGATTTGCAACCTCGGGACAATAAATTGTAAAAGAAAACATACCTGCGGAAATCGCTTTCTTCTCAATCAATTTATAACAATCACACTTGTATGACATATCATATACCTCAGTTTTCAATTACTTTTCTTGGTTTTTCTTCTTCCGCCTCACTTGCAGCAACCTCACTCAGGCTGTTGAGTCTTATTGCAGTAAACCAGATAAGCAGAGCTGCTATTATAGTATAAAGTATAAGTTGTACGGAGAATTCTGTCTGAAGCAACATAATTGACTTCATATGCAGATAACAAAGTTCAGAAATTGCAAGTAAAACTATAAATCTTAAGCAGGAAATGCAAGCATCAATAATATTGCAATACTTTGCAGCATATTTTTCAGTCACAGTCAGCTTTTTTGGCGTTTTCCTCGGCAAAATCAGTAATAAAACAGAAACAATTGTCACCACAACACCCAGAACACACCAGACTATAAGCGGTTTCCAGTTAAGAAAATCAAGGCTTGCTTCTGTCGAGTTATACGCCTTCATCTGCTCGATATCAATTGCACATACATACACAAGGTAAAATATGGATGCAAGAGCAACGAGTGAAGCAATATCAACGAGAATCTGAATAAGTGAATATCTTCTTCTGAATTTGTAGCTGCCGAGTTTCATAAAAATAACCTTTCAATAATGGAAAACTGCAAAGCAGAGGCGGAACGAAGGTACCGACCCGTTCCGCACAAAGCTTTACAGTAAAATTTAAATCTTTGTAATATCAACCATTTCTACATCATCGATAGTCTTGCCTGATTCAATACATGAAATAAGGGCATTAGCTGTATCAACGGAAGTAAGACAAGCGATTGAACGTTCAACAGACTTTCTTCTCATCTTTACGCTCTCTCTTGCAGGCTTACGGCCTGTTTCAGAGGTAGAAATAACGTAATTGATCTTACCACTTTCAAGAAGTGTAATAATGTTGGGTTCAAGACCTTCATTGACACGATATACGAAGTTGGTAGCAATCATATTTCTGTTGAGAGTAGATGCAGTACCGCTTGTAGCATAGATATCAAAACCAAGCTTTTCAAACTTGCTTGCAAGGTCGATAATCTCAGGCTTATCCTGATTTCTTACAGAGAAGAGAACGCCGCCTTCGTGGAACATCTTGAAGCCTGCAGCGCAAAGTCCCTTGTAAAGAGCTTCATCAAAGGTCTTCGCAATACCAAGACACTCACCTGTTGACTTCATTTCAGGTCCGAGCTGTGTATCAACGTCGTGAAGCTTTTCAAAGCTGAATACAGGAACCTTAACGGCAACATACTCACTTTCGGGATAAAGTCCGCTTTCAAATCCCTGATCCTTTAAGCTCTGGCCAAGCATGATCTTGGTTGCAATATCAACCATCTGTACACCTGTAACCTTGGAGATATAAGGTACTGTTCTGGAAGAACGAGGGTTAACTTCGATAACGTAAACATCGCCGTTATATACAACGTACTGAATATTCACCAGACCGATAACGTTAAGTGCCTTTGCAAGACGTTCTGTATATGCGATAATTGTCTTTCTTACAGATTCAGAAAGTGTCTGGGCGGGATATACGGAGATACTGTCACCGGAGTGAACACCTGCACGCTCGATATGCTCCATGATACCGGGGATAAGGAAATCCTTGCCATCACAGATAGCATCAACTTCAACCTCAGTACCCATCATATACTTATCAATAAGAACAGGGTTGTCCAGCTTTGTCTGAGTAATGATTTCCATATACTCAATTACATCGCTCTCGCAATGTGCAATAATCATGTTCTGACCGCCGAGAACGTAGGAAGGACGGAGAAGAACAGGATAACCAAGCTTTTCAGCAACCTTTACAGCTTCTTCTGTGGTGAATACAGTCTCACCTGCAGGACGAGGAATACCGCACTTTTCAAGAAGTTCGTCAAATAACTCTCTGTCTTCCGCAGCATCAATACTTTCAGCGGAAGTACCGAGGATATTTGCGCCAACATCCTGTAAATGCTTTGTAAGCTTGATAGCTGTCTGTCCACCGAACTGAACAACAACGCCGTAAGGCTTTTCTGTTGCGAGGAGAGCATCTACATCCTCAAAAGTAAGAGGATCGAAGTAAAGTCTGTCACCTGTATCAAAGTCGGTTGAAACAGTTTCAGGGTTATTGTTACAGATAATTGCTTCATAACCCAATTCCTTTAATGCCCATACACAGTGAACGGAACAGTAGTCGAATTCGATACCCTGACCGATTCTGATAGGACCGGAACCGAATACGATAATCTTTTTCTTGTCTGTCGGATGCTGTTCAATAAACTGAAGCGCTTCATTTTCATCATCATATGTGCTGTAGAAATAAGGTGTTTCAGCAGAGAACTCAGCTGCACAGGTATCAACCATCTTATAAACAGCCGTTTTCTTCTGAATACCGCAATCAGCAAGCTTCTGACCTGAAATTGCTTCAATAGTCTTATCGAGATAGCAATATTTCTTTGCTGTATTGTACTTTTCCTGAGTAAGAGTGCCTTCAGCAAGCCACTTTTCAAGCTCAACAAGATTCTTGAGCTTGTTGATAAACCACTTGTCAACCATAGTGATTTCATTTATTCTGTCAACGGAAATACCGCGCTTGAGAGCTTCAAAGATACAGAAGGAACGGTCAACATCGACATCATAAAGCTTCTTTTCAACTTCTTCGTCAGTAAGCTTTGTGAAGAGAGGCTTTGTCATTGTATCCATACCGAGCTCGATAGAACGTACCGCTTTCATAATAGCAGCTTCAAAGCTGGGTCCTATGGACATGATTTCGCCTGTTGCCTTCATCTGTGTGCCAAGAGTCTTCTTGGCATATACAAACTTATCGAAAGGCCACTTGGGGAACTTTACAACAAGATAGTCAATTGCAGGCTCAAAGCAAGCATATGTTGTACCTGTTACAGCATTTACGATTTCATCGAGAGTGTAACCGATAGCAATCTTTGCAGCAACCTTGGCAATAGGATAACCTGTTGCCTTGGAAGCAAGTGCAGAAGAACGTGAAACTCTGGGGTTTACTTCGATTACAGCGTATTCAAAGGAATCAGGCTTAAGAGCAAACTGACAGTTACAGCCGCCTTCAACCTTAAGTGCCTGAACAATCTTCATAGCAGCTGTACGGAGCATTCCGTATTCCTTGGGAGTAAGTGTTACCGCAGGAGCTACAACGATACTGTCACCTGTATGAACGCCAACAGGGTCCATATTTTCCATGGAGCATACAGTAATTACATTGTCCTTTGCGTCACGGATTACTTCAAATTCAATTTCCTTCCAGCCGGTGATGCACTTTTCAACAAGAATCTGATGAATAGGAGATAATCTCAGACCATTTGTTGCAATTTCATGAAGGTCGTCATAGTTATATGCAATACCGCCGCCAGTACCGCCGAGTGTAAATGCAGGACGGATAATTACAGGATAACCAATTACATTTTCGGTAAAATCAATAGCATCTTCAAGTGTTTCAACAACCTTTGAAGGGATACAGGGTTCGCCGATTTCTTCCATTGTATCCTTGAAAGCCTGTCTGTCTTCAGCCTTGTGAATTGTTTCAGGAAGTGAACCCAGAAGCTTTACATTATTTTCTGCAAGAAAGCCTTCCTCAGCGAGCTGCATGGAAAGTGTAAGACCTGTCTGACCTCCAAGATTGGAAAGAATACTGTCGGGCTTTTCAATCTTGATAATTCTCTTTACACAATCAAGTGTCAGAGGTTCGATATAAATCTTGTCAGCCATGTGCTTATCAGTCATGATAGTAGCAGGGTTTGAGTTTACAAGAACAACCTCGAGTCCTTCCTGCTTCAGAGCACGGCATGCCTGTGTGCCCGCATAGTCAAATTCAGCAGCCTGACCGATTACGATAGGACCTGAACCAATAACAAGAACTTTTTTAATATCACTTCTTAACGGCATTTACTTACCCTCCATCATTTTGATAAATCTGTCATAAAGATATGATGTATCCTGCGGTCCGCCGCATGTTTCAGGACGGAACTGAACGGAAAATGCAGGAATATTATTATACTTTATGCCTTCGCATGTCTTGTCATTTCCATTGATGTGGCTGATTTCAGCAACATCCGAAGAAATGCTTTCAACTGCGTAACCATGATTCTGGGTTGTGATATAGGTTCTTCCTGTTTCAAAAGTCAGAACAGGCTGGCTTGCACCTCTGTGACCATACTTGAGCTTGACAATTTCTGCTCCGTTCGCTGCAGCAAGTTCAAGGTGACCAAGTCCGACACCGAACATAGGAATTTTATCAGAAATAAGATTTTTTATAGTTTCAATGGATTTTGTGTTTACATCAGGATTTCCTGGACCATCAGAAAGGAAAACACCGTCAGGGCTGATTGCCTTTACTGCCTCGGCAGATGTATCATAAGGCATAACAGTTACGTTGCAGCCACGCTTTACAAGCTCTGTTGCATAAGCTTTGTAATCACCGAAGTCAATAAGAGCAACATTGTATTTTGCGTTATCAGCCTTTAAAAGCTTGTTTTCTTTTACACTTGCATTTGCTGCAACAGCACCTGCATCAAAGGAAGCAATCTTAGCAACAGCATCTTCCCTGTCAAGACTGTCAGTAACGGTAATCATACCGTTCATAACACCCTTTTCACGAATGATACGTGTAAGACAACGTGTATCGATATCGTATAAACCGATAATACCATGCTTTTTCATAAAAGCATCAATTGTAGATGTACATCTGAAATTTGAAGGTTCTTCACAATATTCCCTTACAATGTAACCGCTGACAACACTGTTATCAGAAGCATAGTCTTCATCATTTGTTCCGTAGTTACCGATGAGGGGAAATGTCTGAACCACCATCTGACCCTGATAGCAAGGATCTGTCAATGTCTCCTGGTATCCTACCATAGCTGTCGTAAATACAACCTCGCCCATAGCTGTTCCTTCAGCACCAAAGGATTTACCTTCGAAAACCGTACCGTCAGCCAACACGAGGAATGCTTTTTTTGCTTTTGTAAAATCCATTCTGTCCTCCATTATATATTAAAATTTATTTATAAATTCTTATCATACGGGAAGCTTTACTTCACCGACAAAAGACATAATTTCATCACGCATTCTTACAGCTTCTCTATATGCTGCACCTGCATAATCCTTTTCATCACAGCCTTCCTTCTTGTATGCACACATAATGCCTCTGGAGCTGTTTACAATTCCGCCGAGACCATTCTTGTCAAAAGCAGCGGAAATATCCTTGGCGGAAGCACCCTGAGCGCCGTAACCGGGAATCAGGAAGAAAGTTCCGGGAAGCTTTGCTCTGAGTTCAGCAATCTGTTCGGGATATGTTGCACCGGCAACAATGCCGACACCGGAATAACCGTACTTACCCGTAAGATCCTTACCCCAGTTTTCGCACATTCTGCCCATCATTTCATATACGGGCTGTCCGTCAATCTGCTTGTCCTGAAGCTCACCGGAAGATGGGTTTGAGGTCTTTGCAAGAACGAAGATGCCCTTATCGTAAGCATTGCAGACATCAACAAGAGGCTTGATACCATCTGTTCCGAGGTATCCGTTTACTGTGAGCGCATCGCCAATGAAAGGACAGAATTCATTGTTTCCAACCTTTACCTTACCGAGATGAGCAACAGCATATGCTTCCATGGTAGTACCGATATCATTTCTCTTACCATCAGTGATAACATACATTCCCTTGCTGCGTGCATACTCCTGTGTATCATATAATGCCTTTACACCAGCAGGACCGTACATTTCGTAGTAAGCAGCCTGAGGCTTTACTGCAGGAACAATTTCGCATAAAGCATCAATAAGACCCTTGTTGAATTCAAGTATAGCAGCTGCTGCACCTTCAAGCGTTTCGCCGTACTGTGCAAAAGCCTTTTCCTTGATATATGCAGGAACAAAATCAAGTTTCGGGTCAAGACCCGCGACCGTAGGGTTCTGAGTTCGTACAATTCCTTCCAATAAAGCATCTAAAGACATATTTTTTCTTCCTTTCGTTTTATATAAATTTTTATTTATCCGTAAAAACAATGTTACCGTTTACAATAGTATACTTAACCTTTCCTTTAAAGGTCATACCTTTGAAACAGGTGTTTTTTGATTTTGAATGGAGTTTTTCAGGCACAACAGTCCATTCTTCATCAAGATCAACGATGGCGATATCGGCAGTATTACCTTCTTCAAGACTGCCGCCTTCAATACCGAGTAATCTTCTTGGGGTTTCACACATCATTCTTACAATCTTCATAAGACTCATTCTGCCTGTATGGTAAAGCTGAGTAAGTGTAGCGGCAAGTGATGTTTCAAGACCGACAACACCATTGGGCGCTTTTTCAAAATCAGCCTTTTCCTCTGCTGAATGAGGAGCATGGTCAGTAACAATACAGTCAATCGTTCCGTCAATAACCGCTTCAGTTATTGCCTTAACGTCTTCGTCGCAACGAAGCGGCGGATTCATTCTGTAATCAGCATCACGTGAAAGAAGCTTTTCTTCAGTAAGCGTAAAATAATGGGGAGCAGTTTCACTTGTAACCATAATGCCGTGCTTTACAGCATTTCTGAGAAGTGTAACAACCTCTTTTGTAGAAACGTGAGCGATGTGAATAGGCATCTCAAGGTCATTGGCGAGCTGAATTTCACGACAAGTCACAATATTTTCACTTGTGCGGCTCATGCCCTTGACGCCAAGCTCTTTGGAAATTTTACCGGCATTTATAATGCCGCCGTTTATTATATCAAGATCTTCACAATGTGAAATAACACGAAGTCCTGCATAATGAGCCTTGATCATAGCTTCACCCATGATACGTGCATTCTTTACAGGTCTTCCGTCATCGGAAACTGCAACAGCACCGGCTTTTCTGAGTTCATCAAAGTCGCAGAGTTCAGCTCCCTCAAGGCCTTTTGTGATGCAACCAACAGGATAAACCTTGATCTTTGCATCCTTCGCCTTCTCAACAATATATTTTATAGTTTCGGGGTTATCACAAACGGGAGAAGTATTAGGCATACATGCGACCGCAGTTACACCGCCTGCCGCTGCTGCTTCAGAACCAGTGAAAATATCTTCCTTATGGGTCTGACCGGGATCACGGAAATGAACGTGCATATCGCAAAGACCAGGTATAACAGTAAGGCCTATACAGTCGATAACCTGATCAGCAGGTTCATCAATCTGCTCAGCGACCTTTGTAATAAGCTTATCGCAAATAAGAATATCTCTTATACCTTCAACGCGATTGCGACTGTCAACGATATAGCCGTTTTTCAATAAAATCTTCATTTTCATACCATACTTTCTCTGTATCTTTAACACCCCGAAACGCGCAATGCGTTTCAAACCTATATTCAATTTATTATACTATATTTAAAGGATTTTTTCAATATATTTTTCAAAATTTTGCAAATGTTGTTGATTTTAGACAAATAAGCACTTGCAGTCAGTAAATACAATGTAAATATTTTATTATTGACAAATTTACATAAAAATACGGGTGAAAATAATTCACCCGTAAAAACTATTTGGCTAATTCATATGCTCTCTCAGTGCAAGCAGAACATGCATCCTTAACATGACCGACAATATCACCTGCATAAAGCATTTCAAGACCGGCAATAGTTGTACCGCCGGGAGAAGAAACCTGCTTGATAAGTTCATCAACTGTCATGCCGGATTCGGTGAGCATTTTTGCAGAACCGATAAGAGTAGCAGAAAATAAATTCATAGCAGCTTCGGAATCAATTCCGTTTTCAGCTGCAAAATCAATAAATCCCTTTGCAAAAAGGTAAATAAAGGCAGGAGAACTGCCGTTTATACAGATAATTTCCTTCATTTTATCCATAGGAACAACTTCTGTAATACCGCAGCTGCCGATAACAGAACGTGCAAAAGCAAATTCTTCGTCAGAAACATTGTCGCCCTGAGCCATTGCACTTGCACCTGCACCTAACATCATAGGAGTATTGGGCATTACAAGAATAACTTTAGCATTTTCAATTGTATGAGAACGGATAAAATCAGCAGAAATACCTGCACAGATAGAAATAAAAACAGTATCTTCAGTAACGGCGGAAGCAAGCTCATCAAGAACACTTCCTAAAACCTGAGGCTTAACAGCGAGAAGAACATATTTGCATTCCGAAACAAGTGTTGATTCATCAGGGCAGATATTTACGGGAAGCGAAGAAAGCTTTGCAGCATCCTTGTCGTAAGCAAATACCTCAACATCCATACCGCTTGCGGCAATACCATTGATAATGGCTGAACCCATATTTCCTGTTCCGAGAACACCTAATTTATTCATCTGAATCACCTCAATTACTTGTTTTTATTTTTGCGTTCTTTCATATCCTGATTTTTGAAAATTCTGTTGTAAGCAACCATAATCGGAAAAAGAACAATCATGAGAAGAACACAATCAACAGGAACCTGTATTGCATTCTTGACAAGTCGTGCGGGAATCTTTACTGCCCACATTACTTCCCAGCTCCAGAAATCTGAAATAAACATTATAAAAGGATTCATAATAATATTACAGATTACTGCAACAGAAAATTTCGCACCGATAACTCTTAATAACTGCTTCCAGGGGAGAACAGCAAGTCTGTATAAAAAGCATCCGTATAAAACTGCGACAATAATCGCATAAATCACAAACAGATTATCAATATTGTATATGTATTTAAGCGCAAGAACTGAACCGACAATAAGCAAAGAAAAGAGCTTTGCATTTATACCGCTGAGCAGCATTGTGTTGGGGTCAGTATTCGGCTTAAAAGTTTCTTTATCAAACTTTATAGGCTTGAGTTTATAGAGAAATAAACCGTAAAGCATTGCGCCAACAGCTTCAACAAGGGTAAACAGCGGATTGAATGCGCCTATTGTGTTTGCCACAAGCAAACCGAGTATATCGGTTATCACACCCGATAAAAAGCTTACAGTAGGTCCGAAAAGCATACCGATTGCAGCAAGAGCGAGGAATGAAAAACTTATTTTCAGATCATCGGTAATATTAATCGTCGCTGTTTTGAGAGCAAGATTAAGCGCAATAAGCATTGCGGTTACTGTAATACATCTGAGTTTTTTGAATTCAAGTGCTGAATCCCTGAACATTCTTAAAATTGCCATAATAATACCATCCTTTCTGTTCGGGACAGTCTAATGACTTATCCCATTACGCAATACATAACACGGATAAGCCATGGCAACTTATAAGTTTTATGCACAGCGAGATGCGAGAATTGTACCGCAAGCGTAAAGCTTTTCGTCACCACAGCAACTCTCCGTCTGTGATGCACTTAACGCACAATTCTCTACTCTGTAGTTTTGTTCTTATCAGAAGCTGATTTCGTCAGCAATCTTGTAAAGATCTTCAAGGAAAGGCTTCTTCATCTGAAGTGCTTCCTGAATGTCAACGTCATAAACGCTGCCCTGCTTTAAACCTACAACACGGTTACCGATACCCTTTTCGAGAAGAGTTACAGCATAGTAACCCATTTTGCTTGCTTCAACTCTGTCACGGACAGTAGGAGAACCGCCACGCTGTACATGGCCGAGGATTGTAGCACGGGATTCAATACCTGTTCTTTCTTCGATTTCCTTTGCAATCTGGTCAGCGTTGCCTACACCTTCAGAAACAACAACGATAAAATGATGCTTACCTGTTGTCTGAGTGTTCTTGATCTTGTTAATAACTGCATCGAGATCATAAGGAATTTCAGAAGTGATTACTGCGATAGCGCCGCAGGCAATACCTGTATTAAGAGCAATATAGCCAGCTCTTCTGCCCATTACTTCTACAACGGAGCAACGGTCATGAGAAGAAGCAGTATCACGAAGCTTGTCAATAAGCTCCATTGCTGTATTCATAGCAGTATCATAACCGATTGTATATTCGGTCATAGCAATATCATTATCAATTGTACCGGGAACACCGACACAAGGAATACCGGCAGCAGATAAGTCAGCAGCACCACGGAAAGAACCGTCACCGCCGATTACAACAATACCGTCAATTCCGTGTTCCTTACAGGACTTAACAGCTTTGTCAACGCCTTCCTTATAACGGAATTCGTCGCAACGTGCTGTATAAAGCGCAGTACCACCACGCTGAATAATGTCAGAAACGCTTCTTTCATCGAGAGGACGGATGTCGCCGTTGATAAGACCGTTGTAGCCTCTGTAAATACCTACAACTTCCATTCCCTTCTTGATACCTGCTCTTACAGCTGCTCTGATAGCAGCGTTCATGCCGGGAGCGTCGCCACCACTTGTTAAAACACCAATTTTCATTTTTTCTTACCCCTTTATCCGATTTTTAATCTTTTAAAGATTTAATAAAATGACGAAAATAGTATCATCATTATTTTTTATCACATAACATTTTACACAAAAAATACTTTTTAGTCAAGTGAAATTTTGTCTTTTCCTTGTCATTTAAGAATAATATTACTTTTTCCACAAATTTTAACCAGTTTTGACAAAATTTCTTTTGTAATATTAACGTTTGAAACTCCATTTATTGATACAACTTTTCTCGTATCGCTGAAACAAAGTCTTACCTGTTCCCTTCCGCTGTTTCCGTACAGTAAAGTGCTTACTGCAGAAATTTTATCCTGCTCGTCACTTTGAAGATTAATAAACAGCGTTTTATATGCAGTTGGTTTAATGCTGTCAGCAGATTCGATGTGATTTATTATAAGTTTTGACTCTTCGTCGGAATTATCAGAAGCTGATACCGTTCCATACAGTAAAAGTATATTTTCTTCCGACGATAACAACGAAAGTACTTTTCCGTATACATCATCAAAAATTATACCTTCGATCTGGCCTGTAACATCTTCAAAGGACGCAAAACACATAGTTCTGCCGTTTTTGGTTGTATGAAGCTTCTTGCCTGACAGCATAGCAAGCATACGGATCTTCTCGCCGTCCTTTACCTTGCGGTTATCATTATCTGTAACCTCGGAGATTTTTGTAAACTCGTTCAGACGAATATACTGATCGTAGGAATCAAGAGGATGACCGGTAGCGTAAAAGCCGAGCGCTTCCTTTTCCAGCTTCATAAGCTGAGTAGAATCGAATTCCGTAACATTTTCGATTCTTTTATTTACCGAAGAATGTGAATCATCGATAAAATCAAAAAATCCCATCTGCCCGTCAAGATTACGATTGCTATTTTCCGTGATGCTGTCATATACATCCTCATATCCGGTCAGTAATCCCTTACGGCTGAAACCAAGGCTGTCAAATGCGCCTGCCTTGATCAGATATTCTATTGCACGTTTATTGATTTCCCTACCCGAAAGGCGTGTTATAAAATCAGATATATCAGCAAAAGGCTTTACAGAACGCTCTTTTAATATCTCGGTTATGAAATTACGCCCGATATTCCTTATTGCAAGTAATCCGAAACGAATATTATTGCCTTCAATTGTAAAGCCGTGCAAACTGGAATTTATATCAGGCGGAAGAACAGAAACATTGTTTTCCCTTAAATCTGATATATATTCAAGCAGCTTATTGGGATTGTCCAGCACGCTGGACATAAGCGCAACCATATATTCTTTATAATAGTGGCATCTTAAATATGCCGTCTGATATGCAAGATATGCATAAGCAGCCGCATGAGATTTATTGAACGCATATGTGGCAAACGAAGACATATCTTCAAAAATTTCTGTGGCTGCTTCTTCGGAAACACCGTTATTAACAGCACCGCAATTGGTTTCAGTGCCATAGATAAAAGCATTCCGCTCTTTTTCCATTATTTCTTTTTTCTTTTTCGCCATTGCACGGCGCACAAGGTCAGCTCTGCCGTAAGAATATCCGCCGATTTTACGACAGATCTGCATAACCTGCTCCTGATAAACAATACAGCCATATGTTACATCAAGTATTTCTCTGAGCTTATCAGTCTTATAAGAAATCTGAGCGGGATTATGCTTATTTTTTATATACGCAGGAATAGACTGCATGGGGCCTGGACGGTAAAGCGAAATAACAGCGGTTATATCTTCGAGAGAAGTAGGCTTCAATCTGGCGAGGACATTCTTCATTCCCTCGCTTTCAAGCTGAAACACACCGTTGCAATTGCCATCAGACAACAGTCGGTACACAGCAGAATCATCCTCAGGAATTCTGTTTATATCAAATGATGGGTTACTATTTCTCACCAGCTTTTCGCAGTCATCAATTACGGTAAGGTAACGAAGACCGAGAAAATCCATCTTAAGAAGGCCAAGAGCTTCCAGATTATCCTTGGCATACTGAGTAACAACATAAGTATCGTTCTTTATAAGTGGAACGTACTCTGTTACAGGCTCACGTGTAATAACAACACCCGCAGCATGCATGGAAGCATGGCGAGGCATACCCTCAAGCTTAACCGCATTTTCAACAAGCTTCTGCAACACACTGTCGCCGTCAATAAGATTTCGTAAATCCTTGCTTTCGGCAATTGCACCCATTATTGTTACATTTGCACCGAAAGGTATCATTTTGGATAAAGAATCAACCTTATTATAAGGAATTCCCATTACCCTGCCGACATCCTTGATTGCGGCACGTGCGGCAAGAGTTCCGAAAGTTATAATCTGGGCAACATGGTCGCTTCCGTATTTTTCGGTAACGTAATCTATTACCTCCTGACGACGGATGTAGCAGAAATCCACATCAAAGTCAGGCATACTTACTCTTTCAGGATTCAGGAAACGTTCAAACAGCAGATTATAACGAATCGGGTCAACAGAAGTGATTTCAAGAGCATATGCACAGATACTTCCCACACCAGAACCTCTGCCTGGACCAACAGGAATATTCCTTGAACGTGCAAAAGCTATAAAGTCTGCTACTATAAGAAAATAATCCACATAACCCATTTCGGTTATTATTTTTATTTCAGCTTCTGCTCGTTCAATTATTTCAGAAGACGGATTTTCACCGTATCGTTTTGCTATTCCATCGAAAACGGCCTTGCGGAAATAGGCTGAATTGTCGTCAGTGCCGTCAATTCGGAAATAAGGCAGCTTTGTAACACCGAACTCGAAATCAACATTACATTTTTCAGCTATTTTAACTGTATTTTGTATAGCTTCAGCAGGAAATAATTTTGACATCTCTCCTGCCGATTTGATATAGAATTCTTCTGTGGGAAAGCTAAGAGAATCGGGACTGTCGAGCGTTTTTCCCATAGAAATACAGGTAAGAATCCGCTGCATTTCACTGTCGGATTTATCAATATAATGTGCATCGTTAGTAGCAGCAACAGGAATAGATGTTTCCTCAGAAATCCTGTAAATCAAAGGAAGTATTTTAACCTGCTCTTCTATTCCGTGATTCTGTACTTCTAAGTAATAGTTGCCTGCACCGAAGATTTCATTATATTCAATTGCCCTGGCTTTTGCCTCTTCATAATTACCGTTAAGCAGCAATCTGGGAATCTCACCTGCAAGGCATGCGGAAAGACAGATAAGACCTTTACTGTATTTTTTCAACAGTTCAATATCACACCTCGGACGATTGTAAAAGCCTTCGGTATGAGCGGCAGACACAATCTTGACAAGATTCTTATAACCATCATTATCCTTGCATAAAAGCAAAAGATGATAAGGCGACATATCTTCTCTGGTTTCTTTCCTGAATCTTCCTCGTGGTGCAACATACACTTCACAGCCGATAATCGGTTTAACACCATTTTTTATGCATTCGTTATAAAAATCAATGCAGCCGTACATAACACCGTGATCGGTTATCGCTACTGCAGTTTGTCCCAGCTCCTTTACACGTGAAACAAGCCTCTTAATACAGCAGGCGCCGTCCAAGAGGCTATATTCGCTATGAACATGGAGATGAACAAAATCCATAGAAATACCTTCACTTTCTGCGTTCCCGCAGTTCATCCGCAATTTTTCTTATTCTTTCAATGCGATGATTGACACCGCTTCTCGTTATTGGTGGATCAAACAGCTTTGCAAGTTCGCTAAGGGAAATATCAGGATTTTCAACTCTGAGAGAGGCAAGCTCTTTTAAGTCAGAAGAAAGCTTTTCGTATTCACCGCACTCAGCAATATAATTTATATCTTCAATCTGTTTTGCGGAGGCAGCAACCGTTTTTCCGATATTTGCGGCTTCGCAATTAACTTTGCGGTTGATATTGCTGCGGAAGCCCTTGTAAATCTTGATATTCATGATCTCCATAGAGCTTTGCATTGCGCCGATAAAGGTCAGAAAATCAGAAATATTTTCGCTGTCCTTACTATAAAGATAAGGCACGCCACGTCGCACCGAACGATTGATTTTCATACCTTGCTCGAGGATAAGATTATAAAGCTGTTCGCGTTTTTCCGGGCTGTGAACAGATAATTCAAGATGATACCCTGCCTTCTGAACAGAAACAGAGCCGCAGGAAAGAAAAACACCACGCAGAAAAACGCCTGTATCAACATCGTTCCCGCTGACAAAACTGCGGTTTATGCCATGATAATAAAAATTGTATTTCTGGTTGAGTTTATCAGCGTCAATTGATACCTTGAACACTGTTCCGCTGTTCTTGGCTTTTGTTTCACTTGAAACATTTCCGGAAAAAAGTTCGGTATAGCACTGTTCGACACTTTTTATATCAGTAGTATAAATCGGCTTTTCTTTCCTTACGGGATATAGAAGTCCGTAACAGAATGTATCAACAAGAGCCTGAGGAATAATCCCCTCGCAAAGCTCATTTTTAATATCAGATGTTAGTGACATATTTATTTACCGCAATCCCTGTGAAGAAGCCTTACAGTAAGCTTCTGCTCGCTGAGATGCCTGAACATATTTTCAGCAAAAGTAACACTTCTGTGTTTTCCGCCTGTACATCCGAATGCAATTACAAGCTGACTCTTTCCTTCCGAGATATACTGTGGAATAAGAAAATCAATAAGTTCAAAAAGCTTTGTCTGTAAAGTCTGTGCCGTTTCATGCTTCATTACAAACTCCCGCACTTCAGAATCCATACCTGTTTTCTGCTTGAGTTCGGGAACATAGAACGGATTAGGCAGGCATCTGACGTCAAACACAAGGTCGGCCTCATCGGGAACACCATACTTGAACCCGAAAGAAATACAGCTTATCATCATGCTTTCGCTGATATCCTCAAGGAAAATATTAAGAACACTTTCCTTGAGCTTAGCAGTAGTCATAAGGCTTGTATCAATAAAATAATCAGAATTTTCACGCACCGGCATTAAAACTTCAAATTCAGCAGCAATGGCTTTATCAATATCTCCGCCGCACACATCCATCAGCGGATGCTTACGTCTTGTTTCCTTATATCTGCGTTTTACGACATCCTGATCGGCATAAAGGAACAAAACCTTGATATTAATACCAAGTCTGCGCATTTCTTCTACACTGTCCCAAAGCTCAAGGAACAACTCGCCGCCTCTTATGTCAGTAACGAGAGCAACCTTTTCAATTGAGCTGTTACCCTTGCATATGTCCGCAAACTTGTGAATGAGCTGCGGAGGCATATTATCCACGCAGAAAAAACCAATATCTTCAAGTGCTTTGACAACACACGATTTTCCTGAACCAGAAACACCTGTTACAATTACAAATTCCATTTATATTCCCCTGTTACTCCAGAATAAGAACTTCACATTCAAGCATTACGCCTGAATCCTTATACACTTTTTCCTTGACTGCAGAAATTACATTCTTGACATCCTCACAAGTTGCACCGCCCTTGTTTACCACAAATCCGCTGTGCTTCTCGCTTACCTGGGCTCCGCCGCAGGAGAAACCCTTAAGACCGCTTACTTCAATCAGTCGACCCGCAAAATCACCCTCAGGGCGTTTGAATGTACTGCCTGCACTTGGGTATTCAAGCGGCTGTTTTGAACGTCTTTTATCCATAAGCTCGGACATTTTAGCTGTAATTTCTGCTTTATCGCCTTTTTCCAGCCTGAATAAAACGCCAAGAATAATATAATTCTTCTCGCAGAATATGCTATGACGGTAAGAAAGCTTCATTTCTTCAGCGTACATTGTTTTTATCTCGAGATTTTCATCAAGATAATCACAGCTGACCACAACATCTTTCATTTCACCGCCGTATGCACCTGCATTCATGTAAAGAGCACCGCCGACAGTACCGGGAATACCGTATGCAAATTCAAGTCCTGTAAGCTCTTTATCCTTTGCATAAGTGCAGAGTCTTGTCAAGGAAGCACCTGCTTCGCAGTATATACCATCTTCTGATTCAGTGATTTTTGAAAAAGGCGAAGAAAGGACAATAACAACACCTTTAAGTCCGTTGTCGCTTACAAGAACATTGCTGCCTTTTCCAAGAACATAGTACTTTACATCATTTTCACGGCAATACAGAATAACATCCCTCAATGAACCAAAACTGTCAGGTTTTACGAGGAAATCACATTTTCCTCCTATTGCGAATGTTGTATATTCTGAAAGCGCCGCATCCTTTATCAATTCAATATTTCTTTTCTCGCATAATTCTTCTATGCTGTTATACTTGATATTAATGCAATATTTTTCGCATAATTTCTTTTCTGTTTCTGCATCTATGTTTTCCAACACAACACCTCCAAAATATTGCAATTTTGCCGCACAATATTATTGTGCGGCGAAAAACACATTGTTAAACACTTACTTTAAAGTATATAAGTAAGCTGCACCGATTATGCCGGCATCGTTACCAAGCTTGGCAATATCAAGCTTTGTGGAACAGTTGGGGTCGATACAATAGCTTTCACGTGCAATGTATTCAAGAAGCGGCTTTGTGAGGTTTTCACCTTCTTTGCAGATACCGCCGCCGATAAGAAGAACCTGAGGCTGGAAGATATTTACAACGTTTGTAAGACCGCATCCGAGGTAGTTGATATACTTATTAACAACTTCTGTTGCTGTCTTGTCGCCTGCTCTGAAACCATCAAATGCAGTCTTGCCGTCAACACCTTCAATGCTGCCTGCAATTTCCCACATTTTTGTATTCTTATCAGCTTCCATTGCTTCCTTTGTAAAGTTGATAAGAGCTGTTGCAGAAGAGTAAGCTTCAAAGCAGCCCTTTCTGCCGCATCCGCACTGTCTGCCGTTGTATTCAATTACAGTGTGACCAAGCTCAGCACCGCAGAAATTGAAACCTGTATAGATTTTACCATCTATGATGATACCGCCGCCTACACCTGTACCAAGTGTGATAACAACAACATCCTTATAACCTTTACCTGCGCCATTCACAACTTCACCGAAAGCAGCTGCATTGGCATCATTTTCTACAAATACTTCTGTTCCGAGCTTTTCGCTGAGCATTCCGCCGAGCTCAAAGTTATTGAAACCAAGGTTACAGGAATAAAGAACGACGCCTGTATTACGGTTGGCTGTACCGGGTGTACCGATACCGATACTGTTTACATCGGAAACAGCAATCTTTGCATCTTCACAAGCAAGCTTGACGCCTTCAACAATACTTTCAACGATTTCTTCAGAAGGTCTGGGAAGATTTGTCTTTATGTTTGAACGTCCGACAATATTGTAGTTTTCATCTACAACACCGACTTTTATGTTTGTTCCGCCTAAATCAATACCAATATTATACATTATGAATTCTCCTTATTTTAAAATTTGTCAGGATGCTTATTTTTCAGATAAGTCAGTACTCTGTCTTCATCCGCATTAAAAACAAGCTTTTCAGGAAATCCTGTTTTTTCAATCAGTTCCTTAGCGACATCAAAATCGCCTATCGCAGTATAAAAATGAGCGTCAGAATTTACAACGATACTTGTTCCGTACTTTTCGCAGGCTTCCAGAATCATAGCATAACGCTGCGCTGTTATTCCACCACGATATAATCTTGTAACATTAAGCTCTATCAGCTTACCCTGATTTGCACATTCTCTGGCAACAGCATCAAAATCATAATCATACTGTTCGGATTCAGAATGACATATTACATCGACTTCGGGGTTCTGAAGCACAGCAAGATAAGCCTTTGTATGAGCTGCTTTATCTGACGGCTGCATCAACGGATAATGCATTGATGCATTTACCCACTGAACGCACTTGTAAACAAACGGATCATATATATCAAGTGTGCCGTTTTCATCTCTGATATTTGCTTCAATTCCCTTTATTATACGCACACCGAACAACTCATCGGGAATAACCTTCAGATTATAAAAATGCCAGAGATGGGGCGAATCCTCCATATCAGTGCCATGATCAGTTGTTGCAAGAAATTTTATACCATGCTCCGAAGCCCATTTTGCGTTTTCGGTTATTGTGCTGTACGCATGTGTTGAAGCAAGTGTATGTGTATGAAAATCGCCTATAAATTTCATTTTCTATCCGATACCCAAAGCTTATACGTCATACTTTGTAACGGTATCTGCACCCTCCATATTTAATCCGAGATTGTCAAGCAGATCCTGTGCTGCATTATAGCCCATCTTCTTCTGACGGTTGTTCATAGCAGCAACTTCAAGGATTACCGCAAGATTACGGCCGGGCTTTACAGGAATTGTAAGATAAGGAACCTTAACGCCAAGAATGGACATATAATGATTATCCATACCCATACGGTCATAAACCTTTTCAGGGTTCCAGGGTTCAAGCTCAACTACCATATCAATCTTTTCAGTAACCTTTACAGAACCCATACCGAAAAGCTGACGTACATTGATAATACCGATACCTCTGAGTTCAAGGAAGTGGCGGATATTATCAGGCGAGCTGCCGACAAGTGTAACATTGGATGTCTTTTTGATTTCAACGGCATCGTCAGCAACAAGTCTGTGACCACGTTTTACAAGCTCAATGGCAGTTTCGCTCTTACCAACACCGCTGTCGCCGAGAATAAGCACACCTTCACCGTATATTTCAATAAGAACACCGTGTCGTGTAATTCTGGGAGCAAGATTAAGATTAAGGAAAGCTATAAGCTTGGCCATAAAAGCGGAAGTGCTTGCCTTGCATCTTAAAATCGGTACGCCATATTTTTCGCCGAGCTCTGTAATTTCAGGGAAAAGCTCAAGATCACGGGTGATTACAAGCGCAGGAGGACGCTTTGAAAGAAGTGTGTCAATTGCTGCACGTCTTTCCTCCTCATTTCTCTGCTCTAAAAATGTAAATTCAGTTTTTCCTATGATCTGAATTCGTGTATTGTCAAAATATTCATAAAATCCGCCAAGCTGAAGTCCGGGACGGTTTACATCACAGCTGTAAATGTAAATATTAGCGGGATCCTGCGGACAATAAAGCACTTCAAGTTCATGTTCGCCTATAATTCTGTCAAGTGAAACGGAAAATTCCTGTGGCATAGTTGTCAGTTCCTTTCAATTAATTGCGTAAATACTTACGCACACTTTTTATTATACTATAATATAAATAAATTTTCAAGTGGTTTGATGTATTTTATTTTGAAAAAAAGTATTGACAAAAGGAAATATCTGTGTTATAATTTATAACCGTAACAGATCGCTGATATGGCTCAGTCGGTAGAGCACATCCTTGGTAAGGATGAGGTCACCAGTTCGATTCTGGTTATCAGCTCCAGTTATAACCTCCCGTAGCAATATGGGAGGTTTTTGGTTTTACAGAAAGATTTTATAAGCAAAAACGGAGGAAATTATATGAATGCAACATTGATTGAATTCTTAATAAGGGCCAAAAAAGCCACTTATGCAGGCAAAGGTGCAGAAACAACCTCTTCAAGAACAAAATCCCACGATTTAAAATATACCGAGGGAGATTTAATGTATTACGACACTTACCTCGGCGGTGAAAAATTTGCAGGCGAAGAAGCATTATGGAATTCAGAAACACCGTACTGGAGTATGAATTATGTCGGCCGTGTAACAGGTGAAAATTTCAGCGGTGATTTCCTGAAGGAAGCTTTGCTCAATGTACCTTTCGATATGCCTTATCGTGGGCCTTCAGCGTATACAAACGGTGATTATTCATATAAATGCTCTGTCCAGGGTGAATTCGACTGGTTTCAGGGAAAGGAAACCATATGCTATAAAGGAAAAGAAATTTACGAATGTTATTTTCACGGTGGATTGATAAAATAGCAAACAGCCTGAGAGTAAAACTCTCAGGCTGTTTTTTATAATGATTCTGTAAATTTTCTGAATGCAGCCATTCCCTGTTCATTGCGCTTGAATACGCCTGCATCAGCAAGCACCTGTGCAAAAACAGCTCCGATTTCCTTGCGGAGAATCTCAGTAACATTTTCAGCTGTTATCTCATACTTTGAAGAAAATTCTTCTACCCAGTCCGCATGCTTTTCAAGAGTTTCGTCCGCTCTGACGGCTTCAACTCCTTTATTTACAATTACATCTGAAAGAAGCTCAATCTCTGTTTTAAGTCTTGACGGGAGCACCGCAAGCCCCATAACCTCAATAAGACCGATATTTTCCTTTTTAATATGATGTAACTCAGCATGGGGGTGGAAAATACCAAGAGGATGCTCATCGCTTGTACGGTTGTTTCTGAGCACAAGGTCACACTCGTATTCGTCACCCTTTTTACGTGCAATAGGCGTAATTGTATTATGCGGTGTATCATCAGAAAAAGCATAGACGTCAACAGTTTCGTCGCTATATGCACGCCATTTTGAAAGAATGTACGAACATGCCCTTTCAAGCTCTGCCCTGTTACTGCTTCTGAGACGGATAACAGACATGGGCCATTTAACAATCCCTGCCTTGACAGCAGAAAATGCATTCATTGAAAATTCATATTCTACTGGCGATGTTTCCATAGCAAAGGTATAGTTACCGCCCTGGAAATGCTCATGGCTGAGGATAGATCCACCGACTATGGGTAAATCTGCATTTGAACCCACAAAATAATGCGGAAGTGTTTCAATAATATCAAAAAGCTTGCCAAAAACAGCATCATCGATACACATGGGAACATGAGCGGCATTGAAAATTATACAATGCTCATTGTAATATCCATAGGGGGAATACTGGAAAAACCATTCCTGATTATGAACAGTCATAGGAACAGGAATAAGGTTCTGACGAGCGGGATGACCGATTCTGCCTGAATAGCCTGTATTTTCGATACAGAGCTGGCATTTAGGATAAGAAACAGACTGTGCTGTCTTTGCAGCCGCAATATCACGAGGGTCTTTCTCGGGCTTTGAACAGTTTATAGTAATATCGAGAGTACCATATTCAGAGTCATAACCCCATTTTAAGTCCTTTGCTATTCTGCCTGCACGGACATAATTGATGTTCTTGTTCCACTCAAAATATTCATTTGTCGCTTTTTCGGGAGAAACAGCGTAATCATCCTTGAATTTTCCGATAATCTCACGTGGAAAAGCAGTCAGCACACCCATTATTTTTGTATCAAACAAATCACGGGATTCAGCAGTTCCGGATATTATACCCTTTTCTGTGGCATAATCACACATGCCGTCAAGAATCTCATCAATTGTCATGTCGGATACAGATTCGGTGGCATTCCAATCGGAAATTCCGAGACATTCAATAACCCTGTTGCGGGCAAAAATATTTTCATCTGCAGTTATAAGCTTTTTGTCTTCAGCATACTTGATAAGTGCAGAAATAAGACTTTCAATATTCATATCGTTCCCCTTCTTTTTTTCTCTATTTTAGCATACAAAATTAAAATAATCAATATAAATCAAAAAATAAAATATTATTTTAGAAAAATCTATTGACAAAATCAGGATGATAGTGTATAATAATATCTGTTAAATACGCCGCTGTGGTGGAATCGGCAGACACGAGGGACTTAAAATCCCTTGGTAGCAATACCGTATCGGTTCAAGTCCGATCAGCGGCACCAAAAAGCACTTGGATAAAATCCAAGTGCTTTTTGCTTTATTTATCTCTCCCAAAAATCATTCAATCTTAAAACCAATGGAATGATTTTCATTTTCTGACTTTTGCTTGACGCTTTCGTTGTATTCCTTATTTTCCGATACCGCTTCCGTTGTTTCGTCGCAACATTCAACATCTTCTTTATCCAGAACCAACGCAATAACCGATGAATGGGTAACAAACATAACTCTTGCATATGCGTAATCATCCATTTTATCATAAAGTCGTCCTGCACTTATCGTACCTGAATATACAGTGTGAGTACTGTTTGCTACATAGCCGATCTTTTCAATAAAAGGAAGAAATGCTAAAATAGCCTCATTGTCATGGGGGTTGTCCGGCTCCTTGACAAGTCTGATAATTCTTCCGATTTCAAAAGGCTTCTTTCCGTAATAATTGTTTATGCCTGTTATCGTAACAAAATATGCATTTTCCATTATGATACCTCCCTGAAAACTCACGATTAGTATTACAATAACATTATAAAACAATATATGTCCTATTTTACGTACAAAAATGCCCTTACAGTATACTGTAAGGGCATTTTTTATATTTTTTTCTGCATTAATGTATGTGGATAGCCTTCCTCAAGGTATTCATCTCCGACTGTTTCATATCCGATTTTCAAATAAAAATCACGTGCTCTTCTTTGTGCAGAAAGCACGACGAGCTCAGCGTCATCTGAGGCAGCCGTCTTTTCCAGAGCATTCATAATGGAACTGCCGATGCCACAATTACGGTATTCGCTCAGCACAGCTATTCTTCCGATATGGTAAACGCCTTCCCTTTCAGGAAACATTCTGCCACAGCCTATCGGTCTGCCGCAATCATAAGCAACAACGTGATAGGCAATATCATCAATGCTGTCAAGCTCATCGAAGAAACCCTGCTCATCTGTAAAAACAGTTTTTCTTATTATAAAAGCATCATTCTTTAAATCAGCAGTTTTTGAAACGACAATTTTCAAATCCATTACAATACCTTAGATAAAAATTCCTGCAATCTTGGATTTTCGGGATTTGAGAAGAACTTGTCCGGCGAAGATTTTTCTATAATCCTACCTTCATCCATAAACATTACTCTTGAAGCAACCTCACGTGCAAATCCCATTTCGTGAGTAACAACCACCATTGTCATTCCATCATCGGCAAGCTCTTTCATAAGATTGAGAACTTCACCGACCATTTCAGGATCAAGCGCTGAAGTTGGTTCGTCAAAAAGCATGACATCGGGATTCATGGCAAGAGAGCGTGCAATCGCAATTCGCTGCTTCTGACCGCCTGAAAGCTGATTTGGATACTGGTCCGCTTTATCAGAAAGACCAACCTTTTTCAAAAGCTCTTCAGCGATTGAATCTGCCTGTTCCTGAGTCATAAGCTTATGCTTTACAGGTGCAAGAGTAATATTTCTGCGTATAGTAAGATGAGGAAACAGATTAAAATGCTGAAAAACCATTCCCATTTTACGGCGAATAAGATTTACTTCTTTTTCTGTACTGGATGTGATATCCACACCTTCAAAGAAAATTGAACCTTCAGTAGGTCTCTCAAGAAGATTGAGACAACGGAGAAATGTGCTTTTACCGGAACCTGAAGGGCCTACAATTACAACCTTTTCGCCCTTTTCGATAAATTCATCAATACCTTTGAGAATATGTAAATCCCCGAAAGATTTATGCAGTCCTTTAACGTCTATCATTCTTTGAAAGTCTCCTTTCAAGCTTAGTGACAAAGTGGGAAAGCAACATTACAAGCACAAGATAAATAGCCGCAACCGCAAGCAAAGGAAGTAACGGCTCATAAGTCTGGCTTCTGATAGTATCGCCGCCCTTTGTAAGGTCATTTATCGCAATGTAACCTGCAACAGAGGTTTCCTTGAGCAGAACTATAAACTCATTTGCAAGCGCAGGAAGAACATTCTTGAATGCCTGAGGAATGATAATGCTTATCATGGTCTGGGAATAACTGAAACCAAGGCTTGAGCCTGCCTCAAACTGACCATTGTCAATGGACATAATGCCTGAACGCACGATTTCGGCAACATAGGCCGCCGAATTAAGACCAAAAGCAAGCACGGCTACAAATGTCTTATCAATATTTACAGAAGCAAAAATTACAAAGTAAATAATAAGAAGCTGAACTACAACAGGTGTTCCTCTTATAACAGTAAGATAAATCTTTGCAATTACATTGAGGAAGCCGAATCTTCCTGTCTTATCATATGCAGCACGCACAACTGCGATTAAAAAGCCGAGGATAATACCGATAGTTACTGAAAGAACAGTTATTACAAGGGTGTTGCCAAGACCGCTGACAAGATACTGCCAACGATCCTCAGCAATGAAATTTTCATAGAATGAATCGCCAAAATCCGTAAAAAATGCAGATATGGCACTTAAAATATTATTAAACATATCAGTTCTTTCTTACAATTATAACCTGTGTAGCGGTTGTATAGGAATCGGAGAAATCAATATTCTTGAGTCTGTCTTCTGTTACTGTCATACCAGCTACGCCTACATCAGCCTTACCTGAATCAACAGCTGCAATAATAGAGTCAAAGTCGATATTTTCGATTTTGAGCTCATAACCGAGCTTGTCGCATACGGCTCTCATCATATCGGGGTCAAAGCCGATTACCTCAGAACCGTCAAGTGATTCATAGGGCGGGAACTGTGCGTTTGTTGCCATAACAAGTGTACCGTTGGGGTATGTAGTTCCTTCAGGAGTTACGTAAGGGTGCATACCTGCTTCTTCACCGATCCAGTTTGCTGTGATTGTATCAAGTGTGCCATCAGCCTTAAGTTCTGCAAGCGCACCGTTAATAGCTTCTGTAAGCTCTGTGTTACCCTTCTTGATTGCAATCGCATATTCTTCTACTGCAAATTCTTCTTCGAGAATTGTTAAATCATCATTCTTTGAAACAAACACCTTAGCAGGTTCGTTATCGATAATTACAGCGTCAACCTTTCCCTGCTTGAGAGCCTGAACCGCATCAGCACCGTTCTTGTATCTTTCGATTGTAGCTCCTTCGATATCACTTGCGAAAATATCACCTGTTGTACCGAGCTGAACACCGATTACCTTATTATCGAGATCAGCAACAGTAAATACTTCATTAGGCTTTACCTGACTGCAGCCTGCGCAGATTGTTACCGCAGCAAGAACAGCTGCAGCAGTTTTTAATAAGTTTTTCATATTAATTCCCTTTCTTAAAAAAATGTTTTACTTTAACAATTAATTATAACATATCAATCTATGTAAAGTCAATCCATAAATATCAAAAATTACCGCATACCTTAAAAGTATGCGGCAATAAAATCAGAATATATCCTTTTTATTTTTAATGTGACGTCTTACAAGTACAAAAATTATAATTCCTATACATACGAGAAGGAAAACAGGAACAAACAAAGTATTGGTGTTTTCATCCTCAGCGGACTTCATTTCTGTCCATAAATCCTGCATAAGCTTGTTTGCTTCATCGGATAAATTAACAAAAACTTCGGATTTTGAAGCTATAAGCTCTGCATCCGGGTAAGAAATCGGATCATTCTGTGTTTCCTCATCAAGCATTTCAAAAGCAGCACTATGAGGAGTTGAATAACAGATATAATCAATATTAGAGAAAGCAATATCAGGCTCGCACATAAAATTGATATACATTTCTGCTGCTTCCTTCTGTTTAGCACAGGTAGGAATACACATTGCATCAATAAACAGGTTTGTACCACTCTTAGGAACAACGAAATTAAGATCCTCGTTTTCATCCATAATTGTCAGAGCATCACCGGCATAATAAGGTGCGATAAGTGCTTCACCGGCACCCATTTTATCAAAGATTTCATCCATTACATAACCCTGAACGATGCTTTTCTGCTCCTTGAGCTTTTCAGCTGCTTCCTTGAGTTCTTTTTCAGATTCGGTATTCAGGGAGTAGCCGCACATAATTTCGGCAATGGCAAACGCATCACGAGGGTTATCAAACATAAGAATCTGGTCTGCATAGTCCTCGTTCCACAGAAGATCCCAGTCAATATCCTCTTCGTTCATATCAATCATGGTTGTGTCATAAATGATACCGACCGTACCCCATGTATAAGGAACGGAATATTCATTCAGAGGATCGTAATCCTGATTGCGGTAATTTTCCATAATATACTTGAAATTCGGAATGTTACCGAAATCAAGCTTCTGAATGAGATTTTCCTTGATCATCTTGCTGATCATGTAGTCAGATGGAATAATTATGTCATAAGTTGCTCCGCCGCCCTTGAGCTTTGCATAAAGTTCTTCATTTGTGGCATAGTTTGTATAATTTACTTTGATTCCTGTAAGCGCAGTAAATTCCGCGTTTACGTTCAGCGTACCTTCATCCGCACCGGTAGAAATATATTCACCCCAGTTATATACGTTGATGGAAATACCCGCATCCTTAAAACGGGTGTAATATTCCATATCCTCAACGGTAAGGGTCTGAGCTTCGAATTCCTCTTCTTCTTCGACTTCAGTCTCTTCTTCAACGGAACAAGCTGACAGCATTCCGGCAATTACAAGGAAGGAAGCAAAAATTGAAAAATACTTTTTCTTCATATTTTAATCCCTCCCGTATGCTTCATTGCGCTTTGCCTGTTTGGTCTCAATTACATGCTTGATAACAAGTACAACTACAACTACCAGGAAAATAAGTGTAGAAAGCGCATTGATTTCAGGCGAAACCTTACGTCTTGTCATTGAATAGATCGTAATCGGTAATGTCTGAGAGGTAGAGCCGCTTGTAAAATAACTGATTATAAAATCATCAAGAGAGTAAGTAAATGCCATAAGGAAGCCGCTTACAACGCCGGGCATGATTTCGGGAAGAACTACCTTGACAAATGCTTTGAACGGTCCGCAGCCAAGATCCTGAGCCGCTTCATACAGATGAGGATTCATCTGCTTGAATTTTGGCATTACATTAAGTATTACATACGGAACATCAAAAGTAATATGCGCAATAAGAAGGGTTACAAAACCGAATTCAAGATTCATTCGTGCTGCGAAGAATACGAAAAGCAGCATAAGTGAAACACCCGTTACAATTTCAGGGTTTATAATCGGCATATTTGTAACATTAAGAACAACCGCTTTCGGGAATTTTTTCATACTATTAATACCGATAGCTGCAAGTGTTCCGAGAATAGTTGAAATTATACTTGCCAGAACAGCAATAATAATTGTATTGATAAGTGAAGAAATGATTATTTCATTTCTGAACAGTTTTTCGTACCAGTCAAAAGTAAATCCGCTGAATACGGAACGACTTTTTGTTTCATTGAATGAGAAAACAATGAGAACAAAAATCGGTACGTAAAGGAACATAAGGACAAGTCCTATATAGATTTTTCCGAGTTTTTTCATCCTGTCCCCTCCTTAAATAAGCACCTGATCATCGGGGCTGAACTGATTCATAACAGTCATTATAACAAGTATAATAACCATAAGAACCATTGAGATAGCCGCACCAAGATGAGGGTTGTACGAATTTCCGAGGAACTGCATTTCAATAAGGTCGCCAATAAGAAGGTTGGAACCGCCGCCTAACATTCTGGAAATAATGAATGTGGAAATTGCAGGCACGAAAACCATTGTAATACCTGAAGTAACGCCGGGAAGGCTGAGAGGGAAAATAACTCTGAACATAGTGTGGAAAGAATTGCAGCCCAGGTCGTTTGCTGCTTCGATAACACTTTTATCAATCTTTACCATAACAGAATAAAGAGGTAAAATCATGAAAGGCAGATAGTTATAAACCATACCAAGAACGACAGCACCCTCTGTATTTATCAGCTTGAACGGTCCGAGACCAATCATTCCAAGAAGCTGATTGATAATACCGTTATTTCCGAGAAGAGTCATCCACGCATAAGTTCTGAGCAGGAAGTTCATCCACATAGGAAGCATCACGATCATAAGCATGGTGCTCTGGGTATGCTTGGACATACGTGACAGCATATATGAAAGCGGATAAGCCACAACCAGACAGATTATTGTCGCAATTATTGCAAGCCAGATTGAACGCATAAAAATATTGGCGTACTGACCTACATCGGAGATGTACTCAAGTGTAAACTCGCCGTTATCGGTTGTAAAAGCAAAATAAACAACCATAAGAAGCGGAACAACAATGAAAACAATCATCCATACAAGATAAGGTGCAGAAAAAGCTTTTAATTTCATTACTCTTCCTCCACTTTCTTCATGATATGAATATCGTAGGGATCAACTGCCATACCGATCATTGCACCGACAGGTTCAAACTTTGTGGAGTGAATCATCCACTTATGGTCAACACCGTCAACAATCATTTCATAATGAACACCCTTGAATACAACGGATTCAACAATACCTGTAAGTTTTGCCTGATCTGCAGGAATTATCTTGATATCTTCAGGACGGATTACAACATCAACAGTTTCGTTGGGTGAAAAGCCCTTATCAACACATTCGAAACGTCTGCCTGTAAATTCAACTACACAGTCTTCGGGCATACAGCCGTTAATAATGTTGCTCTCGCCGATAAAATCAGCAACAAAGGCATTTTCCGGCTCATTGTAAATATCGGTAGGAGATCCGATCTGCTGAATATTACCGTTATTCATAACCACAATGGTATCACTCATTGTAAGAGCTTCTTCCTGGTCGTGGGTGACATATACAAAAGTAAGCTCAAGTGCCTGCTGGATTTTTCTGAGTTCAGTCTGCATTTCCTTACGGAGCTTGAGGTCAAGAGCACCGAGCGGTTCATCAAGCAGAAGAACCTTAGGACGGTTTACAAGCGCACGTGCAATAGCTACACGCTGCTGCTGACCACCGGAAAGACGGTTTACTGAACGTTTTTCGTAACCCATAAGGTTTACAAGTTCAAGCATCTCCCCTACTCTGCGCACAATTTCCTTTTCAGGCACCTTCTGAACTCTAAGGCCGAAAGCAATGTTTTCATATACATTCAGATGCGGGAAAAGAGCGTAACGCTGGAATACAGTGTTAACATTGCGCTTGTGCGGCGGCATGCCGTTTATTCTCTTGCCGTCAAAGAAAACATCACCGCTTGTAGGTTCAAGAAACCCGCCTATAATACGGAGTGTAGTTGTTTTGCCGCAGCCTGAAGGTCCAAGGAAAGTAACAAATTCCTTGTCCTTGATGTCAAGGCTGATATCCTTGAGGATACGGTCTCCGTCTTCAAATTCAACAACAATGTTCTTTAAGCTTACAATATTTTCCATTTATTTTTTCCTTTCATAAAAAACGACATTTTGTCGAAAAAACATACAATTTAAATATACGGCAAAGTATGCGTTTTGTCAATAGTTTTTCGCAAATAATTTTTTCGCATTATTGCAATAAATCGCTACATTATATCCGATGCGTTATTGACAATAAAGTTTATAAGTGATATAATTTTTACAATTTAACAGGTTTACTTTTCGAAAGGATAATAAAATGGATATAATTATTGTAGGCTGCGGTAAAGTCGGTCAGGAAATAACCAGCAGACTCAGCGGCGACGGAAACAATATCACAGTTATTGATATAGATGAATCAAAGGCACATGAAGCGGCCGAAAAATACGATGTAATGGCAATTATAGGAAATGGTGCGACACACTCTGTGCAGCAGGATGCCGGAATCAGGTCCGCCCACCTTCTTATTGCAGTAACCGGTTCGGATGAACTGAACCTGCTCTGCTGCCTTATTGCAAGAAAAGCAGGTAACTGCCATACCATTGCAAGAGTAAGAAACCCCGATTATAGTCTTGAGGCACCATATCTCAAGGAAGAACTTGGACTTGCTATGGTTATTAATCCCGAAGCTGCCGCTGCTGCTGAAATAGCACGACTCCTGCGCTTCCCTTCCGCTATAAAAATAGATACCTTCGCCAAAGGCAGAATTGAACTTATGAAATTCAGACTGCCTGAGAACAGCGTCTTGGTGGGCTGTAAGGTAAAAGAGCTTGGCACAAAGCTGCATTGTGACGTTCTTGTCTGCACAATTGAACGTGAAGATGAGGTATATATAGCTAACGGTGAATTCCAGTTTGAAGAAAAAGATGTAATTTCAATCATAGCTACCCCCAGAAATGCAAATACATTCTTCAAAAAAATCAATTATAAGACCAATCAGGCGCGAAACGCAATCATAGCAGGCGGTGGTGGCATAAGCTACTATCTTTGCGAGATTCTGCTGAAATCAGGCATTGATGTTAAAATAATCGAAAAGAAACTTGAACGCTGCGAGCATCTTAACCAGCATTTTCCTAAAGCGGATATTGTATACGGCGATGCTTCGGATCAGGAGCTTCTCTTACAGGAAGGAATTGAAGATGCAGCCTCATTTGTTGCTTTAACCAATATGGATGAGGAAAATATACTTCTTTCATTGTTTGCAGAAAGTAAGATGACAGGCAAAATCATCACAAAAATCAACAGAATTGAATTTGACAGCGTTATCAGAAAACTCGAACTTGATTCCATAATCAATCCTAAAAGCCTTACTGCCGAAAACATCGTACGTTATGTCAGAGCTATGAAAAACACTATCGGAAGTAATGTGGAAACCTTATACGGAATAATCAAGGACAAGGTTGAAGCAGCGGAATTTATCGTAAGAGAGCCTTCCAAGCTTGTAGGCAAGCCTCTCATGGAGCTTAAATTCAAAAGCAATCTGCTGATTGCAAGTATAACACGTGACGGAAAAGCTATAATCCCACGAGGTCACGACACAATACAGATCGGCGACTCCGTAGTTGTGGTATCAACCCATCTGGGACTCAGCGATATCACAGATATTCTTGCTTAACGAGGTTTCAAATGAATTTTTCTATGATTATTTATCTACTCGGATGGATACTCAATTTTGAGGCTTTATTTTTGATTATACCAACAATAACTGCCATCATTTACAGTGAATCCGAAGTAATTCCATTCCTGATTACCATTGGTATCTGTCTTTTATTTGGTCTTCTTATAACATTTCTGAAAAAACCCCGTAAAAAGACAATTTATGCGAGAGAAGGTTTTGTAATTGTTGCACTGAGCTGGATTGTCCTCAGTATCTTCGGTGCCTTACCGTTTTTCTTTTCAGGATGTATCCCTTCATTTATAGATGCTGTTTTTGAAACCGTTTCGGGATTCACAACCACGGGTGCTACAATTCTTTCGGATGTAGAATCATTACCAAAATCCATACTTCTCTGGAGAAGCTTCACCCACTGGATAGGCGGCATGGGTGTTCTTGTATTCATTATGGCATTTCTTCCCCTTTCGGGCGCACAGAACATGAATCTTATGAAAGCAGAAAGCCCC
The DNA here is from genome assembly GCA_017625405.1 of Ruminiclostridium sp. Taxonomy (GTDB): domain Bacteria; phylum Bacillota; class Clostridia; order Oscillospirales; family Ruminococcaceae; genus Ruminiclostridium_E. Next base: position 217,555 of record JAGALB010000043.1, on the reverse strand, counting down.
GGTCCCTCCGTAAGCAAGCTTGTACCCCGTGTAAAAACAACCGCACTTCTGCTTTACGCAATGTATTTCGGGCTTACAGTACTTCAGTTTCTTCTTCTGATTTTCGGCGGAACGCCTGTTTTCGATTCCATAAATATAGCCTTTGCAACAGCAGGAACAGGCGGTTTCGGTATAAAAAATGACAGTATTGCAGGTTATTCCGATTATGTGCAGATTGTCACAACTGTATTTATGATATTATTCGGTATTAATTTCAACATATACTTCCTTATAATTATGCGAAAGTTCCGTGATATTTTCCGAAACACTGAGCTTAAAGCATATTTAACTGTAATTGCGGTTGCTGTCCTTATTATAACACTGAATATCGGTGCTTCTTTCCCTTCACTCGGCGAAGCACTGAAGCACATAACCTTCACAATAGCATCAATCATAACCACAACAGGGTTCATGACCGTGGACTTTGACCTGTGGCCCGAGCTTTCACGTACAATAATCGTTCTCCTGATATTTATAGGTGCATGCGCAGGCAGTACAGGTGGCGGTATAAAAATTTCAAGGTTTATCATTCTTTTCAAATCAATGGCAAAGGAAATTAGACTCCTTATTCATCCGAACCATATAAGAAAGCTTGAGATTGACGGACATAAAATCGAACACAATGTAATACGTTCTACAAATGTTTACATGGTGTGCTATCTTATGATTTTTGTTATATCAGTTCTGATTATCTCCTTTGATAATCATAATCTTGTAACAAATTTCACTGCAGTTGCTACAACAATCAATAATGTAGGACCCGGTCTTGACCTGGTAGGTCCTACTCAGAATTTCGGATTTTTTTCCGACACCTCTAAACTTGTTCTTATTTTCAATATGCTTGCAGGAAGACTTGAACTTTTCCCTGTTCTGCTCCTTTTCTCTCCTGTTACATGGAAAAAATAATCAAAAAAAGCAGTAAGATTTCATCTTACTGCTTTTATTCATTTACATTGAACCAAGAAATTCCGCTTTAGGCACATAAGGTATGTTCAACTCATATCCACGTTTTATCATATTATTGATTTTAATAAGTGCAAGCGGGTACGGAACATACATGGCTTTTGCCATATCCTCTGCTGTATATCCGTCTTCGCCATATCCGATTACTTCTTTATCCGTTATAAGAAGATTTGCCGCAAAAACATTGGCTTCCATCTCAGGCTTGCTTTTCATATCAAAGAACGAAGCTTCCTTGAGTCCGCCGTTTTTTGCAATATCCATGTGAAGTATATCATGGCCTATTTCATGAGCAAGAATAACTCTGGAAAGCGTTTCTGTCAGGTTTGTATTGAGCACAACAAATCTGTTATCGCTGTAAACTATATAAAATCCTTTAAGACTGCCAAGATCTGCACAATCAACATCAATCCCCAGTGCTTCAGCAAGGGAAAACGGGTCACGGGTCTTATATTTTTTTGTAAGCTCATTCACAATATCGGAAATATCAGCCATAACCGTCTTCACCCCTTTTTATAAACCATAAAATAAGCTTATTTACGCTTGTTTTTTTCTTTTGCCTTCCAGTAAATCTTCTGCAGAGCAAGCATAACCTTATCCTTGTCATCTTCACTCATTTCGCCGCCTGCAAACAATGCACCCGCACAATCAAGCAGCTGACGGGCTGACGCAACTCCGCTTATTCCGTCTTCTGCTTCTACTATTCCAAGAAAATCATTACTGCTTACAAGATATTCAATTTTTGTATCCAGAACACGACAAAGCTTATTAAGTATATCTCTTTTGGGATAACGTGCTCCCAGCTCATAATTCTGTATACTGCGACAGGATACACCGACCTTTTCAGCAAGCTCTGACTGTGTGAATCCTCTGTCTTTGCGAAGTTTCTGAAGCTTTTCAGTAAATTCCATAATTCAATCCTTTCTACAAAAAGCCTATTGACATTCATAAACAAATGTTGTATAATAACTTTGCACCCGATTTGTTCGTGTTTAAACAATTCGTTCGTGACAATTATAACATTGATTTTATCTTTTGTCAAGAGATTTTATCGGAAAGGAGCTTACTTTGCGTACTATACTTCATTGCGACCTTAATTCTTTTTACGCATCTGTGGAACTATACCTGAATCCTGAGCTTAAAGGTCTGCCCGTTGCAGTCTGCGGAAGCAAAGAAGACAGGCATGGTATTGTTCTTGCCAAAACCGAGGAAGCAAAAAAATACGGTGTAAAAACCGCCGAAGCGATATGGGAAGCCAAGCGCAAATGTCCGCAGCTTCTGATAATCCCTCCTCATCACGATGAGTATGTTGAATTTTCACGCAGAGTACGCAGAATATATGAAGAATACACCGATCTTGTCGAACCTTTTGGCATAGATGAATGCTGGCTTGATGTAACAGGCAGTGAAAGGCTTTTTGGGAACGGAGAGGAAATCGCACATAAAATACGTGAACGGGTTAAAAAGGAAATCGGCATTACAATTTCAGCCGGTGTAAGCTTTAATAAAGTATTTGCAAAGCTCGGTTCCGATCTGAAAAAGCCTGATGCGGTAACAGTCATTCCTTTCGATAATTTCAGAGAAATCATCTATAAATTACCTGTAACCGATATGCTCGGTGTCGGTCCGAATCTGGGGAAAGCTCTGAAAAATCACTGTATAAACACAATAGGCGAACTTGCAAACACAGATAAAAATTTTCTTATAAGAAAATTCGGTAAAATGGGAGAATGCATATGGGCTTATGCCAACGGTTTTGACACCTCGCCTGTTATGCATACGGATTATCATGCACCAGCCAAAAGTATCGGCAGAGGTGTTACACTACCGGCCGATCTTAATAGTAACGATGAGGTGCACAGAGTAATCACCGAAATGGCACAGATTGTTTCTCACAAATTAAGAAAGCAAGGCCTTAAAGCCTGCGGTGTGCAGTTATCTATAAAGGATACAAACCTTTCTGTAAAGCAATTCCAGGCACCTCTTTCCATTCCTTCGCAATGCTCTGGGGTTATAGCGGAAAAAGCTTATGAATTATTCATTACAAACTATACCTGGCATGATAAAGTGAGGTCCGTAACTGTGAGAGCTATTAATCTTACAGATTGTTACGAACCGTTACAGCTTGACTTTACACAGGATTATAATGCACACGAGAAGCTTGACAACGCTGAAGAAGCCATGGAAAAAATAAGAAAAAAATACGGCATTGACGCCGTAAGCGTTGCAAGAACTATATAAAGGAGATAATATGAATATATACGAAAAATGCCCTGTTCTGGAAAATGACGATTTTATTTTAAGACAGACCAACCAGAAAGATGTAGTAGATTTGCTGAACGTATACTCCGATGAAAAGGCACTTCCCTTTTTTAACAGTGATAACTGCACCAATAATTTTCACTACAAAACAATCGAACAGATGAAGCAGGCAATTGATTTCTGGCAGGATGAATATAAGAAGAAATATTATGTGCGATGGTCGGTTATTGATAAAAACACAAATTGCGCAGTTGGTACAATTGAGCTTTTCAATCGTAAAGCAAAGGATTTTTTCAATAATTGCGGGCTGCTCAGACTTGATCTCAGAAGCGACTATGAAAAATCTGAAATAATTATTAATATACTCGGAATAATTATACCGGAAACAAAAAAGCTGTTCGGATGCAATATGACAGCTACAAAAGCTATTCCTGAAGCATCAGAAAGAATAAAAGCGCTTGAATATCACGGTTTTCATCTGACCGAAGAGAAAATAACCGGACATAAAGGTGAACTATACGGAGATTATTGGATTTTATAAAAACAGCCGCCGCAGTGTTACTGCGGCGGCATATGTTTTTAACTACTCATACTAATAAACAGTTTTTTACCTATATCTTATCCTGCTTAATTCTCAATATGCGAATTTTCGGAAATTCCGCCTATCTTATAAAGCCCGTCAAGACCTCTTGAAAGTGACTGATTATCCTCCATATCAACAACAGCAACGGAAGATATTATATTTCCTTTTTCATCAGAAAGATATAGTGTTTCACCCGTTTTAAGACTGAAATTGGTCTGATACTTCTTTAATGCTGATTTTTCGTTATTATTCTTGCAGACAACAGTATAGACACTTTCAGGACTGATTTTAACATCAGGCATTTTCCAGCGCTGAAGATTGAGTTCGTCATCAGAAAGATAAAGACCGGTTAACGAAAGCTCGTTTTCGGTAGGATTATATATTTCAATCCAATCGCCGTCGCCTGAAGTATAAAGCTCACTTACATAAATAGAATCGACACGTCCTGTCTTCTTAACATAAAGATTTACGGAAACAATGCCGTATTCATCCGCCATTGCTGCGCCCACCTTTATATTAGGTGAATCATATCTTACACCGTTTACCATCCAGTAATCAAACTCATAACCGCTGAGTGCCTCCGCTGAAAGAGGTACTTTGCATTCTGTAAAATAATCGGCAGAAACAGTTCCTGAAGTGGTAAGAGTCTGGGTGTTAAGGCTTCCCTTTGCACCTGTGGGATTGTTATATACTACCGTGTAATATTCCTTATCATAATCAAATCTTTCGCTCATTGCATTAAGAATGACTGTGGCACGTCTGCCTGCAAATTCACGGATCTGATTACGGCTGTCTTCAAAATGCTCTCTGCGTGCCCATGTAGAGGTATAACCATTTTCAAGAGCATACATACACTCTGTATCGCCTGTTTCAATCAGCTCATCAAGCACATTAAGGACATTCTGCTCCTCGAAAGCACCACCGATAAGATCGCACATAGCGTTAGCAAACTTTTCACGCATATCGGAGCGTTCAAGCACCTGTCTGAGAAGTACCGAATCACCTTGCATGTGATTTCCTGTCAGAACATTGGAAAGTGTATTGTCACGATGGCCATTACCGTAGAGACCCCATGCATATTCTGCGTCAAACAAGAGAAAACGCCATTTACCGTCAAGGTATTCGCTGGTAATCTCTTCTCCTTCAGAAGGATAATAACGCCATGCCTTGAAGTTATTACCCGGCCAGTCCTTGTTATCTATGTAAATCTGAATTGCATAGTACTGAATGAGATTATCAATATCAACAAGTGAGCAGAATTCTCTGAAATTATAGAGATTTGTAAGTCCACGCTGAGAAACTTCAAGGAGATAATTCCAGTCTTCAACACACTGCTCGTCATCGCCTTCTACTTCCTGCTCCTTTGCGCCCACAATGCGGAAATTATCCTTGATACCACCATAATTATTAGCGAGATAATCGTTGCTGTAAGCTTCATGAATCCATGAAAATCCATAATACTCACTGTTCAGAAAAACTGCTGCAGGTCTGACGTTCTGTGTATCGGGAAAACCCGCCTGAGCAGAAAGAGTCATTGAAAGCTCATCCCTGACGCCCGCAAACTCACGGTCATTGGCGCCGTTTCTGAGTGTAATACGGTCATAACGGGTAAGCAGATTGCCGTATGCATCAGTAGCACCCTCGAAAAATGCATATTTGAACTTACCGTTTCCTTCGCTGTAAATGTTTCTTGCGATAAGACGCCACGATTTCTGATCGACAGCTCTTGAATAACCACCAACTACTCTTGCACCCGCCGCCTGGGAAATAAGCTGTTCGCCGTCGGGAGTGAACACTTCAACATACATATCACGTTCACTCTCTCTTCCGCCTATATACCAGTTTGCAGGGGCGTTCTGAGGAATTTCTCCACCTTTATACTCATCGGAGTTGAGGTATTCATCACGTTTATAACCCTCAGTAGCAACACCATAATAATAATCATAAAGATTATATTCATCGGTTGAGAGGACAAAAATAAGAGTATCCTCACTGAAGCGTTCAGTTACATTATCACCGACAACATAGCTCTTATGGAAAATCTCAGTTTTTTCTTCTTCCGTAACAGCCATAGCTTTTATTGTGGTTGCGTTTACCTTTGAACGTGAAGAAATCTTTATAGGAGATGTATATTTCTTGGATTTTTCAGTGGGATCGTTACCGTCAGTAGTATAATAAATAACTGCATCTTCCCTGTTGGAACTCAGTTCAACTTCAATATCCTCACTGTAAAATGACTTGTTTTTTGAAAACGAAACCGTAAAAATTCCGTCATCAACAGGTTCCTCAACAAAAGTCTGAGGAAGCTCCTTCTGAAAATCACCGAAATATTCAAGCCCTATAATGCTTGCAGCACCGATTGCTGCAACAATAATTAAAATAATAATTTTTTTCATAGCACCTTATAATTATGAACAGTTGTGTTTATCCTTCTATCATGGCTAAAAGTTCGTCTTCACTTATAACTTTAACACCAAGTTCTTCAGCTTTTGTAAGCTTACTTCCGGCTGCTTCTCCGGCAACGACATAATTTGTCTTTTTCGAAACAGATCCTGAGCATTTGCCGCCTAAAGCTTCTATCATTTCTTTTGCCTGTTCTCTTTTCAGAGTCGGAAGAGTACCCGTAAGGACAAAAATAAGACCTTTGAATGTATCTCCCTTGACGGTATCCGTATAAGTCATATCAAGACCGTATTCTTTGAATCTTTCCACCAGTCTTATCATATCTTCATCTTTGAAAGCATTATACACATTTTCAGCAAGTATGCCTCCAAAGCTGTCAATTGCGGTTATGTCATCAACAGATGCATTCATAATAGCTTCAATGCTGCCGAATTGTTTACAGAGAAGCTCCGCACTTCGTCTGCCGATTCCTTTGATTCCAAGACCGAAAAGAAGCCTGTCCGCTTCATTTTTCTTTGAATTCTCAATTGCATTCAGCAGATTTGATGCCGACTTTTCCTTAAAATTAGGTAATGTAAGCAATTGTTCGAAAGTCAGCTTATATAAGTCGGCAGAATTTTCAATAAGATTATTCTGCACAAGCTGTTCAACAATAGCATCGCCCAGACCATCGATGTTCATGGCTTCACGAGAGGCGAAATGAATTATATTTCTGAGCAGCTGAGCACGGCAATTGGGATTTATGCATCTTATTGCCGCTTCATCACCTGATTTTTCAGCTTTATGACCGCATACAGGACAAATATCCGGAATTATATACGGCTCGCTTCCATCTTCGTGCTTTGCTACCTTTACAACCTCAGGGATAATTTCTCCCGCCTTTCGTACAACGATCGTATCACCGAGTCGTATATCAAGCTGAGAAATAATGTCCTGATTATGAAGCGAAGCTCTTGAGACGGTTGTTCCTGCAAGAATTATCGGCTCAAAAATCGCAACAGGAGTAAGTGCTCCTGTTCTGCCTACATTAATTTCAATTTCAAGCAGTTTTGTTTCCTTTTCCTCAGGCGGATACTTAAAGGCGACCGCCCATTTCGGAACTTTGGATGTTGAGCCGAGTATATCACGCTGAGAAAAATCATCTACTTTTATTACAGCACCATCTGTATCGTAACTGTATTCTCTTTTCTCCTCGCCTATTTCACGTATTCTTTGAACAGCCCCGTCAATAGTATCATAAAGTCTGTCGTCAACAACCTTGAAACCAAGTTTTTTCAGATAATCAAGGGATTCGTGATGCGAACTTAGCTCTTTACCTTCAATCTGCTGTATGTTGAAAATAAAAATATCAAGTGAACGTTTCGCTGTAACTGAGCTGTCTTTCTGGCGAAGAGAGCCTGCCGCAGCATTACGGGGATTCTTTGCGATTTTTTCTCCGTTTTCTTCCTGCTCTGCCACAAGAGCAGCAAAACTCTTTCGTGGCATATAAACCTCGCCTCTTACCTCTATAAAGGGTAAGGCTTCTGTAAGCTTCATGGGAACGGAACGTATCGTTCTGATATTTTCGGTAATATCTTCACCTACAAAGCCGTCACCACGGGTTGAACCACGTACAAATTCACCGTTTCTGTATTCAAGTGAAACGGATAAACCGTCAATCTTGGGTTCAACGGCGTAAACGGGTTTAACCTCATGTCTTACACGATTATCAAAAGCATAAAGTTCTTCTTCGCTGAATACATCCTGAAGAGATCCCATCTGAACTGTATGTGTGACCTTTTCAAAAGTTGTGACCGCATATCCGCCGACTCTGCGTGTAGGTGAATTCGGCGATACTATTTCAGGATTCTCTGCTTCCAGTTCTTTTATTTCACGCATAAGTGCGTCATATTCCGAATCTTCTATAATCGGGTCATCTTCGACATAATAGCGTCGGTTATGCTCCTCAACTATCTCATAAAGCTCGTAGAGCCTTTTTCTTTTGACTTCCTTGCTCATAGGATCTACCTTTCCTTTTCAGCTTATATCAAAATCAGCAAGTTCGCTGTAATGTTCTTCGTCAAGTACTATATTCGAGAAGCTTTCAGGTACTTCTCCGATTATAACTGTCTGCGCAATAATAAATTCCGTTGTTATATCAAACGTTTCGGTTACACCCGGAATCAGCGGTGAAACCTCCGTATCAATCTCAAGAATTATACTGTGCATTGCCTGATTGATTCCACAACTTTCAAATCTGCTGTAAAGCTGTGAACGTGCTACACCCGACGGTTTGACACTAAACATTATTTCATCACCGGCACCGTAAAGATAACTGATACCGGATAATGTACCTATGGTGATTCCTACCTTTTCATATTTCAAGGCAGAAAGCTCAGAATTAACACGCTCCATTACCGCCGCTTTCATTGAATTGATTTTAGGCGGGTTTGTGCGCAATGCACCTATTTTTCCGTTTTCATCATATACAAAACTGACGATATCGGAATAATCTTCATCTGTAGTTTCAAGATGTTCAGTAACAGCCCGGCTTACCGCCCTGTCCGCAAGCAATTTACAGCGGTACTCAAACATTCTTTCTATGACAGGACGAAACCAGATGTCAAAAACTACCGTAAGTATCATAATAACTGCGCCTGTAATAATCAAAACTTTTCCAGATATACTGCGCAGTCTGTTTTTATTATTTTCCCTCTTCATATCACATCACCCCGTGTCCTACATTATATGTCGGACACAGGGATTATGATAACAGAATTACTTGATAAACACGCTGAATGCCTTGTATGCCATATAAACATCATTCTTTGCAGTGATTTCATAAGGTGCATGCATGGAAAGAACGGGAACGCCGATATCAATTGTATCAATATCAAGATTTGCAATATACATTGCAACTGTTCCGCCGCCGCCGAAATCAACCTTTCCAAGCTCGCCTGTCTGCCAGATTACACCGTTTTCATTGAAAAGATTTCTTATTTCCGAAACATATTCCGCAGAAGCGTCGCTTGTACCTGATTTACCACGTGAACCTGTATATTTGGTTGCAACAACACCCTTGTTCAGGAATGCCGCATTCATTTTTTCAAAGGGTTCAGGGAAAGTGGGGTCAAAACCTGCATTGACATCGGCAGAAAGGCACTTTGAATTGGAAAGAACAGTATGACCGTGAACGCCCCATGCCTCTGCAAGATCATAAATAAAGTACTTGAGATAAGCAGAACGTAAACCAGTGTTGCCTTCGCTTCCGATTTCTTCCTTATCTGTAAGGATTGTCACAGATGTCTTTTCAGGTACTCCTACTGTATCAACCGCTGCCATAAGTGCAGGATAAGCGCAGACTCTGTCATCCTGACCGTATGCGCCGATCATGCTTCTGTCAAAACCAATGTCCTTAGCCTTGAAAGCGGGAACACATTCAAGCTCTGCGGAAATGAAATCCTCTTCTGTGATACCGTATTTTTCATTGAGGATGCAAAGAATGTTAAGCTTTACATTTTCGCTGCTTTCATCATCCTTAAAGGGTCTTGAGCCGATGAGAATGTTAAGCTCTTCACCCTTGATAAGCTTACCGGCAGGACGCTTGTACTGCTCGTCTGCAAGATGAGGAAGAAGGTCTGTTACAACAAATACGGGGTCATTGTCGTCTTCGCCGATTTTAACTGTAACAGCCTCACCGTCCGCCTTATAGATTACACCGTGCAGAGCGAGAGGAAGTGCGGGCCACTGGTACTTCTTGATGCCGCCGTAATAGTGAGTCTTGAAATAAGCCAGCTCCTCGCTTTCATAAAGAGGATTCTGCTTAAGGTCAATACGGGGTGAGTCAATATGTGCGGCAACGATATTTACGCCGTTCTCAATAGGCTGACTGCCGATAACAGCAAGAATAACAGACTTTCCTCTGTTATTGAGATAAACACGATCACCTGCATTATAACGTGTTCCGCTTACAAATGGCTTGAATCCATTACTTTCAGCGATTCTTACAGCCTCGGTGCATGCTTCACGCTCTGTCTTACCGGCATCAAGAAACGCCTTATAGCCTTCGCAGAATTCATCAGCTTTCTGTATTTCCTCATCTGTCATTTCAGCATAAGTATTCTTACGCTTGAGAAATAACTTTTCCTTTAATTCTTTTGCTTTGATTTTCTGTTCCATTTTTATCAGTTCCTTTCGTTATTATAAAGCTCTTTATAATTACTCAGAGCATTGTTTATTTTGTTTACATAATGCTGTGCCGTGCTGCTCGGTATATTATCAAGACGTTTACCGTCAGCAGAATTCTCCTTTTCTTCAAGCCATGAGCTGACACAGCCTGCGCCCGAATGATAAGCCGCAACAGCAGTATCTTTGTCACCGAATTTTTCAAGGAGATAATCCATAAGATACGCACCGTAACGAATATTCATCTCAGGGTCGAACATATCATCATATACCGATTCGTCATCCCCGAGGCGGTATTTTATCCAGTCAAATGTCTCCTCCATAATCTGCATAAGACCTCTTGCTCCGACATCTGAAACCGCTTCGCAATCAAAATCGCTTTCCGTCTTTATTACTGCATATATGAGATCCTCATCCATTTCATATTCCAACGCATATTTTGAAACAAATTCGGAATAATTTTTCGGATGAGCCGCAAGACGATACTCGTATTCACATTGCTTCGCCGTTCTGTAACCTATAATTACAGCAACAACTACAAGAATGATAAATATAACACCTACAACAAAAAATCTGCTTCCTGACTTACTTTTTCTCATTTTTATCTCCGATAGCACAGAAAATATCTTTAATTCTCTGCTTCAACTCTTCCTTTGTTCCATTATTTATAATGCAAAAATGTGATTTGTTTCTGTAAAAATCAGCATCATGCTGTGATGACAAACGATTTTCCGCTTCTTCTCTGCTGAGATTATCCCTTTGCATTATTCTTTTTAAACTGTCTTCTTTTTCTGCGACAACACTTACAATTACATCGCAGAAGCTGTCGGTACCGCTTTCAAAAAGAGTCGGTGCATCAAGAAGAATATATTCTGAACCCATTTTTATATATTCTACGGCATTCATTATCATTTCATACGAAATAAAGGGATAAATTATATCATTATATGCTATTCTTGCATTTGTATCAGAAAAAATAATACTTCCTACCATGCGCCTGTCAAGAGTGCCATCAGGCATAATAACATCGCTTCCGAAATAATCCGCAATTTCCTTAAGTGCAGGTTTTCCTTTTTCAACAACTGTTCGTGCAACTGTATCGCAGTTTATTATATCCACACCGCAATCTGAAAAGGCTTCACAAGCGGTGGTTTTACCGGCTCCGGACATTCCTGTAAGACCGATAATACACACATCGTTTTCAGTAAACACTCCGAAGCCCCTTTCTTATAATTCAATAATTCTGAAACCGGCCGCACGAAGCAGTCGATTGTATACCGCAAGTCCGATACCGCTTGTATCAGGCATTTTTACATATACCTTATCACAGCCGAGTTCATCAGCCTTTCTCAGACTTGAAAACAGATTTTCAGCCTGTTCAGCTGAAGTTTTTCCGTATGGAAGAACAGTTACAGAGTCAGAAAAATCTGTACCATCCCACAGAACAGCCTTTTTTTCCGATTCATCAAGACTATTTATATAACAAGCGAATTGTTCATTTGTGCCTTTCACAATGAACACGTCAGCGTCAGGTGAATAATGCTTGTACTTCATACCGGGAGACATCACCTTTTCATCGGCAGAAAGCTGTTTTAAAACACCGTTATCAACTATAACCTCTGCATATTCACAGAGCATTTCGGGAGTAACGGCACCGGGTCGAAGTACTCTGATTTTTCCGTTATCAAAGCATATTACAGTGCTTTCAACACCGCAGGAGCATTCGCCCCCGTCAACAATCATAGGGATTTTCCCGTTCATATCAGAAAAAACATGATCAGCCGAGGTCGGACTGGGAAGTCCTGAAGTGTTTGCGGAAGGTGCTGCAAGCGGAAAACCACATTTCTCAATAAGTCTGCGTGTAAAATCATTATCGGGCATTCTTACCGCCGCAGTATCAAGTCCGCCGCAGGTTTCGGACGGAACACTGTCTTTTCTTGAAAAAATCATGGTAAGAGGACCCGGCCAGAAATCAGCAGCCAGTTTTAATGCAAGCTCTGAAACCTCATCCGTTATACTATAAAGCATATCCAGATTTCCGATATGAAGAATAAGCGGATTATCCTGGGGTCTGCCCTTTGCAGCAAAGATTTTTCTGACTGCATCAGTTTCAAAAGCGTTTGCAGCAAGCCCGTATACCGTTTCCGTAGGTACTGCAACAACTTCGCCATCTGCAAGATATTCCGCAGCCTTTACAAGCTGTTCGTCAGAAGCCTTTACAAGTAATGTTTCCATTATTATGCCTCCGAACCAGCAAGCTTTGCAGCTCTGTCGGCAATCGCAAGTGCGTCAAACACCTCATCACAATCGCCATTGAGCATCTGCTCAAGCTTATACAGCGTAAGTCCTATTCTATGGTCGGTTACACGGCTCTGGGGATAATTGTATGTTCTGATACGTTCAGAACGGTCGCCGGTGCCAACCTGAATTTTTCTCTCGGCAGCAATTTTGCTTGTCTGCTCGTTGAGCTTTGCCTCATAAAGCTTTGAGTAAAGCATTTTCATGGCCTTATCCTTGTTCTTATGCTGGCTGCGCTCTTCCTGACATTCTACAATTACACCTGTGGGATGATGAATAATACGAATTGCAGATTCGGTTTTATTGATATGCTGACCGCCTGCACCGCTGGAACGATATGTCTGGAATTCAAGGTCGGCAGGATTGATTTCTACGTCAACCTCTTCAACTTCAGGGAGAACGGCAACGGTGATTGTGGAGGTGTGAATTCTGCCCTGTGTTTCCGTTTCGGGAACACGCTGAACACGGTGAACGCCGCTTTCATACTTAAGCTTTGCATAAGCACCTTCGCCCTCGATTGAAAAACTGATTTCCTTATATCCGCCAAGCTCGGTAGGATTAGCATTGACTATTTCCATTTTCCAGCCCTTGAGCTGTGCATACATGGTATACATTCTGAACAGTGAGTTTGCAAACAACGCCGCCTCATCACCGCCTGCACCGCCGCGGATTTCGATGATAACGTTTCTGTCATCGTCAGGATCTTTCGGCAGAAGCATGATTTTTAACTCTTCTGTATACTTCTCAATAAGCTCCTTGTTTTCTTCGTACTGAAGCTGAACCATTTCCTTGAAATCCTTATCAAGACCGCCTTCATTGAGCATATTACGTGCTTCATCATAATCAGAAACAGCCTTTTTATATTCACGATATTTTTCAACAAGAGGAGTAAGCGTTTTATACTCCTTCATAAGCTTTTTATACTGATCCTGATCACTTACCACATCAGGCTCCATCAGCTTTTTGTTTATCTCCTCATAGCGTTCTTCCGCTATTTTAAGTTTGTCAAGCATACTGTCAATTCCTTTTTATTCTGTTATTATCTTTTTTATCTTTTTTTCGCATTTTGAACGGGGAGTCATAAACTCATGCCCGCACCCCTCGCATCTGAGCTTGAAATCAGCTCCGATACGCAGCACCTTCATCTTGTCGGAACCGCAGGGATGTGGTTTTTTCATCTGCAATGTATTTCCTACATTTATATCCATAAAAATGCAATTCCTTTCAAATGAGCATTATACACCAGTATATTCTATTTTATTATATCACATTTATTTTTGTTTTGCAATATTTTCATAGTATTTTTCCCACTTGCATAACAAAAACACGGCTGAAAATCAACCGTGTTTTTCAATTCATTTTTCCTCTGGATTATTCCGCATCTCTTTTGCCTGCATTGCACCCGCTGCAGTTGCTGCAGCAGCCATTGCAGCCTGATGCCTTACTCTGACAGGTCTTGGCATCGGGACAGCCGATACATTTTATACCACTTTTCTTTGCTTTGACAATATACAGAATCACCAGAGCCAGAATAACGACTATAATTGCAACAACAACGAAATTATCCATATGTATTTCTCCTGAAATTAATGGTTAAGCCTTTGCGCCTAATGCGTATTCAGCCTTAAGGCTTCTGTTTGTTTTCATAATAAGCGCAACTACAATACCAGCCATTACTAAAACAGCAATTAACCCGGGAACAAAACCTGCGCCAAAAGAGCCTGTTGTGAATAATGTACCGAACTGATATACGAGGAAGCCAAGCGTATAACCTACGCCAAGCTGGAGGCAAATACCGCCGAAAAGCCATTTCTTGCTCTTGATTTCAGCGTTCATAGCACCGATTGCAGCAAAGCAAGGAGGTGTGAAGAGGTTGAACATAAGATAAGCAAGAGCCGCAACCTTTGTAATGCCGAATACTGCAGCAACGCCCTCACCTGCACCTTCCATAAGTGCAAGTTCTTCTGTGTCAATAAGGTTGGAAATACCGTAGCAGACAGCTAATGTACCTACAACGTTTTCCTTGGCAATAAAGCCTGTTACAGCAGCAGCGCCTAACTGCCATGCTTTGATACCAACAACAGGAACGATTATGTAAGCGATAGGACCTGCAATTGTTGCAAGGATAGATGTATCTTCTGCACCTTCAGCAACTGCTTCAAAGCTCCAGTTGAATGTCTGCATAATCTGAATAATTGTATTACAGAGAAGGATGATTGTACCAGCCTTGACTATATAAGCCCAACCGCGGTCAAGCATTGACAACAAGCCTCTTTTTATGCTTGGAAACTTGTATTCAGGAAGTTCGATAATAAAAAAGGACCTTCTGTTCTTGTGACCTGCGAGCTTGTTTACAAGAAGTGAACAACCAAGTATAAGCAGAATACCTACAAAGTACATTAATGTACCAACCCAGGAAGCATCTGCAAAGAATGCACCTGAGAAAAGAGCAATAACGGGAAGCTTTGCACCACAGGGCATAAAGGGCGCAAGCATAGCTGTTGCCTTGCGTTCTCTTTCATTACGGATTGTACGGCAAGCCATAACACCGGGGATTGCACAACCTGTACCGATTACAAAAGGAATAACGGACTTACCTGAAAGACCCACCTTCTTGAAGATAGGGTCAAGTACAACAGTTGCACGTGCCATATAACCACAGTCCTCAAGGAGAGCGATAAGGAAGTACATAACCATAACAAGAGGCAGGAAGCCGATAACGGCAATAACACCGCCGATAACACCATCAACAAGAAGAGACTGCCAGATAGCATCAGCTCCTGATACCTGCTCGCGTACCCATTCCTGGAAAATTTCAAGCCAGCCAACAAGAGTATCTGCAAGGAAAGGTCCTACCCAAGCCTGAGAAATCTGGAAAACAAGGAACATTACAACTGCAAAGATAAGAAGACCAATAACAGGGTTTGTAATAACCTCATCAAACTTATCCTGCTTATTTTTATCCTTTGAAAGAATCTTACGTGTCTCAACGTCAGAAACAACTTTATTTACGAATTCAAAACGCTTTTTATCCGCTTCAACAACTGCTTCCTTGCTGGATAAATCAACATCACCCTGCTTATAGGGAGCACTCTGAGTCTTTCCACCCTGTGCAATTACTGTCTTCATAAGCTCTTCAAGACCGTTATTTCCGCCAACAGTAGAAATCGTTTCAACAACGGGACAGCCAAGCTTTGCAGAAAGTGCAGCTGTATCAATAGAAGTTTCCCTCTTTTTATTTACATCACTCTTATTAAGAGCTACAACAACAGGAATACCAAGCTCAAGAATCTGAGTTGTAAAGAATAAGCTGCGGCTGAGGTTGGTTGCATCCACGATATTTACAATAACATCGGGATTTTCGTTCTTTACATAGCTGCTTGTGATGCTTTCTTCGGATGTATAGGGAGACATTGAATAAGCACCAGGAAGGTCAACTGCAATAAGCTCCTCCGAACCATTCTGATAGCTCTTTTTGATAAAGCTTTCATTCTTATCCACAGTAACGCCTGCCCAGTTACCAACATGCTCATTTCTTCCTGTAAGAGCATTATACATTGTTGTTTTTCCGCTATTGGGGTTACCCGCAAAAGCAATTCTCATCTTTTGTTCCTCCTGAAAATGTCATATATTTAAGAATTTTTATTGAAATGATGTTAGAACGTACTAACGTGCTGTTAAAATTAATGGCAGAGCTGAAGCCGCTTAAATGCGAACAGCTTCTGCCAACTGCTTATCAATGTTATATCTGCCATCCTTGATAGAGACGACACAACCACCCCTGAGGTGGGAGATAACAGTAATAGGCTCACCTGCATAGCAACCTAACGAAAACAGAAAGGCATCAAGTTCTTCATCATCTGTTGAAATTTCCTTGATAATATATTCCTTGCCGTCCTGCGCTTCCATTAAATTCATTGACAAATCGCCTCTTTTACTGAATAATCGAAAATTGTTAGCTGTCACAAACTTTTTACAGTATACCATAACATCCTCCTTTTGTCAATAGATTTTATGAATCAAATAAAAAATTATCAAACAGCACAAATAATTTTAAATAATGTAAAAAATATTGAGCTGATTTTCAATAATTCCCTGTCCGTAAATAATATTAATTATAATCAGAAATTATTACCGTGTCTATGGACAATATTGTTCAAGAACAGTCTTTAATGCATTCGCACTGGCATTATGAATCCTTGCAACAGGAATATCGTTCTTTTCTGATTTTTTTGTTACACTGAGCGCCATTTTATGAGAACATGTGTTTGTGAACACAACCATCAGATCAGGATTTCCAAGCTTATTCTCAAAATCGGCAGGCATTTGTGTAAAAACCTTCGCTTTACAATTGTAAGAACGGCAGATTTCCTTATACCTCCCTGCCATTCTGTCATTTCCACCTATAACAACCACACTCAGAATTATCACCACCTTGTTAGAATGAACTAACATCAATATTTTAAAAAAGTCGAATAAATCGACACTTGTTAGTTTTTGCTAACAATATAATAACACAAAGATTCTGATTTGTCAATAGGTTCCGTAAAAAAAATCACCTGCATAATATGCAGGTGAATCTGTATTACGGATTTTCAAGAGATTTTTCAAGAAAAGCTCTTGTTTTTTCACTTTTAGGATTACCGAATACCTCATCGGGTATACCGATTTCCTCGATAACGCCATCAGCCATAAAAATAACCTTATCGGCTACCCCTTTGGCGAAGTTCATTTCATGGGTAACAACTATCATTGTTCTGTCAGAACTTTTAAGCTCACGGATAACACGAAGAACCTCCCCTGTAAGCTCAGGATCAAGTGCCGAAGTAGGCTCGTCGAAACAGAGAATGTCAGGCTTCATGGCAAGCGCACGTGCAATAGCTACACGCTGCTGCTGACCACCCGAGAGCTCACATGGATAGGATTCTATTTTTTCGCTTAAGCCTACCATATCAAGTAGTCTGCGTGAATTTTCATCGATTTCTCTGAAAATCTCCGCTTTTTCAGCTCTTGAAAGCTTTTTTTCGCTGTTTTCCACTGCAAGCAGCTCAGGCGCAAGTGAAACATTCTTCAGTACAGTATACTGGGGAAACAGATTGAAGGACTGGAATACAAGACCGAAATGAAGTCTTTTCTCACGGGCTTCCCTGTCAGAAAACTGCATTCCGCTTTCAAACAATGTTTCGCCGTTTACTTTGATTTTTCCTTCGTCAGGCTGTTCGAGAAAGTTCATACAGCGAAGAAGTGTTGTCTTGCCGCTGCCGGAAGAACCGATTATTGCAAGCACTTCACCCTTTTCAAGCGAAAAGTTAATTCCCTTGAGCACTTCGGTTTTTCCGAAATTCTTATAAATATTTTCAATTTCAAGAAATGCCATAGAATCTCCTTTTCATTAACCACTGTAATAGTTGAGCTTCTTTTCAATTCGGCTGAGCAGAATTGAAAGCAGTCCGGAAAACAGCAGATAGAATGCACCTATGTAGAATAAGGGCCAGATAATCGCCTTCAGAGAAATAATTGTTTCCGCAGCTTTTACAAGCTCTGTAACTGCAATTACACGTGCAAGAGATGTATCCTTGACAAGAGTGATGATTTCATTGCCCATAGGTGCTACAATACGCTTTATAACCTGAAACAGAACAATCTTGAAAAAGATCTGGGTCTTAGTCATGCCAAGAACCTGTCCTGCTTCATACTGTCCCTTAGGGATACTTTCAATGCCGCCACGATAAATTTCAGAAAAATAGCAGGCGTAGTTGATTACAAAGGCGATAAGTACAGCAACCAGTCTGTCAAGTGCCCGCCAGCCGAAAAGAAGTCCGGGACCATAGAACACAATAATAATCTGAAGCATAAGAGGTGTACCTCTTATTATCCAGACAAATGTCTTGGTCAGCCACTTGATAGGCTTTATTTTCGACATCGAGCCGAAAGTAATCACAAGCCCTAACGGTATCGAGCAGACAAGTGTGACTGCAAAAATCAATAATGTAGTAAGAAATCCGTCCGCAAGCTGAGCGGTTACCTCTAAAAATGACATATAATAATCCTTTTATCAGTTGTTGAATGCATAAACATCTGCAAGATCATACTTTTCAGCAAGAGCCTTTAATGTACCATCTGCAACAAGTTCATCAATAGCAGCATTCACCTTTTCAAGTGTAGCTGCATCTTCAAGACGAAGACCAACTGCATATTCCTCGGGAGCAAGTTCAACGCCTTCAACAATCATAAGATCAGCGTAGTCTGTACCTTCACCGATAGAAGCCTTTGCCATTACATAGTCGATAACACCGATTTCTGTTGTTCCTGCCTTGATTTCCATAAGAACATCCTTCTGAGCAGCAGAAGCAACAAATGCGTTCTGTGAAAGAACTTCATCAGCTTCAATAGCTGTCTGGCCTGCAGAACCTTCTTCAGCAGTCATTGTAGCACCTGCCATAGAAGCAACATCTGTATACTTGGCAGCGTTGTCAACCTTGATGATTGCAACCTGCTTGTTTCTTACATATGCAGTGGAGAAAGCCATATTTTCTTTTCTGTCTTCAGTAACTGTAAGACCGTTCCAGATAGCGTCAATTGTCTTTGACTGAAGTTCGAATTCCTTCTTTGTCCAGTCAATTACCTGGAATTCAGCCTTGACACCGAGCTTTTTGCATACAGCGTTTGTGAATTCTGTTTCAAAACCTGTAAGTTCGCCGTTTTCATCATAGTAGTTCATCGGCTCAAATAATGTGATACCTGCTACAAATGTACCCTTGTCTTCAATGTAATCCCAGTCGGTCTTTTCGCTCTGAGAGCAGGAAGAAATACCGAGAACCATTGCTGCTGTGAGCATTAATGCTAAAATCTTTTTCTTCATAATCTTTTTCCTTTCTTTTCTTAATACAGTATTTAACTAATATAATACCATATTAAAGCATTTTACACCATATCTTAACATAAATAAAGGGTTTTGTCAACTTAAAAACCGCTTTTAAAGCCGTAAAAACAAACTTTCAGCAAAAACACAAAACCGAAGCAGAAATATCTGCTTCGGCTGTATACAATTATATAATAAGCGGTTCCATCTTGCTCAGATCAAAAGGAGTTTCCTGATAAACACAGAAGTTGAGCCAGTTGGAATACATGAGCCCTGCCGCACCTCTCCATGTGAAATCAGGTGGAAGCTCGGGATTATTTTCAGGGAAATAGTTATAAGGAAGCGGAACATTGTCAAGCCCCTTCTCTACATCTCGCAGATATTCCTTTTTAAGGGTATCCCTGTCATATTCGCCGTGACCTGTAATAAAAATCTGGCGATTTGTTCTGTCAGCGGCAATATATGCACCCGCCATCTCGGAATAAGCGAGAAGTGTAAGCTTCGGATGGTTTTCAATATCTTCAATCTTAACCTCAGAATGACGTGAATGGGGTGCAAAAAATACATCGTCAAAGCCTTTGAGCAAAGGATGGTTGATTGCATTGACCCTGTGAGGGAAAACACCGAACATTTTCTGGTCAAGTGTGTATTTTTTGATTCCGTAGTGATAGTAAAGACCGGCAAAAGCTCCCCAGCAAATGTGAATTGTCGAAAAAGCGTGAGACTTTGACCATTCCATAATACCGCAAAGCTCATCCCAGTATGTTACATCTTCAAAATCATAAAGCTCAACAGGAGCACCTGTGATAATAAGCGCATCAAAAAACTCGTGCTCGATTTCATCAAAGGTTTTATAAAAAGTATCCAGATGATCGGCAGCTGTATTCTTGGAAATATGGGTAGCTGTACGAAGAAGGGTTATATTAACCTGTAAGGGAGTATTACTGAGCAGACGAAGAAGCTGCGTTTCTGTCTCAATCTTTGTGGGCATCAGATTGAAAATGGCAACACGAAGAGGACGGATATCCTGCTTCATAGCCTTGTCATCCGACATAACGAAAATATTTTCACCAACAAGTGTATTATATGCAGGTAAACCCGCAGGGATATTTATAGGCATATATGAATCTCCTTTATATTTTGCAATATCGTTCGCCGGCAAATTATAAAAAGGCGAACAAAATATACAATCACGATATGTATTATAACATAAGGAAATCAAGAAATCAAGTGCTGAAATCAAAAGAAACCAACATTCCTGAAAAAATATTTTTCCAAAACTATTGACAAAAGCAACCTATTGTGATATACTATATTAGTCGATTGACAACAAGTTAAGATTTATGCGCCAGTAGCTCAGCTGGATAGAGTATCTGGCTACGAACCAGAGGGTCGGGGGTTCGAATCCCTCCTGGCGTGCCAAAAAGCCTTTCATACGTTGTATGAAGGGCTTTTTGATTTTATAAAGAAATAACTGCTATGAACAAATTCATAGCAGTTATAATTTTAAACATATAAAGTAAAAGCGAGTTTTGTAATAGCAATAGTTGTCTTCGCTTCTTCAATTGACCAGAGCTTCGGAGAAACACATTCCTCAAAACATACAAATCCACGAAGCTTACCGTCAGCAAATCTGCCACAGGCAATACAGGATTTCACATCCTGTTCTCTCAGGAAGCTTTCAATTGCCAGAAGCTTTTCCTTATTTATATCTGCAATGAAAATATTATTGTCATCAAACGCTGCACGTGCGGACAATATTTCCTTTTCATCACACGGGAATTTTAGATGACTCGTGTTTGATCCGAATTTACTGTTCCATTGCTCTTTTACTTCAAAACATCCCTGATTTTCATTATATTCATACACACTTATACGGCTCATATTGAAATGCTTGCCTGCTTTATAAAGGATATCATACAGCTCGTTTGTGCGCTCGCCTGCATCGTTGATTTCAAATGCAGAATTGATGATATAGGAATCAAAATCAGTGTTTGTGCAGAGAAATTCCTTGTTGCGGCTATATTGTTCAACTCTTGGCAGTAACGATGCGCCGGAATTTTCCTCACTTTCGGCACTGTAAAAAGTATAGCAGCTCTTTCCTGCCCTCTTGGAAGCGTAAAGTGCAAGATCGGCTTTTCTGTAAAGCTCATCAAATGTGTCGCCGTCCTGTGGGAATAAGGCAATTCCAAGGCTACCTGTGATTTTTCTGCCGTCTTCACCTGAATAAAGCAGATCAAAAATCTTGCATATATCATTTGCTTTTGCTTCGATATGGCTCTTCTGCTTCATACCTCTGAGGAAAACGATGAATTCGTCACCGCCGATTCTGCCGACAACGTCATTTGAACGGAACAGGTCCTGCATCTCCTGTGACAGATCAACAAGTATGCTATCGCCAAAAAGATGACCCAGTGTATCATTTACATTTTTGAAATCATCCACGTCAATTATGATAAAAGCATCATATGTATCTTTTGAATCAGTTCTAAGATAATTCTTGATAAGCTTTTTGGTAGTGGATTTATTATATATTCTGGTCAGAGGGTCACGTTCAGCTTTATCAATAAGCCTCATCTCCGCATTCTTGATATCACTGATATTTTCAAATTTGCCGACAACCTTGATGAAATGACCGTCTGCATCACCCCAGGAACGCATCTTGATTCTGTACCAGAAATATTCATCCTCGCCCAGATTTTTTATTCTGAGTTCAAAATTCGCTCTGTCAATACCGCTGCGGATATTATCACACAGACGTTCAAAGGTATCCAGATCTTCGTTGAAAATAACGTTATTTTCTCTGAAGAACTGCTCAAAATCACCGTTAAGGGACATAACCTCGGTAAAATTGAGTCCTTCCCTTCTGAAAAGTCTGAAGGTGTCTTCACCCGGACGGTATTCAAAAATCATATCAGCAGAAATAGAAACAACCGAATAAAGTCGCTCTATATCTTCTGTCATTTCATACTTTTTATCATCTATAACCATATTTCACCTCAATTATGAAACTTTAACCGTAATATACTTGTTCAGATAAGAAAGGTCTTTCTTATATATCAGACGAAAACGTGTGCTGCCATAAGGAATCATAGAGAATATCTGCATGTTATCCTTCTTCAGCGTATACACTCTTTTGTTTTTGCCTGTTTCGGTATCGATTCTGTAAACTGCATCCGAAGTGTTGTAATATATATCATCGTTAACGCAGACAAGCTTCAAGAAGCTCTTTGTATACCAGTATTCACCTGTGAGTTTTTTGCCGGTATTTGAATCACGATAGACATTCCAACGGGATTCAACTTTTTTGACAACCTTCCTCTTTCCTGTTTCGGGATCATAAGTGCAGATCTTTGTATATATTTTTTTACTTGAGCCATCATAGTCCAATCCCGGTGAAGTATCATCAAGATAGGAATAATACCATACACCGTCAACTCTGAACATTGCTGACGTGGATCTTCTCCAGAAAAAGTTATCATACTTGGGATTATCAGCTTCAACAACATCCAGAGCATACCAGTCACGGTGAAGTGGTGAGGATTTGTAAGCTCCGTCATCACTGAGAAGGAAATTCTGATGCAGCACTTCGCCACCGCAGTCATAACCCTGACCGCCATAAGCTGTAAAAGTAGGATCGTCAGAAGTAAGATCCACATGGTACCAGCTTTTTCCGATTTTTATTACATTCCAGGAATGATTCTGTGTATCAGAAAATGCAACTGTACAATCAAAACCAAGAATGTCACGCATAACATACATGAAAGCAAGCGAATAACCCTGACATACAGCACTCTTATTTACAAGGCAGTCATATGCTGTAAAATTCTCCTCTTTATGGTCATAGGAACAGTTAAGAATTATGTAGTCGTGAACAACAAGCGCTTTTTCAGCAGATGACATATCGTCGGTTATACCTTCAACAGCCTTCAATGCGGCTTTCTTCATCTTATTCATCATCTTTTCAGTACGAGACTCAGAATAAACATATTCAAAATTAAGCAAAACCTTTGAAAAATCTCTGGAATACTGAACGGCAATTTCTCTGTTAACAAAGAAAAGCTCAGGTTCAGACAGATAAAAATAACGTAACTGAAGCTTTATATCATCAAGTTTCCAGTTGTTCGCACGGACATAGGAAGAAATATCAACTGTTTTACGATAATCTTTGACATTATCAACCAGGAACTGCATGAGCGTCCTGTTTTCAGCTGCCGATGTGTTTATATCAAAAAAAGCAAAATTGCTTATAAAAACCGAAATAATAAGAATTAAAGAAATAATTTTCTTCATAGCTACCTCCACCATACATTTATACTATTATACAATAAAAAAGCATTTAAATCAATAGTTTTATTGAAAATTAACTAAATTTATTCCATATTCTTTTTCATTTGGCATCAAAGCGTATGTTGACAACAAGAAATATTTATTTTATAATTATACAAACGAAGAAAGGAGTTTATTATGCTTAAATTAAGAAAAGCAAGATTCTGCAGCAGATTTATTCAGAAAATTGTTCTGCTGTCAATTACCGTTGCCTTTTCCGCCATGATTCTTCTCCTTGCCGTTTTCAAAAGAATAAATCTCAATTTTTCTTATGTGGAGGGTGTGCCTTATGAGCCTCCTGTGCAGGTCATTATAAAGGAAATAGTTCCCGAAGATATGATTATAAACCTGAATACCGCAACAAAGGAAGAACTTATGACTCTTGACGGTATAGGTGAAGTAACTGCCGAAAAGATACTGGAGTACCGAGACAAGAATAACGGTTTTCTTACAATTGATGAGCTTACCGAAGTTGACGGAATCGGCGAAGGCAAACTGGAAAAAATCAGAAACAGGATTACAATTGGATAAATAAGCTTATTATGCTAAATTTTAAGCTCAAATTACCCTTGCATTTATTACAATAATATAGTATAATAAAGAAATGTACTGTGTACATAAAAAGAACAAAGGAATGATATTAATGAATAAAAATAAAAATAAAATACTTCCGCTTATTGCTATGAAGGGTCTTGTTGTATTCCCTGAAATGGTAATCAACTTTGACGTCACAAATCCAAAATTTGTTGAAGCGCTCAAAACTGCAAGTCTTACCGATAAAACAGTCTTTCTGGTTACACAGAAAAACACTGATGAAGAGTATACAGGAAATGATGTTTTTGATGTGGGTGTTATTGCTGAAGTCAGACAGATACTTCGTACTCCCGACAAAATAACACGTGTTCTGGTGCAGGGTCTTTCACGTGCCAGAATTGTTTCCGTATCGGAATTCGACAGATATGACGTTGCTGAAGTAACACCTCTTACAGAAAGAAAAAGTGCAATTTCAGAAGAAACCGAGTCTACATACTGCAGAGCAATCAAAATATTATTCAGTGAATATGCAACTCTTGTACCGAAGATGCCCGAAGAACTTATCAGAGCGGTAGAAGCAGAAAATGACCTGAAAAAAATATTTGATATTGTAATTTTCAACGTATTTCTCAGACCTGAAGACAAGCAGCTTATCCTTGAAACAAACGGAATCGTAAAGCGCTCCAAGCTTCTTATTGATATGCTGACCTCTGAAATAAAGATTCTCAGATTTGAAGTCGAGATACACGAACAGATAAAAAGCTCTATCGACAACAGTCAGCGTGAATTTATACTCAGAGAGCAGATGAAGGCTATTTCCCGTCAGCTTGGCGGCAGTGATGACGGCGATGAAGAAATTTACGAATACTGCGATAAAATCCAGAATATCGGATTTTCGGAGGATGTTGAGGAAAAGCTTCTCCGTGAAGCCAATAAAATGTTCAAGCTTTCCCCTTCCTCTCAGGAATACGGACTGATAAAAACCTATCTCGATTCAATTCTTGAAATGCCCTGGAATACATTTACCGAGGACACAATTGATATTGAAAAGGCAGAAAAACAACTTGATGACGACCATTACGGACTCAAAAAAGTTAAGGAAAGAATCCTTGAGCTTATATCCGTACGTGCACTCAATCCCGAAATCAAGGGTCAGATTATCTGCCTTGTCGGTCCTCCCGGTGTTGGTAAAACCTCTATCGGACGATCAATCGCAACAGCACTCGGCAGAAATTATGCACGTGTTTCCCTCGGTGGCGTAAGAGATGAAGCCGAAATCAGAGGTCACAGAAAAACCTATGTAGGCTCAATGCCCGGTCGTATCATCAATGCTCTTAAGCAGGCGAAATGTATGAACCCCGTTATTCTCTTCGATGAAATTGACAAGATGGGCAATGATTATAAGGGAGACCCTGCTTCCGCAATGCTGGAAGTTCTTGACCCCGAACAGAATGTCACATTCACCGACCACTATTTTGAGATACCCGTTGATTTAAGCGATGCCCTTTTTATCACGACTGCCAACACAACTGATACGATCCCTGCCCCCTTACTTGACAGAATGGATGTTATCGAGCTTGGCAGCTATACACGTGAAGAAAAGTTCCATATTGCTAAGAATCATCTTATACCCAAAACATATAAAAAACATGGTATAACAAAATCAATGCTTAAAATTTCCGACAAGGCAATTTATTCCGTAATTGATGGCTACACCCGTGAAGCAGGTGTAAGAAAGCTGGAAAAACAGATTTCTGCAATTTGCAGAAAAACTGCCAAGAAGCTTGTAGCCGGTCAGAAATCAGTAAGTGTTTCCCCTGCAAATCTTAAAGATTTTCTCGGAGTTCAGAAGCACATCCCCGAAACCATTTCCAGAACCGATGAAATCGGTATTGTTACAGGTCTGGCGTGGACCTCGGCAGGCGGTGTTACTATGCCTCTTGAGGTAATCGTCCTTGACGGCACGGGAAAAACCGAAGTTACAGGTTCTCTCGGAGATGTCATGAAGGAATCCAGCAGAATTGCAGTGAGCCTTGTACGTTCAATGGCCGATAAGTACGGCATTGACAAGGAATTCTACAAGAATAAGGATCTTCATATCCACGCACCCGAAGGTGCTGTTCCGAAGGATGGTCCTTCAGCAGGTGTTACAATGACAACCGCACTTGTATCTGCACTTTCAGGTATTCCCGTAAGACGTGACGTGGCAATGACCGGCGAAATCACACTGCATGGAAAGGTCCTCCCCATCGGCGGTCTTAAAGAAAAATCAATGGCAGCATACAGAGCAGGTATAAAAACTGTTATTTTCCCGAAGGAAAATGTGCCCGATCTTGAAGAAGTTGACGATGTTGTAAAAAACAACATTAACTTTATTCCTGCAGAAAAAATACAGACTGTTCTTGAAAATGCGCTTGCAGCTCCTGTGAAACGTGCAAAGCTCGCAAGAAAAATTATCAAAGCGGATTCCCTTTCCGCCAACTGAAAGGACACCAGATGAATTACAATAAAGTTGAATTCAAGGCTTCATACGCTAAATTCAATCAGATACCAAAATCCGAAAAGCTTGAATTTGCTTTTTCGGGACGTTCAAATGTAGGAAAATCCTCGCTTATAAACAGGATTATGAACAGGAAATCACTTGCCCGAGTAAGCTCAATGCCCGGTAAGACTATCACCATAAATTTCTTTTCTCTTGAAAACATTTATGTGGTTGACCTTCCCGGATACGGCTATGCCAAGGTTTCAAAAACCGAGAAGCAGCGCTGGGCGGGACTTATCGAAGGATATCTTCACGACGACAGAAACCTTGCTCTTGTTTTTCAGCTTGTTGATTTCCGACATAAGCCGACAGCAGACGATATAATGATGATAAACTTTCTTATTGAAAGCGAAATTCCGTTTGTTATTGTTCTTACAAAAGCTGATAAAATGAAAAAGAAGGAACGTGAGGAACGCAGAAAAGCTCTGCTGAGCGAGATTCCTTATGCGGATGAAATCACAATGATTGAATTCTCTGCCGAAACAGGCGAAGGCGTCGAGGAAATAAGAGAGATTATTGAATCAATCGCCAGCGAAGAAGAAACTGAATAAAATCAGTCTGCCGGTATTTATCCGGCAGATTTTCTTTTATGACAAGTCATATAAATGCTGTACTTTTCATAAAATTGAAAAAAGACTTCTCAGAGTTTTTATCAAAAGAAAGGAACGGTATAACATGACTGATTTTCTGCCTGAGGGAGAATTACTGAAGCTTCCTTCAAACGCTTTACATACAGCAAATGTGGCTGCACTGGAAGATATAATGAAAAAAGAAATAATTGCCGAAGCTGTATGCATTTTATGTGACAGCAACCACAACCTTATTGTCGATTTAGGCTTTGCACAGGGATTCATTCCCAGGAACGAAGGTGCAATCGGAATTGATGACGGAACAACAAGGGATATTGCGCTTATTTCACGTGTAAATAAACCTGTGGCCTTTATCGTAACAGCGATTAAAACTGATAACAACGACAATCCTAGAATAATTCTGTCACGAAAAAAAGCACAGGAAAAATGCATGGAAAACTACATATCAAGGCTTAAACCAGGTGATATAATCAATGCAAAAATTACACATCTTGAAGCTTTCGGAGCATTTGTTGATATCGGCTGCGGTATTCCTTCGCTTATCCCTATTGATCTGATTTCAATTTCCAGAATATCTCATCCCGCTGACCGATTTGAAGTAGGACAGAATATACGGGCGGTGGTAAAGTCTACTTGCGACAATAAAATTACCCTCACACATAAAGAGCTGCTGGGTACATGGCAGGAAAATGCAGATTTATATTCCATCGGTGCAACGGTAACAGGCATTGTCCGTTCAGTAGAAAACTACGGCATTTTTGTGGAGCTTACACCTAATCTTGCGGGGCTTGCAGAAGTAAAGGAAGGCGTTGAAGCAGGTAATATGGTAAGCGTTTATATCAAGGCAATTATACCTGAAAAGATGAAAGTAAAGCTGATCATAGTTGACAATTTCAGCTCTCAGAAAGACTTCAAGCCCGCTCCATGCCGTTATTTCGGTGAAAAATCACATATTGACAGCTGGGTTTATTCTACGGACAGCAGTTCAAAAAATGTAAGAACTGATTTTGTATAATAAAAGCAAATCCAGAGAATAACGTACTTCTTCCCTGGATTTTGTTATATCATTTTTTATTACTTGCAATACAAGCATATAGTTCCATCAGACAGCTTAAAGCCGTTTTTT
Source organism: Ruminiclostridium sp. (assembly GCA_017625405.1). Classification (GTDB taxonomy): domain Bacteria; phylum Bacillota; class Clostridia; order Oscillospirales; family Ruminococcaceae; genus Ruminiclostridium_E. Next base: position 188,863 of record JAGALB010000043.1, on the reverse strand, counting down.
TCATAAAATTTAGCTGCAGGTGCATATTTACTTGTATAAAGAACTATTCCCGCAAGTCCTTTATCTTTACTATAATCCTTAATGGCATTTAATAATTGCTTACCTATTCCATTACCTTGTCGCTCGGGAAGAACTGCCATCTCATTGATATAAATTTCCTCTTTACTTCCCGAAATCTTACAAAGGGCAAATATGCAACCTGACAATTTATCATTTTCTTCATATACATATCCGACAAATCTTTTCTGTTCAAAAAAATCCTGAAGGTATTCTGCTGCATTTTCTGCAGTCCAGTCTATCCCCCAATGTTCTATCGGGAATGCTTTTGCATAAATCATACCACATTGTGCTATGTCATCAGGTTTCATGATTCTGATCATTTAACAATCACCATCAAATTCTTATTTGACTGTTCCTTTAATTTTTTTCCAGTACCCATAAGAAGCCTGTTCAAACTTATTATCGCCATACTTGTAATAAACCCTGTCCTTGATATTATCGGGAAGATACTGCTGTTCAATATAATGATTCGGGTAATCGTGGGGGTAGAGATAATGCTGACCCTTTACTGCTGCACCCTCACCGTCATAATGCTTATTCTGTAAATGACGGGGAAAATCACCGGTATTACCACGTTCAACATCGGCAAGCGCCATATCAATTGCTGCTTCAGCACTATTGGATTTTGGTGCGGTGGCAAGCAGAATAACCGCTTCAGCAAGAGGGATTCTCGCTTCAGGGAAACCGAGCTGCAATGCACTGTCTACACATGCTTTAGTGACAACAATAGCATTCGGGAAAGCAAGACCCACATCTTCAGCCGCAATTACAAGAAGTCTGCGGCAGATAGACGGAAGATCATCTGCGGCAATAAGTCTTGCCAGATAATGAAGCGCTGCATTTTCATCCGAGCCTCTGATAGATTTCTGGAAAGCTGAAAGAATATCGTAATGCTGATCTCCGTTACGGTCATATTTCATTGAGCTTTTCTGAGTAAGCTGTTTTGCAAGCTCAAGGTCAATCCTGCCGTTGTTTGCCGCAAGCATGCAAAGCTCAACCGTGTTTATGGCCTTTCGCACATCACCGCCGCAGCCAAGGACAATATGCTCGTAAACAGCTTCTTCCACGGAAAATTCCAGCTTCATATCACTCTGCGCAATCATCATCGCTCTTTTAAGTGCAGGGATTATATCATCCTTTTCAACAGGCTTGAATTCAAAGACTGTGGAACGTGAAAGAATAGCATTATAAATATAGAAATAAGGATTTTCAGTAGTGGAAGCAATCAGCGTAATATCGCCGTTCTCGATATATTCAAGCAGACTCTGCTGCTGACGCTTATTGAGATACTGAATTTCATCAAGATACAGGAGTGTTCCCTTACCGAAGCTGTAACTTCCGCCTGAATTTATAATATCCTTTATATCAGCTGTGGAACAGTTTGTGCCATTAAGCTTGTAAAGGTTCATATCGGTAGAATTAGCTATAATATTTGCAACGGTTGTTTTTCCTATTCCCGAAGAACCGTAAAAAATCATATTGGGAATTTTACCGCTTTCAATTATTCTGCGAAGCGGCTTGTCGACACCCAGAATATGCTTCTGCCCTACCACCTCGTCAAGAGTCTTCGGTCTAATGCTGTCAGCTAATGGCATAATGTGCCTTTCCTTTCATAATGAACACGCCGCACAGGATTCTGTACGGCGTTGTTTTATTTTCAGATATTGTCTCCGCCCTTGAAATTATACTTTGCAAGGAGTGCTTTGATTTTTTCATGAGGATCAATCACTGCACTGATAGAAACATCGTGGTTAAGAGCTGCAATGAAGTAAGCAATGTACTTGGATACATCAACATCACTGAACCAGGGGCGTGAAAGAAGTTCGGGAGTACGGTATGTAAGATTTGTACCGAACACATAATCAATCATACCTTCTTCATAAGCCTTGTCGAACTTTTCAAGACCATTTGTAAAGATGGGGTATGTAGCATATGCGATAATACGTCTTGCCTTTCTCTTCTTCAGTTCATAAGCAAGGTCAAGCATGGATTCACCGGAAGAAATAATATCATCAGAAATGAACACATCCTTACCTTCAACGGAGTTACCGAGATATTCATGTGCTACAATGGGGTTTCTGCCGTTTACAACTCTGGAGTAGTCACGACGCTTGTAGAACATACCAAGGTCAACGCCGAGAACAGAAGCGTAATACATATTACGGTTGATAGCACCTTCATCAGGGCTGATAACCATAAAGTGATTCTTATCAATTTCAAGATCCTTTACTGTTCTGAACATTGTCTTGAGAACCTGATATGTAGGCATGATATTATCAAAACCTGTAAGCGGAATAGCGTTACATACACGTGCATCGTGAGCGTCGAAGCAGATAATGTTTTCAACGTTCATTGCTGCAAGCTCCTGAAGTGCTACAGCGCAGTCAAGAGATTCACGGTAGTTTCTTCTGTGCTGTCTGCCACCGTAAAGAATAGGCATAATAACATTGATTCTGTGAGCCTTACCACTCATAGCCTGAATGATTCTCTTTAAATCCTGGAAATGATCGTCAGGAGACATGGAGTTCTCCTTACCGAACATCTGATACTTACAGTTATAGTTTCCTACGTCAACGAGGATATAAATATCATCACCACGGATAGAGCTCTTGATAAGACCCTTACCGTCACCGGAAGAAAATCTGGGGCAATGTGTTTCAATGCGGTAGGAATCAATATTGATTCCACCCTCCTGAGCCCATTTAACAAGATAGCTGTCAATCTTTGCGCCAAGCTCTGCTGCACTGTCCATAGCAATTAAGCCGATAGGAGCAACAGAATCCTGTGAATTGAGTACGATCTGATTTGCCTTAGTCATTATTTATCTCCTTAGCTTTTAACTTTTTATAATTTTAAGGGATTATTCATAGAGAGGATACTTCTTGCAGATACCTGTTACCATTTCTCTTACCTTATCCTTAGAGCCGTCAAAATCCTTGGCTGTGAGGTAAATAGCTTCAGCAATAACCTTCATGTCTTCTTCAACAAGGCCTCTTGTAGTAACTGCAGGTGTACCGATTCTTACACCGCTTGTAACAAAAGGACTCTGGGGATCGTTGGGGATTGCATTCTTATTGACTGTGATGAATACTTCATCAAGCTTCTTTTCAAGATCCTTACCTGTGATATCGAAAGGACGGAGGTCAACCAGCATAAGGTGGTTATCTGTACCGCCTGTAACAAGATTGAAGCCCTTTTCAAGAAGAGAATCAGCAAGAACTGCAGCATTCTTTACAATCTGCTTACCGTAAGCCTTGAATTCAGGCTTGAGAGCTTCAGCAAAACATACAGCCTTACCAGCAATAACGTGCATGAGAGGACCGCCCTGTGTACCGGGGAAAATAGCCTTGTTAACCTTGAGTGCAATTTCTTCACTGTTGGTTAAAATCATACCGCCTCTGGGACCTCTGAGTGTCTTGTGAGTTGTTGTTGTAACAACGTCAGCGTAAGGAATAGGAGAAAGATGTTCACCTGCAGCAACAAGACCTGCAATGTGAGCCATATCAACCATTAAGTAAGCGCCAACGCTCTTTGCGATTTCGCTTAACTTTTCAAAATCAATCTTTCTGGGGTACGCACTTGCACCTGCAACAATCATCTTGGGCTTGTTTTCTTCAGCAAGCTTGCGTACTGTATCATAATTAATCATGCCTGTTTCATCGTCAATGCCGTAAGGTACGAAATTGAAGTACTTACCGGACATATTAACGGGAGAACCGTGTGTAAGGTGACCGCCGTGTGCAAGGCTCATGCCGAGTACAGTATCTCCGGGTTCGAGAAGTGCGAAATAAACAGCAATATTAGCCTGTGCACCGGAGTGAGGCTGAACATTTGCATAATTGCAGCCGAAAAGCTTCTTTGCACGTTCAATTGCAATGTTTTCTACTACGTCAACGCATTCGCAGCCGCCATAGTAACGCTTAGCGGGATAGCCTTCCGCATACTTGTTTGTGAGTACGCTGCCCATTGCAGCCATAACTGCGGGAGAAACGATATTTTCGCTTGCAATAAGCTCAAGATTACGCTTCTGTCTTTTGAGTTCTTCGGTCATTGCGTCAGCAACTTCACTGTCGTACTGACCAAGGAAGCCGATTGAGTCAATTAAATCGTTGTACATAATAATCTCGCTTTCTATAAAAATATTTACTTAAATTATACCTTATATGACAGAAAAAAGCAACAGTTATTCTGACAAAAAAAGTATAAAATTTACCTGATTTTTTGTAATAGAGTTTACGCAACCCTACCCCGCGTTAAATACTTCCATAACTTTATTCATGATATCATCATCAAGTTCACTTGTAACCTCAGTATCAACCGAAGCATAGACAGCCTCAATTTCAGCTACCGGTACTTCTCCGCTGTACTGATTGTAGATTTCATATGCCTTTTCGTTGAAGCTGTTTATAGCATCAATCGCTGCATCACTGCGCATAAGCGAAAGATGCAGGCCGCCCTCAACCGTTACATAGGAGACATCCGGGTTTGTTATTCTGTCTGCAGCGTTTATAAGCGCCGCACCGTCAAAATTTACTTCTTCATCAGCTGTTCCGTGTATCACAACAACAGGAACATCTGAAGAATTGATTCCCTTTACAGCGCTCTCATTTACATCAGAGCCATATGTCATAAACTGGTAAAGCATCATAATCGGGTATTCAAGATAGCCGAGTACGCTCATATTTTCAGTTGCATATTCAAGTGTCATATCAGAAACAGAACTGAAAGCCGAGATTGCAGCAACTCCTCTGACTCCGTCGCAATCGGCACATGCTGCAGCGGCATATCCGCCGATACCAATTCCGTAAAGATAAATATCCTTGTAGCCAAGATTTTTTGCATAATTTACAGCGTTTTCCATATCATAAACGGACTGCTGAAGACCGTACTGGGAATTACCGCCGCTCTTGTTATGCCCTGTAAAATCAAAAGCCAGTACGGAAAAATTATTTTCAAGAAAATATTCAGCTTCAGGCAGCATATCTTTGAATGAACCGCCTTTACCGTGACCGAGTATTACCAGCTTGTCCTCTTTATCACCAAAAAGAATGCCATTAAGTATAAAGCCGCGGGATTCAAAGGTAACCTCTTCGGTTTTATAGTTCTGAGCAAGATGCTTATCAGAAATAAATACGCTGTATTCATATTCTTCCGAACGCACAAACAAGCCCTCGTAAATCAGCATTACGACCGTAAACGAGAGCATTATATAAATTAAAAAAAATATAGCAAGGGATTTAAGTGCCGCAAATAAATTTCTGTGTTTCATTAATCTTCCTTTTTCTTTTCTGTTCTGAACGCACGATTACGGTAACCAACACAGTTCTTACCGTTTCTCTTTGCAATAATTAGCTGTGTATCAGCTTCATTTATAAGTCTTGAGTACGCCTCGTCACTATCCACTTCACATATGCAGGATACACCGACACTGATTGTGATATACCCGCCGTCACCGAAAGGAATCGCCATAGTTTCCACAGATGCACGTATCTGTTCAGCGAATTTTACTACCTCAATCTCGTCCATATCCTCAAGGATAATTATGAAATCATCGCCGCCGAAGCGTGAAACAAGCTTTGTAACAGGCTTTGCAATAATTCTTATACAATTGCAGATGTTGTACAGGCATGCATCACTTCTGTCATAACCGAATTTGTGGTTATAATATCTGAAATTATCGATGTCAGCCATTATTACAGCTATTTTATGCTTTCCGTAAGAATTCTTGTATTTTTCCCTGAATTTCGCAGATAACCCTGTTCTGTTGAGCATTCCTGTAAGGCTATCAGTCTGAGAAATGCTTGTACAGCGGTCAGATATTTCCTTGTATCTGCGCTTATTTATCCAACGATTGGAATAATAGCAGGTCTTGAACGAATTAAGGCAGAAAAGACCGGCAAGCGCTGCCAGAACCGCAATATAATAGCCCGTGCTATGTTTGAAATTGATTCCGTAATACACAAGCGGAATCATATATATAGCAGACAGAATCAGATTTTCATAAAAACGCAAAATAGGAACAGCGAAAACAAAGGCTGCAGTAAAAATAAAGCAGAAGCCGGATTTGTCAGCATTAAGATATCCCATGGAAACAAGGAAGGATCCTATTATATAGATATTCCAGAAAGCGTAGAAAACTATACGATAACGCTTTGAACTGTATTTGCTGTAATCAAGTTCACGTATGTAATAAAAAATGAACAAACCGGCCGCAAATAACAGAATAACCGCGCCAGTTGCCTTTAAAAAACCACTCTGTTCGGTAGAATCAACTGACGAAAGTGACATAATCAGAAAAAACACGCCCATTATCAGTTGAATAACCGAGAAAACAAGACTTTTATGTATATTTTTTGTAAGAAGATATTCGTCAAACTGACGATATGCATAATCATCGGTTATTTTTAGTTTTCTTATTTCACTTTCAGAAACTACATCCTTGAGATTAGAAAAATAATCCTTTATCAGTGATATAACAGACTGCAAAATAACCCTCCTTTACCTTTTATATCTTTATTTACCGCAAACGGGCAATTCCTGTATACATTTTACAGGACAAGCCGCCATACAGGCACCGCATCCGTTACAACGGTCAGCAATAATTTCAGCGTGATTATTATTCAGCACAACAGCACCCTTAGGACACTTTCTGACACATATGCCGCATCCGATACAACCGTTTTTGCAGACAGCCTTTGTAACCTTACCGACATCGCAGGAGCTGCATCTGACTGCATAACGCTGACTTTCTTTAACAAATGCAATAAGCTTATTGGGGCAAGCCTTTACACATTTACCACATCCGCCGCACAGCTCGGGATTGATAATTGCTATTCCCTTTTCAACACGTATTGCGTTATTATCACATACCGCAATACAGTCGCCCATACCATGACAGCCAAAACTGCAGTTTCCCTTACCATTGTAGAACTTTTCAATGGCAGCACAGCTGTTTGTTCCGATGTATGTGAACTTATCACTGCAAGCATCACAGTTTCCGTTGCAGCGGACATATGCATATTCACGCTCTGAGTCTACAACTTCAATACCCAGTATACGACTGATTTCCGCAACAGCTTCAGGTCCACCCGGCTTACAGAGATTTGCGGGTGCACTTCCCTCTGCTACTGCCTTCGCATAGCCCTCACAGCCCGAATAACCACAACCGCCGCAATTAGCGCCAGGTAATGCGGCTGTAATATTTTCAACGGTTTCATCAGTCTTTACAAATAACAGCTTTGAAGCTACTGCAAGAAGAACGCCGGCTGCTGCACCTATAAGAACAAAGAATAAAATCGGTAATACGTATTGTTCCATATTATAAAATCCTTTCATATCAGGAATCTTTTTAACTTAAAAATTCCTGAAGAATTATGCTCCGAAAATACCGTCTGCAAGGCCTCCGAAGCCCACAAATGACAAGGAAGTAATTGAAGCAGCAATAAGTGTTATGGGTGTACCTTCGAGAGCCTTAGGTACATTGCACTTTTCAATTCTGCCACGTACGCCGGAAAAAATAACCATTACAAGAAGGAAACCGATGCCGCCTGCAAGCGCATTTGTTATTGATTCGAGGAATCCATACTCATTATCAATATTAAGAATTGTAACACCAAGAACAGCACAATTTGTTGTTATAAGCGGCAGATAAACACCCAGCGACTTATAAAGCGGAGGAATGAACTTTTTAAGAACCATTTCTACAATCTGTACAAAGGTTGCAATTACCAGAATAAAGCAGATTGTATTGAGATATGTAATATTGAGAGGAACCAGAACACCGTAATATATGGGGTATGTAACGGCACTTGCACCAACCATTACAAATGTAACGGCAAAACCCATGCCAACAGCGCCTGATGTTGTCTTTGAAACTCCAAGGAAAGGACAGATACCGTAGAATTTGCTTAAAATAAAGTTCTCGGCAAGAATTCCCGTAAGGAGTATCATCATAAGATTTTTAGCAAGCTCCATCTGTTGTTTCCTCCTTTGCGGCAAATTCACATGAGCCTCTGCTGGGACAACCTTCACAGGTTATCTTTCTGGGCTTCTTTCCTGTAAGCTTACCTACAATGGCGATTACACAACCAAGAGTAAAGAAACCGCCTGCAGGCAGAATGAATAATGTCATAGGCTCAAGAAAATCAGGGGCAATAGTTATACCCATCCACATGCCTGTTCCGAGGATTTCACGGATTGAACCGACAATAAATAAGGATGCTGTAAATCCGAGACCCATTCCAAGACCGTCGAGCACTGACGGAAGCACCTTATTCTTGCAAGCAAACATTTCAGCTCTTCCGAGAATAATGCAGTTTACTGTAATAAGGCTTAAGAAAACACCGAGCTCCTTGGCAAGCTCAGGAAGAAATGCGTCAAGAAGCAGGCTGACAAGAGTTACAAAGCCTGCAATGATTACAATAAAGCAAGGAAGTCTTACTGTGTCGGGGATTACCTTTTTCAGCAAGGAAATAACAAGGTTTGAACATACAAGTACAAAAGTTGTGGCAAGTCCCATACCAAGACCGTTTTCTGCCATTACAGTAACGGCGAGTGTAGGACACATACCAAGAAGCATTACAAGATTGGGGTTTTCTTTGATAAGACCCTTTGTAAATTCTTTCATGTAACTCATTTACGCTACCCCCATTTCCCTGTAAGTTTCAATAGCGATGTTTATCGCTTCGGCAACGCCCTTGGACGAATATGTTGCGCCTGTGACAGCCTGGACTTCGTTTTCGTTTACAGGTGCATTCTTTACGATTGCAACTGCATCACCAATACCGGTAAAACTGTCAAGAAAAGCAGCATCATTTACCTTTGTGCCAAGACCGGGAGTTTCAGAAATTGAAACAATTGCAGTACCTTTGATTGTACCGTCATCATTCATTGCAATAAGTAAATCAAGACCATTCTTATTGTAACCGCTGGTTACAATCTGAAAAGCAACCGAGCCGTCAGATTTTTTTATCAGCTTTTCGACATTTTCAGGCTTATCAATGGCATAACCATCTGCCTTCCAGTCGGTAACTATTGAATAATCACCTTCGCCCATGAGATAAACACATTTTTCCATAAGCTCATCGGTAATTATTCCTGAAGTGTCAACGTAAGTAAGATTATACGTAACAATAAGAAGCGCAGAAACAATTGTTGTAATAAGAGAAAGAACGATAACAGGCTTAATATATTTCATCATTTCTGCTTCGCCTCCTTCTTTACACCGAAGGGTTTGTTCATTGTAAACTTATCAATCTGAGGTGTCACAATATTCATTACAAGAATTGAATAGGAAACACCTTCAGGATATGTACCGAACTCACGTATTAAGAATGTGATAAGGCCGCAGCCGATTGCGAAAATAAGCTTGCCCTTTGTGGTAAGGGGTGTTGTAGCATAGTCAGTCGCCATAAAGAAAGCACCGATAACAAGGCCGCCCGACATGATTTCCATAAGAACATCCCCGCCTGCCAGTGCTGTGCAGATTGCAACAGTACCGATGAAAGCTACAGGGGTCACAGGGTTTATAAGCTTTAATGAAATAAGATATATTCCGCCGAGCAGAAGCGCAGCAATACAGGTTTCACCGATACAGCCTGCTCTGAGACCCAGGAACATATCAAGATATGACGGCAGCTCACTTTCTGCCATAGCAAGAGGAGTAGCAGTCGCAACTGCATCAACACCGCTGTTCATGTACCAGAACGGTTCACTCCATGTTGTCATATACGAAGCAAAGGAAAGCATAAGGATAATTCTGCCTGTAATAGCAGGATTTGCAAAATTCTGTCCGATACCGCCGAAGAACTGCTTTACAACAACAATTGCAGCAACCGAACCGATAGCAGCCATATATATGGGTAAGGATACCGGAAGATTAAGTCCGAGCAGAATACCGGTAACAACGGCAGAAAGATCGGAAACAGTCTGCTTACGTTTTGTTATCAGATTAAAAATATATTCAGCCAGAACACAGAAGGTCGCACAAAGCACAACAAGCAGTAATGCTCTGAGTCCGAAAATTATTGTACCCGCAACTACGGCAGGAAAAAGAGCAATAATAACGTGAAGCATTACTTTCTGTGTTGTAATGGAACTTTTGATATGCGGTGAAGGTTCAATCAGAAAATTATTCATTTAATTATCCTTTCAGTTTTGCTTCTTTGCTCTGACGCACAAAAAGCTTTGCTAATTGATTCTTTTCGGAAATATTACGTTTTGCAGGACATACGAATGTACATGCGCCGCAGTTCATGCAAAGATTGATATTGAGTTTTTCGAGAAGTTCCGAGTCCTTTGCATCATAAGCGTGTTCAAGCTCAGTAGGCATAAGTCCCATTGAGCAGGCGTTGACGCATCTGCCGCAGCGGATGCAGGCTGTTGTAGCGGATGGTTTTGTGTCAGCAAAAAGAAGAACAGCATTGTTTGTCTTTGAAACAGGAGTGTTCTCGTCATAAATACATGTACCCATCATAGGACCGCCCATAAGAACCCTGTCAGGCTGCTTTCTTACATTTGCCGCCTCAAGAATATCCTTTATTCTTATACCAACGGGCACAATAAGGTTGGCAGGCTTGTTCACAATAGGTCCGTCAACAGTAATTCTTCGCTTTATAAGCGGTATTCCCGTCTTTATGTAATCATAGATAAATGCAACGGTAGAACAGTTTATTACGATGCAGCCTGCAGCCATAGGGAGCTTTCCTGCTTCCACTACCCTGCCTGTTGTATTGTAGATAAGCACCTTTTCTGCGCCCTGAGGATAAAGAGATTTAAGGGATGCGACCGAAATATTGTCATCCTTTTCCGTAAGACTGCGCATTTTCTTTATCGCCTGTGGCTTATCCGCTTCAATACCGATTACCGCACGTTTAAGCCCTAACTTTTCAAGAATAATCCGAATACCGGCTGCAATTTTTTCGCCGTCCTCCATAAAAGCACGGTAGTCGGAAGTAATATATGGTTCACATTCCGCACCGTTTACCACAAGTGTATCAACACCAGAATCTTCAGGACAATTGAGTTTTACATATGTAGGAAAACCGGCACCGCCGAGACCGACCGAACCACTGTCCTTTACAGCCTTTATGAAATCCTCCCTGGTATCAATAACAGGAGGTTTGATATCTTCGTGAAGTGTCTGTCTTAAGTCTGTTTCGATGACTACTGCTTTATTTCTCTTACCGAATACATTGATTATTTCGGTAATTTCAGTTACCTTGCCTGTAACGCTCGAATGAACAGGTGCGGAAATAACAGCATCGCTTATACCGATAAGCTGACCTGTCTTTACAGTATCGCCGACATTTACAAGAGGTGTACATGGAACACCGCCGTGCTGTGACATGCTGATTATAACCTTTTCAGGGAGTCTTATTTCTGTTGATGCAATTTCCGCTGCATTATTGAAATGCGGCAATTTAACTGTACGAAGTTTCATCTTACAACACCTTTCAGATTTTTATCCTATTTCCTTGAGCGAATCTACAATTTCAGTGAGCCTTCCCGAAGGGCGCTCAAAATAAACGCTGCTCAGACTGTATACCCTGCCTTCGTTCACTGCAGCAAGCTGACTGTATATTTCATCAGCAGCCAGATCATCTATACTGTAATTATCGTTGAGAATTATAACGTCGGGCTGGAATTCAATCAGAAATTCCTTCTCATAGCCGTAATTGTTTCCCGTTTCGGCAATATTTGTACCAAATGAAGAAAGCACTGAGCTTTCAAAAGTATCACCTGTTGAAACTGTAAGCCCTTCTGTAATATATACAAAATTACCGAGAGATATATCCGATTCCTTAAAAGCAGAGTCAATAACAGAAAATGCCTTTTCACCTGCGGCTTCACCATCGAATTTACCTTCAAACACAAGACCGATGGCAGTATAGATATTTTCAAACTGCTCCATATCACGTGGGTACGGTATGTAAACAACGGAAATTCCGCTTTCCTCAAGCCTGTACAAATCCTTTGTGGGAATTGCAGTTGCAGTGAAAAGCACATCGGGAGAAAGAGAAATTATAGCATCAATATCAGGTTTTGAAGGACGACCGACATCTTTTACCGAGGAAATGTCAGTCGGATAATCGCAGTAGCTGCCTCTTCCTGTGAGCTTATCGCCATAACCCATTTCACAGAGTATCTCTGTAAGCGAAGGAGAAAGGCTGACAACACTTTCAGGGGCTTCAATAATCTCTGTATCATTTATAACAACAGGATACGGCTGGGGTTCAGCCGCTTCCGTATCGGAAATTACAGTAGTTACAATTGCAGGCACGCCGTCATCCGTTGTAACAGAAGTTTCCATTCTGATTTCACAGGAACACAGCGAAACACAACCGAACAGCAATAATAAAATAATTTTTTTCAAATAATCACCTAAATTTTCAGATTCCGTTACTGATTCAGCAAGTTTGCGTACAATATCATGATATTCACTCTTATAAAAATAAATGAAATCGACATACAAGCCGAAACAGTCATCTGCATGTAATAATTTTTACACACAAATATAAACATATTATACTATAACTTTACTATTTTTTCAAGTGTTTTTCTTGATTTTGTACAAAAAATCCGCATTGCGACAATCGCAATACGGATTTTCCCTTTTTAATCGACTATTCTGATAACTACCTTTTCGATAGTTATTTCTTTAACAGGTGAGCTTGCTTCACCAGCAGCGTTTGAAGCAACTTCAACCGCTGAAATTTTATCAATTACATCAAAGCCTTCAACTGTCTGTCCGAATACAACATAACCACCGTCAAGGAAAGGCACACCGCCCTGAGCAGCATATTTAGCCTTTACAGTTTCATCTGTTGTGTTATACATTGCTCCGATTCCGGCAACTGAATCATTATAGTATCTGATATACTGCTGAATCAGATCGTATTCATAGCTGCCTTCTTCATATTGACCAAGCATTTCTGTATACTGTTCAGCAGAAGATGCGTAGTAACTGCCGTATGTCTGATACTGAAGCGCAGGATCGTTAACAGATGTTTTATTATTAACAATGTAGAACTGACAAGTATTGCTGCCCATTGCACTTGCATAACAAAGAGCACCATAATAATGACGGAGCTTTGTGTTTATTTCACACTTGAATTCGCCGCCGTTTGAATCTGTGCCGCCTGTTCCGTCACCGTTAAGAGAAGCACCCTGAATCATGAAATCGCTGATTACACGGTGGAATGTCTTACCGTCATAATAACCGCTGTTAGCCAGATCAATGAAATTCTGAACAGCATAAGGCACTGCTTCGGGGAAAAGCTTGATTTTTATGTCGCCATAGCCTTTTACTCTGATAACAGCGTATGTGTCACCCTTTTCAAGTGTAACATCGCCTGTATTGCCCATAAATTCCGATGTATCCTCTGTAATGGAAATTTCTGTTACGGGCTGAACCGGAACATAACCCTCGGGATATGCATGATTACTTTCAAGAGCTGAAGAACAGCCTGATAAAAGCATTACAGCACAAACTGATAATGCAGATATATTTCTAATGAAATTTTTCATTTAATTCTCCTTAAACTAATAAAAAGCCGCTTCGCAAGGCAAACTGCCGTTGCGAAACGCTTCTCATTACAATCAGTCGATTTCGACCATAACCTTTTCGCTGTGTCTTACAGCGCCGGCACGCATAATTGTACGGATTGCCTTGGCAATTCTGCCCTGCTTGCCGATAACACGGCCCATATCATTGGGAGCAACATGTAAATGATACACAATAGTTCCGTCTTCCTTGGGCTCATCAACGGTAATTTCAATTGCCGATTCATCCTCGACAAGTTCGCCTACCATTGCGTATAACAATTCTTTCATATGTGCCTCCGATTAACCGATACCGTTGTTCTTTAAAAGCTTCTTAACTGTATCTGTAGGCTGTGCGCCGTTCTTGATCCACTGCTGAGCCTTTTCAGCGTCAATCTTTACTACGTTGGGTTCCTTTGTAGGATCATAGTAGCCGATTTCTTCGATGAAACGACCATCTCTGGGGTAACGGGAATCAGCAACAACTACACGATAGAAAGGAGCCTTCTTAGCGCCCATTCTTCTGAGTCTGATTTTTACTGCCATTTTAGTTTTCTCCTTTCATAGATTTATATATCAAAGCAGATATTCTGCAATGAAGTCAAATTACATCGGGAAGCCGTTCATGCCACCCATTCCGCCCATGTTGCCGAGTTTCTTGAGCATATGCTTCGGAATACCTTTCTTTCCGCCGCCCATCTGCTTCATCATCTTCTGCATCATGTCAAATTGCTTGAGAAGTGCATTTACATCTTCAACCTTTGTTCCTGAACCTGCGGCAATTCTGCGCTTGCGCTTGGCATCAATAATTGACGGTTTTTCACGCTCACGCTTTGTCATTGACTGAATAATTGCCTTTGTACGGGGCATTTTCTTTTCGTCAATATCTTCTTCCTTGATTTTGCCGCTCATACCGGGAATCATATTGATAATTGAACTTATACTGCCCATTTTTTCAATCTGTTCAAACTGAGAAAGCAGATCGTTCATATCGAACTTGTTCTGCTGCATTTTCTTGGCAAGCTTTTCTGCTTCCTTTTCATCAAAGGTATCCTTTGCCTTTTCAATAAGCGAAAGCACATCGCCCATGCCAAGAATACGCTTTGCCATTCTGTCAGGATGGAACTGCTCCAGATCATCAATCTTTTCACCGACACCTGCAAACTTTACAGGCTTACCTGTTACAGCAAGTACGGACAGAGCCGCACCGCCTCTGGTATCACCGTCAAGCTTTGTAAGTACAACGCCGGTAATTTCAAGAGCTTCATTAAAGCTCTTGGCTACATTTACCGCATCCTGACCTGTCATTGAATCGACAGTAAGCATGATTTCATCGGGGTGTACCTCATCATTTATGTTCTTAAGCTCATCCATAAGCTGATCATCTATATGGAGACGACCTGCTGTATCAAGGATTACAACGTCATAGCCGTTGTCCTTTGCAAACTTTATACTTTCCTTAGCAATCTTAACGGGATTCTCCTGTCCCATCTCGAAAACTCTTGCCCCTGCCTTTTCGCCTACAACCTTAAGCTGGTCAATAGCCGCAGGTCTGTAAATATCGCAGGCTGCAATCATAGGACGTCTGTTCTGTCCCTTTAAGTACTTTGCAAGCTTGGCTGCATGTGTAGTCTTGCCTGCACCCTGTAAACCGCACATCATAATAATGCAGGGAGGCTTTGAGGGGAAGTTTATGCGGGCGTTGGTTTCGCCCATAAGCTTGCAGAGTTCATCGTGAACAATATCAATAACCTGCTGCGCAGGAGTAAGGCTTTCCATAACCTTAGAGCCTACTGCACGTTCACTTACCTTCTTTACAAAGTCCTTTACAACCTTGTAACTTACGTCAGCTTCGAGAAGCGCCATCTTTACTTCACGCATTGCCTCGTTTACGGTCTTTTCATTCAACTTACCGTAACCCTTAAGGGTTTTGAATACTTTACCGAGTTTCTCGGAAAGACCTTCAAATGCCATAACGCTCCTCCTTTCTAAAGCTTTCGCTTTATATCATCAATTATACTGAGTAATTCCGCTTTATCTGCAGAATCCCTGTCAGCAACAAGTGCTTCGAGTTTTTCCATGTCAGCCTTCAGTGCGGTAAATCTCTCTACCAATCCTAATGAATCTTCAAGCTCCAGAAGGCGCTGTTCGCATTTCTTTATGCAATTCATAACGCCCTGACGGGTTATGCCTGTTTCTTCGGAAATTTCACCGAGAGACAAATCATCATTATAATAATAATCCAGCGTTTCACGCTGTTTATCTGTCAGAAGCGAACCATAAACATCAAGAAGCATGGTGAAATGTAAATCCTTTGCCATCACACAACCTCCCGACAGGTGTAAACCTTTTTTTGTTTACAGCAGTTACTATTATAGCATAAAATGCATATTTGTCAATACTTTTTTCAAACTTTTTTCAACTAAGTGCAAAATAAATCAAAAAAAACAAGTTTTAAACAGCTTTTTTCAGCAGTACCGCCTATTGCGGCTATTTTCTTACTGTGATATAATTCCTTTGCTAACAAAATAAGGAAGTACATCTATGCCCAATATAATAAAGAAACCTCTTAAATACACCACCGCCTTTATAAAGCATAATGCCGTTTTCTGCATTGCAGCGGTGCTTGCACTGATAACCTGCCTGATTATTCCACCGGATAAGGAATACATAGGATATTTTGATTTCAAAACCCTTACCTGCCTTTTCTGTACGCTCGCCGTTGTCTGT
Source organism: Ruminiclostridium sp. (assembly GCA_017625405.1). Classification (GTDB taxonomy): domain Bacteria; phylum Bacillota; class Clostridia; order Oscillospirales; family Ruminococcaceae; genus Ruminiclostridium_E. The sequence continues at coordinate 172,531 of JAGALB010000043.1, read as the reverse complement.
GCACTTAAGAATATCAGGTTCTTCACAATTCTTGCAAGAAGCATCGTAAGAAAATCAGGAACTCTGAGAACAGCCGTAACAACCCTTATTTTCATCACATTTTTCGGTTCCATGCTTATCGCCAACGATATGGCACTTCTTACCTTCCTGCCTCTTGGATATTATGTGCTGGAAGCTGCTAAAAAAGAAGAATGGATGGCATATACATTCATTTTACAGAATATTGCCGCCAATCTGGGCGGAATGCTCACCCCGTTCGGCAATCCACAGAACCTGTATCTATACACCGAATTCAATATACCCACCCACGAATTTGTCAGTATAATGTTTATTCCCTTTGCAGCAGCAACAGCCATGATTCTTATATGCTGTCTGTTCGTAAGTAAAGAAAAGATAGTTCTTACTTCTGAAAACAATGAACACATACCAAAATTACGTGCTTCATTCTATATTATACTTTTTGCATTGTCAATTATTATCGTATTCCGTGTTATTCCCTACTGGATCGGTCTTGTGATAATTCTTATAAGCCTTTTGATTGCCGACAGAAAGGCAATCGCTAAGGTTGACTATTCACTTCTCGGCACTTTTGCCTGTATGTTTGTTTTTGCGGGAAACATGTCAAGAATAGGAATAATCAAGGATATTCTTTCTTCACTTCTGGAAAAGAACACACTCATTTTCAGTGCATTATCATGCCAGGTTATCAGCAATGTACCGAGTGCAGTCCTTCTTTCGCAATTCACCGATAATTACGCTGATCTGTTGTGGGGAGTAAATATAGGCGGAACAGGAACGCTTATCGCTTCTCTTGCAAGCCTGATAACCTTCCGTGAATACACCAGCAGAAACCCGGGTAAAACAGGATATTATGTAGGAATGTTTTCGCTATTTAATTTCGTATTTCTTGTTGTTCTGCTCTTTATCTGCAGTTTTATATGAAAAAACAGATGCGAGGCGTACCGCCTCGGGTAATTTCCACCTTTTATAAGAAAAAGCTAACCCCGCAGTTGCAAAACGGCGGGGTTAAAAACTTCTATATACGGATACACTAAGGCGGCTCGGCTTTCATTAATTCATAACCTCTTTTTGTGCATCTTCAAGCTTTTCTATGAACAACTTATCAAGTTCCGAAAAAACATATCCTTTCCTGTATACAAGAACATCCCTGTATATTCTGTTATGAAAATCACACTCAATTTCAACAAGGTTGTACCTTTCCTTTATGCTTTTCGGTATAGGCGAAACCCACATAAACGTACGCTCATTTGCAGCCATAAGTTCAAACTGACTTGCTCTTTCAAAAAGATAGATGCGTTTATCCGTATAATCTGCAAGCTCCCTTTTCATTACATCAATATACGGCAGCGACGGCACATACGGGTCAGCGTGAGCTATCTCAATATAATCGCTTAAAACCTCGGGGGTAATCTTTTCCATACCCGCAAGAGGACTGTTCCTGTTTACCATAAGGCGGTAGGAAAATTCCGTTATAAGCCTGCTTTTCAGATCCTTTTCTTCCATAAGATTTCTGAAATATTCTTCAAAAGTATCCTGATATCTCAGAATAGCAAGCTTATAATCATTCTGAAGCATATTTGTTATCGCTCTTGAAGAATTTGTTTCCTTATAATATATTTCAACAGGTCTGGATGTATCTATCGCTTTTGAAAATTCACTGAACGCATGGGAAATATAGCTTGCACGAGGAACAGAAACCGTAAACTTCTGCCTGTCGTGCTTTTTTGTTTTATAGATGGCTTCAACTTCACTTACCTGTTCAAGAATTCTGTGTGCATAACTGAGGAATTCTTCTCCCTCAGGAGTTATTGTCATTCCTCTGGAGCTCCGGTTGAATATAGTGATACCGAGTTCTTCTTCCAGTTCCCTTATGGCGCGGCTTAAATTGGGCTGCCCCATATATAGATTTTCAGCCGCTTTATTTATGGATTTGGCTTTTTCTACCTCAACGGCATATCTGAGATGTGTTATATTCATTTAATTGCCTCATCTGAATTATTTTTCTTAATTATACCCTATTACAGCAAAAAAATCAATCGTTTTAAACAACAAAACCCTCCGCAGAAGCGGAGGGTAAATTGCTTACTTGCCAAGATTGTACTTCTTCTTGAAACGGTCTACACGTCCGCCTGTATCAACGAGCTTCTGCTTACCTGTGAAGAAGGGGTGGCACTTAGAGCAGATTTCAACCTTGATGTCCTTCTTTGTGGAACGAGTTTCGATAACTTCGCCACAAGCACATCTGATTGTTGTTGCTTCATAGTTGGGATGGATATCCTTTTTCATGCTGTCACCGCCTTATACTTTAAAAAATACCGCTGTGGGGAGCAACCCACAGACACTTACCGATTTGATATTATAACATAGTTTTTTTGTGTTGTCAATAGCAAATCTGATAAATAAGCGAAAAATAATATAAAAATATATTAATTCTATCTTTACAAAAATGGATATTTGTAGTATAATATTTTTAATAATGCTATTATACTATAAAAATATACAACAAACAACGGAAAGGAATTATTTTTATGTAATACCGCTATTATTCATAAAATTATAATAAATATCTGAAAGGAACTTTTTTATGTTACAGTACGAAGAACTTATACTTGAATTTGAGGGACTCAAACCTCAGTTAAAGGAGCTTGCTGCTGCCCTTGACCTCGATAAACTCCGTGCAGAAATCGCCCAGCTTGAAGAAGAATCTGCACAGCCCGATTTCTGGAATGACAGTGAAAATTCTCAGAAGGTACTTCAGAAGATGGGCGGTCTCAAGGCCAAAGTTGCGCAGTACGAAAAGCTTGAAGAAAATTTTGATGATGTTATCACAATGGCTGAACTGGCGAACGAGGATGAAGACGAATCCGTACTTGACGAAATAATGGGTTTAGCGGAAAAGACAAAATCTCTTCTCGAAGAACAGAAACTTGTTACCCTGCTCTCCGGCGAATATGACGGAAAGAATGCAATTCTTACATTCCATGCAGGCGCAGGCGGAACTGAAGCTCAGGACTGGGTGGAAATGCTTTACGGAATGTACAACCGCTGGGCTGAACGTCATAATTTCAAGGTTTCTCTCCTCGACTATCTCGAAGGCGATGAAGCAGGTATCAAGAGTGCATCTATTCTTGTTGAAGGTATGAATGCGTACGGCTTCTTAAAGTCTGAGAACGGCGTACACAGACTTGTACGTGTTTCCCCTTTTGACTCTTCAGGAAGACGCCACACAAGCTTTGCCAGCCTTGAAGTAATGCCTGAAATTGACGAAGACACAAGCGTTGAAATCCGTGACGAGGATATCGAAATGGAAGTTTATCGTTCCAGCGGTGCTGGTGGTCAGAAGGTAAACAAGACCAGCTCTGCTGTCCGTCTTATCCACAAGCCCACAGGTATCGTATGTGCCTGTCAGACACAGAGAAGCCAGCTTCAGAACCGTGAATACGCTATGAAGATGCTTATTTCCAAGCTTGTTGAAATCAAAGAACGTGAACATCTTGACAAAATCACCGACATCAAGGGCGAACAGCTCCAGATCGCCTGGGGTGCACAGATCCGTTCTTATGTATTCATGCCCTATACCCTTGCAAAGGACCACAGAACAAGCTACGAAATGGGTAATATCCAGGCTGTTATGGACGGCGATATTGACGGCTTCATAAATGCATACCTCAAGAGCAAGGCGCTTGAAAAGAACAGCTGATATGCTCAACAAAAATGATATAATTGATCTTGAAATAACAGGTCTTACCAATGAAGGCTGCGGAATCGGCAAATATGACGGTATGGTTGTTTTTGTTCCCTTTTCCGCTGTTGGTGACAAGCTTAAAACAAGAATCGTAAAAGCCAACAAATCGCATTGCTACGGAAAAATCGAAGAGATCACCTGCCCCTCCGCAGACAGAATCACACCCGATTGTGATGTTTTCGGCAAATGCGGCGGATGTGATTTCAGACACATATCCTATGATGCCGAACTCAGAGCCAAGGAGCAGTTTATACGTGATTCTTTCACCCGCATCGGCGGTCTTAACCCCGTTTTTCTCCCTGTAACAGGAAACATCAGCGAAAATGGTTACCGCAATAAAGCACAGTATCCCGTCGGCAAGAATGACAAAGGTGAAACATTGTGTGGTTTTTTCGCAGGAAGAAGTCATCGTATTATTCCCTGTGAAAAATGCAGGCTTGAATCCCCAGTTTTTGCCGAAATCAAAAACTGTATACTTGACCTTGCCAAGGAATATAAGATTTCAGCATATAACGAAGCAGAACACAGCGGTGTTCTCCGCCATATATGCATAAGAAAAGGTCATTACTCAGGCGAAATCTGTATAACACTCGTAGTCAGAAGATTTGTTCCGCAGCTTAAGGCTCTTGCTTTTGAGCTGAGAAAGAAATTCTCGGACATTACAACAATAACCGTAAATATCAATAAAGATAAAACAAATGTAATTTACGGCAAGGATGAAAAAATCCTTTTCGGCAGCGGCAATATAACCGACAGCATGTGCGGAAAAACATTTTCCGTCTCTCCCCTTTCCTTCTACCAGGTAAATACACCTATGGCTGAAGTGCTGTATCAGAAAGCCGCAGAACTTGCTGAACCTGAAGGAAAAACAATCATCGACCTTTACTGCGGTGCAGGAACTATCGGACTTACAATGGCAGATAAAGCAAAAAGCATAATCGGTGTTGAGATTGTCGAAAGCTCTGTTGCAAACGCAATAGAGAACGCAAAGCTCAACAATGCCGAAAACGTACGTTTTATCTGCGGCGATGCCGGACAAGCTACCGATATTCTTGTAGACGAAGGCATAAAAGCCGATGTAGTTATCGTCGACCCTGCAAGAAAGGGTTGTGACGAGCGCACCCTTTCAAATATTGTTAAATTCAATCCTGAAAGGATAGTAATGGTTTCCTGCAATGCCGTTACAGCTGCAAGAGACTGCAAATACCTTGAAGAGTATGGTTATAAATGTGCGAGCGTTCAGGGCGTGGATTTATTCAGCAGGACAAGACACGTGGAATGTGTGGTTAAAATCGAAAAAATAAAGGATTAATGCGGTAACGCAGAAATATACGGAGGAAATTAATATGAAAATCGAAACAACAGCATCAAAACCACCGATTACCCATGAAAAAATCTTCAGAATAATGCAGATTGTAATGTATGTTGCATCGGGCGCATTTTTCGTGAAGAATCTGATTGAATTCAACGTAGCGGGTATGATTTCAATAGGAGCGAGCCTCGGTCTTACCCTTATAATGCTTCAGGTGATGAAGTCCAAAAAGGCAGATATGCTGAAAATTGAATTTTACCTGTCGATATGCCTCATTATACTGATTTTTGCAATTTCCCTTTTCAGCGGCGACTGGTATAGCGACGACTTCCCTCTTTATCTGGCGGCAATTGGTATGACCGGTATGTACCTTGAGCCGAAATTCACCAAAATCCAGATTTTTGTTACCGATATTGCTCTTGTGCTGATGTACCTCATTCATCCTGAAAAATCCGTAAGCCTGGGACAGTACATACTCTGTTTTGTTATTTTCAACCTTGCAGGCTGGCTCTTCTTCCTTGCAATCACCAGAGGCCGTGCTTTTATTGATATGACCATCAAGCAGACAGCTGCAGCCGAATCCCTTCTTGATACAATGAAACAGATGGGCGATGAAATCCAGAGCGATTTTGACAAGTCTTCCAGAAGTATCGAAGAAAGCACACAGGGACTTGAAGATGGCTCGGCTATAATCATCCGTGGCACTGAAACAGTAGCTGAAAGCTGCGGTGATGTTCAGGTTAAAATCCGTGAAACAGAAGAACAGATTAACGAACTTAATTCTCAGGTTAAAAAATTTGAAGCTGCCCTTTCGGAAAACCGCAGCAATATCGACGCTATGAAACAGCAGCTCAGCGAGGTAACCGAAATTATTGAAAGAACAAATAAGGTATTCAGCGAAATGAAGCACAAGATAAACGGTGTTGCAGGTATCGCAGAACAGCTGAGTGCAATCTCTCTCAAAACAACGCTTCTCTCCATCAACGCTTCTGTTGAAGCTTCGCACGCAGGCAGCGCAGGCACAGGCTTTGCAGTTGTAGCAAATGAAATGAAAGGTCTGTCCGAAAGCAGCGATAAATTCGCCGATCAGGTCGCAGATGCCGTAAGAGAGCTTCTGATTGAGGTTGAAAACACATCAATGGAATTCAAGGTTACGACTGACGCCATTGCACAGACTGAAGCAACCATGAACAGCCTCAATGACGGTTTCGATAACCTTACAGAACGTTTTCAGAAACTCTACGACAATATTGAAGCCCAGAACGAAAACGTACATGATGTGGATGATATTTTCGGCACTCTCAGATCACAGATCGCAGATATGAGAAATTATTCCGAAGAAAACCACCGCTCCGTTAAGGAAATTGCTAAGGCAATGGATAATTACAGAGAAAATATTGACCGTGTTGTCAGCAATACAAGAATTGAAAATATCAACTGATAAAAACACCGCAGTGCGATTGCACTGCGGTGTTTCTTATTCAATAGTTATTACGGTAGAAATCAAGTATATCATCATGATTGAACACAGGAACTGCGCCGTCTTCAAGCAATGGTATGACACCCTCATATCGACGGTCAAGCAGATTGGGTGGCGGAACACAGAAAACATCCCTGCCCTCATCCAAGGCATAATCTGCAGTTATCAGAGAGCCGCTTTTCTTTCCTGCCTGAAAAACTATTGTTCCTTCGGAAAGTCCTGCAACAATACGGTTTCTACCTCTGAAATATTCCTTTGTGGGTGTAACTTCCGGGAAAAGCTCAGTGATATACGCACCGCCGTTCATTACAATTTTACGTCTCAACAATGCACTTCCCATAGGATAATCACAGTTCATTCCACACGCAAGAACTCCGACAGTAAGATTCCCTTCATGTATACACGCATTATGAACAAGACTGTCAACACCACGAGCCATACCGCTTACAAGAGTGATGCCGTACTTCGACAAATCCCTGCATATGCGGAATGAAAGCTTTTCCATATATCTTGTAACTTCTCTTGAGCCTACTGCAGTAATCGTTGTCCTTTCAAGACAGCTGAGATCTCCACAGTAAAACAGAATAACGGGAGGATTATAGATTTCTTTCAGTAAACGCGGATATTCCTTATCCCAGAGATTGACAAGCCTGATATCCCTCTTTTCACACCACGCAATTACCTTATCTATTTTTTCATATGATACAAAGCTTACCAGCTCATGCATCTGCTTATCAGGCAGAAAACGTATATCCCCTTTATCAAGCTCAGAACAAGCAATTCCGGCATTACCATAATATTCAATCACTTTATGAATAACCGGATTGCCGGCACCGAAAATTCTTACAAGGCGAAGCAGCGACCTGTTCATAAAAATACCTCTGATTAATTAAATAATTGTCTTTAAATAAGCAGCAAGCTTTTCTGCAGCCTTTTTATGAGTTCTGGATGTAGGATGATAATTTGCTGCCAGTCCGTCTTCGGGAAGCTGCTCTGTAAAACGAAGAGTTGAAATATTACCGTCACCTGTTTCACCAGTGTAAGCAGCGACAACTTTTTCGACATATGGGCACAGACGCTCTGTCATAATGCCAAGACAGCAGACAATTTTTGCAGAAGGATTGTTTTTGCGGACAACCTTAAGAAAATCAACATATTTTTCACAATATTCAGTTCTTTTTTCTTCATCCTCAAGACAGAAGCTGTCATCATTGGTACCGAGATTTATAACAATAACATCAGGCTGACGGATTGAGAAATCCCAGCTTAAATTATGGGGCTTGACACCACCGAAAGAACCGTATGTAAATGCGGGATTTTCATAATACGGAGGAACAAGTTCCTTTTCGTTTCTTACTCCGTCACCTGTATAACCGGAAATAATACCATAGCCGCTGTATGATACCATGCTGTAATCTACATCAAGCATCTTTGCAGTGCGATATGCATATGCCTTTGTAACATCCTCTGTGGAAGTGCTGAAATTATGATTTTCATCCTCATCATCAACACCATAACCGCAGGTAATTGAGTCACCGATAAACTCAATAAACTTCGCCTTATTATCCACAGGAGCGATCTCACCGCATACTGTAATTTCATTTACCGATAATGCAGACATTGCTGCTTCGGAAAGCTTGATAAGTGTAACAACACATGAAACTTCGCTTTCGGATGAAACAACGGAGTAAGTTTTCGCTTCATAAGATACAATATCATCAATTACACGGTCGCCATTTACAAGAATAGCAAAACGTGCCTTGTCTTTATCGCTGTCACCTGTTGCAACTTCGTCACCGCCGATTGTTATTTTACAATCTGTACCTTTGAATCTGAAACTGATACCGCTGCCTGAAAGACCGCACCATAATCTTTCGCCATCAAAATATGTTCTGCCGACAAGTTTTACATTATCAGTGATAGCCTTATATGTAACTGACATAATTTTACTCACTTTCCTTTTTTATTTATATTTTATCATATTAATCATCATATTTCAATAGTTAAACGTAGTTTTATAAAAGAAAAGCTGCAGCAAGTGCAGCTTTCGGTAATTATATGATGATTTCCTGCTCAATACCGTGAATACGGTTGAGTGCGTTGAAGCCATTTCCCTGCAATGCACAATTAAGATTTATTTTCATTTCATCGTCAGGGTCAGTATCTGAAAGTATGAACTCAATTTCCATATATCCCTTATTACCTGAAAAACCGAGAATTCCGTTATTAGCTTTGATTTTCTCATAACCCTGAGATTTATCACAGACCGCATAGGCGCTCTTTATTTCATCGCCGCCATTCAGACAAACGGAAATATCAAGATAATCAACACTATAATCAGGCTCAAACGTTTCAAGTATCTGCTCGTTGAACAGAATACGGCAGCGGTAATTATTTTCTCCGAGATGCTCCTTGTTGACGCTGAGGCTGCAACGAGTATTCGATTCAGTCTTCTCTGTATCAATCTCAATTAAATAGGTTTCCCCTTCAAGTTCACGGACAGATGACGAAACGAGCTTATCACCGGAATTGATGATAAACGGTATGGAAACTCCGATTGCACCTGCGAGAATAACCGGAAGAATTATAATGAGTATTTTTTTCATCAATAGCTATCCCTTCCGAAAAGGCTTTCATCGTTATCAATCCACTCCTGAACATCTATGATACGATATTCATTTCTGGTTTCACGTACAATAACCTTTTCGATTCCTGCATTGAGAATCTGTCTCTTGCACATGGAACAGGGTTCAACGTTGCCGACCTGTGTACCTGATTTAGCATCATGACAGGCAAGATAAATAGATGCACCTATCATATCGCTTCTTGCTGCAGAGATGATTGCGTTAGCCTCGGCATGAACAGAACGGCATAATTCATAACGTTCGCCACGTGGAATATTCAGCTCCTCACGCACACATCCTACATCACAGCAATTTTTACGCCCTCTCGGCGCACCGTTGTAGCCTGTGGAAATAATCTCATCATTCTTGACGATGATAGCGCCGAACTGACGACGCAGACAGGTGCTGCGCTCGCAAACTGCCTCGGCGATGTCAAGATAATAGTTGATTTTGTCACGTCTTTCCATAATATGACTCTCCCTTATGTATTCAATAATTAAATTAAAGCATATAATACTGATTTTGTCAACCTGAAAACAGCCGCATATGTAATGCGGCTGTTTTATTACGGATATTAAAGATTGAAATATCTGTCAAATTCTGCGGGATGAGGAATCTTGGATAATTCAAAGCATTCTTTTCTCTTGTTTGCGATAAATGTCTTGATAAGCTGTTCAGGGAATACACCGCCTGCTGTAAGGTAGTCGTGATCAGCTTCAAGTGCGTCAAGCGCAGCGTCAAGAGTTGTGGGAAGTGAAGAAAGCTTAGCCTTTTCTTCATCAGAAAGCTTATAGAGATTGAAGTCATAGGGACCCCAGCCGTTTGCATGAGGATCAATCTTATTCTTTACACCGTCAAGACCTGCCATAAGAATTGCCGCATATGCGAGATAAGGATTGCAGGTAGCGTCAGGGTTACGGATTTCAAAACGTCTGAGCTTGGGTGTCTTTGCATAGGCAGGAATACGGATAACCGCACTTCTGTTGGAAGTAGCATAACCTACTGTTACAGGAGCTTCAAAACCGGGAACAAGTCTCTTGAAGGAGTTTGTGCTGGGGTTTGTGATAGCGCAGAGAGAAGAGATATGCTTTAAAAGACCGCCCATGAAGTAATGAGCTGTTTCGCTGAGGTGAGAATAACCGTTGTCGTCGGAGAATACAGGTTCGCCGTCCTTGAGTAAAAGCATATGAACATGCATACCGTTACCTGCTTCACCATATACAGGCTTAGGCATGAATGTAGCAACCTTACCGTACTTGAGCGCTGTATTGTGAATAATGTACTTGATCATCATTGTAGCATCAGCCATCTGAGACATCTGACCGAGCATAGGTTCAATTTCAAACTGACCTGCAGCACCTACTTCAGGGTGATGATACTTGATGGGAATACCTGCCTTCTGCATTTCAATACACATTTCGGAACGGCATTCATAAGAAGTATCAAAAGGCTTTGCAATATGATAGTTCTTCTGATGTGCAACTACGCAGCCCTTACCTTCAGTATCGCTATTCCAGTAAGCCTGGGAGGTATCAACATGCATACTGATTTTTTCAGGTTTTACAGACCAGCCTGCATCATCAAAAAGATGGAATTCAAATTCGGGAAGGATAAGCATTGTATCTGCAATACCTGTATCCTTCATATACTGTTCAGCTGCAAGAACGATATTTCTGGGATACTGATCGAGAGGACGGTTTTCGGGGTAATCTATAACCATTGCATTACCGGTGATTGATAATGTGGGAACTGCACAGAAAGGATCAACCAGTGCTGTATCAAGGTCAGGAATAAATACCATGTCACTCTTTTCAACAACTGCGTAACCGTAGTTGGAAGCGTCAAATCCGATACCGTCCTTGAGTGTATCTTCATTGAACTGACCTGCGGGAATTGTAACATGACGGAACTGACCGTTGATGTCTACAATTTTGAAGTCGATCATCTGGATATCATTATCCTTGATCATAGCCATAAGTTCATTAACTGTTCTTGCCATAAAAGCCTCCTGAATTTTTAAAGTGTTATTGTTAAATAACTAATGAAAATATTATAACATATCTGACAGCAAAATGCAACAAAAAAATCACCAATGACTAAAAAAAACATTAATAATAAACAAACAACATTTTATTTTATTGTTTATATTTCACACAAGGGTTTTACATACTTATTACACAAATATCCCAAATGTAACTTTTAAAGCAAATTAACTCAATAATTTGCTTAAAAATCAATTCAGTTATAGTGCATTTTGACAATTGAATAACAATTTCATTTGTGATATAATATATTTATAACTGTATATTAGGAGGAATCTATGATGTTTTCACCCAAAAACGTCAGCTTGATTAAAAAAGCCGGAGCATTTCTTACTGCTGCCGCAGTAACAATCAGCTCTGCTGCATTTTTTGCAAATCAACCTGCAAGTGCTGCCGGAACAACAGATGTTAATGCACTCTGTACAAGTCTCGGTCCTGCACTTAACTACGGCGTTTTCACACGCACTTTCACAAACGGTTCGGACATGGAAGGTAACATGTGCGTAGAAAACGCATTTATTATCGGAAATGACGCAACAAACAGTGACAACAACTATGATATTTACGATAATAACTCTATTACTGTAAAGTTCACAGGTAACGAGGGCGAATCCGTTACTTTTGCGCTGTTTGAAAAATCAGGTGATGATTACACACCTGTAGCCGGCACACAGAAGACAATTACAATTCCTGCCGGACAAACTTCTGCAACATATACCTACAATAATTCTGATGCACTTCCCTTATATCAGACAAGAACATACTATCTTGCCAGAGTTGACGGAAGCGGCGAAATCGCTGATGTTACCGACATAAAGAAAGTTGTGATCAACAATAACGTTTCAAACGACTGTTACATTGCCCACATCAAGACATTAGGCGGCAATTTCACAAGAGAAAATTTCTCTGATCTTGTAATTTATCTTAATCCCACAGCTGCTGCACAAGTTACACCTTACAATAACGGTAACGGTGTGACACTCTATGCGGAAAACGGTGATTCGGTTTCATATAACACCAAGCTTACAATAGGCGAAATCGGCACTGATATTGATGAAATCAACTTTGACAGTGAGTTTGCCAGTCTTACAAATCTTTCCAAGTCACTCATCAGTACAAGCTCTTCCGCTTCTGTAAAGGTTATAAACATCACAGCTGATGATATTTACAATCATCTGAACAACAACAATCTCTTCAACGTTGAAATTGAAGACGGTCAGTACGCTGTACTTAATATCGACGCTGACAGTGATGTTTACAACGACAACAATCCTCTCAGACTCGCATTCACTATTAACGGGGTTCTTCAGCAGTGGAATTTACTTGCTTCAAGAGTTCTTGTAAACATCTACGACAGCACAAACGGAAACGTATTTGAAGGTAAAGCGACCTGCTACCAGAATGGTGGTACAATGGGTACTATCCTTATTCCTGCCGGTACATATGAATCCGGCCCCGGTAATACAAACGGCGGTGTAATCGCTAAGGAAGTTCAGCTTACTGCAGGCGAAATTCACAAGATTCAGTTCGGATTCAATGAAAGAGCAAATGTCTTAATGGAAATCGTATCTGACTCCGCTCCTTTACATTCCTTCTCTTTCCTGAAAACCAAGGCACCTGGCAATGAGGTTCTTCCCGGTGCTGGTTTTACCATTTACTCTGATTCTGACTGCAGAAACGCTCTTAAAAAGAGCACTTCTGATGCTAACGGAACAGTAACCTTTACCGGTCTCTCCAACGGTACATATTACATAAAGGAAACAGCAGTTCCGTATGGATATGTAGCAAACAACAACAAATATGTACTGACAGTAACCACAACATCAAACAACCCCCCTGCTGCCACATTCGCATTTACCGATGGAAACGCAACTGTTGCAACCGATTCAAGCGGCAATTTTATAATCCCTAACACACTTGCTGTTGCACCATTTACAAACCTAGTCATCAACAAGACGAACGGCACTTCCGCTCTCGCCGGTGCAGGATTCACATTATTTACAGATCCTGATTGTAAGAATACACTTGGTGATGAAAATTTCTCCGACGCCAACGGTTCAGTCAGATTTGAAAACCTTGCTACCGGAACATATTATCTCAAGGAAACAACCGTTCCCACAGGATATAAAATCACTAATAAGATTTATAAAGTTGATGTAACCGCTAATGCCAATACAGCTTCAGTAACTGTTGACGGCGCAGATGCAGAAAATGGTTACACAATTACAAACGCACTTATTCCTCAGTACAGTTTATCTTTCAAGAAGACAAAATCAGATGCTACTACACCTGTAGCAGGTGCTTCATTCACTCTTTACAGCGATTCCGCCTGCAAGAATAGTATAGCAACATCTACTTCCGCAGCCGACGGTACAGTATCTTTTGTAGTAACACCCGGACTTTACCATATCAAGGAAACATATGTTCCCAGCGGATATCTTGCAAATACCACAATCTATTCCGCAAGCGTATCCGAAAACGGAACAATCGTTATGGAAGCTGATATCACAGGTACACTTGACGGCACAACTGGTAACTACGTAATCAAAAATCTTACAACAGAAGATATAACTACACCTACACCCGCTGAAAAAATCGAACTTGTAAAAAGATATGACACAACAGACCTCAGCACACAGGAAATTCTTGATGCAACCGTATTTACCCTTTATGGAAGCTATGACGGAACTACACTTTCCGATCCCAAATCTTCCGCAACACCTGTCTGGGACAGCACAAGAAACAAGGCTGTTGTATCTTTTGAAAATGTTTATTCACCTGCAACCGGTTATGTAGTTTACTATCTTAAGGAAACAGCTTCTCCTGTTGACTACTCTACATCAGAAACCGTATATGAATGTATGATTGACAGCAATTCAAATGTTACATATCGTGTTTACGGCTCTTCAGAAACTTTCAGCGAAGACTTCCCCATCTGTAACAACATAAGAGTGGAAGACCCCACAAACCCCAACCCCGGCGGATCTACTGATCCTATTGGACCTTCCAACCCCGGCGGATCTACAAATCCCGACGATCCTTCTAACCCCGGCGATTCCACAAATCCCGATGATCCTTCTAACCCCGGCGGTGGTTCACCCAACCCCGGTGTTCCCTCTAACCCCGGCGGCGCTCCTTCTAACCCTGGCAGACCTTCAAATCCCGGCAGCAATCCTTCCACACCTGATTCTGACGATGATGATAATGATTCTGATGATGACAGTGATAAGGACGATGACAAGGATTCTGATAAGGATTCTGATAAGGATTCCGACAAGGATTCCGATAAGGATGATGACAAGGATTCCGACAAGGATGACGACAAGGATTCCGATAAGGATGACGACAAGGATTCCGACAAGGATGATGACAAGGATTCCGATAAGGATTCCGATAAGGATTCCGATAAGGATTCCGATAAGGATAACGACAAGGATTCCGATAAGGATAACGACAAGGATTCCGATAAGGATGACGACAAGGATTCTGATAAGGACAGTGACAAGGATTACGATGCTGATGAAGATGAAGATTCTGAAGAATTGGAAAACGACAGTGACAGCTTAACAGGTGATGTTTCCGGTAATATTACCGAAGAAAATCCCTATACAGCAGTTATTGCTTCCGCTTCTGCTCTTGCAGCATTCCTCGCTTCCGTATTTACTTTACTTGTAACAAAGAAAAGAAAATAATAATTACAATGCCTGATTGTGTCACAATCAGGCATTGTTTTTTCTAAAATTTATCAACAAAAGTATTGACTTTAAAATCGTGTTATGATATAATATATAGGCAGTTTGATGTGCGGATATGGTGGAATGGCAGACACGTTGGCTTCAGGTGCCAATGGTAGCAATACCGTGCAGGTTCAAGTCCTGTTATCCGCACCATTTTTATTTTTGATTGTAATGAATCGAGATATGGCTCATTTTGATAGCTTTGAGCTTGACTGCCGCCTGTGACGGATCAAAGGAAAGCGAAAAGGCGCAGCAGTCGGAATTTAAATTCCGGGCACCGTAAGTGTAAGCTGCGTAGCAGTACTCTGAACGAATGATTTTCGTTTAAACAAATTTTTAAATTTAAATAAATATATCGAGATGTGGCTCAGTTTGGTAGAGCGCTGCGTTCGGGACGCAGAGGTCGCAGGTTCAAATCCTGTCATCTCGACCAGACAAAAAGCTCGATTGTGGTCGGGCTTTTATTTTTTATTTCATATACATAAAACAGCACCCCGAAAAAGCTTATAAGCATTTTCGGGGTGTGCTTTTTTAATCAGACGTCTTCAGATAAATCTCTGAATGTGACTATATCGGAAATAAGATTGTATACTCCATCTTCGGAAAGAACGCCTCGCTTCAGCGCAGAAGGAAGCTCTCCCCTTTCATCGCACTCATAATCTCTGAGCCATTGTCCGTTTTCATAATAATCCATCAGCTCATCTAACATGGTAATAATTGAAGAGTCATTTTTAAGACGATCGGGATTATCACTAACAATTTCCTGAATTGTATCGAAATAGGATTCCATCTTTTCGATACGGGCAATCGTAGCCTGGATTTCACATTCATTATTCATAGCTTTTTTGATCACCTTTTCAATCATATATACTTATTTCTGCTCCATTTTTATAGAAAATCGGAATAACATCAATAGGTGCAGGTACAGTAATACGCTGTCCTCCGCTATATATCTGCTTTGTATAAGCATCAATCCATTCAGCGCCTGCAGGAAGATAAACACTGCGCTCTCTCGCACCTTCTTCCAACACAGGAGCTACAAGTATATCACTGCCGAACATATACTGGTCTTCGGTTTCCCAGGCTGTTTTGTCGTTGCTGAAATCAAAGAACAGCGGACGCATTACCGGCAGACCGCTTCTGCTGCATTCATCCATAGCTTCACGGATATAGGGACGAAGCTTTTCACGTATGAAAAGGTATTTTTTAAGGATTTCGTAATTATCTTCACCGAAGCTCCATACCTCGTTATCCTGACCGGATGTAAGCTGACGTACACCGTCGATAAATTCCTGTTCCCTTTCGTACCACGGGCTTCTTTCGCCGTGCATGCGGAATACAGGACAGAAAGCTCCCCACTGGAACCAGCGTACAAGCAACTCTCTGAATTTTTCGTCGGAAATATCACCGCCGAGGAATCCTCCGATGTCGGAAGTCCACCACGGAATACCAGCAACACACATATTGAGACCTGCCTGAAGCTGTTCACGCATGGCTCTGAAAGAAGAATGAATATCACCTGACCATGTGAGAACACCATATTTCTGACTTCCTGCCCAAGCGCATCGTACAAGGCTGAGAACTTCCTTTTCTCCTTCACTCTTCAGACCGTCATAAAAGCCTTTGGCATACATAAGTGGGTAAATATTTGTACACTGGAGAGCTGTGCCTGCATAATAACGGTAATTGTCAAAATCATACGGGCCGTACTCAGGCTCTGCTTCATCAAGCCAGAATGTGCGTATTCCCTTTTTATAGTAATTTTCACGGCATTTTTCCCACACAAATTTCTGTGCACCGGGATGAGTTGCATCATAAAAAACAGTATTGCCCATCCAGGTCATGTGAAGCCCGTTACCTCTGTCAGCGGAAACGAGATAGCCTTTATCTGCCATTTCACCGAAATTTTCACTTTTTTCGTCAATTGTAGGCCATACCGAAACAACGGTTTCAATACCCAGTTCTTTCAGTTCCTTTACCATTGCATCGGGATCAGGCCAGTCACGAGGTTCGAATTTGAAATCACCCTGTCTTGTCCAGTGGAAGAAATCGACAACAATCGCATCCATCGGCAATCCTCTGCGCTTATGCTCACGGGCAACAGTCAGTATTTCATCCTGAGTGCGGTAACGAAGCTTGCACTGCCAGTAGCCAAGACCGTATTCGGGCATACGTGGTGCTCTTCCGGTAGCAGCCGTATAATTCTTTTCAATCTCGGCGGGAGTATCTCCGGCAGTAATAAAATAATCCAGCTTCTGAGTTGATTTTGCATACCATTCGGTTTTATTTGTACCGAAAGTTGCAGTGCCTATGGCTGGATTATTCCAGAAAAATCCGTAACCGCGGCTTGAAATCATAAAGGGCACGCTTGCCTGAGAGTTACGATGTGCAAGCTCAAGAACAGCACCCTTTTTATTGAGATGCCTGTCCTGATACTGACCCATACCGTAGATTTTTTCATCATCATAGGCTTCAAATCGTGCGGTAAGTTCATAATCAGTACCACCCTGTCTGCATTTAAGCTCACGTGCATCCACACGAAGCGGAACGCAATAGCGGTTGATGCGGTTTCTGTTACGCCAGTATTCTTCGGTAAGAAGCTCATTTTTCTGATTATAATAACTTATTCTGCCTTCGAAATCCACCTTTGCGGTAATCTTTCCGTTGGTTATGTAGTGGTTGACTCCTGTCTGATGATAATGAGCAAACTCTTCACTTTTATACCAAGGGTCAGTAGTATCAACAGTTTCAGTGCGGAACTGTGCCACACATTCTTCAACAGGCTCACAAAGTGCCCAGTCATGTTTGTCCATTTCAGGTGAGGCGGTCATTCTTACACGCAGTGAATTTTCACCCCAGGGTTCTATCCATACCTGTGAATTTCCGTTTCTGATTATAAGACGGTTATTTTCGCTGTAAATCATTTTTTTCTCCTTTCAGCTGCGCTTTCCCAGTTCCCAGAATGCCACAGCGCCTGCCGCCGCAACATTAAGTGAATCAACGCCGTGGGACATAGGAATTTTAACGGTATAATCGCAGTTTGCTATTGTTTCGTTTGCAAGACCGTCGCCTTCTGTTCCGAGAACAACTGCAAGCTTCTCTTCTGTTCTGAGTTTCGGGTCATCAATTGAAATAGTATCATCACGAAGTGCCATAGCTGCAGTTTTGAAGCCCATTTCTCTTAGCATTTCCACACCAAGCTGAGGATAATTGTTAAAATCACCCTCAAAATAAGTCCATGGAACCTGAAAAACCGTACCCATACTTACTCTGACAGCGCGACGATATAACGGATCGCTGCAAGCAGGCGTAAGCAGAATTGCATCCATGTTAAGTGCAGCCGCAGAACGGAAAATTGCACCTATATTTGTAGAGTTCATTATATTTTCAAGCACCGCAATACGACGGGCATTACTGCATATCTCCTCAACAGAGGGCAGTTTTTTTCTTCTCATTGCACAAAGTGCACCACGGGCAAGACTGTAACCTGTAAGCTTTGTCAGAACATCAGGGTCAGATGTAAAAACAGGTACGTTGCCGCATCGTGAAATAACACCCTGAGCCTGATTTTCTATGTGCTTGCGTTCCAGAAGAAATGAAACAGGCTCAAAGCCGGCATCAAGCGCACGATTTATTACCTTCGGGCTTTCTGCGATGAAAATGCCTGTATCAGGCTCATAGTAATGCAGAAGCTGCGTTTCCGACAATCTTGCGTAAATATCCAGTTCAGGTGCTGAAAAGTCAGTAATTTCAATTATTTCAGGCATATTCATTCCTCACAAACACTCTTAATCCAGCCTGCAAAGCCAAGCGGTAATCTTTCATCTGCCGATTTTCCGTTGTCAAACATAAGGTTGTGCTGAATCCAGTTTATCATGCAGTGCTGACCCATTTCAAAACCGTAGAAAACCGAAGCAACGCCGCCGTCACCGTTATATACCCATTCAGGGAAAAAGCAAAGACAGTTTTCAAGCTGTGACAATTTTTCCGTGTGCGGCGCGATACAATCATCAAAAACAGCCATTTCATCATGTTTTCCATGAGCTATAAGCAGCTTTACACCGTTTGCTGAAATTCTATCAAGTGCTTCATATGAGGGAAAATATCCTGACGCAATAGGAGAAGCACCGTCAAAAAATTCTGTATTTGTTTCAAGCAGTTTCCATGTAAAATATCCACCGGAAGACGCACCCATAATAAACTTTTCAGAAATTGTTTCTGAATGTTCTTCGACAAACTGATTGTATATCTTCATAATCGGCTCAATATAATCTCCGCTCCAGCCGTTAAGTATTCTTCCGTCTTCTGTTCTTGTTTCATTGGCAAGAGGAACAATTATATATGCGTTACCCATTATTTGCTGCAATTCGGGAGATGCATACTGCTCTGCACCGCAGCACATGATGCAATCTTTCACCATAAGTGAATTGCTGGCTCCGTGAAACCACATAGTCACAGGATACTTTTTATCAGGTAAAGCGCCGTGCTTTATCGGGTCATATACGTAATAACGGATATCTCCCGTTTTTTCATAAGGAAGGATATAATCATCAAATAAATCCAGGTATGTACGTGTCTTATAGGTTACCGAGTAACTTATAAACTCGTCATCCTTAAGATATTCCGCCCACTGCGGAACAGCGTTTTTATCCTGCTGAATCTTTTTAAAATCAGGTAATGCCATTTTAATTCTCCTTTTTAAAATAATGATAATTGCTCATACTTTTCAGGAAATTCATGCAGATAAGCAAAGCACTCATCCACATTGTACATTATTCCGTGCTGCTTACAGCGTTTTATGAACAAACGCATCAGATCATTGCTGTTATCACTTGCAAGCTCGTAGGAATAGCCGTATTTTTTATGATACCGCTCCCTCATTCCCGGAAAATGACGGTTAAGAGCAGTATAGAAGAACTCTCTGTTGCCCTCTCGCATTGTGACACCCATGCCGAAGCAGATAATGCCTTTCACTCCTGCGTCTATACAGTAATCGAGTATCCCATCAATGTTATCCTTTGTATCATTTATGAACGGCAATATGGGAGACAGCCATACAACAGTCGGAATTCCATTATCACGGAATACTTTTAACGCCTTTACACGCTCCTGTGTTGTGCACACGCACGGCTCAATAATACTGCAAAGCTCTTCATCATAGGTAGTCAGCGTCATCTGGACAACGCATTTTGCTTTTTCATTTATACTTTTAAGTAAATCCAGATCACGGAGTATCAGATCGGATTTTGTCTGAATTGCAACGCCGAAACCGTATCGTTCGATAATTTCAAGGCATGTGCGTGTAAGCTTCAGTTCCTTTTCACAATGCATGTAGGGGTCACACATTGCACCTGTACCTATCATGCAAGGCTTTCGCTTGCTTCGGAGTGCCTTTTCAAGCAGCTGAGGCGCATTGGCTTTTACCTCTATATCTTCAAAATCATGAGTAAAGCCGTAACAGACACTTCTGCTGTCACAGTAAATGCAGCCGTGTGTACAGCCACGATAGATATTCATACCGTTACTACCCGATAATATACCTTTAGGTTCTGCAAAATGCATATAATCTCCCCTGTCATATAAGGTATCAATTCATTTTACCATATTTCGGGCTATAAATCAAGATAAAACCGATTTTTGAAGCACATATGTTTTTTATAATATACTCTTCTTTTTCTTGACTTTTATATTAAAAAATGGTATCATTATTATAACGGTTTTATTATCCAAAACCGAATTTTTACATAAAGGAGAGGTTGATTTGAAAAAGAGAATACTTTCTTTACTTATCGCCATTGCTTCAATTTTTACTTTCTGTATCACAGCAAGCGCATTTGATGCCAACGACTATGATTACAGCTATGATTCAGACTGGGGTTCTTCCGACTGGGGCTCTTCAGACTGGGATTATGATGACGATGACGACTTCTATTACGGCGGTTCTACTTCATCAGGCAGCAGCAGCGGCGGTGGCGGCATAGGCATCGGCGGTGCAATTATACTTATTGTTATTATTATTGTTATTGCAAACGCAAAGAAAAACGGCAACAACCCCTCAGGCGGTGCTCCGACAGGTATGGGCGGCGGCGTCAGACCTGCCAACGGCGGTCAGGGTCTCAATGTAAATCTTCCCGACCGTACTTCTCAGATTGAACAGATTATCAAGCAGGATGACCCCAACTTTACAGCAGATGATTTCACTGCATTTGCCAAGAATGTATATATAGATATTCAGAATGCATGGTGCAAGCGTGATCTCACACCTGTTCGTCCTGTAATGCATACAAATCTCTATAATACAACACAGAAGCAGGTTCAGTCCAAGATTGAACAGAAGGTTATCTATCATTACGAAAGTATTGCAATTAATACAGCTTACCTTACAAGCTTTGTTCGTGATGAACAGTATGAATACCTTACTGTTTACCTGAATGCACGCTTTATAGACTATCAGACAAACGAAGAATCAGGCGCAATCATCCGTGGTGACAAGAATACACGCTGGGATTTCCGCTATAAGATGAAGTTCATGCGTTCTGTTGGCATGAAGTCCAATGACGCAAACGCAAGCGAATACGAAACAGGTCATAACTGTCCTAACTGCGGTGCTCCCCTTGAAATGTCCAGCTCAGGTCAGTGTGCATACTGTGGCTCTGTTGTTTCTACAGGTCAGTACAGTTGGGTACTCAGTGATTTCACAACTATCAGAAATGATACAAAGGATGATGGTATCCGTGTACCCAGCATGGCTTCTGCACAGACAAATACTACTACACAATCAGGCGGCAACACAAAGGTTGACCTTGTATTCTACCCTGCTGAGACAAAAATACAAGTGATTGACATAATCAGAAAATTTACAGGTTGCGGTCTTAAAGAAGCCAAGGATATGTCTGAAAGTTTGCCTTGCACAATCTATGAAGGCGATGCAGAAACAGCTAAGAGACTCAAGGCGACTCTTGATCAGCTCAATGTAGATTCACGTATAAGGGATTAATGATTTATGGGTGCAATTTTAACAACACTTATAGTTATAGGAATTATTGTACTTGCAATAGTTATCGGCGTAGCAGTCATACGCTATAAGCTCAACAACCTATCCAATAAATACCTTGGCAGAAACCTTGAACAGGTGGGCGAAGCAATCAAAGAAGGATTAAACGATGATTCTCAGCCGCCACGTACAATTTCGGTAATGACATCAATCCATAAGCCGAAATTTGAAAGGGACTTCCCCGATATGAGCTACGCTCAGATTGAAGCAATGGCAAGAAACGCTCTCACAAGCTATCTGACCGCTGTGGAAGAACAGGATGCAGGTAAGCTCTATGAGCCTTCTCTGAACCTTACACAACAGCTTTACGACAGGCTTACCGATAATGCAAGCAGAGGCGTTGAACACTTTGACAATGTTAAAATCCATCGTGTTGCCCTCGCCAACTACATAAACTCAGGCGGAATCGTTGATGCGGTGTTTGAGATTTCTTTTGAATGCTATCACTTCTTTCAGGAGAAAGAGAAGCTCAACGCTCCCAATCAGCTGGCCTGCTCCATTGTCCTTAATCATGGCAGAGCTTTAGCTGACGGTGCGGTAATCGAAGGCCACAACTGTCCTAACTGCGGTGCAGCAATCACAACTTCTGTATGCGAATACTGCGGTACAGGAATTTCCAAGATTGATATTAAAAAATGGCTGGCAGACAGCGTAAAGTTCATATGAAAAAAATCCCTGAAATGCAATGCATTTCAGGGATTTTTCATTTCTGTTCATACCTTTCGTTTCCCCACCACTGAGGAATAAGCTTTTCAAGCGTTATGATTTCACGCTTATCATAATCAGTCATGATTTCCATATTCTTGTTTTCCAGTGCCAGCTGCATAAAAAATTCACGGCAGGCAC
Source organism: Ruminiclostridium sp. (assembly GCA_017625405.1). Lineage (GTDB taxonomy): Bacteria > Bacillota > Clostridia > Oscillospirales > Ruminococcaceae > Ruminiclostridium_E. Next base: position 149,670 of record JAGALB010000043.1, on the reverse strand, counting down.
CGCAGGGCATTCCGCTTCCCTCTCCATATGGTGGCTTATCACGGAAAGCTATCATTCGTTTTACAACCTTCTGACCGCTGTTTACATACATATTGAGAGCAGCAACACGCTCGGCACACATGGCTATAACACCACTGCAGCCTTCAATACAGAAGCCTGTGAAAATTTCACCGTTTTCTGCCTCAAGAGCGCACACAACGTGATGTGCATAGATAAACGGCGAAACATCCTCGGGATGATATTGTTCCCTGGCTTTCAGATATAATTTTTCCCAGATATCCATCTTTAATCTCCTTTCATACATATTAAAAGTTAACCCCGCCGTATAACAGCGGGGTTTTATACTTTGATTTAAAACTTATTCAGCAGCTACGGAAGAGTACATGAAGTACTTGAAGCCGAGAGGGCTGGAGAAGAAGTTCTGGATAGAAGAACTGCACATGAAGATATCTGTGTAGTAGTAGATGGGGCAGATAGCGCCTGTTTCCATAAGAATATCTTCAGCCTGGTGCATGAGTTCAAAACGCTTAACGGGATCTGTTTCTGCCTTTACGGAAGCAATGATTGCATCGTAGGAATCAGCCCATGTGAGACCGTCATAGCCTGCGAATGCAGCGTGGTCGCCCTTACCGAGCTGGCTGTCATTGTTACCGCTTTCGGAAATCCACATATCAAGGAAGGAAATAGGATCATTGTAGTCGCCGAGCCAGCCGTTACGTGCTACGGAGTAACCGCCGTCCTTACGTGTGTTAAGGAATGTGTTCCATTCCTGAACTTCAACCTTGATATCAAAGCCGTAGTTGCCCCAAACCTGCTGGAGGTATGTTGCAATAGCTTCGTGACCGGAACCGTCGTTTGTTACATAAGTTAATGAGGGGAAACCAGCTACCTTACCATCTGCCATTGTGAACTTGCCGGAAGAAGCCGCAACCTCTTCAAGAAGCTTTACAGCAGCTTCACAGTTTGCCTGATAATCTTCCTTGGCAACGCTGTAATAACCCTTACCATCCTTTGCAGGACCGTTCTTGCTGATATATTCAGCGCCATCGGGTTCTGTAAGACCCATAGCTACGAAGCCGGCTGCAGGAACCTGACCTGCCTGACCGATTTCTTCGCAGATGTAATTACGGTCGATAAGAAGGCTGAGAGCGTTACGGATCTTTGCCTTTTCTTCTTCTGTGAATTCAGCAAGAGCTGTATCATTTACGTTGAAAGAAACGTAATATGTGCCGAGCTGACCTTCAACATAGAATTCATCCTTGTATTCGCCTTCCTGAAGAGAAGCGATTTCATCGTTGGGAACGGAGTCGATAAAGAGATAAGAACCGTTCTGATAGTTTGTAAGGAGAGATGCATCATCAGAGTTGAAAGCGAAAGTAATCTTATCGGTTACAACTCTGTCTGCGTCAAAGTAGTTCTCGTTCTTTTCAAGAACCATCTGAGTCTGAGTAAATTCAGTTACCTTATATGCACCGTTACCGATGTATGTGGCAGCGGATGTTGCCCATGCATCGCCGTTTGCTTCAACGATATCCTGTCTTACAGGCATATATGCGGGGAAAGCACAGAGTTCGTGGAAATAAGGAACGTCAACTGTAAGAACAACTGTAAGCTGCTTGCCATCTTCGGAAGCTGTAAGGTTAAGGCTCTTCTTTTCACCTACAAGATTGCCTTCGTCATCATACATTTCCATCATATCAGCATAACCATCGATAACTTCGAACATGTAACCGTAGTCTGCACCTGTTGCAGGGTCAGCTGCTCTGTTCCATGCGTAAACGAAGTCCTGAGCTGTAAGAGCTGTACCATCACTCCACTTGAGATCATCACGGAGTGTGAATGTGTAGGATGTCTTGCCGTCTTCCATAAGAACGCCTTCAGGGAGTTCTGTTGCACAGTGAGGAGCAAGAACTGCATTGCCGTTACCGTCATCTTCGTAACCAACAAGACCGGAGAAAACGTGAACAATGTAAGTACCGCCGTCAACTGCGGAATTAAGTGCAGGGTCTACTGTGTCAGGATATGCGCCTACGTTGAGGACCATACCGCCTGTTGAAGCGCCGCATGAAGATAATGTTGTCATGCAGCCGAGCATCATTGCAGCAGCAAGTGATGCGCTAAGGATTTTCTTCATAAAATTTTCCTCCAAATAAAATAAAATTAAATTAAACTCACTTTGTGAGAATAAAAACGAATATTACGCCTTACACGTTGTGACATGCAACCATATGACCTGATGACATCTCCCTGAGTTCAGGCATGGACTCAGCACACTTTTCGGTAGCTCTCGGACAACGTGTGCGGAAAGGACAGCCGCTGGGCATATGCAGAGGGCTGGGAACGTCGCCTGAAAGGTGGATACGCTGATTTGCACGTGCAATCTTGGGGTCGGGCACAGGAACAGCAGAAAGAAGCGAAACTGTGTAAGGATGAATCGGGTTGTGATAAAGCTCGTTTGCAGGTCCGATTTCAATAAGCTTACCCAGATACATAACTGCAATTCTTGTGGAAATGTGCTTTACAACAAGAAGGTCATGAGCAATGAATAAATATGTCAGGCCAAGCTTCTTCTGTAAATCTTCAAACATATTTACAACCTGAGCCTGAATGGAAACGTCAAGTGCAGATACAGGTTCGTCGCAGACGATGAACTTGGGATCAACTGCAAGCGCACGAGCAATACCTATTCTCTGTCGCTGACCGCCCGAAAATTCATGAGCATAACGTGTAGCGTGTTCATTGGGAAGTCCGACAAGATCCATAAGATACTGAATCTTTTCTTCACGCTCTTTCTTGTTCTGATATAACTTATGAACATCAAGAGGCTCACCTATAATATCGCTTACAGTCATACGAGGGTCAAGGGAAGAATAAGGATCCTGGAAAACCATCTGTGCCTTCTTACGGAAATCCGCAATGGATTTTTTATCCTTGATAAGCTGACCGTCAAACCATACCTCGCCATCGGTAGGCTTATAAAGGTGAAGAATTGTTCTGCCGACTGTTGTCTTGCCGCAGCCGGATTCACCTACCATACCAAGGGTTTCACCTTCCTTGATATCGAAAGTAACGTCATCGACAGCCTTGAGCTTGAGTGTGCTCATAAAGCCGTTGGGTACATCAAAGTACTGCTTGAGGTGCTTGACCTCGAGAAGATTTTTTGATTCACTCATCTTTATACATCTCCTCCACATCTTTTTCTGTCATTCTGCCTTCGGCAATTGCATCCTTGAAATTATACCAGCAGCTTGCCGCATGACAATCATTGATAAGAAGCTCCTTCGCCTTATGGGTCAGACATACCTTCATGGCGTTATCACATCTGGGAGCGAAGGGACAACCGTCAGGCATGTTGAGAAGGTCAACAGGTGTACCGCCGATAGGTTCAAGACGGCGGTCTTCATCACTTGTAGTAGGAATAGAACGGATAAGACCCTTTGTATATTCGTGCTTGGGATTGTAAAAGATCTCATCTGCTGTACCACGCTCGCATACCTGACCTGCATACATAACGATTACTTCGTCACACATTTCGGCAACAACACCGAGGTCATGGGTAATAAGCATAACAGACATACCGAGCTGCTTCTGTAAGTCCTTGATAAGGTCAAGAATCTGTGCCTGGATTGTAACGTCAAGAGCTGTTGTAGGCTCATCCGCAATAAGGATATCAGGTTCACAGGCAAGCGCCATAGCAATCATAACACGCTGACGCATACCGCCTGAAAATTCGTGAGGATACTGTTTGATACGCTTTTCAGGTTCGTTAACACCGACAAGGCGGAGCATCTCAATTGCTCTCTCTTCTGCCTGCTTACGATCACGGTCAGTATGAAGCATAATTGCTTCCATAAGCTGATTTCCGATTGTAAATACAGGATTAAGGCTTGTCATAGGGTCCTGGAAAATGATACTGATTTTATTTCCACGGATTTTTGTCATTTCTTCCTTGGAAGCGCCAACAAGTTCCTGACCTCTGTAAAGAATACTTCCCGAAACGATTTTACCTGAATTTGCAAGAATCTGTAAAATTGAGTAGGCTGTTACACTCTTACCTGAGCCTGATTCGCCTACGATACCGAGGACCTTACCTTCATCAAGAGAGAAGGAAAGTCCGTTTACCGCCTTAACTTCACCTGCAGGTGTGAAAAAGGAGGTGTGTAAATCAGTTACTTTTAAAAGTTCCATTTATATTTCTCCTTATTTCTTAAGCTTGGGGTCAAACGCATCACGCAGACCGTCGCCAAGCAGGTTGAGTGAAAGAACGATAAGACAGATTGCCACAGCAGGAATAATCAGACGGTAGGAATATGAATATACACCGCTGAGTGCCTCGGAAGCAAGTGAACCTAAGCTGGGCATAGGCATTGAAACACCAAGACCGAGGAAGGACAGATAGCTTTCTGTAAAGATTGCAGAAGGAATCTGAAGAGCTGTGGAAATAATGATAACACTGATACAGTTGGGAAGCATATGACGGCGGATAATATGACTGCCGCTTGCACCGATTGAACGTGCATTGAGAACGTAGTCCTGCTGCTTGATTGTAAGAATCTGGCCACGGATAAGACGTGCCATGCTTACCCAGTAAAGAAGAGCAAATACGATGAAAATACTGATCATACCAACACCAAGCTTTGAAAGGAATGTATCCTCAAGCAAGGGAGCAAGAGTCTGCTTCAACACAGTCGAAAGCAGAATAATCATCAGAAGATCAGGCAGTGAGTAGATAATATCTACAATTCTCATCATGACAAGGTCAACCTTGCCGCCGTAATAGCCTGCAATTGAACCGTAGATAGCACCGATTATAAGAACTATGATACTTGCAAAGAAGCCTACAAGAAGTGAAATTCTTGTTCCGTAAATTACACGGATAGCATAGTCACGGCCGAATGCATCTGTACCGAATATATGAGGGAAAACGAATTCCCCTGCTTCAATACGCTTAAGCTCTGTTTCGCCGTATTCGAAAGGCGCAAGATTATTGTATGAAGCATCGGAAGCCTGTCCGGCAGAAATACCGAGCTGGTCGTCATAGCTGTAAGGATAGAACAGAGGAACAAACGCAGCAATCAGCACAATAATAACAACAATTACAAGACAGACCATTGCAATCTTGTTTTTCTTGAGACGGCGCATACCGTCCTTGAAGAATGTTGTGCTTTCACGCATGCGCTGCTGCATGAACTTTTCTTCATCAGTTGCCTTTTCAAAGCTCTGAAGGTCAAGCTGTAAGCTTAAAGGATTCTTCTTGGGCATTGCATTTATGTCTTTATTCATTTATACAGCCCTCCTTTAAGATAAATCGACACGAGGGTCGAAAATTTTGTAGCAGATATCAGAGATAAGGTTCATGATTACCATGATTGTAGCAAGGAAGATTGTTGTTCCCATTACCATAGGATAATCACGGTTGATGATACTTGAGAAGAAGTATTTACCGATACCGGGAACATTGAAAATCTGTTCAACTACGAGGCTACCTGTAAGAATATAGGCAATCATAGGACCGACATATGTGATAACAGGTGTAACGGCATTCTTAAGAGCATGCTTGAAGATGACACCCTTGGGAGAAACACCCTTTGCCCTTGCTGTACGGATATAGTCCTGTCCGAGAACGTCAAGCATACTTGAACGTGTAAGACGAGTGATATATGCCATAGGATAAAGGCTGAGAGAAATTACAGGGAGTACAAGACCTGCCGCTGTTGAACCGTTAGACGGGAAAATCGGAATCTTGGCACAGAACACCAGCAATAGTATCGTGGCTATTACGAATGACGGCATGGCCACACTGCCTGTCGACAGTACCATTATAACTTTATCAATAACCTTATCGTGGAAAACGGCAGCAATTGAGCCCATAACAAGACCGAATACAATTGCAATGGCAGCTGCAATGATACCGAGCTTACCACTGGTCTGGAAGCCTTCAAGAATAAGATCAGTTACGTTTCTGCCACGGTTCTTGATAGAAGGACCGAAGTCAAACTGAACAACGTCGCCGAGATATGTTGTATACTGTTCTAAAACAGGCTTGTCCAGCCCGTATTTAGCCTCAAGCTGTGCAGTTACAGCGGGGCTGGGGGATTTTTCGCTGAGGAATGGGCCACCGGGGATAGCCTTCATTACGAAAAACGTGATTGTGATGACAAGAAATACCGTAAAAACCGCAAGTAATACACGCTTTACGATATAAAACGCCAGCTTTGAATCCAAAACGTTCAACTCCTTAATATGTTAGTTTGTTAAACTGAATGCGAAAAATTCCGCAAGCAGCATATGTACCTGTTAATTATATCACATTTTTTAAACCTTTACAAGTCTTTTTTGCAAATTTTTATCAAACTTTACCTGTTTTCGACATACTCAATTGTGCTAATTCGCTAACGTTTTACCTCGTTAACACTATGTGATTCACGCTGACGATACTGTCCTGCCGTCATTCCTGTACGTGAACGGAACTGACGGATAAAGTGCACATCGTTTTCATAACCGCAAAGCTCAGAGATCCTGCTTACAGAAAGCATGGTGCTCCTGAGATAATATTTCGCCATATCAATACGCGCCACCAGCACATCCTCATAACAGCTGACGCCGAACTCTGCCTTATATAAGGCCTGGAAATGCGATGGACTGAGCGAAACATTGGATGCAAAATCCGAAATACTGCATTTCCGGGCAGGATTTCGGTATATCTCGGCACGCAAAGCACTGAGTGCGGCATAATGAGCAGTGTGATGTTCATTTTTTTCATCAGTTCCACCCAGCTTTGCAAGAAGAAGCCGCAGAAGCAGATTGATGCTTTCGTCTTTATTGGGACTCTCAGTTACGCTTTCAAGATTAAGCTGCAATAATATATTTTCTGCCGAAACAATATCAGATATTCTGAAAACTGTATTCACAGGCAGTCTGATTCTGTCAAGAAAGCTTTTGCTGTCCCCTGTATCAAAGTGAATCCAATGATTTACAAATTCCTTGCCTGCCGCACGGTAAAACTGAGGATTGTCAGCAGTGTAAAGAATGGCTGAATCAGCAGGATATGTCATATATTCACTTTCGATACGGACCTGTGCCTGCGTTTTGAATATCAGAAGAAGATTATCGCCTGAGCCGTCAGGCCGCTCAATCGAAAAGTCTTCGCTATGGCGGTAATCTATTCCCATTGCGTGTAATTTCATTTTTTCTCCTTTGCGAATCGTAGGATATATCAGTTATAAAAATATTATACATCATTGAAAAAAATCCGTCAAGGTGTAGAATATAAAGTAATAAGTTTATTATGAAAGGACTATCGTCATGAAAAAAATCAGAATGATTGTCAATCCCCTTGATAAAAAAAGCCATATCAATAAGGAAATCTACGGACATTTTTCCGAACATCTCGGAAGATGCATCTACAATGGTATTTATGTAGGCGAGGATTCTTCAATTCCCAATACCTGCGGTATCAGAAACGATGTTATCGAAGCTTTCAAAAAGATCAATATGCCCGTTCTCCGCTGGCCTGGCGGTTGCTTTGCCGACACATACCACTGGAAAGACGCTATCGGTGACAAGGCAGACAGAAAAAAGATGATAAACGTTCACTGGGGTGGCGTAACTGAAGATAACAGCTTCGGTACTCACGAATTCTTCAAGCTCTGCGAACTTGTGGGCTGCGAGCCATATATTGCCGGAAATCTCGGAAGCGGTACCGTTCAGGAGCTTTCCGAATGGGTTGAATATATGACTTCTGATGACATTTCTCCTATGGCGGATTTAAGACGTGCCAACGGTCAGGAAAAGGCATGGAAGCTTAAATACCTCGGTATCGGTAACGAAAACTGGGGCTGCGGCGGAAATATGACTCCTGAATATTATTCCGACGAATACCGTCGTTATCAGACCTTCTGCCGTGATTACAGCGGAAACCAGCTCTTCAAGATTGCCTGCGGTCCTAACGCCTTTGATTATAACTGGACTGAAGTTATAATGAAAAAGATTACTCCTCAGAATATGAAGGGTATTTCCCTGCATTTCTATACAGTTCCTTATGCAAACTGGGCTCATAAGGGCTTTGCAACAGTATTCTCCGACGAAGATTACTATGCAACATTATCCGAAACCCACAGAATGGAAGAGCTCCTCACCCGCCACAGCGAAATCATGAACAGATATGATCCTGAAAATAAGGTAGGTCTTATTGTTGACGAATGGGGCTGCTGGTTTGATGTTGAAGAAGGAACAAATCCGGGCTTCCTCTATCAGCAGAATACAATGCGTGACGCTATTGTTGCCGCTATCAACCTCAATATGTTCAATCAGCACTCTGACCGTGTAATTATGGCAAATCTTGCACAGGTTGTAAATGTACTTCAGGCGGTTATTCTCACCGAAGGCGAAGAAATGATCCTTACTCCTACATATCACGTATTTGACCTTTACAAGGAGCATCAGGACAGCACTTTATTATACAGCTATGTTGAAAACGAGAAGATTGAAAATCAGTATTACGATGCAATCTCCCATTCTGCTTCTGTTGACAAGGACGGTAAGATTCACATTACCCTCTCCAACTGCTCACTCACCGAAAGCTACGAAATTGATCTCGGTATCATCGATACAGATGTAAAATCAGTTTCCGCACGCATTCTTACAGGTGATGCTCACGATTACAACGATTTCGGCGGAATAGAAAAGGTAAAGCCTGAAAATTATGAAGTAAAGAACGACCACGGCAGACTTACAGTTGCTGTTCCTCCCTGCTCTGTTATTGCAATTGAGGTTATTTCCTGATGGAAATAATATGCAAACGTTGTCTTTTATCCGAAATCAGTGATGAAGATACCAAAAAGACAGTGAGAGAGCTTATCGAAACAATGCCCGAAGATAAAAAAGCTGATGATACAACGTATCATCAGCGGCTTGATATCTGTAAAAGCTGCGATGAACTCATAAACGGAATGTGCGGCAAATGTGGCTGCTATGTGGAGCTGAGAGCTTTGCAGAAAGTGCGCAGATGTGCACATGAGGATAAGAAATGGTAATTAAAAACGGAAAGTGAAAATTCACTTTCCGTTTTTATTATATCAATTCTTTTTTGATTATTTCCAGAACCCTGTTCTCCCTCTCAATCATTGTTTCAAAAGTGCGTGACAGTGCCTTTTCTTTATGATCGGCAGTTTTATTCGTTTTAATCGCCAGCTCCGCTGTTATAAATTCTGGTGTAAACAGTTCATCTGCTTCATAATCATCAAGATTCTGTGAAGCCTGTGTTTCATCCGCTTCACAAACAAAATAATAATTATCCTGAATGAAAATATCTTCAATCATGCCTTTTGATATTCTGCGGACATAACCGAATTCCCTGATTGAATCGGGTTTTAAAACATATCCGCTTTCTTCACTGACTTCACGTATTAATGCTTCCTCATAGGATTCGCCCTTTTCTATACCGCCACCGGGAAGCTTGTAATAATCATATTTCAGGCTGTGTATCATCAGAATTTTACCGTCTTTAACAATTATTCCACGCACAGACGGACGTTCAAAAACAGTACCGTCGGTTTTATAATCCTTTTTGTCAACTGTAAACAGATTTCGCATGATATAGCCCCCTTTTTTACAATTATAACAGCAACAGATACGAAAGTCAACAAAACCTCCGCACAATTGTGCGGAGGTTTCGCTATTATAATGTCACCTTTTCAATCTTCCAGATTTCCTTTGCGTAGTCTGCAATTGTTCTGTCAGAGCTGAACTTTCCTGAGCAAGCCATGTTCATCCAGCACTTCTTCGCAAATCCGAACTTATCCTTATAGTCCTTGTTGACTTTAAGCTTTGCTTCAACATAGCTTTCAAGGTCGCCGATGAGGTGATAATTGTCGGGTCTGTGCCAGCTTGCACCATCCATAAGCGAGAAATAAAGTTCACGGAAGATACCTGTGCCGCCGTCGCTTACTGTACCGTCAATAAGAGTACGGACAACTCTGCCGATTTTTTCGTTTTCTTCCACAAGATAACGAGGATCATAAATCTTCATGATTTCTTCAAGGTCTTCTACCGTTGCACCGAAGATATAGTTGTTTTCCTTGCCGGCTTCTTCTACAATTTCAACGTTTGCACCATCAAGAGTACCGAGAGTAACAGTACCGTTGAGCATGAACTTCATGTTACCTGTACCGCTGGCCTCTGTGCCTGCTGTGGAAATCTGTTCGGAGATATCCGCAGCTGTAACCAGCTTTTCAGCATAGGAAACACGGTAGTTCTGAACAAATACAACCTTCAGTAAATCCTTTGTATCAGGGTCATTGTTTACAAGCTTACCGATTTCGTTGATATACTTGATGATACCCTTTGCTCTTCTGTATCCGGGTGCAGACTTGGCACCGAAGATGAATGTCATAGGGCGGAAATCCTTGATAGAGCCGTCCTTGATACCGAAATAGATATAAAGAATACCGAAAGCGTTGAGAAGCTGACGCTTATATTCATGAAGACGCTTTATCTGAATGTCAAAAATGCTGTCGGGATTGATTTCAATACCCTCATGCTCCTTGATATATTCAGCAAGCTGAACCTTCTTTGTGTGCTTGATATCCATAAAGCGCTGGAGCTCGTTCTTGTTGTCCGCAAACCACTTGAGCTTCTGGAGCTGGTCTAAATCAGTCTTCCATTCATCACCCTTGTTGAGTTCGGAAATAAGTGCGGAAAGCTCCTTATTGCAAAGAGCAATCCAACGGCGGGGAGTAATACCGTTTGTCTTATTCTGGAACTTTTCGGGATAAAGATCATACCATTCCTTGAGAGCGTCATTCTTTAATATTTCAGTATGGATTGCCGCTACGCCGTTCACATAGGTAGAACAGTAAATCGCCATCTTTGCCATATGGATAAGATCGCCCGAAATCATCTTTAAATCATAGATTTCACTCTGAAGCTTGCCAGCCTTGTACATTTCACCGATGAAAGCTTCGTTGATCTGAAGGATGATCTCATAGATTCTCGGAACAACTTCCTTTACAATATCAACGCTCCACTTTTCAAGAGCCTCAGCCATAATGGTATGATTTGTATAGTTAAATGTCTTCTTCGCAATTTCAAGGGCTTCAAAGAAACCAAAGCCTTCTTCGTCAACAAGAATACGGATGAGTTCAGGGATAGAAATTACAGGATGAGTATCATTGAGCTGAATAGTAACCTTCTCATAGAACTTCTTTAAATCATAGCCGCTTTCCTTGTGCTTCTTAACAATATCCTGAACAGAAGCGGAGGAGAAGAAATATTCCTGCTTAAGACGGAGAATCTTACCTTCTCTTGTGTCGTCGTTAGGATAAAGAACACGGGAAATATCCTCTGCCATTCTCTGCTCTCTGCATGCCTGATCATATTTCTGATCATTGAAAAGACCGAAGTCAAATTCCTTTAAAGGCTCAGCCTGCCAGAGACGGAGTGTGCTGATATGCTTTGTGCCGTAAGCTACAATCGGCATATCATAAGGCACAGCCTTTACAACCTGGTCGCCGTATGTTACTGTTACGGTATCTGTATTTATACGCTTGCTCCAGGGATCGCCGTATTCTGTCCAGTTATCGGCATCTTCACACTGGAAGCCATCCTTGATGGACTGCTTGAAAAGACCATATTTATAACGGATTCCGTAACCGTCAAGAGGTAAATCAAGTGTTGCTGCACTGTCTAAGAAGCAGGCTGCAAGACGGCCAAGACCGCCGTTTCCTAAAGCTGCGTCTTCAATTTCTTCAAGATCAGAAAGATTTACACCGATTTCAGCAAGTGCATTACGCACCTCTTCCTCGATACCGAGACAGAGGAGATTGTTATACACTGCTCTGCCTACCAAGAATTCCATGGAAAAATAGCAGGCTCTTCTGTTACTCTGATGCGCCTTCTTGCTCTTTGCCCAGTCTTCGCCGATACCCTGCATAACAGCACGGGAAACCGCATCATGAATCTGAGGAGCTGTCGCCTTTGAAGCTTCAACACCGTATTCCTCAGAAAGAATCTTACCGAATTCCTTTAAAAAAGTTTCTTTTGAAAACATATCTTTCTCCTTAAATATAATATATTGTGATTATTTTACCACATTTCCTGTAAAAATGCAATGCTTAATTGAATTTTTGAATAACAGGCTTCAATTTATCGGATACAGCAAGTGCACATAAAATGCTTATTATGTCCTTTGGCAGATACGGTAGTGATACTGTAAATATACCGCTTACAAAACTATCGGTAAGAAAATAATACCATGCAATACCGCATGAATGACAGATAATAAGACCGGCAAAAGCTGATAAAAGCCTGAAAAGGTATTTTTTATTTCGTATGCCGCACATAAAAACATAAGGAATGAACCCTACAATAAAACCGCCTGTCATCCCGAACAATGCTCCTAATCCGCCCTGAAAGCCTGAAAAAACAGGAAGCCCGACAGCCCCCAGAGCGATATATACAATAACAGATATCATGCTTCTGCCTGAACCGAGAGTAAAACCTGCAACGGCAATTATAAAAGTCTGGAGCGTAACGGGTACACCCAAAGGCACGGGTATTGAAATCATGGATAAAACGGCAATCAAAGCAGAAAATACAGCAATAACCGCCATGTCGGATGTTTTTATATGCTTCATTTTACCAGATCACCCTTTACGAGCTGTACTTCACCTGAAGAAAAAGAGGCTTCTTTTCCGTCAGCAAGCGTCACAACGAGTCGCATTTCATCATCAATTCCTGTAACCGTACCATTAAAAGCATCATTTCCTCTTACAAAGGTTATCTCTTTACCAGTCAATAACGAGCGGCTTCGGTATTCAGACAGGAACTCACGCTCTGAAAGATTATTGTAATATCCAAAGAAATTTCTAAGAAACTCCGCAGCAACAAAAGGACGCAAATCAGTCTTATCTGCGCTTACACAAGCAGCAACATTCTTCAATTCGTCAGGAAAAACCTCAGTATTCAGATTTATACCGATGCCCAGAACAGCATAATTAAGACCGCCGCTTTCAAAATCTATGGAAGCTTCGGTCAGGATTCCACAGACCTTTTTACCATCAAGATAAATATCATTCACCCATTTTATCTGGGTTTCAGCATCAGCGGCCTTATCAATCGCCCTTGCGGCAGATACCGCAGCGCAGGCTGTTATATTCAGGGCTTCGGAAGCGGAAAAATCAGGACGAAGCAGCACACTCATATAAAGACCTGTGTCCTTCGGGGAATAAAAGCTTCTGCCCAGTCTGCCTCTTCCTGCAGTCTGAGAGACAGCAATAAGTACTGTGCCGTCTGCCCCGCCCTTTTCAGCCAGAGCCTTAAGCTCGGTATTTGTAGAACCAACTTCGGGAACAACGGAAATAACCAGCTTTTCCCGAAGTGCGGAAGATAAATTCGCGTAAACCGACTGTGCAGTAAAAATGCTGCTGTTTTCCGAAAGGCAGTACCCCTTATTCGTGACTGCTGTAATTATATGACCGTCAGCTTTAAGGGAGTTTATACCTTTCCATACGGCATTTCTGCTGACAGAAAGTATTTCGGCGATTTCTTCCCCCGAAACAAAGCTGCCTTTTGCTGATTCAAGTATATTCAGAATTTGTTCCTTAATTGTCATTTTGTGAACACTCCGTTTTTATTGATAATTCATTTTAGCATAAATAATAGTTATTGTCAACTTGTTTTGAAAAAGCGGTGACAATATCATTTTTCCGTTGACAACAACTTATTGTTATGTTAAAATGGCTTTATAAAAGGAAATGTTACATTCAGTTGCGGAATTGCTACATAGAAGTGGTAGAGTTTTTCATGGCGAATTGATAGAATTAAGCTATCAAATCAAGGAGGAAATTAAAATGAAATTTCACGAAAAATTAATTAAACTCAGAAAATCGAAGGGGCTGTCACAGGAAGAACTTGCAGAGATGCTTGATGTTTCAAGGCAGGCAATTTCACGCTGGGAACTTGAAAGTACCCTGCCCGATGTACCTAATCTTCTTAAAATAAGCGAAATATTCGGAGTAACTACCGATTACCTCGTTCATGATGATTATGAAAGTGATGAGGATATTCCGATTGCCAAGGAAAAAGAAAAAGAAGTGATTGTCAGCGAGAACAAGCGATATAAATTACATCTTATAGCAGGATTTGCGTCTGTTTTAGCAGCCTTTGCTTTTCTTATTGCAGCTATATCAGAATTAAGTATCATATCTGTCATCTTATCCTTTTTTAATTGTGGAATTGCTGCTATAAACTTCTATCTATACTTTAAAAATAAAAAAAGTAAATCCTAATATTAAAGCCACAGGTTTTCCTGTGGCTTTGGTTTTATGAACATTTATCGGTTATAAGCTTGCACATAAGCTCTGTCATATCTGTTATAAAGCTCTTATACTCCTCTGCGGTGTAAAAGATATGCTCTCTTTCCGCTATTTCGGTGGGCGGCTCATACGCCATAATACCGATTTTACGCAGGATTGCGCCTTCAGGAAGAAAATCAATATAATCAGGAAATTCTGTAGTTTTCCTCAGAATGCCGTTGTATGAATTTCCAGGATTTTCTATGATATAACGCTGTTCAATATCCACAACATCATCAAGAAAGCATCTTTTACCTAAAGTGTTTTTGATTGAATAGTATTCTACGGGCAAATCTCTGATTTTATCATATAATTCAGGGATTGTCTTTATCCGTTCATAGCAGTCGTTTATCCTGTATGTATCATGCATATATTCAAGCCATTTCACATCGGTTACAAGGTGGGAATAATAACCGAGAAGAAAAGAGTAGTGCTCATCTGAAGCGAAATTCTTGTTTTTTATATAAGTATCAAAGAATTTTTCGCAGCCTTCCATGCTTTTTTTACTATCTCCCATAAAATGCGTTACTTCACGAGGAGGCACAAAGGCTGCCCAGTCTTCATTTTCTATATTGCAGTCGGGAGCGATATTTCCGATGCAGAAGCCTTTTTTATCAAGAAAAGTCAACTTTTCAGCTACTTTTTCAGCAACAATTGTATGAGTTATCCAGTGAGCCATTTTACTTCCTCTTCTGTGCCAGTAAGGGCGAATAATGATTACGGAAATCAGTAAATGTGCCGTTATCGAGGGCATCACGGATTTTTTCCATAAGTGTATTATAGAAATACAGATTATGCTGCACCGCAAGTCTGCCTGCAAGGGATTCTCCGCTCTTGAACAGATGTCTGATGTAAGAACGGGAGAAATTGCGGCAGGTAGGACAGTCGCATTCCTCGTCAATAGGCTTGTCGTCAAGAGTATAGCAGTTATTTGTAAGATGGGTAATTCCCTGCCATGTGAATACAGTTGCATGACGTGCATTACGGCTGGGCATTACGCAGTCAAACATATCTATACCTCGGTATACGCCTTCAATAATATT
Source organism: Ruminiclostridium sp. (assembly GCA_017625405.1). Taxonomy (GTDB): domain Bacteria; phylum Bacillota; class Clostridia; order Oscillospirales; family Ruminococcaceae; genus Ruminiclostridium_E. Next base: position 134,273 of record JAGALB010000043.1, on the reverse strand, counting down.
GCTGGGAGTACCGACACCCATTAAATATCTGGGCTTGTCCTCAGGTGCAAAAGGAAGCACCACATCAAGAATATGATACATAACCTCAGCAGGCTCACCTACTGCAAGGCCACCGATTGCAAAGCCGTCAAGGTCAAGCTCACGTATATCCTTCATGTGCTTTATACGTAAATCATCAAAGGTGGCACCCTGATTGATACCGAAAAGCATCTGCTGCTTATTGATAGTTTCAGGAAGCGAATTGAGTCTGTCCATTTCAGCCTTACAGCGATGAAGCCAGCGTGTTGTACGTTCAATGGACTGTGCTGCATATTCATATTTTGCGGGATTCTCTACGCATTCGTCAAATGCCATTGCAATTGTCGAAGCTAAGTGGGACTGAATCTGCATACTTTCTTCAGGACCCATGAAAATTTTCTTGCCGTCAACATGTGAGCTGAAATATACGCCCTCTTCCTTGATTTTACGGAGCTTTGCAAGGGAGAAAACCTGAAATCCTCCGCTGTCTGTAAGGATAGGTCTGTCCCAGTTCATGAACTTATGAAGTCCGCCCATTTTATATATTACATCATCTCCGGGGCGCACGTGAAGATGATAGGTGTTGCAAAGCTCAACCTGACACTTCAGGTCTTTCAGATCAAGGGAAGAAATACCGCCCTTTATAGCCGCAGATGTACCGACATTCATAAAGAAAGGAGCCTGTATCACGCCATGAGGTGTATGAAACTCGCCTCTGCGGGCACGTCCTTCCTGTTTAAAAAGTTTATACATAAATTTCTCCTTAGTTTTATTCTCAATAGCTTATTATATAGCATTTTAAAAATAAATGCAATAGTTATTCCCAATAATCCACCTTATGCGGTAAATCAATATCAGCAGCACGGAAAACAGGCGTTTTTCCTTCGTATCTCTGTTTTTCGTAGTCCTTCAATGCACGGACAGCATATTTGCTGAGAATAAAAATAACAGGCATATTTATAAGCGTCATTCCGCCCATAAGTACATCCGCAAGATTCCACAGGAGGTCCGCAGAAAGGCATGAACCTGCAAGAACAATAAGCGATGCTATTACATGATAAACTGTCATAAAGAGTTTGCCCGGCTTGCGCTTCATAATATGAATAATGCATTTGTCAACATAATAAAGATTTCCAAGCAGCGTTGTGAATGCAAAAAGAATCATCGCTACTGTTATGAATATCGGACCGAAGCCGCCGAGAGTTTCGGAAAGTGCCGCCTGAACATACGGCGCACCTGAAAGCTTTTCTGTGGGCTCTACTCCTGAACACATACACATAAAGGCTGTTGCACTGCACACAAGAATCGTATCAATAAATACAGACAAAACCTGGACAAGTCCCTGCTTTACAGGATGACTGACTTCTGCCGACGCAGACGCATTAGGCGCAGAACCTACACCTGCTTCGTTACTGAATAATCCTCTTTTTATGCCGTACATGACACAGGAGCCGCCAAAACCGCCGAAGATAGCTTCAAAATTGAATGCCTCTTCAAAAATTGCGGCAAAAACGGAGGGAAGACTTGTTATGTTAAGCACAACTATTAAAAGGGAAACAAGAATATAAGCAACACCCATAACAGGAACAAGAAAGCTTGTAGCCTTTATAACTCGTCCACCGCCGCCCATAAGACAGTAGAATACAAGAGCAGCAAGTATCAAGCCTATAATAACGGGAGTTGTGTTAGCATCGTAAAAGCTGTATGCTGAAAAGGTTGACTGAAGATTATAGGAAGCCAGCATATTGAATCCGACGCCATAAGTAAGTATAAGAAGCACCGAAAAGATAACGGCGAGAACTCTGTTTTTTAATGCTGTTTCTATATAATATGCAGGACCGCCGTAACAGCCGTCTTCGCCTTTTTTCTTATAAATCTGAGCCAGCGTGCTTTCAATAAGCGCAGATGCACTGCCGATTATTGCAATTATCCACATCCAGAACACCGAACCGAAACCGCCCAGACACAAAGCGGTTGAAACACCTACTATATTTCCTGTGCCGACACGGGAAGCTGTGGATACCATAAGAGCCTGGAAAGAAGAAACACCGCCATCGGATTTCTCAGTCACAGCACGGAGCTGTTCGCCAAAAAGCCTGAATGAAGCAAAACGGGTGCGTACTGTAAAGTAAATTCCTCCTGCAACAAGAAGAATAATCAGAATATAGCTGTAAAGGGCATCATTTACAGCGGAAATAATATCATTAAGCATGTAAAAACCAACTTTCAGAAAATAATACCAGTTAATTATATCAAAATTTCCAGTTAAAGTCAATCAAAGAAAATTTATCAGCATGTAAAATGACATCCATGTTTTTTATTATTTTTGCACAATATTTACAATAAAAAACTGTTGATTGTTGACTTTCACATTAAAATATAGTATAATACAATTATAAATGTAACAATTTTGAAACCAAGGAGGGATTTATCTGGATAAGCTGATACATTTTGATATAAGTGCCCTTATTTTACTCCTTGTTTTGTTGTTCTCCGTACTTGTCCGCAGAATGACCAAAGGGCTTACAAACCGTATGTTTCTTCTGGTGCTTGCAACGACATTCGCTTCCACTGCATTCAGTATCTGGGCGGTAACACTTGACAACAGCCACAATGCAGATCAGGTGTTGCTGTACATTTCTCACACCGGCTATCTCATCACGCACAATATGTCTACACCTGCCTATGTGCTGTATATCATAAGTCTCTCAGACACATGGCACAAAATGCTGAAAAACAAGTTGCAGATGACTCTTCTCATTGCACCTTTCGGAATTCTTGTTGCTTTGCTTATAGTAAATCTGTTTACAGACTGCGTCTTTGAAATAGCAGATCACACATATGTGCGAGGAGAATTATTCTTTGTCCTGTATGCAATCGCTGTCTTCTACATGGTGTATGGTCTTGTTTATCTATTCCGATGCCGTAAGATACTCAGCAGATCAAAAATTCTTGCGATAAGCGCAATGGTCCCTCTGATGCTGCTTGCAATCATGGTTCAGTTTATAAACCCGAGATTGGTAGTTGAAATGTTTGCCGGTGCAATTGCCCTGCTTCTTATCACTATGACAACTCAGCGTCCTGAGGAACTTATCGATGTACGTACAGGACTCGGTAACTACAACGCTTATGTGGAAAACGTAAAGCGTTCCTTTGCAAATAACAAATCATTTACTGTTATTATGCTTAACATCAGCAGCTTCCTTTCAATGCAGTCAATGCTGAGCTATGATTCCACCATTATGCTTCTTCGCTCCGTGGGCGAAGAAATAAATAAGGCTGCAAAGCATACAAAGCTTGATGCCGAAGCCTATTATCTGGATCGAGGCAGATTCCGCATCGTTACCATTTATGACGATAAAAAACTGGCTTCCGAAACTGCTGAAACACTTCTGGAAACACTCAGAAAAAACCATGTTATCAATAGTCTGGCTATTGAATTTATACCGAATATCTGTGTTACAAACTGCCCTGATGATGTAAGTGATTTCACCACACTCATTTCACTTGGCGGCAATTTCCATGATAAAAGCTATAATACGGGCGGTGTGCTTTATGCAGCTGAGCTTTTCAAGCAGGACCGCTTCGATATGGCAAACAATATCGATATCATTATTGAAAAGGCACTCAAAAATAACAGCTTCAAAGTATATTACCAACCTATTTACTCAGTTGAAAAAGGCAGATTTTCTACCGCAGAAGCACTGCTCAGACTCATTGACAGTGAGTACGGCTTTGTACCGCCCGATATGTTCATTGCAGCGGCAGAAAGAAACGGTGCAATACATAAAATCGGTGACTTTGTTCTTGAAGAAGTATGCCGCTTTATTGCCAGCGACAAATTCGCTGAGCTGGGACTTGACTACATAGAAATCAATCTTTCTGTTACCCAGTGCATGCACGCTGACCTTGCAGACAAGGTTATGGCAACTCTTAAGAAATATAATCTTACTCCCGACAAGATTAATCTGGAAATTACTGAAACAGCTGTTGCGTACGCACAATCAGTAATGCGCCAGAATCTTGATAAGCTGAGCGGCGCAGGCGTAAGTTTCTCACTTGATGACTACGGTACTGGTTATTCAAACATGCGCCGTATGATTCAGCTGCCGCTTAAGATTGTAAAGCTTGACAAATCCTTTGTCGACGAGCAGAGTAATCCTAAAATGTGGATTGCAATCCAGAATACAGTGAAAATGCTGAAGGACATGAATATGGAAATTGTAGTTGAGGGTATCGAAACGCAGACCATGGCAAAACAGTTTACAGATCTTAATTGCGATTATATTCAGGGATATTACTATTCAAAGCCAATTCCCGAAGATGATTTCGTCGAATTTATCAGAAAAACTCACATAGTCTGAAAACAAAAAATCCTGAGAAGAATAAATCTTCTCAGGATTTTTTATTTCAACTGATAAACATCGAGTCTCCGAAAGAGAAAAATCTGTATCGCTCCTTTATTGCTGTTTCATATGCGGCAAGCGTCTTATCCCTGCCGAGAAAAGCACTGACAAGCATAATAAGCGTACTCTCAGGAAGATGAAAATTCGTAATAAGGCCGTCAATCGCTTTGAATTCATATCCGGGATAAATAAAAATTCCCGTGTCATGAGTGCATGCCCTTATTTCGCCGTTTTCAGATAATCCTGCTGCTGATTCAAGAGTACGACAGCTGGTTGTTCCGACAGCAATCACCCTGCCTCCCCTTGCCTTGCACTGACGGATTTTCTCCGCAGTTTCTTCGGGAATAGAAAAATGCTCCACATGCATCTTATGGTCAAGTATATTATCTTCCTTAACAGGACGGAAAGTGCCAAGCCCTACATGCAAAGTCACATAGGCAGTATCAACGCCTTTTTCACGTATCTTTTCAAAAACAGATTCCGTAAAGTGCAGACCCGCAGTAGGTGCAGCCGCAGAGCCGGTTTCGTTACAATAAATTGTATTGTATCTGTCCTTATTTTCAAGCTTTTCGGTAATATAGGGCGGCAGAGGCATCTGGCCGATTCTGTCGAGAATGTCGAAGAAAACACCGTCAAAATCGAATCTTACAATACGGTTGCCATCATCAATGACTTCAACTATTTCAGCGCTCAGCTCATCCGAGAACTTTACTTTTGCACCAACTTTAAGACGTCTTCCGGGACGAACGAGCGTTTCCCAGGTGTTATGAGAACGCTGATTAAGAAGCAGAAACTCACAGACTACGCCTGTGTCGGGTTTTACTCCCATAATTCTCGCAGGAAAAACCTTTGAATCGTTCATCACGAGCAAATCTCCTGAACGAAGATAGTCGGCAATATTGAAAAAGCGGTCGTGAACAATTTCACCGCTGTTCCTGTCAATTTTCATCAGACGTGAACTGTCACGGGGTTCGAGCGGAGTCTGAGCAATAAGCTCTTCAGGCAAGTCGTAATAAAAATCTGATTTAAGCATATAGTACCTTTCTGCATAACTTTGCCGCACGCATTTTCAGCGTGCGGCAGTTATTATCTGAATTATAAATTACTTATCACGGAAATTGAAACCTGAAACAAGTTTTCTGAGTGTCTGTGCCTGTTCGGCAAGCTCACGACCGTAGATAATGCTGTCTTCGGAAGCAATTGAGCTACTGTTCAGGATATTGTTGATACGCTCAACACAAGCTGAAATCTGCTTGACAACATATACCTGTTCTTCGCTTGCACTCACGATTCTGTCCATGTTGATAACAACCTCGGCAGCAGATTCGGAAGCATCAGTAACTGTCTTGGAAGTAAGACCTGCAATACGATCGCCTTCTCTTACCGCAAGCACTGTATCCTTTACAAGCTTTGTTGTTGTCTTTGCTGCATCAGCTGAACGTTCAGCAAGATTTCTTACTTCATCAGCAACTACTGCAAAACCTCTGCCTGCATGACCTGCCTTCGCAGCTTCAACTGCAGCATTAAGGGCAAGAATATTTGTCTGGAAGGAAATATCTTCAATTGTCTTTACAATTTCTTCAATTTCTTCAGAAACTTCTATAATTCTGTTCATAGATGCCATAAGTCTGTCAATCTGTTCAATAGCATCATTAAGATCAGTATTTACATTGCCTGCCATAGTCTTCATATTAGAACACTTGTCAGCAGTGCCGTTGATCATAGTAACAATATTGCTTACAGAGCCTGAAAGCTCGCTGATATTAGTACGCTGGGCAACTGAACCATCATTGAATACCTGTGCACCGTTGGACACTCTCTCTGCGCCTCCGCGTACAACAGAAACAGAGGTATCAATACCGCTGAGACTGTCGCTGATCTTTTCGCTGAGACCGTATGTCCTGTTATAAAGCTCTTCAAAAGAACCGCTGTATTCTCTGGACTGTGCATCTTCAGGGAGGTTGAAATCTCCACCTTCCATCTGAGTCATCATCTTGATTGTATCATTTGAAAGTGATTTCAGAGTTTCAACGAGTATGAACAACGAGCGTGCAAGTTCCGCTGTTTCATCAGCATTCTTGACAACAACAACCTTGGATTCCATGTCGCCGGCAATAAGACCGTCAATGCGCTTTGTGCAGGTCTTGACTGCATAGCCGATTCTGAGACCGTGATAAACTGCAAGACCAAGTGCAAGAAGAAGACCAACGATTGTTGCGATAATTTCCATCTGCATCAGTTCGTTGCATATTGCCATGAAATCATCTTCGTGGGATAACACAACGATATTCCACGATGTTCCTTCGATAGGAGCATAGCCCACAAAGCAATCAGCTGAAAGGTCAGCACTGTAAGCTTTGCCTGAGCCTGTTTCACCCTCACGCATCTTCTTGTGAAGCTCTGCAAGATCGGAAAGCTTTGTATCGGTAAAGGATAGTTCTTCAATATTTACAGGTTCAGTGATTACCTGACCGGAAGAATCAAAAATTGTATAACCGCTTTCATCAACAATATATGCAGTGCTGTTTTCAGAAGCGGTAATGCCAACAAGCGCATCATTTATGTAAGAAGCGTAGATGCCAAGACCAACCATTCCGTAAGGAGCAGAATCTTCAACACCCTTTGTCCATAAAGGTGCATAAAAACCAATTACAACATCGCCTGTGTCTGTAACTTCAGGAGGAGAAATATAATTTTCAGATTTTGAAGTCTGTAAAAAGGCCGTTGTGCCCTTGTAATTTCTTTCTTCGGGATAGAATACGCTTCCGCCCTCTTCATCAGCAAGGTCATACCATGCAAAACCACGCTTTCTGAGCTTGATATCAAGCTTCATCTGTTTATCGAGGTGCTTAAGGCCGTAGTCGGTAGAATAGTCACTGGCGCAACCCATTTCATAGGCAATTGTCATCATCTCGTTAATATGAGACGACATGTATTCTGAAGCGAGTTCAGCGGATTTCTGCGTTGAAAGCAATGCAGACGCCTCACTCTTTTCAAACACTGACGAAACACCTATAAAACCGAAAACGCCCTGAACTACAAGTACTACGGCTATGGCGGAGATTATAAGCTTAATGCTGACCTTTTTCATATTTCAACCATCCTTGTGAAAATATTGATGAATAACAGAAAATGCAACAACTGTATTTTATTTATTATACCATAAATAAGCAAATTAAGCAATACATTTTAGTAAATTAAGTATAATTTTGTGTAATATTATCAAAATGCAAAGATGTTTTTCAGCTGAGTAAACCAAGAAAAACCTGATTTTGCATAATATTCCACTATATTTTATTTAATTGTATTCTACACTAAAACGTGAAAAATGTCAATAGCAGGGCTTATGCAAAAATTGTTTAAAATAAATATTGTAAATTTCGTCAGATTATGGTATACTTTAATTTGTATTTTTAAATTTCAATTTTAAGGAATGATTATATGGCTAAAAAAGCATACGATGACAACAGTCTGGTTTCTTTGAAAGGACCTGATCAGGTACGTAAACGCCCTGCTGTAATTTTTGGTTCTGATGGTATTGAGGGCTGCCGTCATTCGGTTTTTGAAATTCTTTCAAACTCAATCGACGAGGCCCGCGAAGGATACGGCAAGAAAATTACCGTAACACGTTTTCTTGACAATTCCGTAGAAATATCCGATAACGGCCGTGGTATACCGATTGATTTCAATAAAAATGAAGACAAGTACAACTGGGAGCTTGCTTTCTGCACACTTTATGCAGGCGGCAAATACGACAACAACAGCGGTGACAACTATTCTTTCGCCCTGGGTCTTAACGGTCTCGGTCTTTGTGCTACCCAGTTTTCTTCGGAATATATGGAAGTAGAAGCAGATAACGGCATATGGCATTACAGACTCCGCTTTGAAAAAGGCTTCAACGTTACACAGGAAAAGGAAGAAAAGGGCTTTATCAAAAGCCGTTCCATAGGTGCTTCAGGTACAACAATCAAATGGAAGCCCGACCTTGATGTCTTTACCGACATAAACATAGGCGACGAGTATTTTGATGATATTCTCCGCAGACAATCCATTGTCAATGATGGTCTTCTCTTCGTTTATCGTGTGGAACAGGAAGACGGAAGCTTTTCCGAGAAGGAATACTGTTATGAGCACGGCATCACTGACTATCTTGCAGAAATTGTCGGCGACAGCGCAATCGGCACTCCTCAGGACTGGTCTACACAGAAACAGGGACGTGACCGCGATGACAAGGATGAATACAAAGTAAAGCTTCACGTTGCCATCGCCTTTTCAAATAAGGTGAAGCTTGTTGAGCATTACCACAATTCCAGCTGGCTGGAGCACGGCGGTTCACCTGACAGGGCTATGAGAAATGCTCTCACCAATCAGATTGACAATTATCTGAGAACAAACAACAAATACAATAAGGACGACGCAAAAATCAAGTATGAGGACATTGAAGATTGTCTTGTTTTTGTTTCCTCCAACTTCTCTACCCAGACAAGCTATGAGAATCAGACTAAAAAAGCTATAACAAACAAATTCGTGCAGGAAGCCATGACAGAATGGCTCAAGCACTGCATCGAAGTTTATTTCATCGAAAATCCCGATGAAGCGCTTAAAATCTGCGAGCAGATCATTATTAACAAGCGTGCAAGAGAAAACGCAGACCGTATCCGTCAGAATGTGAAGAAGAAGCTGACAGGTACAATTGACCTGAGTAACAGAGTTGAAAAGTTCGTTGACTGCCGCAGCAAGGATATAAACAAGCGTGAAATATATATCGTGGAAGGTGACTCGGCTTTAGGCTCCGTAAAGCTTGCACGTGACTCCGAATATCAGGCTGTAATGCCTATCAGAGGTAAGATTCTTAACTGCCTCAAGGCAGGCTATGACAAGATTTTCAAGAGTGAAATCATTACCGACCTTCTTAAGGTTCTCGGCTGCGGCGTTGAAGTTTCAGCAAAGCAGAACAAGGAGCTTGCAACATTCAGTCTTGACAATCTCCGCTGGAACAAAATCGTAATCTGTACCGATGCGGACGTGGACGGCTTCCAGATCCGTACTCTTGTGCTTACAATGCTGTATCGTCTTACTCCCACCCTTATCAATGAAGGATATGTATACATCGCGGAATCTCCCCTTTATGAAATCAACACAAAGGACAGAACATATTTCGCCTATACCGAGCCGGAAAAGACACGTATTCTTGAAGAAATCGGCAGTCAGAAATATACAATCCAGCGTTCAAAGGGTCTTGGTGAAAACGAACCCGACATGATGTCGCTGACAACCATGAATCCCGAAACAAGACGCCTTATCAAGGTGCTTCCTGCCGATGTTGAAGCAACTCAGGAAATGTTTGAAATGCTTCTGGGGAATAACCTTGAAGGACGTAAGGAATATATCCGTGAAAACGGCAGTCAGTATCTTGACGACCTTGATTTAAGCTAAACAAAGGAATTGATACAAAATGAAGAAAACCAGCAAAAAACAGCCCAAGGCTGATCCAAGCAGAAAAATTGATGCATATATCGAAGGCGCAGGTATAGTTGAACAGCAGAATATCGTTGATACTCTCCGTGAAAACTATATGCCCTATGCCATGAGCGTAATTATATCCCGTGCACTGCCTGAAATTGACGGTTTCAAGCCCTCTCACAGAAAGCTCCTTTACACTATGTACAAAATGGGGCTTCTGAACGGCGCACGTACAAAGTCTGCCAACATTGTAGGTCAGACTATGAAGCTCAACCCTCACGGCGACCAGGCTATCTATGAAACAATGGTACGTCTTGCAAGAGGAAACGAAGCACTTCTGCACCCTTATGTAGACAGCAAGGGTAACTTCGGTAAAGCATATTCAAGAAATATGGCATGTGCCGCATCACGATACACCGAAGCAAAGCTTGAGCCTATCTGTGCGGAAATTTTCGGGGATATCGACAAGGATACAGTTGATTTTGTCCCCAACTATGACAATACCCTTACAGAGCCTACCCTGTTCCCTGTACGCTTCCCCTCTATTCTTGTGAACAGCAATATCGGTATCGCCGTTTCAATGGCAAGCAATATCTGCCCTTTCAATCTCCGTGAAATCTGCGAAACCACAATCGCTCTCATGAAGGACCCTGAGCATGATGTTTCCAGCACACTGAACGGACCCGATTTCCCCGGCGGCGGCTATATCGTATATGACGAAACGGAAATGCAGAAAATTTACCGTACAGGTACCGGCGGCGTCAAGGTACGTGCCAAGTACACTTATGATAAGGATGCAAACTGCATTGATGTAACAGAAATCCCTCCCACTACAACTGTCGAAGCCATAATTGACAAGGTTGTTGAACTGGTAAAGCTGGGAAAAATCAAGGAAATCTCGGATCTGCGTGATGAAACGGACCTTTCAGGTTTAAAGCTTACATTTGACCTCAAGAGAAGCGTAAATCCCGACGCTCTCATGCAGAAGCTCTATAAGCTCACACCCTTGCAGGATACATTCTCTGCTAACTTCAATGTTATCATAGGCGGTAATCCCAAGGTAATGGGCGTTTATGAAATTCTCACCGAATGGATTGCTTTCAGAATTGAATGCGTCAAGAGAATGGTTTATTTTGAGCTGAACAAGAAAAAGGACAAGCTCCATTTACTTCTCGGTTTACAGAAAATCCTTCTTGACATTGATAAGGCAATTAAAATCATCCGTGAAACCAAGGAAGAAGCAGAAGTTGTACCCAACCTGATGATCGGCTTCGGAATTGACGAAATCCAGGCGGAATATGTTGCGGAAATCAAGCTCCGTCATATCAACCAGGAATATATTCTGAAGCGCACCGATGAAATCGGCAGTCTTCGTGATGATATTGCCGACATGGAAGAAACTCTCGAAAGCCCCAGAAAGATTAAGAAATTAATCATAAAGGAGCTTGAGGAAATCTCTGAAAAATACGGACAGAACAGAAAGACAAAATTCGCTGAAATTATTCCCGAGGAAGAAGAAGCCGAAGAGGAAATCCCCGATTATCCTCTCAACATCTTCCTCACAAAGGAAGGCTATTTCAAGCGTGTTACTCCTCAGTCTCTCCGAATGAGCGGCGAACACAAGTTCAAGGAAGGCGACAGTCTGGTATTCTCCGAAGAGCTTTCCAACAGAACCGACCTGCTCTTCTTTACAAACAAGCATCAGGTTTATAAATCCCGCGTAAGTGACTTTACAGATACAAAAATCAGCACTCTCGGCGATTATATCCCCGCAAAGCTGGAATTTGAACCCGACGAAAAGATTGTTGCGATGATTCCTACAAACGATTATCACGAAAATCTTGTTATGTTCTTCAAAAACGGTAAATGTGCAAAAGTTCCGCTTATTTCCTTTGAAACAAAGACAAAGAGAAAGAAGCTTGCCAATGCATACAGCGACAATTCTGAGCTTGTTGCGATGTTCAAAGTGGACGGAGACGCTGATTTCGTACTACGTTCCGACGCAGGAAAGGTGCTTATCTTCTCTACTATGCTGGTTCTCCCCAAGTCTTCAAGAAGCACACAGGGCGTTCAGGTCATGAGACTTACAAAGGCACAGCTTGAAAGTGCAGCATTATACGAAGAAGGAACAATCAAAAAACCTGAAACCTATATAACAAAAACTATACCTGCAGCAGGCGCACTTATGAAAAATGATTTCAGACAACTGAAATTTGAATAATTTTTCTAAAAGTGTTGAAATTTTACACTGTTTATGGTATAATATGTTTAATAATTTTTATTATCCGGCAATGCCATGCTTATTTCTGTTTTATAGTGACATCCGGATGTGAAAGGAATGGTATTATATGCTGACAGATATCGAAATTGCACAGCAGACCAAAATGCTTAAAATCAAGGATATTGCAGAAAAGCTCGGCATAAATGATGATGAGCTTGAACCTTACGGACATTATAAAGCAAAGATTTCACAGGCATACATCGACCGTCAGAAAGATAAGCCTGACGGCAAGCTTGTTCTTGTTACAGCTATAAACCCCACTCCTGCAGGCGAAGGTAAGACCACCACAAGTATCGGTCTCTCCGAAGGTATGCAGAAGCTTGGTATAAATTCCGTTCTCGCTTTAAGAGAACCTTCTCTCGGCCCCGTGTTCGGCGTAAAGGGCGGTGCTGCAGGCGGCGGTTATTCACAGGTTGTGCCTATGGAAGATATCAATCTCCATTTCACAGGTGATATGCACGCTATCACAGCGGCAAACAACCTTCTCTGCGCTCTTCTCGACAACCATATGCAGCAGGGCAACGCTCTCGGTATTGACCAGCGTCAGATCCAGCTCAAGAGATGTCTTGATATGAATGACAGAGCGCTCAGAAACTGTATTGTCGGTCTCGGCTCACGTATGGACGGTATTCCCAGAGAGGATCACTTCCAGATTACCGTTGCAAGCGAAATCATGGCTATTCTCTGTCTTGCTACCGACCTTGACAACTTAAAGGAAAGACTCGGCAACATTCTTGTTGCATATACTTATGACGGCAAACCCGTTTACGCAAGGGATCTGAACGCAGTAGGTGCTATGACTGCCCTTTTGAAGGAAGCTATCAACCCCAACCTTGTACAGACTCTTGAAAACAACCCCGCAATCATTCACGGCGGTCCTTTTGCAAATATCGCTCACGGCTGCAACAGCGTAAGAGCTACAAAGCTCGCTATGAAGCTTGGCGATTACTGTATCACCGAAGCAGGCTTCGGTTCTGACCTTGGTGCTGAAAAGTTCTTCGATATCAAGTGCCGTTATGCAGGCTTAAAGCCCGACTGTGTTGTTCTTGTGGCTACTATCCGTGCTCTCAAGTACAATGGCGGCGTGCCCAAGGCTGAGCTTACCGCTGAAAACCTTGATGCTCTTTCAAAGGGTATCGTAAACTTAAAGGCTCATATCGAAAATATGAAGAAGTACGGTGTGCCGGTTGTTGTTGCAATCAACCACTTCTATACCGATACAGACGCTGAAATTGAATTCATCAAGAATTTCTGCAAGGAAAACGATACTCCTGTTGCATTCTCCGATGTATTCTTAAAGGGCGGCGAAGGCGGTATTGAGCTTGCTAAGGCTGTCGTTGACGCTGTTGAAAACAATGAAAGCAACTTTAAACCTCTCTATGACGAAAAGCTTCCCATCAAGGAAAAGCTTAACATAATCGCCAAGGAAATCTACCGTGCCGATGGCGTTATCTTTACAGCAAAGGCTGAAAAGGAAATTGCAAAAATCGAAGAACTCGGCTACGGCAACATCCCTGTATGCGTTGCAAAAACCCAGTATTCCCTTTCCGATGATCCTGCAAAGCTCGGAAAGCCTGAAAACTTCGAAATCACAGTCCGTGACGTAAAGCTTTCTGCAGGTGCAGGCTTCGTGGTTGCGCTTACAGGCGATATCATGACAATGCCCGGTCTTCCCAAGGTTCCTGCGGCAAATAATATTGATGTTGCAACCGACGGCACAATTTCGGGATTATTCTGATGAAATACACATCCAATTCCGTAGACGAAACAATTTCTATTGCCGAAGAATTTGCAAAACAGCTTAAAATCGGTGATACTATCCTTTATACAGGAGAAATGGGTGCGGGAAAAACTCATTTTACCAAAGGAATTGCAAAGCATTTCGGTATCGAAAGAGGCGTTTCAAGCCCCACCTTCGCTCTTGTAAACGAATATATCGGCAACGAAACAAACGTTTTCCACTTTGATTTATTCCGCATTAATTCCTATGATGACCTTTACGCAATCGGATTCTTTGATTATTTCGACCGTGACGGTATACTGGCAGTGGAATGGAGCGAAAATATCAGTAACCTTGCTGATTATCTGGAAGATGTATGGCTTGTTGATATTGAGAAAACAGGCGAGGAAAGCCGTGAAATTACCATAAAAAGAAAGGGTGAATAAGCTATGAAGATCCTGGGTATTGATACTTCTGCTGTTGTTTCCGCATGTGCGGTATGTGAGCTCGGCGAAAATCCTAAAGTAATCGCATCAGGCACACTTAACACAAAGCTTACCCATTCACAGACACTTGTTCCCTTTCTCGAAAATATAATAAAAAGCGCAGGTCTTGAGCTTTCGGAAATTGACGCTTTTGCTGTTTCAGCCGGTCCGGGTTCATTTACTGGGCTGCGTATAGGCGTTTCGGTAATCAAAGGCATGGCAAGCGCTCTTGACAAGCCTGTGCGTTCTGTTTCAACTCTTGAGGCTATCGCACATAATTTTACCGTAACTGACGCAATTGTCTGTGCAGTTATGGACGCACGCTGCAATCAGCTGTATAACGCGTTATTCCGCATTCAGAACGGAATCGTGATGCGCTTATGCGATGACCGTGCAATCTTTATCGAAGATCTGAAAAAGGATCTTGGCAATTACAACGAAAGAATTATTCTCGCAGGCGACGGTGCCGACCTTGTTTACAGCAAAATAAAGGACGGTCTTATCGAACTTGCCCCCCCTGCCCTGAAATATCAGTCAGGAACAGGTGTGTGCTTTGCCGGCGAGCATTGTTCAGATATAAGCGCTGACGCTCTGATGCCTGTTTATCTTCGTCTGCCACAGGCAGAACGTGAAAGACTCGCAAAAGAAGCCGGCGGAAAGATTTAAACCATACGAAAGGAAGCATGAAAATGATTTATATCGGCTGTGATCACGGCGGTTATCAGTTAAAGCTTGAGCTAATGAAGTATCTTGACAGCAACGGCTTTGAATATACTGATATGGGCTGTGACGGAGAAGCGGTTGACTATCCCGATATTGCCGAAAAGGTCTGCAAAAAGGTTCTGGAAACAGAAGAAAACAAGGGAATTCTCCTTTGTGGAACAGGCATCGGTATTTCAATGGCAGCCAACAAGATAAAGGGTATCCGTGCAGCACTCTGTGCAGACTGGTTTTCAGCGAAGTTTACAAGACTTCACAACGACGCAAACGTAATCTGCATGGGAGGACGCACAACAGGTGCCGGCTCGGCAGTTGAAATGCTGGACGTATTTTTACACACTGAATTTGAGGGCGGCAGACACGCTGTCCGCATTAATAAAATCAAGAAACTGGAGGACTGAAATATGTCAAACGAAAAGCTTCACATCTTAAATCATCCCCTTTTACAGCACAAGGTAACTCTTCTGCGTGATAAGAACACAGGTTCAAAGGAATTCAGAGAGCTTGTTTCCGAAGTTGCTATGCTCATGACTTACGAGGCGACAAGAGATCTTCCCTTAAAGGCTGTTAAGGTTCAGACTCCCATTGCTATCGCAAATTCCAATGTAATTTCAGGCCGTAAGATTGCGTTTATCCCTGTACTTCGTGCAGGTCTTGGCATGGTAGAAGGTGCTGTTGCACTTGTTCCTGCTGCCAAGGTTGGTCACATCGGTATCTGCCGTGACGAAAACGCCAAGGATGGCGATGTTTCTGTATATTACAGCAAGCTTCCCTTCGACATCAACGAACGTGATGTTATCATTATGGACCTTATGCTCGGTACAGGCGCTACTGCTTTAAAGGCTATCGAAAAGGTAAAGGAAGCAGGCGCACACTCCATCAAGCTTATGACAGTTATCACCTGTCCTGAAGGCGTTGAAGCTGTTCAGGCAAAGTACCCCGATGTAGACATCTACTGCGGCGCACTTGATGAAAGACTCAATGAAGATTTATACATTGTTCCCGGCTTCGGTGACGGCGGCGACAGAATCTTCGGTACTAAGTAAAGTATATTTTATGGGCGGCGGACGGTAAAAGCGTCCGCCGCTTTTCATAAGGAGAGGACAAATGAAAAAAATCAGATTAACCGCATTACTGCTCGGCTGCACAATACTTTTTTCAGCTTGTGACAGCAAGGAGCAAAAGGCTGAAAACGAGAAAAATCTCAGACAGGCTGAAAAAAATGCAATAGCTTATATCGAAGAAAAATACGGCTTCACCCCTGAAGTTATTGAATCTGCGATTGAGCGCAGCTCAGGGCTTTTTGGCGGCACTCCCCTTACAACCGCTATGATAAGAATGTCTTATAATAATAAGGATTTCAGCGTGTATATCGACGGCGAAACAGAAAATGCTGACGGTGCGGATAATTATCAGCAGGATGAAATTATCTCAGCTTTGACAGAAAAATTATCAGAAAAGGCTGAAAGTGCAAAAGGCATTGTGGGAGAAATAAAAAGTATCAATATTGACGGCGGAAAAACACACAACTTTTTCAATGAAGCAGAGTGGAACACAGGAAATCTTTATTCCGAATACTTTGACGGCGAAAATTTCGCAGAAGTTTTTGCAAACAACGCCTGCAACATCACCGCAGATTATGTTGACGCAGACCTGATTTCCCTTGACAGGAGCTTTTATAATTTTCTGCTGGATAACGAAAGAGTTAATCTTTACATGATTTCCTATCGTTCAGAAAAGGATTATGAGGAAAGACCCGATTACAACGTGTTTACTGATTTTACGGAAATAAAAAAGCATGCTATCCAAATTGAGGAAAGTCTTGTCTTTGTAAATGACGAAACTGAACATAACGAATATATTCTTGGACAATACGATGATTTTTATTACTATGTATCAGACAGCACCCCTGATACAGTAAGCTTTGCTCCCGCAGATATGCCTGACGCTTCGGAATTTGACGGAAACGGAATTATTGACGGAGAATTTGTAACACCTGCATACAACATTGTTTCGGGAACAGGCGAAAGAATTTACATCTATTATCCACATTCTGAACTGCCTGAAAAATCAAGGCTTGCAACCTGCAAAAAAACTGATGATGGTGATAAAATACACATATCACCTCTCGCAGATGATATTGGCAGCTACCGTATGGTATATTTTGACGCGGATTCAGAAACACAATTTGCATTTATAACCGAAAAGGAGAACATAAACAATGAATAATAACGAAATCTTTAAATATGTTGACCACACAAAACTTGCGGCAACCTCTACACTTGAAGAAATCAGCACACTCTGCGGTGAAGCTGTAAAATACGGCACAGCAAGCGTTTGTATTCCTCCTTGCTATATTGAAACTGCAAAAAAGGAGTTCCCCGCTCTTAATATCTGCACTGTTATCGGCTTCCCTCTGGGCTACTGCACAACAGAAACAAAGGTTTTTGAAACAAAGGATGCAGTTGCAAAGGGTGCTGATGAAATCGATATGGTTATCAATGTCTGCTATGTAAAAAACAAGCAGTTTGATGCAGTTCTTGATGAAATCAAGGCAGTAAAGGCTGCCTGCGGCGGTAAGCTTTTAAAGGTAATTATCGAAACCTGCTACCTTACAGACGACGAAAAAATAAAGCTCTGTCAGCTGGTGACAGAGGCGGGTGCAGAATTCATAAAGACATCAACAGGCTTCGGCACAGCAGGTGCGAAGGCTGAAGACATTGTTCTCTTTAAAGAAAACATCGGCGAAAATGTTAAAATCAAGGCAGCTGGCGGTATCCGCACAAAGGAAGATATGGAGAAATTCATTGAACTGGGCTGCTCAAGAATCGGAACAAGCGGAGCGGTAAAAGCTCTCAGCGAATAAGGAGAAGTTATGGCAAAGCGTGTATTTTTAATTGTTCTGGACAGTGTTGGTATAGGCGAAATGCCTGACGCAAAGGATTATGGCGATGAGGGCAGCAACACCCTTAAAGCCTGCTACGATACGGGAAAACTGAATGTTCCCAATCTTAAGCATCTCGGTCTTTTCAATATTGAAGGTAATGAATACGGCGGTATGGCTGATTTTCCCTTCGCTGAATATGCCCGTATGAAAGAGCTTTCCAAAGGTAAGGATACCACAACAGGACACTGGGAAATGATGGGAATTGTATCGGAAAATCCCTTTCCAACTTATCCCGACGGCTTCCCTGCCGATATAATTTCGGAATTTGAAGCCAGAACAGGCAGAAAGGTTATCTGCAACAAGCCGTATTCTGGTACTGATGTTATCAGAGATTACGGAAATGAGCATCTTGAAACAGGGGCGCTTATCGTTTATACCTCTGCTGACAGCGTTTTTCAGATTGCTGCACATGAAGAGCTTGTTCCCGTGGATGAATTATATCGTTACTGCGAAATTGCAAGAGAAATACTCGTCGGTGAGCATGGCGTAGGACGTGTAATTGCAAGACCCTTTATCGGCGAACACCCTTTCACACGCACAAAGAACAGACATGATTTTTCCCTTAAACCTACCGAAAAAACATATCTTGAAATTATCTCCGATTTTGGTCTTACATGTTACGGTATCGGAAAAATCAATGATATTTTTGCAGGCGTGGGTCTTACAGACTATGTTAGAACTGCCGATAATGCTGACGGAATGAAGAAAACCGAAGAGTTTGCCGAAAAAGACTGGGAAGGCTTCTGCTTTGTAAATCTTGTGGACTTCGATATGTCGTATGGCCACAGGAATGATGTTGAAGGCTATACAAATGCTCTTAATGAATTTGACAAATGGCTGGGCGGTTTTATGCCAAAGCTTCGTGATGATGATGTGCTGATGATTACAGCCGACCACGGCTGCGACCCTGTAACACCCTCTACCGACCATTCAAGAGAATACACACCTCTGCTGGTTTACGGAAAGAATGTTCCTCCACAGAATCTGGGAACAATTGATGGATTTGACAGTATAGGAAGAATGGTTCTGGAGAAGCTGGGTATTTTATTGTAATATGTGTAATTAAAGGAAAAAGGCGGCTGCGCAATGCAGCCGCCTTTGGTTCTCTCATATTCAGCCTGTTTTAACATCAGAACCGTCAAATCCGAGCATAAATGTCTTATGGAAATCAGTCATGTCAATACGGGTACGGGTCCTTGTAAGACCACCCGCAACATAAATTCTTCCACATTCTTCACAAGTATCAGTCTTGATCTGAACAGTCTGGGAAACAACTTTCTTTCCCTCGTTTTCAGCCTTGATACTTTCACGGCGAACGTGCTCCATTTCGTGACCACGGACCTTATATGCCGCAGCACCCGGAGTCATTCTTGTAGCAGACTGGAATGAAACACAGGAATCATTGGAATCGTCCTGATAACGCCTGTTCTTACAGGTTTCACACTGACAATCCGGGATTTCCTTATCAAATCCGTCATGCTTTTCGTTATGCCCGATCGCTTTGTCATCCTTTCCGTTATTGAATAAGGATTCCTCAGCTTCACCGCTTTTTTCAAGCTTGTCAGTTCTCTTCATACCGATAGGAGCATATTCCTCCTTCAGTGTACCGTCAAGCTCATAGCGGCTTTCGTTCTTACCAACGGTCTGCTCGTCTTTAAGACCAAGCTTTTTAGCCTCTTCGGACGCGTGGGGGGTCTGATTTGTCGAGTTCTGATAAGCTGAAATGACAGAATTTGCCTGTAACTTACCTAAAGTCATTCAAAACCCTCCATTCGTAAAGATTTTTTGAGATTTTCAAACAAAACACACAGGTATACTTCTACCTATACTAATAATATCACACTTTTACAAAAATTGCAAGACTTTTTTCTAAAAAATTTTTCTGACCTTTTTATAGTACAGATATAATCGTATAATGCAATTGTAATCAGGGATTACAGATTAAAAGAAAGGAAAGAAAAAATATGGTATCATTAATTATTATCGCTCTTATATTCTTATGGCTGACTGCAACATTATGTGCAGGTTATCTCCTTGAATGTGCGGCAAATGCAATGAAAAGACGACACAAAGCACGTTCCTCAGCCTCTGCTTCAGAAAGAAATATACAGATTTTACCCGCAGTAAGGAGAAAACAGTACGAAAAAATGGCTTCATAAAAGCATACGCACCCTTGACACAGCTGTAAATTTATGTTATAATTACATTAATATTTAAAGGCTGTGAAAAGAAACAGTAAGCTTTGCGGATTTTCAGAGAGAAGACGGTTGGTGCGAGTCTTTATTGAAGCAATGCCGAACCCGTCTTTGAGCTGCGGTAAGGAAATCAAGTATTTACCGACGGTTTCTCCCGTTACAGAGAGCTGAGAGCGGAAATTTCATTTCCGAATTCAGGTGGTAACACGGACTATCGGGATTATTCCCTGTTCGCCCTGAGCATTTTGCTTGGGGCTTTTATTATTTTACAAAGGATGGAATCATTATGAAGCTGGAAAAACTCGTAGGCGACCGTTTTAAGGAACGCCCCTCCGACTGTCAGATTGACAGCCATGCAACTATGGTAAGAGGCGGATACATGAAATATGTAGCCAATGGTATCTTCTCCTCTTATATGCCTCTCAAGAGAATCACAAGAAAAATCGAAAACATCATCCGTGATGAAATGGATAAGATTGACGGACAGGAAGTACAGTTCCCTGTTGTAATGCCCGCATCCCTCTGGCAGGAATCCGGAAGATACGAAAGCATCGGCAGCGAGCTGCTGCGTTTCAATGACAGAAACAAGGCTCCCCACGTGCTTGGTATGACTCACGAGGAAGCTGCAGTTCACCTTGTACGTGAGTACGGTCAGGGCTACACAAAGTACCCCTTCATGATTTATCAGATTCAGACAAAGTTCCGTGACGAAGCAAGACCCAGAGGCGGTCTTATCCGTGTACGTGAATTTACAATGAAGGACGCTTACTCCTTCCATACTTCTCAGGAAGACCTTGAACAGTACTATGAAAAGTGCCACAAGGCTTACGAAAACATCTTCGCAAGAGCAGGTGTGCCTGAGGTTATTTCCGTTCAGTCTGACTCCGGTATGATGGGCGGCAGCATTTCTCATGAATTCATGCTTCTCACTCCTATCGGCGAGGACAGCATCGCTATCTGCCCCGAATGTGGTTACAGAGCTAATATGGAAGCTGCCGAAAGCATTATAAACAACACAAAGGATGCCGATTCAAAGGCAATGGAGCTTGTTCATACTCCTGACCAGCACACAATCGAAGAAGTGTGCGATTTCCTGAAGGCTCCTGCTGAAAAGAGCTGCAAGGCTGTTGTTTACCAGAAGAATGAAGATGACAGCTACATTGTTGTATTCATCAGAGGCGACCTTGACGTAAACGAAACAAAGCTCAGAAACTACCTGGGTTACGAATTCCACCCCGCTGTAATTACAGAGGAATGCGGTATTGTTGCAGGTTTTATCGGCCCTGTTGGTATCACAGAAAACTGCACTGTTCTTTTTGACAGCTCTCTTAAAAACACAAATAACCTTATCTGTGGTGCAAATAAGGAAGATTATCACTATACCGGTCTTGATCTTGACCGTGACTGTGAAAATGTTGAATACAACGACTTTGCAAAGATTTCCGAAGGCGGTATCTGCCCTTGCTGCGGTAAGCCTGCTATCAAGATTTCCAGAGGTATTGAAGTAGGTAACATCTTCCAGCTTGGTACAAAGTATACAAAGTCCATGAATATGACTTACCTTGATGCTCAGGGACAGAGCCACAACCCCATTATGGGCTGCTACGGTATCGGTGTAGGCAGACTTGCTGCTTCCGTATGTGAAGCAAAGCACGACGATTACGGTCCTATCTGGCCTATCTCCATTGCTCCCTGGGAAGTTCACATCTGTGCTGTACGTGCTGATGATCCCGAAGTCAAGAAAACTGCCGATGAACTTTACGAAAAGCTCATGGATATGGGAATTGAAGTAATTTACGATGACAGAGCGGATGTAAGCGCAGGCGTTATGTTCTCGGACTCCGACCTTCTCGGATGCCCTGTAAGAGTAACTGTCAGCCCCAGAAACCTGAAAGACGGCTGCTGTGAAATCACTGCAAGAGACAAGAGCTTCGCTCACAAGCCCGCAGTAGCTGATACAGCTGCTAAGGTAGCAGAAATCGTAGCTGAGCTCAAAGCGCAGCTTGCTGTAAAATAAAAAACAACACGGTACTGACATCAGTACCGTGTATTTTTTTCGGAAGTGTGACAAATCCTTATTTAAAATCGTCTTATTATCAGAAGTACTTCAGAAATGAACGGAGGTGAGAGCGTGACCGAGGACAAACTGAGCCATTACATAGAAAAGTATCATACCACGGTCTTCCGTGCAGCATACAGCTATGTGAAATGCCGTGAGGATGCGGAAGATATTGCGCAGGAGACTTTTCTCAGGCTTTATAAATCCGATGCAGAATTTTCAACCGATGAAAATGTAAAAGCATGGCTTATAAGAGTCAGTATAAACCTTGCAAAGGATATGCTGAAATCTGCATGGCTCAAAGGAAGAACTGAGCTTGACAGGGATATTCCCTGTGAAAGCGATAAGGAAAGCATAATGCTTGACTGTATACACAGGCTGAAGCCTGAATACTGTTCGGTTATTCTGCTCTTTTATTACGAGGGATACAACGTAAAGGAAATTGCGGATATTACAAAATGCTCACCATCCCTTGTCACAACACGTCTCTCACGTGCAAGAAAACAGCTTAAAACAATGCTCCTGAAGGAGGGGTACTATGAAAAATGACATCGTAAACGCTTTTGAAAAAATCACTCCCGCACGGAGCAATGACGAGGTACTCTCGTATGTTCTCAGAAGGAGTAACGACATGGAAAACATAACAAAAAAGAAAAAAATCAGCTTCAGAAAGCCTGTGACAGCTATTATTGCGGCAGCAGTTACAGCAACACTCTGCGTTACAGGTGCGGCAGCAGCAGGGCTTTTCAGCTTTGACGATATTTTCGGCAACAGAATCAAGGCTGAAAACGCAGAGCTTGGAGAAGCGCTTATGTGCAGTGCGGACAACTTTACCTATACCGTTTCGGATGATGATTACAAAATAGAGCTGAACGGTATTTCAGGCTCATCGCAGGAAATTATTGCAAATATCGAGATTTCGAGAGTTGACGGTACTCCTGCGACGGATTACTTTGTGAATGAATATAATCCCGATGACGGTATTTACAGTCACGAAGACAATCTGGTCGCCTACAAGCCGAATTATAACGAAAGGCACATGGGTGGTACAGGAAAGTATAAAATAAACGACGAGGGTAACATTGAAATTGTTTATGTAATCGGCAGAACCAATATAGACTCCCCTCCCCTTTCTGGAGAAAAAATTATTCTGCACGGCGCTAAAATTTATCCTACCGACGCTTATTTTGACTTTTTATGCGAAGACAATAATGCCGTTGCATGGTTTGAAAAAGGTGAGCTTATATACTACAAGAACTGTACGGATAATATAATTGAAATCGACACAAGCCCTGTTCATTACCTTGACCTTTTCTGGTCTGCTGAGTTCACCTATGTTCCCAGCAATGAGGCACTCAAAACCATCAGCAGAAGCTATTTCGGCGAAGAAGACAGGCTTCCTTGCAAGGCGCATTTATACGATGAAAATCATAACAGAACCGACCTTGACTGCACGGTCAAATTCATTGATATGAAGCTTACAAGTACCTGTGCAACCGTTTCTTTCAATATGGAGTATAAAGAGCTGGAAAACGGAGATATTCCATTCCCTGATATTGAAAAGGCGTATCTTGTACGTAAAGACGGAAGCAAGATATTAATGATAATGGATTCAGGCGAAGGCGCAAATTATGCCGAATACACGTTTACATACAAGTATTGCAGCAGATATGAGGAACTCGAAAGCGGAGGAGCATTTATAGACCATATAGCCGTCGATTTAACTGACGCGGTGGGAATTGAAATCAACGGCAAGCTTTACGAATTCTGATATATAAAAGCACAATGGGAAATCCATTGTGCTTTTTTCTTGACAAAAAAATTATAAAATATTATTATAAATTTACCAACCTTTTTTTAAAACTCACCACTGTATTATCGAGAACGTTCTTAAGGAGAGGAAAAGCAATGAATAAATACGATGCTGACAAAATAATTTCCTCATATATTAAAAAGCTGTTCGGATTTGCAATGTCAAGACTTTCTAAAATTGACGAGGCAGAGGAGCTTGCGGCAGAGATAACCCTTCAGGTTTACGAATCCTTATTAAAGCAGGATAATATCGGTAATATTGATGGTTATATATACCGCATCGCCCAAAACGTCTATGCAAAACATATTGACGGCAGAAAAAAAGTAACAGCTGTTGACGGTATAGAATTTATTCCCGACAGCAAGGACTTTACTCTGGAGCTTATGAACAGCGAAAGCTATGGAATACTCAGACGAGAGATTACATATCTTTCAGGAATTCAGCGTGAAATAATCATTCAGCACTATTTCCATGACAAAAAAGTCAGCGAAATAGCAAAGCTGCTCTCTATTCCCGAAAATACAGTAAAATGGCATTTGGCCTGCTCACGAAAGGAGTTAAAATCAGGTATGGAAAAAACAAGAACAACAGGAACGCTGGGCACAGAACCTATCAGACTTTTCAATATAGGACACAGCGGTACACCGGGAAGCAAGGGAGATACCTCCACGTTTCTTTCAAAGACAGTTACACAGAATATAGCCTATGCTGCATATCACCAGCCGAGAACAATAAACGAAATTGCTGAAGAACTGGGTATGAACCCAATATTTGTTGAGGATGAAGTGTCCGTTCTTGAAGAATACGGCTTTATGGATAAGCTTCAGGGTGGGAAATACCGTACAAATATCAAAATTTATATCCCGAGCGAAACCTCATACAGAACTTATAAAGAAATCTGTCCGAAATATTCAAGGCTTTTTGCAGAAAGATACTTTGCACCCATTCTTGAAAATATAACCGAAATTCCCGAATGGATGCACATACCCGATAACGACATAAATCTTATGAAATGGTGTATGGTATGCTTCCTCAGCAATAATCTCTGCACAGGGGAATTTGACAGCAGCAGATTTTCTGTAAAACGTCCCGACGGCGGTGATTATATCGCCTTTGCTACCCTTCTTATAAAGCCTGACTGGGATATAAGCGACGCAGAAGAAAATATCTATGGTGCCTGCGGTGATATGTGGCGCTGTAATTTCAATAACGGCGTATGGTGGAAGTGCTGGCAGCTCGACTGCCACTGGACAGGCAGAACAGGCGGCTGGCAGAATAACCTCAACGAGGATTTTGATAAGGTGTATTTCTGGATGAAAAATCAGTATCCTGAAACCGCAATCAACGCCGAAGGATATGCACGCTTACTGGATAAAGGCTATCTGTTAAAGGAAAACGGCGAATACAGATGTAACCTCATTACCTGCGACAGCGAAAGAAAATGGCATGAATATCTGCCTGAGGCAACGGAAGAAATAACCGCGCTTGCACGTGAATATGTGGCTGAAGTAACAAAAGTTGAGCTATACGGTCAGCCTGAGCATATGCACGAGCTGATAAAGGGTATAAGTCAGAATGCTGCTACTATGCTTCATACAAGAATTATGAAACAGCTACTTGATATGGGTGTTCTGAAAATGCCCACAGAGGAACAGGCAAAGAGTCTTTGCACCATTATGTTTATGGGTGAATAAATGAAAGCACCGTGTTATACACGGTGCTTTTTGTTATGCAATTTCTTCTGCAAGCTGTTCCATTTCGTCGAGTAATTCGCCGAAAAGCTTAAGTGCATCGGAAACAACCTTCGGGTCGGTCATGTCAACACCTGCACCCTTGAGTAAATCTACGGGAGTCTTTGAATTGCCGCCCTTTAAGAAGCCGATATAGTCATTTACCTCAGCTTCACCGCCGTTAAGCACACGCTGTGAAAGTGCGATGGCAGCAGCAAAACCAGTTGAATACTGATAAACGTAATAATTATAATAGAAGTGAGGGATTCTCGCCCACTCGTAATTGATTTCTTCGTCGTGGGTGATTGCTTCACCAAAATAGAGCTTATTGAGATTTCCGTAAAGCTCACAGAGGTAATCGGAAGTGATTGCTTCTCCTGCCGCCTGCGCTTCATTGATTTTAAGCTCAAACTCAGCAAACATTGTCTGGCGATAAAGAGTTGTTCTGAACTGCTCCAAGAAATAGTTGATAAGGTATGCTTTCTGCTTTTTATCCTCAGTTGTCTTTAAAAGATACTGCATAAGAAGCGATTCGTTGAAGGTGGAAGCAACCTCGGCAACAAAAATTTCATAATCCGAATATACAGTAGGCTGATTTTCGTTGGAGTAGTAAGAATGAAGTGCATGACCCATTTCATGAGCAAGTGTGAATGCAGACTGTAAATCATCGGTATGATTCAGAAGCACATAAGGATGAACCTCTGCCCCTGCAGAATAAGCACCGCTGCACTTGCCTTCATTTTCGTACACATCTATCCAGCCGCTTGTAAGACCCTTTTTCATAAGCTCTACATAGCTCTCTCCAAGAGGCTTTACAGCGTTCAGCACCATTTCTTTCGCCTCATCGTAAGTAATCTTCATATCCACATCACTTACCATAGGGGCATAAAGGTCGTAATAATGAAGCTCGTCAACCTTTAAAAGCTTTTTACGAAGCTCAACATAGCGGTACATCTTATCCATATTTGCGTGAACAGCTTCAATAAGGCTGTGATATACACTCTGGGGAACTTCTGTGCTGTCAAGTGCCGCTTCCAACGTATTTTCATACTTGCGGACGTTGGCGTTGAAGCCGAGAGTCTTTAAGTGACCTGACAAAATTGCGCTGTATGTGTTTTCAAAGCTCTTATATGTGTGGTACAGGTTTTCAAAAGCGGATTTGCGGAGCGCTCTGTCCTCGCCCTGCATAAGAGGGATATAACTGCCGTGAGTAACCTGATGAGCATTACCGTCCTTGTCGGTTGCATCGGGAAATTTCATGTCCGCATTATCAAGCATCGAGAAAACAGTTGAGGGAGTGCTTCTCATTTCACCGGACATTGCTAAAATACGTTCTTCCTCAGGAGATAAAATATGATCACGGCGCTTGAAAATACGGCTTAAGCACAGCTTATACATTTCAAGACCGCTTTCTTCTGCATAGAATTCCTGCATTTTTTCGTCAGAAATCGTGAGAATTTCGGGCACAGCAAAAGCAGCTGCACTACTTATTGCCGTAAGCAGCATTTCTACCTTATCACAGTATCCCGTATACTTGCTTACACGTGTATCCTCATCGCTTTTGCGGTTGGAATAATGAATAAGATCACGTGCCACTCTTGTTATTTCATCATCAAGCTTTAAATACGCAAGAAGCTCTGATGCATTTTCAGAGATTTTTCCCTGAAAAGCGGTAATTCTGTCAGGATATGTTCCTGCATCAGAAAGAGCCTTTTCGAAAGCTTCATCGCTTTCATATAAATCTGCAAGATTCCACTTGTGCTCCTCGGCAATCTCACTTCTCTGAGGGATTTTCTTTTCTGCCATAATTTTCCTTCCTTATCTGATATAACTGAATTTGATTTTATCTTCCTTTTCGGGTACGGGAACTGTGCTTTCCGCCTGCATTTTAAGGAGATATGCCATATTTCTGCCGATAGAGCGTGCAATCTGCATACCTTCGGCATCCTGCTCAGCTTCACCCTTTGCCGTGCCATGCACACCGGGCCAGTAGTTTGTAGGTGTAATAAGCATTTCCGCAAATGTGAAGAAATTATAGATTGTCTGATATGTGTGAGTTACGCCGCTTCTTCTGAGGGCAGTAATTGCCGCTGCGGGCTTGAAACGCATTTCTGCGCTGTGAACATAGAAAAAGCGGTCCAAAAAGCATTTTAAAGTACCGTTTATACCTGCATAATACACGGGTGAACCTACAATGATTCCGTCAGCCTCAGCAACCTTGTCTGCAATCTCGTTGAAACCGTCGTTGATTACGCATTTTCCCTTTCCTGCACAGCCGCCGCAGGCCTTACAGCCTGTAATGCTCATAGAGCCGACATTTACGATTTCTGTTTCAATACCCTGTTCATTCAGCATTTCGCATGCGGTTCTGAGTGCGGAATATGTGTTGCCGTCCTTTCGGGGGCTGCCGTTTATTGCTATTACCTTCATATAAGTATTTCCTTTCTGTATGTAAATATTCTTCCTTAATATTATATAACAAAACAGCGGTTTTGTAAACCGCTGTTTGAAATTTATTCTGAAATGATTGCGTCGTCAGCATCTGCATCGGGAGTAATTTTCAGTAAAGCATAGTCAATTGTATAGGGGAAACGCTCCATCCATTCCTCATATGCTTTCTGCTGGATTTCTGTTTCCTTCTGATAAACAATATAATCCTTCATGCTTGCATAAATTTCTTCCTTTTCTTCGGCAGTTACGCTGTCATCGCCGACATACTTTATAATATGCGCACCGTAATCACTGATTGCGGCTTCTGCGACATCACCGATGTTATCAACGGAGAAGATAGCTTCGGTAAATTCGGGAACATAAAGTGCGGAACCGGGAATTACAGGATAAGGGTCATTTGCTCCGTCTTCGTTATATGTTTCCTGAAGTTTATCAAAATCAGAACCGCTTTCGATAAGCGAATAGATGCTGTTTACCTTTTCCTGCATTTCCGCATTGTAAGCCTCTTCCCTGATCTTGTCAGCTTCGGCGTCATTGCCTGCGGTACGTGCTTCCTTTATCTTGTTTCTTGTTTCTTCGTCAAACATAACTAAGATCTGATCAGCAAGACGTGTTCCATCGGGGACATAGACCAATGTAAGCGTGCTGTCCATTTCATAGCTGACCTTATCAGCTTCAAGCGCCTTCTTTGCCATTTCTACATAGTCGTTGTACATAGCTTCAACATCGGAATCAGAAACGGTAATATCCTTTGTAAGCAGCTTGAGGAGCTTTTCCTGAATAAAATTATTGGTTTCCCACTTTTCAAATATATCGGTTGTAAGCTCTGCCCTTGCAAGATCATTTACAAGCATTTCAGTGCTGCGGTTGAGTATTTCATCCTCACTTGCACCTTCACCAAGCTCTTCCTTAGCCATTGATGTGTAATTTGAAATAAAATTATTTTTTGTTGTTTCAATATTTGTATTGATGATTTCCTTTTCTTCGTCTGTCAATGAAGAAACACCGCATCCCATTTCTTCGGCTACTTCAAGGAAAGTCTTCTCAAAAGTAAGATAAGTGATAATTTCCTCACGGAATGATTCACACTGATCCTTATAGGTGGCATTCATATCATCACTGATATTGTAGGATAAAAGATAGTAAAGATATTCACTGTAAAATTCTCCGAAGGTTACATCGAACTTTTCACTGTCCTGTCCTTCAATATGTGCAACCACCTTATTGCGGTCTATTCCGTTCCAAGTGGCGTAGGAATTGCTGTCAGACACACCTGCCACTGTGCTGCCTGTTTTATTATCGTTTGTATTGCCGCAGCCTGAAAGTGTTGCAATCAGCAAGACAGACGCCAGCAATGCAGAAAGCTTTTTCTTCATTATTTTCTGTTCCTTTCTCTTGTTCACTATCGTTATTATTTATGAACGTTTTGTGTTTTATGTCATACTTTTAAATGTGACATTGACATTATAACATAGTTATATGAAAAAATCAAAATATTTTTTAAAAAAATATGTGTTTTTTTAAAAAAAGTGCTGTTTTTTTTCAAAAAGTATGTTATAATTATACTTGTATAGTTATATGCAATTTCAATTATAGCCGAAAGGAATGTTATAAATGAAAAAATTATTGAAAGGTATTTCAGTCATTGCAGCTTTTTCTATGCTTCTTGTTTCAGGCGGATGCAACGGAAATCCTGAAGAAACTACTGCTTCCGATGACCCTGCCCTCACCGCTGCAACCAATGAGGACGGCACGCCTGTTACCGATGAGGAAGGAAATATGATTCCTGCGGAGCCCGAAGAGGAGACAATATACAAAGTAGGCTTCATATATAATGGCTCAGTGGAAGACGGCAGCACCGCAGCAGTCTTCGAAAACTCACGTGATCAGCTGGAAAAGGCCCTGGGCGTTGAAACCTGCTATATGGACAATGTTCTTGTTTCGCAGATTCCTACTGCTGTTCATGCATTACAGGACAACGGCTGCAACATCATTGTTTCGGCAAGTGCATGCTTTGCAAATTCTATCGAAAAGGAAGCCAACGGCTCCTCTGATACATATTATATAAGCTTCGGCGGCGAAAAAAGCGGAAGCAACATTTCCTGCTTCGGCGGCGAACTTTACCAGACAGCAAATGTATGCGGTATTGCTGCCGCTTATAACACCGAATCCAATATTCTTGGCGTTCTCGCAGATCCCAGCTCCTACAATGTTTTCGGCGTTGTCAATTCCTATGTTCTCGGCGCAAAGGAAATATGGGGCGCTCAGACCGACGTCAGACTCAACTGGGTCTGGTCCGATAATGAAGCAAAAATCGAGGAAGCTATAAACGATCTGGTTTCTCAGGGAAGCGATATAATCATGTGCTATACCGAAAACGATTATGCCGCTGAATACTGTGAAAAGATCGGAGTAAAGGTAATCGCAAACTCCTGCAATCTCCCCGAAATCGCTCCTACACAGTATCTTACAGGCTTCTTCTTCAATTCCTCAACATTCATTGTTGATACTGTACGTGCAATAAAAGCAGATAACTTTGTTTCTTCCGTTCATTCCGGTGGTATCGCAGCAGGAACAGCACGTCTTATTGATTTTTCCGGAAACTGCAAGCAAGGCACAGATACTATTGCTTCAAAGCTTTACGATTATATAAAGACCGGAAAGGCGCATGCCTTCACAGGCGAAATCAAAAACAGGGATTATACCGTAATGGTTGAAAAGGGTCAGCAGATGAACTTCGATTCTATCCGTAAAATTGACTGGCTTGTCCTCGGTATTACAAGAGCTTCTGACTTTACAACAGTAATTCAGGAGCCTGTACCCGGCGACCTTGTTATTAAAACCTGATGGGTAAACCGTATATTTATTTCTGCGGCGACAAGACAAAGTGTGATGAAATAAGAGAAATGTTCAAAAGCAGAATAAAAACTGTTTTCATCTCGGATAAGAATTCTGGCCGTTATCTTGTTTCACCTGAGTCTCACCCGTTCTTAATCTGCCTTATTTTCAGCCAGGATATATACGCAAACGATAAAACTCTGGAAAAGCTATATAAATATGCTGAATATTCAGGGTGTCCCCTTCATGTGGACGGGTCACGCAAAAACCTTGAAACTGTCATCCGACACGCCGAAGGCGCAAATATCCAGCGCTCTTCCCGTAATCTTATGATTAAAACAATAAATGAGCTTTGTGACTATGCAGATAGTACGCCCGACTGTGAATTTGAGCTGATAAAATCCAGATTTACCAATGTTGTTGTCATTACGGACAGTGCAGCTTCTTTTGCTTTCTGCGAAAATAAAGCCGCTTCAGCCGTCGCAAGAACTCGTACGATTTCCGTTTCAGGTGGCTGCAGCCGCAGTGAATTTGAGTTACTGAAAAATATTTCGCTTTCTCAGGTTATTACCGATGCACCGCTCAATGAAAACTCTCTCGAATTATTCCGTGCGGCTTCAAAGGAAGGCGCTCCCGCCGTGCTGCTTGACAGCAAAATCAACTATGGCAAAAAGGTCAGGGCGCATTATGTCGATACTTCAACCGAAGGCAATAAAATAGCGGAAACTCTGACTGATTATGATAATAAGAAATCAAAAATGCTCTATCTTAAAAACAAATAAAAAGTCCCTGCTTTTCAGCAGGGACTTTTTGCTTACATAATAATTGCGGGCATCTGATATTTTAATATAATAATTACAGACAGAATAACCGAAAATGAAACCGTTGCAGCAACATAAGGTATACGCAGCTTTTTGGTTTTTATCAGTATCATGCTTGCCATACCTATCCAGATGCAGGTTACAGCCAGCGAACCGATAACAAGTATTGCAGGAAGAACCGGGTCGTAGCTTTTGTGCATAATATCAACTATCGTGTACATAGTAAAACCGCATACCATAGGAATTACCATCAGCGGCAATACCGCCAAAGCCCAGTTCTTTCGGCCTGCACGGAAAAAGCCAAAAACAAGCACTCCCAATATCAAAGCAATTACCAGACATTCACTGGGCATAAAAACCTCCTAAAATCAACCGATAAAACTGTCAAAAATCTCCTGTACTCTGCTGTTGTTTTCTGTGACTGCATAGAAAATAACGTTCTGTCTTACTTCGACAATGGCATCCTCAAGCTTATACATTTCCTCAGGTGTATAGGATTCATAAACTGAAACCTGCTTATCAAGACGGGTCTTTACAGCGGATTCAGCAGCCGCTGCGCTGTCGGCTGTATCAAATACGAATACTGCAATTTCGTCAGGATATGCACCTGAAGCACACATATAATAAGAAGCATCTGTAAGCTTGGTTGTGTCAAGTTCGGTAAAATAGAATTCCAGTTCATCAATTCCCTTTTCAATAGCAGAATTGATTGTAATTTCAGCAAGCACCTCTTCTGTAACAGTGCCTGCATCAAAGCTATACTCTTTAACTTCTTCCTTAGCTGTTGCAGCAGGAGCTTTTGTTTCTGTACCGCAGGACGCTGCACACATACATAAAGCTGCAAGCACAGCGGCAAAAATTCTCTTTTTCATTCTTTGTTCCTTTCTTTTTTACACATTATTCGCCCTGAATGGACTTCTGTACAAAGCTGAGCATCTTTTTATACGCAGCGCCGAGGAAATGAAGTCCGTCAGCTTCAGCGTATGTAGCGGAAAAATAACCTGTGCTGTCCTGAAGTTCTGCACATAAATCGAGGTAAATAACACCGATTTCATCAGCCATATCCTTGAGAAGCATATTGTAGCCATTTACCATTGCCATTGTTTCCTGGCCTTCTGCCTCATGTGCCTTTGTAACAGGAGGGATGGAAATAACATAAATATAACTTTCTGGGCACGCTTCTCTGAGCTGTTCAACAAGACTCTGCATCTGCTGCACCATGTATGTATTACCCATATACGCAAGTCCGTTTGAGCCAAGCATAATGTAAATTCTCTTGGGCTGAAGCTCTTCTGCCTTTGTAACAGCTGTATAACCATCGTATTCTGTTGAGTGAGCCGATTCGGGGTTAAGACCGATCTGGGCAAATACCTGACTGCTGCTGAGATAACCGTAGTTCAGCAGACCTGTACTGATAGAGTCGCCTATGAAGAGGTCATTTACAAAGAAAGACTCGTCATAGCTGTCCACTTCGATAACCTCGATAGGAGCATCTTCGCCGTCAGATGGTGTGGTTTCAAAAGAAATCTCGGTTGTTGTAGTTGTTTCCATTGTAGTTGTTTCAAGAGTCATTGTGGTAATAGCAGTTGTTGTCATTACTGCTTCCTCCTGTGTCTCCTGACCCAGATTTGAAACATCGGTCTGCTCAAGCTGACCGCTCATATACAGGTAAATAAGTGAACAGAGTGTAATAATTACACCCACAATAAGTATGTTGAGTATTACTATTGCAACAGAAATTCCGTCTACTTTTCTTTTTGCCATTTTTATATTCCTTTCAAAGCCGTAACACAGACTTTAATATAATTTTAAACGCTTATAACTAATTATTCATTATACAATTTTTTTTCGATTTTGTCAATAACACTTGTATTATTCCTTTTAATATAGTATAATATTTTTACAGACAGACGGAAAGGAATGATAAAGATGAAATATATGTTCAGAGAAAAAATTATTGATATACTGCTTGCTGTCAGAAAAGACGGTATTACAGAAGGAAAACTCCTTCAGCTTCTTGGCACGGCAAAAAAGGACAGAAAGCGTGTTCTAGGTGTTATTGAAGCGCTCATCCGTGACGGTGTAATCTACCGTTCAAAAGGAAACCTCAAAATCAGAGGGGCAAAGTATTTCTTCGAGGGTACAGTTGTCAAGGTTGCCCGTTCTCACGGCTTTATCCGGAACGAAAAAACCGAGGAAGACGCATTTGTCCGTGGCAGAGAGCTTATGGGAGCTGTTCCGGGTGACAAGGTTCTTGCAAGAATTACGGAATTCAAGGATGAAACCCACAATTCCGACACAGCGGAGGTTGTAATCATCCGACAGGAAACCGAAGATACACTCATTGGTACGGTTGTAGATGTAAACGGAAAGCTGAAGCTCAGACCCGACAGCTTTGTTGCCGAGCCTCTTACAATTATCAGATGGAACGGAAATAAAATCAAGGACGGCGATAAGGTCAAGTTTTCAATAAACACCCGTGCAGAACACCACAGCGATATTACCGTTGATATTGAGGAGGTTTACGGAAATTCAGGCTTTGCAAAGGTCTCAGTTGACGCCTATATTGACGAAAAGGCTATCACAGTAGAATTTCCCTCAGAAGTTACAGACCAGGCAATGGCTATTGAAAAAGCAGGAATCAAAGCAAAAGAAATTGCGGGACGTGAAGATCTGCGCCATATGCCGATTTTTACCATCGACGGTGCGGATACCAAGGATATTGATGACGCTATCAGCATAGAAAAGACAAAGAATGGCTTTACACTGGGAGTTCATATTGCAGACGTATCCTACTACGTAAAGAAAGGCACTCCCCTTGATATGGAAGCATATCAGAGAGGAACAAGTATTTATATTGCAGACAGAGTTATACCCATGCTGCCGAAGCAGCTTTCCAACGGTATCTGCTCCCTTAATCCCAACGTTGACAGACTGGCTTTCTCCTGCCTTATGAATCTTGACAAAAACGGTATTATCACAGATTTCCGCTTTGCCAAAACGGTTATCCGTTCACGTGTTCAGGGTGTTTATACGGAAGTAAACAAAATTCTTGCAGGCGAAGAAGACGATGCTGTCAGAAATAAATATGCCGAAGTAATCGGTCAGATCCCTGTAATGAACGAATTGTTTGAAATACTTAAAGAAAACCGTATTCAGCGTGGTGCGCCTGAGATTGACTCCAAGGAAAGCAAAATCATCTGCGACGAAAACGGCGTCTGCTGTGATATAAAGGAGCGCACACGCGGTATTTCCGAGGGAATAATCGAAGAATTCATGCTCTGCGCCAACAACTGCGCTGCAAAGCTTGCTATGGATAAGAATTTCCCCTTTGTATACCGTGTTCACGAATCCCCTGACCCCGACAAGCTGATGAATCTTCAGCAGACTCTTGTAAATTTAGGCGAAGACCCCAAGGGTATCAACGAGCGAAGCACAGCGGCTGACCTTGCGGCGGTGCTGAGAAGAACGAAGGACAGCGAAAAGGCAGGAGTTGTGTCAAATCTTGTGCTGCGTTCAATGATGAAGGCTAAATACAGCGAAGAGCCTCTCGGACATTTCGGACTTGTAATGAAGGAATACGCTCATTTCACCTCCCCTATCAGACGTTATGCCGATTTTTCAATCCACAGAATTTTATCGGATTATGTAGGCGGACTGGCTCTGGACAAGCTCCAGAAGAAATATATCAAATTCGCAAGGACAGCTTCCAACCGTGCAAGCAACACTGAGCTTGTTGCAGTAGCAGCTGAACGTGACTGTGAAAAATTCTACATGGCTGAATATATGAGAAATCATATAGGCGAAGAATTTGAGGGATATATTTCAGGCGTAATCGAAAGCGGATTTTTCGTAGAGCTGCCCAACACGGTTGAAGGCAAGGTAGATGTAATGTCGCTGCCTGTGGGTAACTATGAAACCCGTGACGGTATCGCACTGGCGGAAATTATGTCTAATACAGTCTATACTATGGGCGACAAGGTTAAGGTAAAGTGCGTCAAGGCAGATGTAAGCGCAGGCCTTGTGGATTTTATACTGGTTAAATAAAAGGCGTGCCGCCTTTGGCAATTCCTGCCTTTTGCAAGATTCTGTTTTGCCAGAATCAGCGAAACGGCAGGAGGACGCAGTACTACTTTACAGCACCCACGCTAAAGCGTGCCGCCTTTGGCAATTCCTGCCTTTTGCAAGATTCTGTTTTGCCAGAATCAGCGAAACGGCAGGAGAACGCAGTACTACTTTACAGCACCCACGCTAAAGCGTGCCGCCTTTGGCAATTCCTGCCTTTTGTAAGGTTCTGCTTTGCCAGAATCAGCAAAACGGCAAGAGGGCGAAGACCGGAGAATTATTATGAACGAAAGACCTGATTTAAATAAAGATTTAGACGGAAAAACGTTCCGCAGCTTTTATTATCTCAAAGAAGAATTAGTGAGCTTCTGCAGACAGAACAATCTGCCTGTTTCAGGCGGTAAGCTTGAACTTACGGACAGGATTGCATATTTTCTTGACACAGGAAAAATATCTGAGGCATCTGCCGGAAGAAAAGCAGCAACAAGCATCGGTATGATTGCTGAAAATACAATAATAGAGGAAAACATCGTCTGCTCAGAAAAGCACAGAGCCTTTTTCAAGGAAAAAATCGGCAAAGGTTTTTCTTTTAACGTTATGTTTCAGAAATGGTTGAAAACCAATGCAGGAAAAACTTATAGTGACGCTATTGAAGCCTACTATCAGATTCTGGAAGAAAAGAAAAACAAAAAAACAACCATTGATAAGCAATTTGAGTATAACACATACGTCCGTGATTTCTTTGAAGACAATCACGGAAAAAGTCTTGAAGAGGCCATTATCTGCTGGAAATACAAAAAGAGCTTACAGGGACATAACAGATATGAACGCTCTGACCTTATTGCGTTGGAATGATTGCAAATACATTCCATACACTTCCTATTGACAATTTCCCGACAAAGTTGTATAATATAAATGTAACCTGACAGAAAGATTTTCTGACTGAAAGGCGACAGCATAATAATGAATATTATATTGCCGTGCCTTTCTATGCGTTTTTATAGAAATGGTGCGGTTTTTCGTTTTACAACCACAATTCAGAAGGAAAAAACTATGACAGAAAATAAGGAAACACGTGTAGCGGTAATGGGAATTATCGTTGAGGATACAGATTCTACCGAAGCGCTCAATGCCATTCTCCACGAATACGGCAGTTACATAATCGGAAGAATGGGAGTTCCCTACCGTGAAAAAAACATCAATATCGTAAGCATTGCCCTTGACGCACCGCAGGATACAATATCCGCAATGTCGGGCAGAATAGGAAAGCTGAGCGGTATAAGCGTCAAAACCGCTTACTCAAATGTAAAAGGTAATGGATAAGAAGATTTTAGAACTTATTGAAAAACTTGAAAACACTCACAGCCTGACACTTGACGAATACGAATATCTCATAACGAACAAAACAGATGAAGCGGCAGAAATTCTTGCAGAAAAAGCAAGAGCTGTCCGTGAAAAGCACTACGGAAAAGCAGTCTACATACGTGGGCTTATCGAAATCGGGAATATCTGCAAAAACGACTGTCTTTACTGCGGTATAAGACGAGGAAACAGGAACTGTGACCGATACAGGCTTACCGAAACGGAGATTCTCGAATGTGCCGATGAGGGATATAACCTCGGCTTCCGCACCTTTGTAATGCAAGGCGGTGAGGACGGAAGCTTTTCAGATGAATTTATGTGTTCGGTTATAAAAAAACTGAAAGCAAAATATCCCGATTGTGCAGTTACCCTGTCCATAGGCGAGCGCAGTCGTGAAAGCTATGAAAAATTGTTTACGGCAGGTGCAGACCGCTTTTTGCTGCGTCACGAAACCGCCGATAAGGAGCATTACGAAAAGCTGCACCCGAAAGAGCTATCCTTTGACAACCGCATGGAGTGTCTTAAGAACCTTAAGGAAATCGGTTTTCAGACGGGCTGCGGGTTTATGGTTGGTTCACCCTTCCAGACAAACCGCCATATTGCAAAAGACCTGAAATTCATTGAAGAATTCAGACCGCAGATGTGTGGTATAGGTCCGTTTATTCCTCATAAGGATACACCTTTCAGGGACTATCCTGCGGGAACGGCGGAAATGACCTGCTATCTGCTGTCAATTATAAGACTCATTCACCCGAAAATCCTGCTGCCTGCTACAACGGCACTCGGCACGATTATGAACGGCGGACGTGAAAAAGGTATCCTGTCGGGCGCTAATGTCGTAATGCCCAACCTCTCCCCTGTTTCCGTGCGAAAAAAATATATGCTGTATAACGGCAAAATCAGTACAGGCGATGAAGCGGCTGAGGCTGTGAATAATCTTGCGAAGAGCATGAAAAAGATAGGCTTTGAAGTCGTAACTGACCGAGGAGATTTCAAAAAGTAATTTAATACGAAAGGACATAAATAAAATGGCAAACTACAATCCCAAATCTTTAAAGGCTGAAGAATTCATTCACGACGGAGAAATTCTCGAAACACTTGAATACGCAGAAGCAAACAAGAACAATATGGAGCTTATAAACTCTATTCTTGAAAAAGCACGCCCTCAGAAAAACGGCAATGGCTGCGTTTGTCAGGGGCTTTCCCACAGAGAAGCTTCCGTACTTCTCGCCTGTGATGACCCTTCTGTAAACAAGCGCATCGCTGAAATTGCAGAGGAAATCAAGCTTGCATTCTACGGTAACCGTATCGTTATGTTTGCACCTCTCTACCTCTCCAACTACTGTGTAAACGGCTGTGTTTACTGCCCTTATCACATGAAGAACAAGAGCATTGCACGTAAGAAGCTTACACAGGAAGAAGTAAAGGCTGAAGTTATCGCACTTCAGGATATGGGTCACAAGCGTCTTGCCATTGAAGCAGGCGAAGACCCTGTAAACAACCCTATCGAGTACATTCTTGAATGTATCAAGACTATTTACAGCATCAACCATAAGAACGGCGCTATCAGACGTGTAAATGTAAACATCGCCGCTACTACCGTTGAAAACTACCGCAAGCTCAAGGAAGCAGGCATCGGTACATATATCCTGTTCCAGGAAACATACCACAAGGAAAGCTACTTAAAGCTTCACCCCACAGGACCCAAGCACGACTATGCTTACCACACAGAGGCTATGGACAGAGCTATGGAGGGCGGTATTGATGACGTAGGTCTTGGTGTTCTGTTCGGACTTGAGCTTTACAAGTACGAATTTGCAGGGCTTCTCATGCACGCTGAGCACCTTGAGGCTGTTCACGGCGTTGGTCCTCACACAATCAGCGTCCCCAGAATCAAGAAGGCAAACGATATCGACCCCAACGTATTCGACAACTCAATTTCCGATGAAATCTTTGAAAAGATTATCGCTTGTATCCGTCTTGCAGTTCCCTACACAGGCATGATTATCTCCACAAGAGAATCCGAAGAAGTGCGTGGAAAGGTGCTTAATATGGGCATTTCCCAGATAAGCGGTGCATCCAGAACTTCCGTCGGCGGTTATACAGAAGAAGAGCGTCCTCACGACAGCGAGCAGTTCGACGTTTCCGATCAGAGAACACTTGACGAGGTTGTAAAATGGCTCATGGAATGCGGTCATATTCCCTCCTTCTGCACAGCATGCTACCGTGAAGGCAGAACCGGCGACCGCTTTATGGCTCTTTGCAAGAACGGTCAGATTCTCAACTGCTGCCACCCCAACGCTCTTATGACTCTTACCGAATATCTTGTTGACTACGCAAGCGAAGAAACAAAGAAAGTCGGATTTGAACTCATTGAAAAGGAACTTGAGAAGATTCCCACCGATAAGGTAAGAGATATTGCAAAGAAGAACATTGAAGACATCAAGAATTCCAACAGAAGAGATTTCCGTTTCTGAGGAGGTTCTATGGGACTTAACGAAACTGTATCCGCAGAACGCCTGCATATAGGCTTTTTCGGACTGCGTAACGCAGGAAAATCCAGTGTTGTAAATGCTGTTACAGGTCAGGATTTATCGCTCGTTTCCGATGTAAAAGGCACTACAACCGACCCTGTAAGAAAAGCAATGGAATTACTACCGCTGGGACCTGTTGTAATCATTGATACTCCTGGTATTGATGACGTGGGTGAGCTTGGTGAAATGCGGGTAAAAAAAGCAAGACAGGTGCTGAATTACACGGATATTGCGGTGCTTGTTACCGAGAACATTGAGCTTTGCGACGCTGAAAAAGGTCTTATAACCATTTTCAGGGACAAGAATATCCCCTACATCATTGCATTCAACAAATCGGATTTACGTTCAGATAAAACACCCTCTTCCGAAAATCAAATATACGTAAGCGCTAAGGATAATACAAACATCTACGAGCTTAAAGAGCTTATCGGAAAGCTTGTAAAGCAGGAAGAAAACAACCGCAGGGTTGTGGGCGATCTGATAGACCAGAATGATGTTATTGTACTGGTTGTACCTATCGACAAGGCCGCACCTAAGGGGCGTCTTATCCTGCCCCAGCAGCAGACTATCCGTGATATTTTGGATTCCGGTGCCGTTTCGGTAGTTACACGAGATAACGAGCTGCCTGAAACGCTGAAAGCCTTCGGCAGAAAGCCGAAAATGGTAATCACCGATTCACAGGCTTTTGCGAGAGTTTCAAAGGATACTCCCGATGATATTCCGCTGACGTCATTCTCTATCCTTTTTGCACGCTATAAGGGCGACCTTATTTCTGCGGTAAGAGGTGCTGCGGCTTTGGATAAGCTTCAGGACGGTGACAGAATCCTGATTTCGGAGGGCTGTACCCACCACAGACAATGCGGTGATATCGGCACGGTAAAGCTTCCTGCACTTATAAAAAAGCACACGGGAAAGGATGTTACCTTTGAATTTACATCGGGTAC
The DNA here is from genome assembly GCA_017625405.1 of Ruminiclostridium sp. Classification (GTDB taxonomy): domain Bacteria; phylum Bacillota; class Clostridia; order Oscillospirales; family Ruminococcaceae; genus Ruminiclostridium_E. The sequence continues at coordinate 93,421 of JAGALB010000043.1, read as the reverse complement.
GCAGTTCCCCGAAACGCTCGATGGCTACAAGCTTGTGATTCACTGCGGAGGCTGTATGCTCAGCGAGCGTGAAATGAAGTACAGAGTCAAGCAGACTCTTGATAATGGAATACCGATTACAAACTACGGTATTGCCATAGCGCACATGAACGGCATTCTCAGAAGAAGCATTGAGCTTTTCCCAGAGGCGGTCAAGGCGCTTGATGAATAAAAATATACCCCGGAAAGAACGGTTGTTCTTTTCGGGGTGCGTTTTTATAAAATTTTTTTCTTCAGAACTCTTGAAATAATATAAAATATAACCGCAGGTATGATAAATTCAACTGCACGGGCAAGGATAAACGCATAAAGCGGTGCGGAATTTACGGTTGTATTGTAAACGTGGATATCATATGCGGTAAAACCGATAAAAGCAAAAGCGAAAGCAATGGAGATTATGAGGAGTGCGAGGGGGAGATATTTTTTCATGTTATCAATCCTTTCTGATATAAAAATTATACCACTCCCCCAAAAGCTTGTCAACGCACAATTTCCCGTAAAACACAAAAAACTTGACATAAGGGGCGAATTGTGGTATTATTTAATATGTATAGCTGGGTTTTGAAGGTGTTTTAATGTTTGAACGACTTGATTTTTTAAGGGATAAGGCTAACCACCTGCCCCTCTGCCCCGGAGTTTATCAGATGAAAAACAAATCGGGGGAAATTATCTATATCGGCAAGGCAAAGGTACTTAAAAACCGTGTCACCTCTTATTTTCATGCGGTGGAAGCACATAACCCAAAAACCTACAAGCTGGTTTCAAACATCCACGATTTTGACTTTATCGTAACCGAAACCGAGCTTGACGCTCTTGTGCTGGAAGCAAGCCTTATAAAGCTTCATTCTCCTAAATATAATATTTTATTAAAGGATGACAAGGGCTTCAGTTATATACGCATCACAGGCGGAGATTATCCGAAAATAATGCACTCCTTCAACAAGGATGACCCTTTCTCGACATACATCGGTCCCTTTACAAGCGGTTATACCGTAAAGCAGACTATTGAGGAATGCAATCGTATTTTTATGCTCCCAACCTGTAAAAAAGTATTTCCAAGGGATTTCTTTAAAGAGCGCCCCTGCCTCAACCACCACATAAAGCGTTGTATGGGCGTTTGCCAGGGTAAGATTTCTCCTGAGGAATACAAGAAGACTATTACAGAAGCGCTGAGCTTCATTAAAAGCGGCAGTAAGGAAAGCGTTGAATATCTCACAAGAGAAATGAACGACGCAGCTGAAAATCTGGATTTTGAGCGTGCAGCAATTCTCCGTGACAGAATAAACGCTATTACACGTTCCGCAAAGACACAATCCATTCAGGCACAGAGGGATATCGACTGCGATGTGTTCGCAGTTTCCCAGAATACGGGGCTTACAAGTATAGCGGTTGTAAAATACCGTGGCGGTAAGCTTATCGACAAGGAAAATTTCTTTGTGGGCGATGAATGCGAAAACGAGCTTATAAGAAGCGAATTTCTGTTGCAGTATTACAGCAACGGCAAGGAAATTCCCAAAAATATATATCTTGACGGCGACAGCGAGGATAATTCCCTGCTGGAAGAATATTTCCGGGGCATCTGCGGTCATAAAGTAACAATAACTGTGCCGAAGCGTGGCGAAGGGCTTGTGCTCACTACCCTTGCTAAAAGCAATGCTGACGAATATCTGTCGCTTAAAGTCGGCAGAACAAGCAGAGAAATCACCGCTTTGCAGGATCTGCAGAAGCTGCTTGGTCTCCCTAAGACGCCTGTACTTATCGAAAGTTACGATATTTCAAACATGGGCGAACAGACAAGGGTTGCAGGCATGATTACCTATAAGAACGGCAGACCTTATAAAGCAGGTTACCGCAAATTCAGCATAAAGGATGTTGTAGGCGTTGATGACTACGGCTGTATGCAGGAGGTTATCCGCAGACGCTTTACCCACTACCTTGACGGCGATGAAAGCTTTTCTGAAATGCCTGACCTTATACTGCTGGACGGCGGCAAGGGGCATGTAAACGCAGTTAAAGAAGTGCTTGATGAAATGGGGATTGAAGTAAGCCTTTTCGGTCTTGTAAAAGACGATAAGCACCGCACAAGAGCAATTTCCGACGGCGGCGGAGAGATTCAGATAAATTCAAACAAGAGTCTTTTCAAGCTTCTTACTGAAATCCAGGACGAGGTTCACCGCTTTTCAATCGATTATCAGAGAAAAAAACACAAGCAGTCGCAATATGAGCTGGAGCTTACCCGTGTAAAGGGTATAGGCGAAAAGAAAGCTCTTGCACTGCTGAAAAAATATAAAACAAAGCAGGCTATCCGTGAAGCTTCTGTTGAGGAGCTTATGGAAACAGCGAAAATCAACCGTGAGACTGCGGAAAACCTGCATCTGTATATACAGGAGATTTTTTAATGAGAGTTATCACAGGCATTGCCAGAGGTATGCGCCTTAAAACCCTTGAAGGGACAGACGTTGTAAGACCAACGGCGGAAAAAATAAAAGAAGCAATGTTCAGCATTGTTCAGTTTGACCTTGAAGATGCAGTTGTGCTTGACCTTTTTGCAGGCTCTGGTCAGCTGGGAATCGAGGCACTGAGCAGAGGTGCTGCAAAAGCATATTTCGTTGATAACAGCCCTGCTTCAATCGGGGTTGTCCGTGAAAATCTGAAGCACACAAAACTGGAAGATAATGCGGTTGTATGCAATATGCCGAACTCCGCTTTTCTTCGCACAACACCTGCAAAGTTTGATATTGCTTTTCTTGACCCGCCTTATGGCAAGAAGCTGATTCAGCGCTCACTTCCCGCCCTCGTTGGCGTAATGAGCGAAAACGGAATTATCGTATGCGAACACGAAAAGGAATGCAGGCTCCCCGAAGAAGAGGGCGACTTCAGAATTCACAAGACATATAAATACGGTCAGATTTGTCTTACCGTTTACAAGAGAAACGAGGTGGAGACCGAAGATGAGTAATCAGCGAGACGGCATTATGCGAAAAGCGGTCTACCCCGGCAGCTTTGACCCCGTGACAAACGGTCATCTTGAAATCATAAGACGTGCATCAAAGCTTTTCGATAAGCTTATTGTTCTTGTTTCGGTAAACACCAGCAAGAAAACAAGCTTCTCTCCCGAAGAAAGAGCTACCCTGCTCCGAAAAGTGTGCTACGACATTCCGAATGTGGAAATTGATACTTTTGACGGACTTATTGTAGATTATTTCGCAGCTCACGACTGCGATATCATAGTTAAAGGGCTTCGTGCCATGTCGGACTTTGAATACGAATTCCAGATGGCGCATACAAACAAGCACCTTTACGAAAAAGCAGAAACTGTGTTCCTCTGTGCAGACAGTGAAAGCACTTACCTCTCCTCAAGCATGGTAAAGCAGATTGCTTCATTCGGCGGCGATATATCAGCTTTTGTACCTGCCGCTATTGTTGAGGATATTCAGAAAAGACTTAATGACAAACAGAAAGGATAAGGAAAATGAGTATTGATGAAATTCTTGAAATGATGGACGATATGCTTGATAAGGCGGTAAATGTTCCTTTTACAAGCAAGAAGTCACTTATCGAAGTTGACAAGATGCGTGAGCTTATTGATGAAGTGCGTATCAATATGCCCAAGGAGGTTACACAGGCAAGAGAGCTTGTAAACGACCGCAAGACTATTCTCAACGACGCTAAGAATGAAGCTGCAAACATTATTGCACGCGCTGAACAGAGAGCCGCTGCTCTTGTTTCCCAGCAGGAAATCGTGCGTCAGGCAAACGCAAAGGCAAATGAACTGAACGCTACTGCTCAGGCGCAGACAAAGGAACTCAGAGACCTTACAAACAAGTATGTTGACAATATGCTTACAAAGGTTGAAGAGCTTTTATCCAATGACCTTATTGATGTAAAGAAAGCGAGAAATGCGCTTAAGAGTACGATTAAATAAAAAGTTACACCCTGAGAAGATAAATCTTCTCAGGGTGTTTTTTTACATTACCGTTTTATAAATCTCAGCCATATTGCTTACAGCGTTTTCGACACTGTATTTTTTCACATCTTCAATGTTATTTCTGCCAAATGCTTCACGAAGCTGAGAATCACCTATAATACGCTTTACAGCCATACAGAAAGCATCCATATCGTTATAATTATACAAAAGTCCGTTCTTCCCGTTTTCAATAAGATCTACGTGCCCACGAATTGAAGTTGCAATCACGGGTAAACCACTTGCCATAGCTTCGAGAAGATGAACAGGGAGTCCTTCCTGACTGCCAGGTGCAGCTACCATATCGGCGGCAGCATAGAATTTTTCCGCATCACGACGATAACCAAAGAACTGAACGAAATCTGAAAGACCCATTTCCGTTGTTTTCTGCTTGATTTCTTCCATAAGCTTTCCCTGTCCCAGAAAAGCAAAGCGGAGATTTATATTTTCAGAACGAAGTTTTTTAAGTGCTTCAAGGAGAAAAATATGATTTTTTCTTGGAATAAACTCAGCTGCATAAACTGAAAGAAAACCATCATCAGGTATACCGAGAGAAGCACGCATTACCGCTTTTTCGGCAGGTGTAGCAGGGCTGAATTTATCCGTATTTACACCTACACCGTCGATTTTATAAATTTTTCCTGCACGGAATTTTCGTGAAACAGCAGTTTCATAATCTTCCTTATTGATAAGTACAAGTATATCCGTATATTTTGCAAAGAATTTTTCGGCATTGTAATAAATCAACCAATCCTTTTTGGGCGCACCCTTCCAGAATGCAAAACCGTGAGCTGTATAGATTACCTTCGTTCCCTTTTTTCGTGCCTTTCTCGCCGCAAGTCGGGTAAGCGCTGCACCAATAGGAGTATGACAGTGGATAATATCATAATCACCCTCATCAATAATCTTTTTTAGCTGCTTGTATGCAGTTATATTATCCTTATGAAATACGCTGCGTTCAAAACACACATCAAAAGTTCTGTCACAGCAGTCAATTGGCTCTTCACCCAATGAAGCGTAATGAACCTCCCAATTCTGTGCTTTGAACCAATTCACATAAGGAGCATTGAATTTTATAAAATTTGCAACATGAGATACAAAAAGTACTTTTTTCATTTTCATTACCTTTTTTATTCCTGATTTATATTAAAAGTATATCACATTTATATTACACCGTCAACCTTCATTTTCCTTACAATACTTACGTTTTGTCGCCATCCCTCCTCGGATATGCCGTTCCTGTTTATTCTGTTCCAGTACCTCTCTCACCTGACGGTAAAGCTCAGGATTTACCTTTTCAAGTCGTGCGGTCACATCCTGATGAACAGTGCTTTTGCTGATTCCGAAAACCTTTCCGGCATTTCTGACAGTCGCTTTTGTTTCAATTATGTATTCTGCGAGGCTTACACATCTTTCCTGTTTTGTTCCGTAGGCGCAGAAATCTGCGGCTGAATTTTTAATCTGTGACATGGCTTAGCCCCTCCAAATTTTTGATTTATCCGATTTATATGCGGATAAAGTCCATGTTATGTTATTTTTTTAAAGGACAAAACTGCAAGTTAAAAATTCAGATTATTCATTTCAGTCTTTTTATTGTTAATATTGCTCAAAACAAATATCACTTATATTTCTTTTAGTGCAATTCCAACAACTTTGATTTTTTGATATTGATAATTCGCATTTTTTCGTATATAATTAAGGTATATCACTTTTTACGACTATTATTGCAGATAAGATTTTTTGCATTTATTTGTTTTTAAAATTTCATCTGCTTACATTTTATAACGAAAGGATTAAAAATTATGCTTGCAGAACTTGAAAAAGATAAGGACAAAGAAATTATAAACCTTGAAGAAGATGAAATGGATCTCCTCAACGGACTTCTTGAAAATCTCAACAAAGGTACTATTGACCCTTCGTTATATATCGAGTACGATGTAAAAAGAGGTCTTCGTGATTCCAACGGTAAGGGTGTTCTTACAGGTCTTACCGAAATTTCAGACGTTGTTTCCTACGATATTATTGACGGCAAGAAAATTCCCTGCGAAGGCCGCCTTTACTACCACAACTACAATGTAATGGATCTTATCAACGGTCTCGGAAACAGAAGAAATGCCTTTGAGGAAATCACTTACCTTCTTCTTTTCGGAAAGCTTCCCGATAATGATCATCTGGATCGTTTCGTTCAGCTTATTTCTGACAACCAGGTGCTTTCCACAAACTTTACCCGTGACGTTATCATGAAGGCTCCCAGCTCCAATATCATGAACGCACTTCAGAAAAGTATTCTTACACTTTATTCTTATGACAATAACCCTGAGGATATTTCTGCACAGAACGTTCTTCGTCAGTCCATTCAGCTTATTGCAAAGATGCCACTCATTTCGGTATATGCATACTGCTCATACCGTCACTATAAAAAGCATGAAAGCCTTATGATCCGCAATCCTGTCAATGAGTATTCAACTGCGGAAAATATTCTTTATATGCTTCGTGAAAACGGCGAATTCACTGCACTTGAAGCAAAGGTTCTTGACGTAGCACTGGTTATCCATGCCGAGCACGGCGGCGGTAACAACTCTACCTTCACAACACACGTTGTTACATCCTCCGGTACTGATACATACTCTGCTGTTGCTGCTGCTATCGCTTCCCTCAAGGGCTTCCGCCACGGCGGTGCAAACCTTAAGGTAAAGCACATGTTTGAGGAAATCAAGACTCACGTTCTTGACTGGAATGATGAAAAAGCAATCCGTGAATACCTCACAAAAATTGTTGACAAGCAGGCATTTGACAAGACAGGTCTTATCTACGGTCTCGGTCATGCGGTTTATACCAAATCCGACCCCAGACAGGTTATCCTCAAGGATTATGCAAAACAGCTTGCTGAAGAAAAGGGCCGTATGGACGAATTCAATTTCTACGACAGAATTGAACGAATCGGTAAGGAAGTTATTGCTGAAAAGCGTCACCTTTTCAAGCCTGTTTGTGCAAATGTTGACTTTTACAGCGGATTTGTATATGATATGCTTCAGATTCCCGAAGAATTATTCACACCTATTTTTGCAATTTCACGTATTTCGGGATGGTGCGCTCACAGACTCGAAGAAATCATTAACAACGGTAAGATTATCCGCCCTGCTTATAAATATGTTGCGGATCACCTCACTTATGTTCCGCTGGAAGAAAGAAACTGATGAACTATATAATTTTTGATATGGAGTGGAACCAGCCCTCCTCTGCAAAAGAAAAAAATCCCTCTCTTGTAAGGGGCGAGATTATACAGCTTGGTTTTTTTGTGCTTAATGAAGAGCTTGACGTACTGCATAAAGAGAATATCCTTATCAGACCCGTCTGCTACAAATGCATAAATCAGTATGTAGGCTATCTTACAGGTATTTCTCAGGAAATGCTTGACGCAGGCGTTGATTTCAGAACTGCGCTGAAACGTATTTCCGAATTTTTCAGCGATGATACCCTGCTCTTCACCTGGGGCGACGATGATATTCCGATTCTGAATGAAAATATGAAATTTCATAAAATCGAAATGAAGCTTCCGAAGCATTACAATCTTCAGCGCTTCTACGCTCACCAGACAGGTTCTGAAACAAGACAGACCGCTCTGAAAACCGCCGCCGAATATTTTGGCATTGAAAAAGATATTCAGGCTCACGACGCGCTTAACGACGCATTCATTACGCTGCTTGTAGCTCGAAAGCTTGATATTGCCAAAGGCATCGCAGACTACAACAAAGCTATCGTTACTTCAAAATCAAAACAGAAAAACATCTGGGACAGCGAAAAGCTTTGTTATTCCTGCGAGCAGGAATATACAAAGGTCATAGGTGCTTTACCCGATACCTGCAGAAGTATCAGCATTCCCTGCAGCGACTGCGGAGCTGAAATAATTTATTCCAACCTTTGCCGTTACGGCAAGAATTCCTTTATTACTGTGGCTGAATGCGTTTGTACCAGCAGATATTTTGTTCACTTTGAAATGAAGAGTAATATTCTGACAATAAAGGCATATGAGCTGAGCGAGAAAACCGAAAAATTCTATCAGGGAAAAATTCAGGCAAAGGAAGCAAGGAAAAAATATTATCAGGCGAAAAACAAAAGACGGTAGTACTTGTATCTTTTATAAAAAGATTAATAAATGCCGCCAAAAGCAGATTGTTCATAAAAAACAAATCCAGAGAAGATTCAATTTCTTCTCTGGATTTAGTTGTTTTCCAAAAAAATCAGCTTATAATATATATTATAAGAACACGCCGTTAGCAAAATCAAAGATTTTGACGGCTGAGCGAACCTTGAAATATATGTTTGTTGCTTCGCAACCGGCAGCTTCGCTGCCCTATCGTAATTTCATTCCGATAACATATATTATCAGATAGTGAAGCGGATAAAAGATATAGAAAAACCATTTGGCAAATTCAGGGTGTTTGCCTTTTTTACCATTATAGAATACAGTCATACATAGATACGCTGCCATAAAAACTGCAAGCATAACTACCATATATGTAATTAACTTAAATGTAGGAACTGTACCCAATGAGAAGAGATTCATTGAGGTGTGGATAAATATCAATACGCTGTATGCAATAAATCTCGCTTTGGGTCTGTCACTTAAAATATGCAGGAATAAAATGAATAATACGCCAAAAATCATCCAGTCGGAAGAAAGCAAAAGAGTTGCAGCATCGCACAGGATAACAAGTAATACTCTCTGCCACAGCTTGAATCTGCTTTCCCATGCGATAATGGAAAGCAATCCGAAAAACAGTGTAAATATCACATTGAACGTCCACCAACCATTTATCGGCTGAAATAAAAGCCAATGAAAAGGCTGTGAAATACAAGCGAACAACAGCAGTCTTAACGCATATTTCTTTCTGTCCCGTGTATATTTGTATCCGTCGGCTATGAAGAAAAACATAACAGGCGGACAAAAAAGTGACAAACCTGCAATTATGAGCAACGGTAAAGGAAGTTCATATAAAGAAAGTTCGTTCTCCGGATGATTCATAAGATTAATCCAGGCTATCATATGACCTATAAACATCGGAATATATGCAAGATATTTCATCATGTCACGATTCAATATCTTGATATTGCTGTTATTAATCTTCATAATCTGACCCCTTCGCTAAATTCAAAGATATTGATAGAAAATTATAAGAAAATGTCAACTGCATAAGTAACACAAAGCCACTTTTGATATAAATATCAAAAGTGGCTTTTAACACTTATATATTACTAACGTTTACAGCGACGACAATTTTGATGCGCCTTATTTTGTAAGAGTCTTCATCATTGCTTCAATAAGATTTGTAATCTGAGGCTTCGAGAACTGCTCGTCAGCACCGACAGACTTACCCTTTTCCTTCATCTTGTCATCAATAAGGGATGAGAAGAGGAATACGGGAATCTTTTTGAGATTATTGTGATCCTTGATAAGCTTTGTAAGACGGTGACCGTCCATCTGAGGCATTTCAATATCACTTACAACAAGGGAAATATTTTCAGTAACATCTTCTCTGTCTGCGAAGGAAGAAATGAAATCCCACGCTTCCTGACCGTTGGAGAATGAAAGGATATTGTGGAAACCTGCCTTTGTAAGAGCATTCATAACAAGCTGATTAAGAAGGGGGGAATCTTCTGCAATTACAATTCTTGCATCATAATCAACTTCAGTGGATTTTTCAATATTTTCAATTCCTGTTGTGTCAAGACCTGCTGTGCAGTTAAGATCAGCAATAATCTTTTCAAAGTCAAGGATAATCATAATCTTGCTGTCAATCTTTGCAATACCGGTAGCAACACCCTTCTGGCTGTTATTGGCAACCGTAGGCGGCTTTTCGATATTTGTCCAGCTTATACGCTGAATACCCTTTACAGAAGAAACATGGAAAGCAATGTCAAGGCGATTGAATTCACAGACAATAAGAAGTCCGTCATTTCCTTCGGGCTTAGGCATGCCGAGAACCTTATGTAAATCAACAACAGTAATCAGCTTATCACGAGGCATAAACACACCTTCGATCTCCTCGGGAGCTGAGGGCATAGGAGTAACAGGGCGATAAGTGAGAATTTCACTTACTTTTGCAATATTGATACCATAGTCTTCGTGTCCTACGAAAAACTCAAGAAGTTCAAGTTCATTAGTTCCGCTTTCAAGCAAAATATTTGTTTCCATACGCTTATACCATCCTTGATATCATGATTTACAATTGCTTGTAAGTTAATTATACAACATTTTTTGGATAAAATCAAGCATTTCAGCAAAATAAATAAAAATTTTCTTGATTTTATTGATTTTTGTTAAAAGTAAACAAAAATCAATATACATAATTGCTTCCGCCAACAAATTCACGCACAAGTGAATTAAGCGGTACGTTTTCACGGTCAAGATCGTCTATTTCCTCAAGGAATTCTTCAAGGTCAGCATATTCCTCGTAATCAGGATAGGTGTTCTTGACAGCAAGCAGTTCACCGAGAACAAAAGGCTTGTATACCGCAGGTTCGTAGGAAATAAATGTATCTATATCATACATTGCGCTTTCCTTATACGGCATTATGAAACGCTTTTCTCCTCTTTCAACCCACTTGAAGAAATCAAGAGTCTTTGACGCTTCTCTGCCACGGAAAAGCTTGTCACGAACAAGACGGCGCATCAATCTGATTTTTGAAGGATGGAGAAGCTCACCTTCCTCATTTTTCAGACGTGTACGCACACTGACATAGACCGTTGTTGCATGCTTGCCGATATTACCTGTAATCTGCGGATTGAGTGCATGTATACCCTCAATAATTACAAACTCACCGTGATTTCGCTTCATATCCTTTCCCGGAAAACGCTGCTGAAGAGCAAAGTCAAAAGTAGGAATATGTATTTCTTCACACTTCCACATCTTATTAAGATGATCATTCAGAAGATCTATATCCAGTCTTTTGGGAGATTCAAGGTCAATATGACCGTCTTCATCAACTTCATTACGGGGGTCATCAATAGGAATAAAATAATTATCCATAGAAACAGTATGAACAGTCTTGCCTGCCTGCTCCAGCATTGTTCCCAGTCTGAGTGCAGTCGTAGTCTTGCCTGAACCTGAAGGACCGGAAATAAGAATGATAGGCATTTCCTCGCAGTTTTCGGAAAGGTGCTCCGCTACTGTCTGGATTCTGCTTTTGTAAAGCTCCTCTGCTCCGCATATAAACTGTCCGGAATTTGAAGCAACGTTGGAATTCAGGTCATATAAGGATAAAATGTTCATACTATTCTCCTTTTAAGAACGTTTATTCGGATAATACATTTATTATATCAGACGCTTTTTCACATACTGCAAAAAGTCGTTTTTTAAGTTCTTCATCTGGGAGTGTCAGATCAGGCACCATAATTGTACGGCAGCCTGCATCGCTTGCGGAAATCACACCATTGGGAGAATCCTCAACGGCAATGCATTCATCCGGTGCAAGCCCAAGCTGTTCGACCGCATAAAGATACACATCAGGCTTTGGTTTGCCGTTTTTTACCTGATGAGCAGAAATTATGCAGTCAAAATAATCATATAATCCCACATCATTCAGATATTTCCCTGCCCTTGTAAGATCTGTGGCAGTTGCAACGGCACGCTTGTATCCGTTTTCGCCAAGCCAGACAAGCAGTTCCTTTATTCCCGCCTTGACATCAAGACCGTTTTCAATTATATGCGCTGTCATAAGCTCCATACGACGATTTCTTACCGTCATATAATCGCAGTTTTCGCCAAACCACTCCTTTAAAAGCGGCTCGGCATATTTTCTCGCAAGACTGCGGAGCTGAAGCGCATGCTCCCTTACCATTGGAAAACCCATTTCATTTGCCGCCATGCACCAGTATTTCACAAGCAGCTTTTCAGTATCTATGACTGTTCCGTCCAGATCAAAAATAACAGCCTTAATACTCATATGTATCACCATACTGTGTTGCATTCTTCGCAGAATGAACAGTCATGCTGTTTCTTGATTTTGAAAGAGTATATTCCATTGTCTTTGCAGCAGAGTTATCAAGCTTGATACCTTCCATTGCAAGCGCCGCAGGAGGCATATATTCAACTGTAACAGTATAAAGCTCGCCGACATTGGAAATTTCCGTAACAACTGGAGAATAAGCAGTATAGCGAGGGCTTATGGGCACAAGATAGGTGTTGGTGTCTTCATTGTAAGTAAATGCCGTACTTGCACTACCTACCGTCTGGTGCTGGATAACCGCTTCGCTTCCGTAAAGGGTCTTTATTGAAAACTCTACGTCAACTGCAGGCACATACATATATGTATTATAAAGCTTTTCGTAATTACTGTTATCGCCTGTAAGAATAATACGCCATATTGCGGATTCGACAACTACCGTAGCAGGTATTTCCTTTGTTGTCTTGAAAGCAGGCGGGTCAACAGTTACCACAGGATAAAGAAATAAAGCTATCTCGTTTTTAAGCGACGTCTGATTTGCAATTTCGTTTACTGTCCTGATACCGAACTGAACTGTCGATACAATTCCCACAATTGACATGACAATAATGAAAATTGCAAAAACGAGATAAAACTTATTCGGACGCTGGGGAGCTTCAGCAGCAACCTCTTCAGCTTCTTCCTTTAATCCTTCATCTTCAGCGGCAACATTTTCGTAATCCTCATTGAGAGCAGTGCTTATACTCTCACGGACAATCACCTTTTCTTCAAGCTGTTCGTCATTTTCAGCCTGCACCTGCTCTGCAAGGCGGTCGGTTACCGCTTTTATCTGCTTTTTCTTGGTTCTTTTTTTACCCATTTGCAAAATGCCTTTCTTTGTGTTCTGTTAAAACAATCAACCTCTTATCTGACCGTTACCGTTGATAAGATATTTATAGGTTGTAAGCGCCTGAAGACCCATAGGTCCTCTTGCGTGGAGTTTCTGTGTGGAAATTCCGATTTCAGCACCCAGACCAAACTCAAAACCGTCTGTAAAACGTGTGCTTGCGTTTACATATACAGCGGCTGCATCAACAAGACGCTGGAATTTTTCAGCATTGTCAAGATTGATTGTAACTATACATTCGCTGTGCTTTGTTCCGAAGCGGTTGATGTGCTCAATGGCTTCATCAACGCTTCCCACAACCTTTGCCGCAATCACATAATCAAGAAATTCCCTGCGGTAATCCTCGTCCTCTGCGATATGCTCAACAGGGATATACTTAGATGTTGCTTCGTCACCGATAACCTTGACCTTATCAGCCCATTTTTCCTTGAGTGCTGTGAAGAACTGCTCTGCAACATCCTTGTGTACAAGTACGTTTTCAATCGCATTACATACGCTGGGGCGCTGTGTCTTTGCGTTATTTACGATATTCACTGCCATTTCAATATCAGCAAAACGGTCAACATATACATGGCAGTTGCCCTCACCTGTCTGGATAACGGGAATAGTGGAGTTCTGCATTACAGAACGGATAAGTCCGCCGCCGCCACGGGGGATAAGAACATCAACGTACTTATCAGCCTTCATAAGTTCGTTTGCAACAAGGCGTGATGTGTCAGCAACGAGCTGAATAACATCAGGACATAAGCCCGCTTCCTCAACCGCCTCACGCATAAGCTTTACAAGGCACTTATTAGAACAGATTGCGTCACTGCCGCCACGGAGAATGCAGACATTGCCTGCCTTGAGGCAAAGCGCAGCCGCATCTACTGTTACATTGGGGCGGGATTCAAAAATAATACCGATTACTCCCAGCGGAACACGCTTCTTCACAATTTTAAGGCCATTAAGAAGTTCTTCACCGCCGACAACTTCGCCGATAGGATCCTTAAGTGCAATAATCTGTGTTACACCCTCAGCCATGCCTTCGATACGTGCTTCTGTAAGTGTAAGACGGTCAATCATTGCTTCAGACATACCGTTGATTTTTGCATTTTCAATATCACGTGCATTTTCCTTGATAATAAGCTCCTTGCTTGCAAGAAGCTTGTCTGCAATTGCACGGAGTGCAGCATTTTTCTGGATAGTACCAGCCTTTATAATTTCACGTTCAGCATTCTTCGCTGCAACGCCGAGTTCGTCTATGTAGCTCATTTGTGTATCCTTTCTTATTCACCTAAATCGAATAATGTATATTTTGCATCTCCGCTGAATAAATCATAGAGATTTTCAGGGCGGTCACCCTTGATAATTACTGTGGGGATATTGTTTTCGCCGGCAATAACAGCGGCTTCAAGCTTTGTTATCATGCCGCCGCTTGCAAGCTCACTGCCCTTTTCTCCTGCTGCGGCAATCATTTCGTCGGTAACCTTTGAAACAACAGGTATATGCTTTGCATCGGGAAGTGACGGGTTCTTGTCATAAAGTCCGTCAACATCAGTGAGGATAATCAGTAAATCCGCTTCGCAAAGTCCTGCAACAATTGCGGATAATGTATCATTTTCATCAAAGTCAAGCTGCTCAATGGAAACAGTGTCATTCGCATTGATAATCGGAACTGCACCCATTTCAAGCAGTCTGTGAAGAGTGTTGAACGCATTCTCACGGCGAATCTTGTTGCTGATTACATCACGGGTCACAAGAAGCTGTGCCACTGTGTGGTTATATTTTAAAAACTCACGGTCGTATATATTCATAAGCTCGCACTGGCCGATTGCGGCACAAGCCTGCTTTGTAGGCATATCCTTAGGTCGCTGGGACAAACCTGCCCTGCCCACGCCGATACCGACTGCGCCTGAGGTAACGAAAATCACATCCCTGCCCTCGTTCTTAAGGTCCGCCATAACTTCAATAAGCTTCTGAACACGGCGGATGTTAAGATTTCCTGTCTTATAGCAGAGTGAAGAAGTACCTACTTTTATAACAATTCGTTTTGCGTCTTTGATCTTATTCATTTTCTTTTGTTCCTTCCCTGTTTTAGGATATTATTCAACACAATATCATTATATCAAAAAAAAAGAAAAAAAGCAATAGAAAAGGCAAAAAATGCAAAAAAAGAAAGCCCTCGTGGGGCTCTCAAATCAAATAATGTATAATGTGTAGAACAAAAGAAAGGAGACAACTAAAAAACTAAAATTAAATGGAGGTCATTTAAATTTTAATTTAGTCAATCAGCAAGAGTAACAATAAGTTATCTCTTACAATTCGTATTATATACCATTTTGCACAATTTGTCAACAACTTATATAAAAGTTTTTCTCAAAAACGTAAAATTTATGTAATATTACAAAAAACAAGTGACAAAATTGTCTAAGGTAACCTAACAAATCATACTTCGGATATCAATAAAAGGCTATGCCATAAGGTGGATATCCGTATAGAAGCTTTACAGGCATTACTGAGGAAAACCCTTTTGTAAAAGGGCTTTTCCTCAGACTCCTTTCCGAAAACTTTTAATTTTAATTTAAGCCTGACAAGGTAATTTACCCTGTCAGGCTTAAATCATTATTAAAGTCTTTGGAAGGGGGGTCGGGGGATAACCTTTCTACAGAAAGGTGTCCCACGATAAATACTTATAAAGCTTCTATATGAGTACCACTCTTAAAGCAGAGCCTTTTATCCCGAATATATCATCAAAGCATCTTTTTCAGTATTGACACAATTTCGTCAACATCAGCCTTTTTGATTTTCTTTGCAGGTTTATAATCATAAATGAATTTATCAAGTTCCTTAGCACCGGAAACAACATTACTGTTTGCACCCGAAAGACCAAGCTTAAGGCGGACCATAGGATTTGAAAAGTACACTACGCCGTCAATCCACACATCGTATCCGTGAGAACGGAGAATGTTCTTCAGGATTTCACGCTGTCGTGAAATCTGCTTTATAGGATTCTTCATCTCAGATTCTGTGCTGTGTCCGTCTTTGTAGTGCTTGTACTGACACCACATTTCATCCTTGTCGCTTCCCACAAGAGTTCCGGAATGGTTCTTGACCTCAACGATTAGTATGCCGTTTTCACTCACCATAAGCATATCTATTTCAGAACGGTTACGCTTATATCGTATGGGGAGATTGAGAAAAATGTTATAATCGTTCTTATGCTTCTTTGCAATCCTGGAAAGAAGCTTCTCACCCTTAAGTCCCGAGTATATGATGTTATACTTACGGCTGAGAATAATATATGCAAAGCCGCACAAAACGATTGCTGCCGCACATATGTACGCCCAGACGTAGTGCTTCTGACCATCGTAGAAGCTCTGAAGTGCAAAAATGACGAGAACAACCGCAGGCATTGTTCCGAAAATAACCTGCAGAACAAAAAGAACGCCTGCCGCTCGTTTATTTGTGTTTTTTGATTTATTTATCTTCATAATTATACATTGAATCTGAATACTACAACGTCGCCGTCGTTCATAACATATTCCTTACCCTCAAGACGTACAAGACCCTTTTCCTTTGCGCCTGTCATGCCACCGTGAGCAACAAGGTCATCGAATGCCACAACCTCAGCACGGATAAAGCCCTTTTCAAAGTCGGTATGAATCTTACCTGCTGCCTGAGGAGCCTTTGTACCTTTTGTGATTGTCCAGGCACGTACTTCTGTGGGTCCTGCTGTGAGGAAGGAGATAAGGCCGAGAAGGCTGTAGCCTGTCTTTATGATTCTGCTTAAACCGGATTCGGTAAGATTAAGGTCAGATAAGAACATTTCCTTTTCTTCCGCTTCCATATCGGAGATATCAGCCTCAATCTGTGCGCAGATGGGAAGAACAGCGCTGTTTTCTTCTTCAGCAATACGCTTTACAGCCTGATACTGATTATTCTTTTCATAATCATTCTTGAAATCATCCTCGCTTAAGTTTGCCGCATAGATAACAGGCTTGTTTGAAAGAAGAGGAGTATCCCTGATGATTGCAATTTCATCCTCACTGAAATCAAAAGAACGTGCAGACTTGCCGTTTTCAAGATGCGCAAGAAGTCTTTCAAGGAAATCGACCTCCTTCTGTAAGGACTTATCACCCTTCATAAGCTTCTTTGTACGGTCAATTCTTCTGCCGAGGATTTCCATATCGCTGAAAATAAGCTCTAAATTGATTGTTTCGATATCACGTTCAGCGCCGATGCTGCCGTCCACATGAACGATATTGTCGTTTTCAAAGCAACGCACAACGTGAACAATTGCGTCTACCTCACGGATATTGGAAAGGAACTTGTTGCCAAGACCTTCACCGTTGGAAGCACCCTTTACAAGTCCTGCAATATCAACAAATTCAAGAACAGCAGGGGTGAATTTATCAGGATTATACATTTCAGCAAGCTTGTCCAGTCTTTCATCGGGAACTGAAACAATACCCACATTGGGTTCGATTGTGCAGAAGGGATAGTTTGCAGATTCTGCACCTGCATTGGTGAGTGCGTTAAAAAGTGTACTCTTACCTACATTGGGTAAGCCTACCATACCGAGCTTCATATTTGAATGTCCTTTCTTTTTTAAACAATTATAATCATTATAACAACAATTTCCAAAAAAAGCAAGTGTTATTCTTCATTAAAAAGATTTTCTTTGAACTTTTCTTCAAGCATACGCTTCATGCAGGAATAACGCAGGGTTTTTCTGTCGTTCTGCACCATTCTGTGTACAACAGGCTTCTGTCCTACAAGAATGATGTTTTCCTTGGCACGGGTAATACCTGTATACAGAAGATTGCGGTATAAAAGCTGTTCGGAAACCGCCGTAAGGGGCATTACAACCGCCTTGTATTCACTGCCCTGACTCTTGTGGATAGTTACTGCATAGGCATGCTCCAGCTTATTGAGCATTTCTGTGGTATAGACAGCTATGCGTCCGTCAAAGTCAATTTTCATTATACCGTTATGAGCGTCAACATCGATGATTATTCCTATATCGCCGTTGAAAATGCCGAGGCCGCTTTCCCCGCCCTTTTTCCAGGAAACATCATAGTCGTTCTTTACCTGCATAACCTTGTCGCCCAGTCGGAAAACAACATCAAAAAAGCGTATTTCCTTTTTATTCCTTGCAGGCGGATTGAGAGCAAGCTGCAAGGATCGGTTAAGCTCCTTTGTGCCTGCTGCGCCCATTTTTGTAGGCGAAAGTATCTGTATATCATCAATAGGAGAATAACCGTACGATTTCGGGAGTCTTGTCCGCACCAAATCTACAACAAGACGTGCAGTATCCTCATCCGACATGGTATACATAAAGAAGAAATCCTTTTTTCTTTCGTCAAGCTCTGGATTTTCACCATGTACGATTTTATGAGCATTGGTTACAATAAGACTTTCCGCCGCCTGACGGAAAATTTCCTTCAGCTCAACCGTGGGAATAAGGCCCGAAGAAATCAGGTCACGGAGCACATTTCCCGCACCTACACTGGGAAGCTGGTTTGAGTCCCCTACCATTATAAGCTTGCTTTCAGGCTTTACTGCTCTCAGCAGTGCCTCGAAAAGCAGCGTGTCCACCATGGACATTTCATCAATGATAATCACATCAGCCTTCAGTGGATTAAGCTCGTTATGCTTGAATTTAAGCTTGTTATCCTTGGAAAAATCCACTTCAAGAAGTCTGTGGATTGTCTTTGCAGGCTGACCTGTAAGGTCGGACATACGCTTTGCCGCACGACCCGTCGGCGCTGCAAGGCAAAGCCTTTTGCGCTTACTCTGACAGAGCTGGATAACAGCGTTCAGGGTTGTAGTCTTACCTGTACCGGGACCGCCTGTCAGAATAAACAGGTTGTTTCCCATTGCGGCATTGATTGCTGCTTTCTGTAAATCCTCATACTGTATATTCTCTGTCCATTCAACACCTGCTATTTCCTCGGAAAAATCCTTTTCAAGAGGTGCTGAAAGCTTCAGCATTATTGCTATTTTTGATGCTATGTACATTTCTGCGTGATAGTATTCAGCAAGGAAAACATATGTGCGCTTTGAAGAAATGTGAAAGGCAAGCTTGTTTTCCTTTACACCCTTGTATAATGCCGTATCAAAATCATCCTCAGAAACACCGAGAGCCGAACAGACACGTTCCATAAGGCGTTCCTTAGGAAGACAGGTATGACCTGCAAAGGCATTTTCACGGAGCACATAGGCTATTCCGGCCTTGATACGCTCTGTACTGAACATATCCAGCTCAAGGTCATAGGCAATCCTGTCAGCAATAGTGAAATCAACATCAATTCCATCATCGCATAGTATATACGGGTTCTGCTTTACGGCAACAACGCTGCTCCCCTCATGGATTTTCCATACAAGAGAAGCTGTAACAGGGCTTATATCATATTTCTGCAGAAATTCGATAATTGACTTTATTCCGTTCAGCTTGCGGAACTCGTGGGATATGTAAAGCGCCTTGTCCTGACTGATTCCGTTTACTTCAACAAGACGCATAGGGTCATTTTCTATAATATCAAGGGATTCGGCACCGAATACAGCAACAATTTTCTTTGCCATGGCAGGTCCCATGCCCTTGATAATACCGCTTCCGAGGTAACGGCGGATTTCGGGAGCAGTTGTAGGGAGAGTACGCTCGCAGGTTTCCGCCTTGAACTGTCTACCGTATTTGGCGCTGGCAATATAATTGCCACGAAGCTTTATGGTTTCGCCTTCAACAATATCGCCGAGAGTACCCACTGCCGTTTCAGGTGCACCATCAACATCAAGTGCGATTACTATATATCCGTTATCGGGATTCTTATAAATTACCTCTTCAACAACACCCTGAAGAATCTGAAGCTCATTTTCTTCCTGCATCACGTTTCTCCTTTCCTCTGATAATCATTTTTATTGCGGCGTCATACGCCATACGGACAAAAATTGCCGCACCGAAAATTCCGAAAAATATTGTAAAAAACAATAATAACGCCTGCATACAAGCACCGCCTTTCAACCGAGAGGAGTTCTGCTTCATTATATGCAGGCGAAAAATATTTGATAAATCAGTTCTTTAAGCTCTGGAGAGGTGCAGGAATATGACCGCCTCTGGAGATGAACTTTGCAGGTGAGAACTTGTTGATGGACATTACGGGGCCACTGCCGAAAAGTCCGCCGAATTCAAGCACTTCACCCTCCTTCTTGCCGATTGCAGGGATAACACGCACGGCTGTTGTCTTGCTGTTTACCATACCGATTGCCGCTTCGTCAGCAATAATAGCGGAAAGAACATCTGCGGAAGTATCTCCGGGAACAACGAACATATCAAGACCAACGGAGCAAACCGCAGTCATGGCTTCAAGCTTTTCAAGACAGAGTGCGCCGCAGTTTACAGCGTCAATCATGCCTGCGTCCTCGGATACGGGTATGAATGCGCCGGAAAGTCCGCCGACTCTGGAGGAAGCCATTACGCCGCCCTTCTTTACAGCGTCATTGAGAAGCGCAAGTGTAGCGGTTGTACCGTATGCACCACACTTTTCAAGGCCGATTTCTTCAAGAATATGTGCAACACTGTCGCCTACCGCAGGTGTAGGAGCAAGGGATAAGTCAACAATACCGAAAGGCACACCTAAAATCTTGCTTGCTTCGTTACCGACAAGCTGACCCATACGGGTAATCTTGAAGGCTGTCTTCTTGATAACATCTGCAATTTCATTGATAGACGCATCAGGCATCTTGGAAACTGCGGAGCGTACTACGCCGGGACCGCTTACGCCTACGTTGATTACGCAGTCAGGCTCGCCTACGCCGTGGAAAGCACCTGCCATAAAAGGATTATCCTCAACCGCATTGCAGAAAACTACAATCTTGGCAGCACCAAAGCAGAAATTATCAGCTGTCTTTTCAGCAGCTTCACGGATAATCTTACCCATGAGTGCAACTGCGTCCATATTGATACCTGCACGGGTAGAGCCTATATTTACGGAAGAACATACCTTTGTAGTTTCTGCGAGTGCTTCAGGAATTGAATTTATAAGCTCAAGATCGCCTGCGGAAAAGCCCTTGTGAACAAGTGCGGAATAACCGCCGACATAGTTTACACCCGTTTCGTTTGCAACCTTTTCAAGTGTCTTGGCAAACTTTACAGGACTGCCCTTTGCGGCAGCCGCAAGCATAGCTATTGGAGTTACGGAAAGACGCTTGTTGATAATCGGGATACCGTAGCGTGCTTCGATTTCTTCACCTGTCTTTACGTGATTACACGCAAGGCGCATCATCTTGTCATACACCTTTGTGCAGGACTTGTCTATATCACTGTCGATACAGTCAAGGAGAGAAATACCCATTGTAATTGTACGGATATCAAGATTCTCCTCCTGTATCATCTTTATGGTTTCTAAAATGTCATTGGAATTAAGCATATATGTAACCCCCGGTTATATTCTGTGCATGGAATTGAAGATGTCTTCGTGCATTACATGAATCTGAAGACCCATTTCTTCACCGCACTTCTTGAGCTTTTCAGCAAGAACACTGTACTGTTCGGTACAGTTTGTAATGTCAACAAGCATGGTCATTGCAAATAAATCCTGCATGATTGTCTGTGTAACATCCATTACATTTGCGTTGAAATCTGCACATATTGTACTTACCTTAGCGAGAATACCTACTGTATCCTTACCGATTACTGCTACTACTGCTCTCATATTATATTTCCTTTCTTTAAAAGGCATAAGCCTGTTTTTTCAGCATTGTTCTGCTCACATAGATTTTATTATACAACATTTTTTTCGAATTGTAAATAGATTACGATAATTTTTTGACAAATACTATTAAAATTTATATTAAAAAGAATTTAATATAAAATTATAGACAAATCACGAAAAATATGATAGAATAATCAATATATATACTAATGTGCAGACAAACATTGAAAGGACAAAAAATGAACATACCTTTTGATTTTCACAATCACTCCACACAATCTCCCGACGGAGAAAACAGCGTGGAAGAAATGGTGCTCCGAGCCATTGAGCTGGGAATGAAGCACTACACAATCACAGACCATCTTGAAATCAACAAATTCTATGACGAAGAATTCCTTTACGAAGAGCCTGTAAGGCAGTCTTCGGTTATTCTTCCGCAGCTGAAAGAGAAATTCAAGGATAGAATCAGCTTGCAGTACGGTGTTGAACTGGGACAGGCACTTCACGATATGACCCTTACCAACCGTATGCTTGACAGCTATAACTATGATTTTATCATCGGCTCATGTCATATGGTAAGAGGCTATGATGATTTCTATTTCCTCGATTACAATGAAATTGACCCGCAGTTCCTGCTGGATATCTACTTTGAAGAACTGCTGGAAATGGCGGAATGGGCACAGTTTGACGTTCTCGGTCACCTCACCTACCCTCTTCGCTATATAGTCGGCGACAAGGGAATTGCAGTTGACATGGAGCCGTACAAGGCAATAATTGATGAAATTTTCCGTACTCTTATCAAAAACAACATGGGTATTGAAATAAACACATCGGGACTCAGACAGAAAATCGGCAGACCTCTCCCCGATTTTGAATACGTAAAACGCTTCTACGATCTGGGCGGACGTATTCTTACAATCGGCTCAGACGCTCACTGCTGCGAGGATCTGGGAAAAGGCATTGCCGAGGGTATTGAAATAGCAAAAAATGCAGGCTTCAGCGAAATTGCCTGCTTCAAAAACAGAAAACCCGAATTTATAAAAATCTGACGAAAGGAAGAATACTATGAAAAAGTTAGTAAAATTATTAAGAGAAAACGCCCGTCTTTCCAATGATGAACTGGCAGTTATGCTTGGCATTACAGAAAAAGAGGTTGCCGAAAAGATTGCACAGCTTGAAAAAGACGGTACAATCATCGGTTATTCCGCTATAATAAACGAAGAAGAATTTGACAAGAACTGCGTTACCGCTTTTATCGAGCTGAAGGTTTCCCCCCAGGTTCAGTGCGGCTATGATGATATCGCCGCTATGATTGCACAGCACCCTGAGGTAGACAGCGTATATCTTATGAGCGGTGCATTCGACCTTTCTGTAACAGTAAGAGGTACAAACCTGCGTGAGGTTGCTCTCTTCGTTTCTGACAGACTGGCTCCCATTGACGGCGTACTTTCCACAACCACACACTTCATTCTCCGCCGTTACAAAGAAAAGGGCGTACATTTTGAAAACAGCTATGCAGACGAAAGGAGCCTTGTTTCTCCGTGATGAATTATGATAACATTCTGTCGGACAGAGTACAGGGTATCAAGTTTTCAGGAATAAGAAAGTTCTTTGATATTGCCGCTACAATGGACAATATCATAAGCCTTTCGGTAGGTGAACCTGATTTCAAGACACCTTTTGCTATCCGACGCACAGCAATACACACTCTCGAAAAGGGCAAGACCACCTACACCTCTAACGCAGGTCTTGACACTTTAAGAGAAGCAATAAACGATTATCTCACTGAGCGTATCCACTGTTCGTATGACCCGAAGCATGAAATTCTTGTTACGGTAGGCGGCTCTGAAGCTATTGACGCAGCTATACGTGCCCTTGTAAACTTCGGTGATGAAGTACTTGTTCCTGAGCCTTCCTTTGTGTGCTACGCTCCTATGGTTCAGCTAACAGGCGGCGTGGCAGTTCCTATCGAAACTAAGGTTGAAGACAAGTTCAAGCTGACTGCAAAGCAGCTTCTTGAAAAAATCACACCTAAGACAAAAGCACTTATCCTGCCCTTCCCCAACAACCCCACAGGTGCAGTCATGCGCCGTGAGGATCTGGAGGAAATTGCTGCAGTGCTCCGTGACAAGGACATAATTGTTATCTCCGACGAAATCTATTCCGAGCTCACCTACGGCGGCGTACCCCATGTTTCTATTGCGGAAATTGACGGTATGAAAGAGCGTACCATTGTTATCAACGGTTTTTCAAAGGCTTTTGCCATGACAGGCTGGCGTCTCGGCTTCGCTGCAGGTCCTGAGCCTATTCTGACACAGATGCTGAAAATTCACCAGTACGCAATTATGTGTTCGCCTACTGTCAGCCAGTTTGCTGCGGTAACTGCTCTGCGTGAATGCCGTGCCGACGT
The DNA here is from genome assembly GCA_017625405.1 of Ruminiclostridium sp. GTDB lineage: Bacteria > Bacillota > Clostridia > Oscillospirales > Ruminococcaceae > Ruminiclostridium_E. The sequence continues at coordinate 69,482 of JAGALB010000043.1, read as the reverse complement.
TGACAATATGGTAAGCGAATACGATATGAGAAGAAAGCTCATTGTAAAGGGCTTTAATGAAATGGGTCTGGAATGCTTCGAGCCTGAGGGCGCATTCTATGTATTCCCCTGCATAAAATCCACAGGAATGACCTCACAGCAGTTCTGCGAAGAGCTTATCTACAAAAAGCACGTAGCTGTCGTTCCCGGCGACGCATTCGGCGAAAGCGGTGAGGGTTATATCCGTGTAAGCTACGCATACTCTATCAACCACATAAATACAGCGCTCAAGCGCATTAAGGAATTTCTCGATGAAATCAGAAATTAAAGCCTATGCAAAGGTAAATCTGTTTCTTGATATTACAGGCAGGCTGGAAAACGGTTATCACACTCTGAATACCGTAATGCAGCAGATCGGTCTTTACGACGTTGTAACTGCTGAAATTTCAGATGGTGACGGAATTTCTATTGAATGTGACAACCTTGCAGTCCCCTGCAACGAAAAGAACATCGCATATAAAGCGGCAGCTGCTTTTCTTTCGGAAACAGGAAATAAAGCGAAAATCCATATTAATATCAGCAAGAACATACCTCTTGAAGCAGGCATGGGAGGCTCAAGTACTGACGGTGCGGCTGTCCTGAAGCTGCTTAATGAAATGTACGGATGCCCGCTGACCATCGGAAAGCTTTGTGATATCGGCGCCTCTCTCGGTGCGGATGTTCCTTTCTGCATTACAGGAGGAACAGCGGTATGTACAGGCATAGGCGAAATTATGAAGCCTGTCGGTTGTCTGAAAAACTATGTTTTTCTCGTTGTAAAACCTGATTTTTCCTGCAGCACCCCCGCAGGATACAGAGCTTATGACGAGAATCCACTGCCTGAAAATAATAATTTTGAAAATTTTATCGCAGAGCTGCCATGCGGTGCAGAAAAATGGGCTGACAAAATGTACAACGTTTTTGAAAAGCTTTATGATGACGAAAGAATCTCGGAAATTACCGATACAATGCGTAAAAACGGAGCTATCGGCTCCATCCTCACAGGCAGTGGAAGTGCGGTTTTCGGCATTTTCAGCAATGAAAATACAGCGCAAAAAGCCTGTGAATTCATTGAAGCTCCTTTCAAATGTATAACATTTCCCGAATAGGGCTTGAAATTTGTAATAAAATAGTGTATAATATTTATAATTGTATTCTGTATGAAAGGAAGGCCGTATTATGGTTATAATTCAGAATCACCTTGGAAAAATCCGTTACACAAAAGCTTTTTTCACAACACTGATCAGTTCTTCCGTAACCTCATGCTTCGGTGTTGCCGGTCTTACTCCCTGCAACAAGTATGAAGATATCATTACATCTATTCCTGTTCTGGGAAAGCTTTTCAGCGAAAGCAAGGGTATCAATGTGAAAATTTCCGACGGCAAAATGCGTATTGCACTTCACGTTGCTGTCGTTTACGGCACAAACACCACAGCGCTCATAGACAATATCCAGGAAAAACTGAGCTTTATCATTGCCGAACAGACAGGCATAAATGTAGAAAAGGTCGATGTTTATATAGACGATCTTGTAAACTGAGTAAATAATTTATCAAATAAGTATAAAGGATGTGTATTTTTTGGAAATCAGCGGTAAGCTCCTCCGGGATAGTATTATCTCGGGTGCAAACAACATTGCCAATAACAAGAACGAGGTGGACGAACTGAACGTATTCCCTGTTCCCGACGGTGACACAGGTACGAATATGTCAATGACCATCAAGAATGCCGTTCCCGAACTCAGCAAAATGGGTGACGATGTTACGGTAGGTGCAGTTTCAGAAGCAGTTGCAACTGCTATGCTCCGTGGAGCAAGAGGTAACTCCGGTGTTATCCTTTCTCTCCTTTTCAGAGGCATCTCCAAAGGCTTCAAGGGTAAGGCCACAGCAAACGGAAAGGACTTTGCAGAAGCTATCAATCTCGGTGTAAAGGCTGCGTACAAATCCGTAATGAAGCCCACAGAGGGTACTGTACTTACAGTTTCCAGAGAAGCAGGCGAAGCGGCAGCTGCTTTAGCAGAAGAAACTGATGATTTTATCACCATATTCAAGGCAACTATCGAAGCAGGTGAAGTTTCTCTTGAAAAGACTCCCGAGCTTCTTCCTGCACTGAAGAAGGCAGGCGTTGTTGACGCAGGCGGTATGGGCTTCCTCGTAATCCTCAAGGGTATGCTCAGCGTATTTGAGGGCAACGGCATAATTGCAACAAAGGATGCTCCCAAGACAGAAAATACCGTTGTCAGCACAAATGCGGCAGGCTCTTTTGAAACCGATATCGAATTCACATACTGCACTGAATATATCGTTAACAAGAAGGAAGGCTGCGACGACCCCATGAAGCTCCGTGCTTATCTCGAAAGCATCGGTGACAGCGTTGTAGTGGTTGATGACGATAACATCATCAAGGTTCATGTTCATACCGAACATCCCGGTAATGCCATTGAAAAGGGTATTACCTTCGGACCTCTCGTAAATCTCAAGATTGAAAACATGAGAGAACAGCACAAGAGCCAGACTGAAAAGGTTGAGCTTGAAAAGCAGAACAAGCTTCCTCATGTAAAGCCTGAAAAGGATTTCGGATTTGTTGCAGTTGCAAACGGCGCAGGTCTTGAAGCTTTATTCCGTGATTTAGGCGTTGACAGCATCGTACGTGGCGGACAGACCTCCAACCCTTCCACTGAAGATATTCTGGAAGCTATCCATGCTACACCTGCTCATACAGTTTTCGTTCTTCCCAACAACAAGAATATCATCATGGCAGCAGAACAGACTGTAAAGCTTGCTGACAGAAAGGTTATCGTGCTTCAGACACGTTCAATCCCTCAGGGTATCACTGCTATGCTCGGATTTGATCCCTCTGCCGACGCTGATACAAACAGTATTGCTATGACAGAAGCCTTTGACCGTGTAGGTTCAGGTCAGATTACATTTGCAGTACGTGACAGCGAAGTAGATGACAAGAAGATCAAGCAGGGCGATATCCTCGGTATGGAAAACGGAAAGCTTGCTGTTGTTGACAAGGATCTTACAAAGGTACTCTATAAAGTAACAAAGCATCTTGTAAAGAGCGAAACAAGCTTCATTACCGTAATGTACGGTGCAGATGTTTCTGACAGCGACGCTGAAAAGGCATTTGAATATCTCCGTTCCAAAATCAGCGACGACATCGAAATCAGCCTTGTAAACGGCGGTCAGCCTGTATACTACTATCTGGTATCAGTTGAATAAAATACACATATTGCTGCCGCACCTGTATACAGGTGCGGCGTATTGCTTAGAAAGGAGTGAGTAAATTGACGATAAATGACGATATCACATATCTTAAAGGCGTAGGAGAAAAGCGTGCAAAGCTGTTCAGAAAGCTGGATATAGAAACTGTCGGCGATTTACTTACCCACTATCCGAGGGATTATGTAGACTATACTCTTCCCCGTCCCATAAGCGAGCTTGAGCCTGAGGAAACCGCCGTTTTCAGCGGTGTTGTCATAAAAAAGCTTGCGCCATACATAAGCCCCAGATACTCGATTTTCAAGGTTATTGTTTCTGACAATACCGATAATATGCTGATTACCTTTTTCAACAGCAAATATACCTTTGAAAAAATGGAACAGGGCGAAGAATACATTTTCCACGGAAAAATCAAGGGAACATTTCTTGCAAAGGAATGTAATTCTCCTGTATTTATAAATGCTGAAGAAAAAAATCTCCTGACTCCTAAATACAACCTCACAGCGGGTCTTACGGCAAATACAGTTTCCAACTGTGTAAAAAATGCTTTGAAAAACTGCGAAACAGAAGATCTGCTGCCTGAAAATATCAGAGAAAAATTCCTGCTTTCGGATTACAGAAAATCTCTTCAGGGTGTTCACTTTCCCGAAAACTACGATGAACTACTTGATTCACGCAGAAGACTCGCCTTTGAAGAACTGCTTACATTACAGCTGGGACTGAAGCTTCTTAAAGGCAAAAACCGCAGTACAACCTCCGTTGTAATGGAAAATAAGGATATTTCGGATTTCTTTTCAGTTCTTCCCTTCACTCCCACAAATGCCCAGCTTAATGCAGTAAAAGACTGCATGACTGATATGCAGACAGAAATTCCCATGAACAGACTTTTACAGGGCGACGTAGGCAGCGGTAAAACCCTTGTAGCTGCAGCAATCTGCTGTTTTGCAGCAAAAAACGGTTATCAGTCCGCACTTATGGCTCCCACGGAAATACTTGCAAAACAGCATTACAATACACTTAAAAGCTTTCTGGAGCCAATGGGAATAAACGTTGTACTTCTCACAGGCAGCAGCCGTAAAGCTGCAGTTTATAAAGAGATTTCCGAGGGTACAGCTGATGTTGCGGTGGGAACACAGGCACTTATCCAGGAAAAAGTCAGATTCAGGGACCTGGGGCTGGTAATCACCGATGAACAGCACCGTTTCGGTGTCGAACAAAGGGCAATACTTTCAGCCAAAGGTATGAAGCCTCATACTCTTGTCATGTCGGCGACACCTATTCCACGCACCCTTGCACTTATTATCTACGGTGATCTTGAAATATCCGTACTTAACGAAATGCCCAAGGGACGTATTCCCATAAAAACCTACGGCGTTGACACAAGCTACCGTGAAAGAATCTACAATTTCATAAAAAAATATATTTCTGACGGCTTTCAGGCTTATATTGTCTGCCCGCTCATCGAGGAAGGCATCAGTGAAAAAGCAAGTGCCGTGAAATACTTTGAAACCCTTAAAAACGAGCATTTTTCAGATATTCCCATCGGGCTGCTTCACGGTAAAATGAAGCAGAAGGAAAAGGACGAAGTGATGGGGCGCTTCAAGGATAATGAAATAAAGCTCCTCGTTTCCACAACCGTTATTGAGGTAGGTGTTGACGTGCCCAATGCAGTGGTTATGGTTATCGAAAACGCCGAGCAATTCGGACTTTCCCAGCTTCATCAGCTTCGTGGCCGTGTAGGACGTGGTTCGGAACAGTCACATTGCATTCTCATAACAGACAGCAGAAGCGAATATACAAAGGCGAGAATTGATACCATGGTGCGTACTTCCGACGGCTTTGAAATTGCAAACGAAGACCTCAGACTGCGTGGTCCCGGTGACTTTTTCGGCTCAAAGCAGCACGGTCTGCCTGAACTCAAAATTGCCGATATGTCATCAGATATAGAAATACTGGAAGAAACAAAGATTCTTACCGAGGAAATACTTAAAAAAGACCCGAAACTTACAAAAACAGAAAATTCGGGACTGAGAAAGCTTGTAACGAGGCTTTTTGAGAGGAATAAATGATGGAAAAGATTAAAAATGAAAAATTCAGCATTATCTTCGCATTGACATTTTTTGTATACCCTGTCATGCTATTCTGTAACTGGGCATATTATCTCGGAGATTATATGTGCGTGATAATTGCGGTTATGTTGACTATCTATGAGTTGGTATTCATTATTTTTCTCAGAAAAAAGGAGAATGTGGGATTCGGAAAAAGCATTTACCTGTTCTTTCTTTATGCGCTTATAAGCCTCAATACCATTCCTTTGATAATGTTTGCCATTGATTTTGTAAACGGCCATCAGGAAACAGCATGGTTCACAGGCGAACCCATTGGTGAGCATTACTACGGCTGGGAAGCTATAATGAACGACCAGTGGACGCAGTTTATCTTTAAACTTACCTTTCCGACGCTTATCTTTTATCTTCTCATATGTGCTATAATAAAAGCTGTTCTCAATCATAAAAAGAAAACAAAAGAAAATGTTCACAGCGGTTAATCGCTGTGAACATTTTTAATTCAATTCAAGCTGACAAGCAACATCACACATATTTTCTATAAAAATACCGTATCCCATTGCGCTGTCATTTATAAGCACATGAGTGACTGCGCCGATAATCCGCCCGTCCTGTATGATAGGACTTCCGCTCATACCCTGGACAATGCCGCCTGTAAGAGATAAAAGCTCCTTGTCCGTTATGCGTATTGTCATATTTCTTGATGCAGAGGTACTGCCGTAATCAATTTTTTCAATTTCTATTTCATATTCCTTGGGCATCATCCCCGCAACAGTTGTATAGATTGTCGCTTTACCCTTTTTAATTTCACTGTTATACGCTATTTCAACGGGCTCGTTAAGTACGGGAGTAATATCGGAATAACCGAATACGCCGTACTCGCTGTTAATCTCTACCGTTCCTGTTTCGCTGTCAGATATGAACGCTCCTCGCAGTTCTCCCGGAACACCGTCTGAACCTTTGAGTATATCTGTAATCGTCACTGTGGTTATTTCACCATCAAGAAGCGGAAGAGTCATCCCCGTTGACACATCGCTTACAGAATGACCGAGACCGCCGAAAATATTGTTTTCGGGGTCATAGAATGTCATCGTACCTATGCCTGCACAGCTATCCCTTGTCCATAGTCCGAGCTTGTATTCTCCGTCCTCTGATGAACAGACGGGTATTGCCGTCACTTCAATTACGTTTCCGTTACGGATTATTTCAAGCGTACACATATCGCAGTGCTCCTGAACAGCCTCGCTCAGTGATATGCTGTCTGTTATTTCTATACCGTTGACCGCTGTAATAATGTCACCACGCTTTATGCCTGCCGCTTCAGCCGGTGATATGCAGTCATACAGACCGTTTACAGTGCCGAAATCCGTAACCATAACCCCGTCCGTAAGCATTTTTATTCCAAAGGGAGTACCGCAGGGAACAAGAGTTCTGCGCTCCTCATATACTGCACAGATCTGCCCCGCACCGACATATTGCTCAGCCTGTGCATCGGCTGTAAGCAAACCTGTCAGGGAAATAAATAACGCCGCCGCAGAACAATATAAAGCTCCGTATTTTTTCTTCATTTTCCCTTTTCCTTTCTTTTCGTTTCACACTTATATATTCTGCACTGCACAAAGCTTTATAAGTGGAAGTTTTTAAAGATTTATATTGCCTTTTATGCAAAATTGTGCTATTATATTTTCAGATAGTAAATTATATTCGGAAAAGGTCAATAATATGAAAACAATTAATGTAATCAAAAAAATTCTTAAATTTATTATGCTGTTTCTTGCCGCAATCTGGGGAATCGGCTGCGGAGTTCTCTTCCCTGCTGTAATCCTTTCAACGGGAGACAGCCTTGTTTCTGCCGATATTGCGGAAAGTCCGTATATTATCGTCTGGCTTCTGACTTCGGTAATCGGATATGTTATTCCTGCTGTACTTGTAATGTGCAGACTCTGCAAAATTGCTACCTGTCTATCTTTATGCGGTTTCATCGGCACACTTGTTGTATACTCGGGTTTTGCCGATTTATACAAGTACACTCAGGAAAGCAACGGTCCCACCGAACTTTACATGCCCTGTATTTTCATCACAATTATCATTATTGCGATTACCGTTCTGGAAAATATCGGCGTAATAAAGGCGATGCTGGACGAAAAGCGTGAAAAGGAAAATGCTCCCGCACCTTCAATCTTCGGTTCCGACAACGACAAATAAAGGAGGATTATTATGGCACTTTTAGACGAAAACATTCAGTTCCACCTCAAAACAACCGCTGACCAGGTAGGAAAATACGTTATTCTTCCCGGCGACCCAGGCAGAGTGGAAAAAATTGCAAAGCACCTTGATAATGCGGAATTTATTGCGTCAAACAGGGAGTACACCACCTACACAGGCACTCTCCTCGGCGAAAAGGTAAGCGTTGTTTCTACCGGTATCGGCGGACCTTCCGCCGCTATTGCAGTTGAAGAGCTTATCCGCTGCGGCGCTCACACCTTTATCAGAGTCGGCACAAGCGGAGGTATTGACATCAAAGTAGTAGGCGGTGACCTTGTTATTGCAAGCGGCGCTATAAGAGGCGACGGAACAAGCCGTGAATATATTCCCGAAGAATACCCTGCAGTTGCGGATTTTGAGGTACTCAGCGCCCTTAAGCAGGCTGCCGACAGCTTATCTTCCGATGAACTGGGTAACGGCTGTCATGTAGGTGTTGTCCAGAGCAAGGACAGCTTTTACGGCGAGATAGAGCCCGAAAAAATGCCAATTGCGGAACATCTTGTAAACCGTTGGGAATCTTATGTCCGCTGCGGATGCCTTACAAGTGAAATGGAAGCTGCTACTATCTTCTCTGTTGCCATCGCGCGTCATGTAAGAGCAGGTGCGGTGCTTACCGCTTTATGGAACGTGGAGCGCTCAAAGGCAGGACTTCCCGACCCTGTATGTCATAGCAGCGAAAGAGCTATAAAATGTGCGGTTGAAGCTATCAAAATCCTTATAGAAAGCGATAAGAAAAAGAATGTATAAATATATTTTTTTCGACCTTGACGGAACTCTGCTCAATACCTTCAGAGGCGTTTCCAATGGAGTGAGATACACTATGGAATTTTATGGTCTCCCTGTTCCTGAAGGTGACGAAATGCGGAAATATCTGGGGCCGCCCCTTCGCCATTCTTTCAGCACATTTGCAGGAATCCCTGATGAAAAGCTTGACGAAGCCATTGCTAAATTCCGTGAATACTATTTTTCCAAGGGTACTCTTGAATATGAATTCTTTGAAGATCTCAAACCTTCTTTTGCCAGACTCCGAGAAATGGGCTGCAAGCTTGCGGTTGCCACTTCAAAACTGGAAAAAGGCGCATTCATTATTCTTAAAGATGCAGATCTGATTGATGAATTTGATTTTATCTGCGGTTCAACCCAGGATGAAAGCCGTTCTTCCAAAGATCAGGTTGTGGCTCATGTTCTTGAACACTTCGGAATCACTGATAAATCAGAGGTTCTTCTTGTAGGTGACCGTGATAATGATATTATCGGGGCTCATAAGAACGGAATAAAATGCTGCGGCTTTTTAAGCGGATTCGGCAGCCGTGAAGAAATGGAAGAAAATGGTGCTGATTACATCATAAATTACATTTCCGATATTTTTGATATTCTCTGATACATATTTATTTGAAAAGTGCGGATAATAACCTCATAAGGCGCTGCCTTAAAAATAAACGAAAGAGGTTATTATTATGAGCACCGAAAGAGCAAATATGAGTATTGAATGTTCAATCAAGAACTGTGCATATCATTGCTGCGATAAGGATTACTGCAGCCTTGATAAAATCAAGGTAGGTTCACACGAATGCGACCCTACCAAGAAGCAGTGTACAGATTGCATGAGCTTTAAAATGAAGTAAAAAAAAAAACGCCTGCTTATCAGCAGGCGTTTTTCTTTTACCTGATCAATAAATGAGCATATTTTATTTGTGCATTTTCACATATCGTTATTTTGTTTAATTATATGCTTTTTAATCATAGTTACACCAGAGTAACATATGAGCCGCTTTACCGATGTAAAGAGTTATAAAATGTAAATACTGCACCGTCATTTTCAACAAAAAAGCAATCAGAAATTTTATCGTATTGTAAAACCCCATTAATATTTGGTGATATTTCCGTATTGACAACAAGGATTTTTTAAGATATACTATCATTGTATATTTATGTATTATAGAAAATTTCCGAATACGGGGCTTTTGATATGAAGAAAAACAAAAAACAATATAATAAAAATCAGATTATTTTCGGTCTGAAATGTTCGCTGCTTGCCATCGCAATAATTGTTATGGCAGGTGCGCTTGTATGCGACTACATACTTGCCAACGGCGTTCACGATACCCTCTTTACATTTTGTGTTGTCGGTTCTCTTGTCATAATTTCAGTAGTTATGATTTTTGAAATTGTACCGTACATACAGCTTTCAAATGAAGGTATCCGTAACATTTACCGTGAAAAAGATATAGAAATTGAAAAATTCTCAAAATTCAAGAAAATAGTTGAGAAAAATGAGCTTTTTTACAAATTTCAGCCTATTGTAAGCGCAAAGGATGGCTCTATCTACGCATACGAATCTCTTATGCGAACAAAGCCTGAAGTGGGACTTGCTCCCCGTGAGATTCTCAAATATGCGGAAATCAGCCAGAAACTCTACGATATTGAATATTACACATTCTACAACACTCTCAAGATTTTCAGTGAAAACCAGGAAATTTTCGGTACCAAAAAGGTATTCATCAACAGTATTCCCTGTATCACCCTGAAAGAAGAAGATCTGAAGCTCCTTCATGATAAGTTCGGCAAGGTTACAATGAACGCAGTTGTCGAAATTCTTGAAGACTCCGAAGATACAGAAGAAAGCCTTGCAGCATTCGGCAGAATCCAGGAACTGTTTGATTGCCAGATTGCGATTGACGACTACGGCAGCGGTTATTCAAACGAATCAAAGCTCCTCTACAACAACCCCAACTATATCAAAATAGATATAAACCTTATTTCTTCCATTGAAAGTGACCGCAAAAAGCAGCTTCTGGTTTCAAATATCATCCAGTTTGCAAGAAAGTACGGCATACTCGTCCTCGGCGAGGGTGTTGAAACAAAGGAAGAGCTTCAGACACTCATTGAGCTCGGTGTTGACCTGGTTCAGGGCTTCTATATTGCTAAACCCGATTCAAACGTTATCGCAGAAATCCCTCAGGAGGTCAAGCGTTTCATTATCGGTGAAAACATCAGACTTGTAAAATTCAACAGCAGTCAGAATGTTTACGAAGCACAGGACGGTGAAACCATCAACCTCCTTGACATTGCGCTTGACAGATACACTTCTATTTTCCTGAAAAACGGTAATATTCACCTTATCGGCGAAAAAGAACATGTCATTGAAATGGTTATCAAAACCGACACATATTCGGAATGCAGCATAACTCTTGAAAACGTAAATATCAAGGGCAGCGTTGAGACAACCATTCAGGCAGGCGCAAACAGCAGCCTTACTCTTAATCTTGTGGGCGATAACACACTCAACAAAGAAGGCATCCGTGTTCCTGAAAGCTCAGACCTTTTCATCAAGGGCGACGGAAACCTGTCTATCAATACAAACCGCAACAACGGTATCTGCATAGGCGGAAACTACAACAATGCGTTCGGCTCAATCAACATTGATGTTACAGGCGATATAAACATCGACTGTGCAGGTGATAAAATCGTTGCTATCGGCGGCGGCGTCCAGTCCGAGGATACTGCAATCACCCTTCACAAGGGCAATATATCCATTGTCGGAAACAGCATAAAATCAATCGGTATCGGTGCAGTAAGCGGTGAGGTTACAATAAACAACATCGGTGCAGACATCAAAGTCGATCTTAATGGTAATGAGGTTATAGGTATTGGTACGGTAGACGGAAATATTGAACTTTATTCAAACGGAAACACCGAAATAAAGGTTCAGGGCGAACAGATTGTCGGAATCGGTATGTTCCACTATGGAAACGGCAATCTCAAGCTTTCCAAGGGACGCATCAAGGTCGATGCAAGAGGTGCCGACTCCGTTTGTATCGGTTCTTTTGACAGCAATATCGAAATCTACTGCAGTGCTGAATACATTTCAGCTTACGGCGAAGGCACAAGCGTCTGCGGTATAGGTAATCGTGACGGCAACGGAAAGGTTCATATAACTGCCGGTGCGGTAAGCTCCTATATTCTCTCCGGAAATCCCAACTGGTTCGGTAACAGAGGCAGAAATATCATTATTACAGGCGGCAGCATAATAAGCGGCGAGGAAAACATCACAGAAGCAACAAATAATTTCGGTGATATTCTTAAGCCTATAAAGGTTGAATCTGAAACTTACGCAAAACATATCATAACCTCAAGCGGCGATTATGTATACCGTGCAGAAAAGGCACCCGAAGCCACTTCCCTGTGCGTGTTTATTCCGCTTGAATGTGAACTCAAGGATATTCGTGAATAAAAAACGTCGGTAAGAAATAAATCTTACCGACGTTTTTTATTTTTTCTTTTCCTTCTGGTTTTGTTTGATTGCTTTTTTTAGCTGCGTATATGCGGAAATATAATTATTGTTTCCGCAATCAATATTACCATATACTGTTTTTTCGTAATCATCTGCAAGATTAGAAATATCAATTCCATAATTTTCGCTTACAGCATTTTTCAGCTCATTTACAGTCATTGTATTATCAATAATATGCAGCTTTTTGTGAACAAGACTGTTTACACGAGGATAAAGCATAAGAAGCTGTGTTTTTCCTCTGTGTCTGCCGACCGACAGCATAAAAGCAGTTTCGCGGATAACAGGCAGAATAAATACAACAATAATTCCTGCCAGAATAAGAAGCAGTGTGATTATACCAACTATAAGGAACGTTCCGTCAGAACCTTCATATATATTGGAGCTTGTAGGGTCAAAATCCGTCCATCCGTATCCATCAAGCCACACCTGAACATATGCGTGACCATCTGCGGCGGTAACGGTAAATCTGCCTTCAGAATCAATATCCTGAATAAGGAACCCTTCAACGTAACGGCTGTAAAGACCTGCCTCACGACACATGAGAGTCATTGCAGTTGCGTAATCGGAGCATATGCCACGTTTTGTGTTGAAAAGGAAATTTTCAACGCTTCCGTCAGCAGGCGTAAACTCCTTGTCGTAGAAAAACTCGGGAGATTTGAAATACTGCTCAATCGCCTGAGCCTTTGTGTAATCATTTGTGCAGTTCGCTGTTATTTCATTGACAAGGTTTCTGACCTTTTCGTAACCTGAATTACTTCTGTAACAGGAGCGACGTGCTTCCTCTGTCATAAGAGGATCATAAAGCTTACGCATCTTGTCCTTTGTCCTGAGGTACGCTTCTGAATATATACCGCCGATTTTTTCAGCAGTTTCATCAGTATAGAAAAGCATAAACTCAACATCAATATCAAAATCATACCAATAGACAGAATAATTATCCCAGGTGCTTGCATCCGCAGAATGGAAATATTCATCAAACGGAGTGCGGTATACAAACCTTGTTCCGTAATCGGAAAGCGAACTGTACATAAACTCAATAGAGCCTATATTTTCAGGTGTATATATAGCGTGAATAGAATCATCAACAGCGGTAACTGTGGTGAATTTCCTTTCTGTTTTCATATCTATTCCGTATTCTGCTGCAAGCACAGCAGGATTTTCCCATCTGATATAATCAGTATAGTTGTTGAATCCTGTGAGAGAATCACCTTCATAGCCCCACAATGTCGACTGGCTGTTATAGGAATTGAAGCACTGTCGCTTTACATACATGGGATTATCTCCCGAAAAAGTATAAAGAATCCTTTCCTCATCATCCGGTGACGATGTATAAGAGGAATTTTCCGTAAACTGATTGAAATCCACTCTGTTGGCAATATTCATATTTACGCCTGTGATAAGCTCATCAAATTCCTCACGATAAGGAGCAAATTCAAGCTTGGGCATAAATGCGGCACCTGCCGTAATAATTCCGATAAATACCGCTATTGCAATATATCGGTTTTTGCCGAAAAATCTGCTGTTTCTTGTTTCATTGACAATAACAAGCAGGAAAAACAGAGTAATTATGAGAATAGTGAATATTACGGGAATATCCGTAAAGCTCTTTGCAAAAAGAGAAAACGGACACATACATATGAGAAAGACATACATTGAACGAAAACGTACTCTTGTAAAATAGTACATTGCATCGCCCAGCACAAAACCAACCAACAGAAGCAGCGAAACAATATTCCCTACATATACCTGCGGGAATTTTGAAGGCTCAAAAAACCACTGGATAGTATCTGTGTGTATGGTTTCAATAAGACGAGTACCTACAATCAGAGAAACTGCCAGTTCAACAAGAGTAACCAGAGTAGTAACCCATGTTTTGTTTAAGTTATGCAGATACTCGAGCTCTGCAAGAAGCAAAGCGAAATAAAGAAAACTCAGTAATGTAATTCCGCCGAAAATCAGCATATCACCGCAGGCGTAGATATACACAACAGAGCTGAACAGCACTGTCAGCAAAAGAACCGGCAGAGTGCAGTGATCAAGGAAGCTTGTAAGACGCTTTGTAAAATCCATAGCTGCGCCTCCTATTCCGAAAAGCGGACATTGCCGCCATCCAAAAATATTCTGCGTACTCTGTCATCAGTAAATTCCCCACCGCAGACCGCCGCCTGACATTCTGTACCCTCAGCCAGTAATCTTTCAAGCAGCGCAGAGAGTGTTTCGTTGTACACAGGCGCAAAGATAACACCGTTTTCTCCGTCAGGGATATCAGGATACTTCATTTTTCTCGCTTCACGGCGCTCTTCGGGAGAAAGTGAAGAAGAAAGAGGGAAAATATTGTATGAGGTCATATCATATCTCAACTGCTGAAGATCGCTGATGTTGTTTACTTCTCTTTCAATCCAGTTATTATCAAGAAATACAATTACTCTGACAGGAAGCTCGGCCTTTGCGAAATTCATGATAAGTCCCAGCATAGCTTCAGCCGCAAACTGCGATTCAGCAAAATGGAAATTATCAAAAGCAAGCGCAAAAAGCTGCTCGCCGTTGCCTGTGCCTTCAAGCTTTCTTACAAGAAGCTCTCCCCTTTTTGCCGAAAGCTTCCAGTTAATAAGCTTGAGATTATCACCGGGATTATACTTTCTGTGTTCATAACCGGGTGTGCCGCAGATTGAATCGGCAGCTCTGGTAGTTTCCTCATTATCATCAAAAGCCACGGCATCAGTAAGGCTGCGTGCAAAGCTGTCCTTGCCGCTTACCTCGGGTATATCGGGATAGATACGTATGTTACGGATAAGACTGCGGTCTATGATTTCATAGCGGAACAAACCGAAATAATCAGATAAGACTATTTTATCGACACCTGTTCTGCCGCTGCCGAAAAAGCAGGCTTTAAAGCATTTTTCCGCTGTTTCTTCATCATGACCGAAAATAATGGTTGTGTAGCTTTCTTTTGTATCAGAAATCAGAAGCATACAGTCAGAAAAGCAGAATTTTATCAGTGATGTGGGGATAATTCCCTGCTTTCTTAAGGTCAGTTCAACACGAAGAACATCACCCTTGTTCAGGACATCCTCACTGAGCTTTACAGAAAAAGACAGAGTCCTTTTTGTCCACAGCAATATTCCGAGTGAAATCAAAAGCCCTGCAACCGTTACAATTACAAGATAAGTTCCGCCGGGGCCGTCGAGGAAAAGCATAAAAAGCACCGACACAGCCACAATGAACAGGTAAGCAAGCAGCGATTTTATATTTATTTTCATATTCAGTTCACCTGCGGAACAGCAACTCCTTCAAGAATTGCCGCCATTGCTCTTTCGGGAACTGAGTGAACGCTTTTACCCTTGGGCGAAAGCATAAGTCGATGTGCGAGAACATCTACCGCAAGACTCTTTACATCATCGGGAACAACGTAATTTCTGCCGTTTATCAGCGCAAGTGCCTTTGCGGCAGTGTGGAGTGCTATGCTTCCTCTGGGGCTGGCACCGAGAACTGTAAACTCGCTTTCACGGGTAGCGGTTACAATGTCGATTATATATTTCTTTACAGAAGGATGCACTTCAACATTCTGTGCCTGTTCTTTAAGTGCAACTATATCGTCAAGGGAAATAACCGCTGACAGATCGGTCTTTTTCTCTCTGCCGAGATCAAGGATTTCAAGCTCCTCATCCGCCGCAGGATAACCTACCGAAAGCTTCATTATAAAACGGTCCATCTGTGCTTCGGGGAGATGATAGGTACCGTAGGTTTCAACAGGATTCTGGGTTGCAAGCGCCATAAAAGGAGCAGGAAGCGCATGAGTCACGCCGTCAACGCTGACCTGAAGCTCTTCCATGATTTCAAGAAGCGCCGACTGCGCTTTGGGAGAAGCGCGATTAATTTCATCGGCCAGCAGGAAGTTACACATTGCCGCTCCGCTGCGGTATTCTGTTTCTCCTGTTTTCTGATTGATCATTGTAAAGCCTGTAATATCGGAAGGCATAAGGTCAGGTGTGAACTGTATACGGTTGCACTTTCCGTTTACACTTGCAGAAAGCGCAGAAACAAGGCGCGTCTTTCCGACACCGGGAACGTCCTCAATAAGCACATGTCCGCCCGATAAAAGTGCCGCAATAAGCTTTATAATTACTTCACGCTTACCGATAATTGCCTTTTCTATATTTTCAGTAAGAAGCTGTACCTTTTCATTCATCTGTCGCTTTCTCCTTTTCGTAAAAATGCTTTATAATGTCCTTTCGGGTAACAATACCTATAAAGATATTCCTGTCATCCGTAACAGGAACAAAATTCTGTTCCATTATCTGTAACAGCAGGTCGTCCATTTTGGTATCAACCTTTACAGCTGTATCACGGACACCTCTCATAATGTCAGTCAGCTTTATTTTTTCCAGTTTTTTCAGACTGCATTCATCGGTATCGACAAGCTTCCATAAAAAGTCACCCTCGCTTACAGTTCCTATGTATTCGCCCTGGGGATTGATGACAGGGATTGCGGTATATCCGTGAGCACGCATTTTTTCAAGTCCCTGACGTGCAGTGCAATCCGACACAAGATAGGCTACATGAGATTTTGGGTGCAGCAGAAATAAAAGATTCATATTTTTTTCCTTTCCCGTTTGTTTTTTAATCTACTTTCTTGTTGAACATAATTCTTGAGCCGAAAATTACATTACAGACCGTTGCAAGATGCTCCTCAACAGGGATTACCATACCATCTGCGTACCACTTCTTGATTATACCGATAACACCGGAAATTACAAACTGAATAGTGTATTCCTTTGTTATATTATCGGCTACAAGAAGATTGTCGACACCTGCTTCAAGATGAACATACATTCTCTTCTTTATCTCTTCTTCAAAACGCGGATCTCCCTTATCACTGAGCAGAATCAGAGGTCTGTAATCGCAGCTTTCAAAAATCTCCATTGCCGCAGCAGTAACTTCGGCAAGGTCATTGCGCGAAAAATCATTGAAGAATATACCTGAATAATATGCGGTCTTCTCTTCTATGATTTCAAGGATATCATCCTCAATCTGCTCAAGAACATCATGGACATCCTTGAAATAAAGATAGAAAGTGCCTCTGTTATAGCCTGCAATATCGGTTATTTCACGCACGGAAATCCTTTCAATCGGTTTTGTCTGATAGAGCTTCCAGAATGCATCTATGAGATTCTTTCGTGTTGTTTCGGTTATATGCGGTCTTTTTGCCATTTTATGTCCTTTCGGTTTATGAATTTATCATATAAGCAAATTTTCATCATCGTTCTAATTATACCATAATTTGATATATACTGCAATAGTAAAAGACGATATTATTTAGACAAGTGTCAAATTTCAACAGCGGTACTTTGATTGCGTATTGATTAAAGGCATTATTTGTGATATAATGTAATTTGTGAAAATATAAACAGACACAGGCGGTACAGAACAACCGCAAAAGACAGGAGGCACATTTTGTTAAGCTTAAAGAATATCGTCAAGAATTATAAAATGGGCGATACCGAAGTCAAGGCGCTGAAAGGCGTCAGCATTGATTTCAGAGAAAATGAATTTGTTTCAATTTTAGGTCAGTCAGGCTGTGGTAAGACCACTCTTCTCAATATTATCGGAGGTCTTGACCGTTATGACAGCGGCGACCTTATTATCGGTGGTGTTTCCACCAAGAAATATAAGGACAGGGACTGGGATACCTACCGCAACCACAAAATCGGCTTTATCTTCCAGAGCTATAACCTTATCCCTCATCAGACCGTACTCGCAAACGTTGAGCTTGCACTCACACTTTCGGGCGTATCCAAGGCTGAAAGACGCCGCAGAGCCGTTGAGGTGCTGGAAAAAGTAGGTCTTGGCGACCAGCTCAAAAAGAAGCCTAACCAGATGTCAGGCGGTCAGATGCAGAGAGTTGCTATTGCACGTGCCCTTATCAACGACCCCGATATTCTGCTTGCAGATGAGCCCACAGGTGCTCTCGACAGCGAAACAAGCATTCAGATTATGGAGATTCTCCGTGAAATCTCCAAGGATAAGCTTATTATCATGGTTACTCATAACCCTGAGCTTGCAGAGCAGTATTCCAACCGTATTATAAGACTTGTTGACGGAAAAATCGTCAATGACAGCAACCCTTTTACAAACAATGAAGAACTGAAGAATGCTCCCGAAAAAGTAAGAAAGACATCTATGTCATTCTTTACCGCACTTTCACTCAGTCTTAACAACCTTATGACCAAAAAGGGCCGTACAATTCTTACAGCCTTTGCAGGAAGTATCGGTATTATCGGCATTGCGCTCATTCTTTCTCTTTCAAACGGCGTGCAGGAATACATTGACGACATCCAGACGGAAACAATGTCATCGTATCCCCTTTCCATTGAAACAAATACAACGGATATGACCGCATTCATGTCCTCCTCAATGACAAGCCATATAAACAATATCACCAAGGAACGTGATTACAACAAAATCTACACCAACAACCGCCTTGGCGACATGTTTACAATGATGTATCAGGAAACAAACGTAAATGACCTTAAAAGCTTCAAGGCATTTATTGAAAGCGATGAAAGCGGAATAAAGGACAATACAACAAATATTGAATATTCCTACGGCATCACCTTGCAGGTTTTTGCTGACGATACGGAAAATATAATGCAGGTAAATCCCAGTAATGTCATGAACGAAATCGGCTTTGGTGCGGTTTCGGGAATGATGGACCTTGCTTCTATGATGAAGTCATCCTCGGCAGGCACTACAAACATTTTCCAGGAGCTTACCGAAAGCGAAGAAATGTTCAACACAAAGTACGAGCTTGTTGCCGGCGAAATTCCTGACAACTATGACGAAGCAGTACTTATCGTGGATAAATACAACGAAATCACAGACTATACCCTTTACACCCTCGGCTTACAGGATATTGACGAGCTTCGTGACGCTGTACGTGATATGATGCAGAAAAAGGAAGGCGTTGATGCTATCGAAGGCGGTAAAAAGGAATATTCCTTCGATGAAATTCTTGACCTTACCTTCAGAGTTGTGGATAACACAGCTTTCTATGAAAAGGACGAAAACGGCGTATGGATTGACAAACGCGACGATGCGGATTTCATGGCTGACGTGCTTGAAGACAGCTTACAGCTGAAAATTGTCGGCATTATCCGTATGAAGGAAGAAAGCGCTTCCTCCATAAGCGGTACTATCGGATATAAGAAAGGCCTTATGGAATATATTTCAGGCCGTGTAAATGACAGCGAAATCGTAAAGGAACAGCAGGAAAAACAGGATTACGATGTTTTCACAGGTCTTCCCTTCGACGGCACAGAAGCCGGTGATGAAGCAATTGCCAAGGCAGAAAAGGAAGCTGAGGAACGTCAGAAGGAAGCCGAAGAGCTTATGGCTCAGATGAAGGAAATGCAGGAGCAGATGGCGCAGAGCGGCTTTGATATTTCTGCACTTTCACCTGAAGAACAGGCTATGCTGGCACAGATGACACCTGAAGAACAGCAGGCTTATTTTGCTTCTATGCAGACAGCTCAGATTCCTGCAATTGACCCTTCAATGCTTACAGAAGAACAGCAGGCTATGCTGGCGCAGATGACTCCTGAGGAACAGGCCGCTTTCATGTCATCATTACAGGTTGCTCCCCCCGATACAGCCGTTGCTGTAAACCCTGACGGCGCAACCGAGCCTACTGTTGATATGACGGAAATGCCTGAATTTGATATGTCAGGCATGGATATGGACGGTATGGACTTATCGCAGCTTACAGATGAACAGATGGCTTATTTTGCTTCCATGACCGAAGAAGAACAGCAGGAAATGATGAAGCTTTATACTGACGCTATTTTAAAGGCTGCTGTTGTTTCGGATTCCACTTACTATGACAATATGACAACAATGGGCGTTATTGACCTTGAGAAGCCCGCTTCTATCCTCATCTACCCCATTGACTTTGAAGCAAAGGAGAATATCACTCAGATAATCTCCGACTATAACACAAGAATGGAAGAAAACGGCGAAGAAAACAAGGTTATTACCTACACCGATATGGTAGGTATGCTGATGTCTTCCGTAACCGACATCATCGACGCTATCAGCTATATCCTCATTGCCTTTGTAGCTATCTCGCTCATTGTTTCATCTATTATGATAGGCATTATCACATATATTTCCGTACTTGAGCGTACAAAGGAAATCGGTATTCTCCGTGCTATCGGTGCTTCCAAGAAGGATATTTCCAGAGTGTTCAACGCAGAAACCGTTATTGTCGGCCTTGTTTCAGGCTGTATAGGTATCGGTGTTACTGTACTTCTCAATATCCCGATTAATATCATTATAGAAAATATAACCGAAATTGCAGGACTCTCTGTTCTGCCCCCCGCAGCCGGAATTATCCTTATCGCAATCAGCGTTCTGCTTACCCTTATTGCAGGTCTCTTCCCGTCAGGTGTTGCAGCTAAGAAGGATCCCGTTGTGGCACTGCGTACAGAATAAGAATTCTATCACAGAAAACGCCGCCATACCAAAAGTATGGCGGTATTCTTTTTACGTAAAAAATCAAGAAATTTCATTTATCCTGATGTATAATGTAATTACGATAACGTTATCCTGAAAAATCTTATACGGAGGTGTTCATATGGAAAGCTTTGCAGTTCTGACAAGTGCACTGGACTACATTGAGGGAAATCTTAACGAAGAAATATCCCAGGAGGATATTGCCAGACATTGCTCTTACAGTGTTTCTTCGCTTCAGAAAATGTTCAAGAGAGTTTTCCATATAGGTATTGCGGACTATATCGGCAGGCGCAGAATTACTGCGGCTTCCAGAGAGCTTATAACCACCGATGACAACATCCTTGATATTGCGCTGAAATACGGCTATAACTCTCACGAAGTGTTTTCACGTGCTTTTACACGCATATGGGGTGAAACACCCTCGCAATACCGCAAGAACAGAACCTTCTCCGAAATCTATCCGAAGCTTGACATTCCGATTACAAATTCAGGAGGACATACTATGAAAAAATTTGATTTAACAGGACTTTATGAAGCATTAAGAGAAATGGACGGAACATATGCAATCTGTTTTGATATGTGCAATCTTCTGCCGTTTAACGAAAAATACGGTCGTAACGCAGGCGACGTTGCTATTGCGGAATGCCTGAAACGTATCGACAACGAAAAGGAAGAAGATATGATTATGTTCCGTATCGGCGGCGATGAATTCGTACTGCTTACAAACAGAACTGACTTATCCGAAGCGGAAGCTATCCGAAACAGAGTTTTCAGCCACAATGAAGAAACCGTAACCTTCGGCGGCGAGGAACTCCCCGTTTCCCTTCACGGCGGTATTATGAAGCTGAATACAGCAAGAGGGCTTCGTTACAGCAAGCTTTTCACAGAGCTTGTGGAAGCAGGAAGAGGAAACTGAAAAAATCCCACAGGCTTACAGCCTGTGGGATTCTTTTATTCTTCTGTTTTGTTGGCAGAATTGCTTACACCGTAATTGAGCGCAAGCAGACTGTCACCGAGGTGGACATTTTCCACTATAATGTCATTATGTTCAAGATTGATATCATAATGCGAGAAATTCCAGAAAGCCTTTACACCGAGGCCGATAAGCTGTTCGCAAAGCTGAGGAGCAGCAGACTTCGGAATACAGAGTATGGCTATCCTGGGCTGATGCTGACGACAGAACTCGGAAAGGCGGTCAACGTCAATTATTTTCTGACCGACAATGGTCTGCCCTACCATTCTTTCATCAGAATCAAATATTCCGCAGAGCTTGCAACCGTACTTTTCAAAATTGATATGTACAGCAATTGCATGACCCAGGTTACCCGCACCGATAAGCACAGCCTTGTGCTGCTTGTCGACACCGAGGATTGAACCTATTTCACTACGCAGCTCTGAAACGTTATATCCATAACCCTGCTGACCGAAACCGCCGAAGCAGTTAAGATCCTGTCTTATCTGAGAGGCGGTAAGACGCATTCTTTCAGCAAGCTCACGGGATGAAATCTTATTTATTCCTTCCTTTGAGAGCTCACCGAGAAAACGGTAATATCTCGGCAGGCGGCGGATTACGGAATTTGATATTTTTTCGTTTTTAGGCATTTTAATCGACCTCTTTTAAATCATTTCCTTTAAACGCTCGTTGATTTCGAGAAGGAACTGTTCAGTATTTACTTTTTTCTTGTTTTCGAGAGAGGAAAGAACATATAAGTCGCCTGTCATAACGCCGTCTTCAATTGTCTTTACAGTTGCCTTTTCAAGCTTTTCAGCAAATGCAGAAAGCTCAGCATTACCGTCAAGTTCGCCTCTCTTCTTGAGAGCGCCTGTCCATGCAAAGATCGTTGCAACAGAGTTTGTGGAGGTTTCTTCACCCTTGAGGTGCTTGTAGTAATGTCTTGTAACTGTACCGTGTGCAGCTTCATATTCGTAGATGCCGTCGGGAGATACAAGCACGCTTGTCATCATACCGAGACTGCCGAAAGCTGTGGCAACCATATCGGACATAACGTCACCGTCGTAGTTCTTGCATGCCCAGATGTAACCGCCTTCAGAACGTACAACTCTTGCAACTGCATCGTCGATAAGTGTGTAGAAATATTCGATTCCTGCAGCTTCAAACTTAGCCTTGTATTCAGCTTCGTAGATTTCTGCAAAAACATCCTTGAAGGTATGGTCGTACTGCTTGGAGATTGTATCCTTTGTAGCAAACCACAAATCCTGCTTTGTATCAAGTGCAAAATTGAAGCAAGCTCTTGCAAAGGAAGCGATACTTTCATTGATGTTGTGAAGACCCTGGATAATACCGTCGGAGCCCTTGAAAGTATGGATGAGCTGGCGTGTTTCCTTGCCGTCCTTGTCTGTTACGACAAGTTCGCACTTGGAGCCGTCTGTTACCTTCATTTCGCTGTTCTTGTATACGTCGCCGTAAGCGTGACGTGCGATTGTGATAGGCTTTGTCCATGTGGGGATAAGAGAATTGATACCCTTTACAATGATAGGCGCACGGAATACTGTACCGTCAAGGATTGCACGGATTGTTCCGTTGGGGGATTTCCACATTTCCTTTAAGTTGTATTCTGTCATTCTCTGTGCGTTAGGTGTGATTGTAGCGCACTTGACTGCTACACCGTACTTCTTTGCAGCATTTGCACTGTCAATTGTAATCTGGTCGTTTGTTTCGTTTCTCTTTACAAGACCGAGGTCGTAGTACTCTGTCTTCAGGTCAACATAAGGTGTTAAAAGAATGTCCTTGATCATCTGCCAGATGATTCGGGTCATTTCGTCGCCGTCCATCTCTACGAGGGGCGTTGTCATCTGAATTTTTGCCATTGGTAGTTACCTCCGTTTTATGATTTAGATAGGCTTACAACAATGCATATAATGCCAAAAACCGCCATTATAATAAAATTTTCTATAACCGCAGTCACAAACCTGACATTATCGAATATGCAATGCTTTGCTACGCCTATTATAAATGCGAAAATTATCGCAAATGCAGGATAATATGATATATCAAGCGAAAACATACGTGCTACGGCACAACCGAAAATTGCACCGACAATATTAGGGAATAAAGTCGCCCAGGCATCAAATTCTCTCTGCTGCTTTTCACTGGGAAGAATTTCCCTGTTGTTTTCTGCGGCACTTTTCAAAAGCTTGCCCGTAAGGCTTGCCATAAGTCCCGAAAAGAACATATTATCCTCTCATTTCCGTTCAGAATAAGTAATCCTGCTCAGATTATACTCTTCTTCATTTCAATTGTATTTCCGTCGTAATGCATCGTTAAAGATTAGTGAGCCAGAATCCAAGTGCAAGAATGCCGATTGATACCGCTATGGTAATAAGGTTTTCAAGTTGTTCATCGATATTCTTAAAAACTTTTCTAAGATTTTTCTTGACAAAATAGAAAGCAGCTAAAGCTATACCTACAACAATAATAAATCCGAAAGAAAGATCAACTTGATTGGCTTTTGGCGCACTTCTCGAAAGATATTCAATAAAACTTATCATTTGAGGGATTCTCTTGTGTAGTCAAGAAGACCGCCTGCAAGCATGATATCCTTTGTTCTGCCTGTAAGCTCGCAGAGAACAGGAATTTCCTTGCCGTTTGTCTTGTTTACAACTGTAAGCTCTGTCTTACCGCTTTCAACAGCTGCTCTTACACCTTCGATAACGAGCTTGTCGCCTTCTGCGATATTCTCGTAGTCAGCTTCGTTCACAAATGTAAGAGGAAGGATACCGGCATTGATAAGGTTAGCTCTGTGAATACGTGCAAAGCTCTTTACAAGAACTGCCTTTACGCCGAGGTAAAGAGGTGCAAGGGCTGCGTGTTCTCTGGAAGAACCCTGGCCGTAGTTTGCACCACCCACGATAATGCTCTGTCCCATGGACTTTGCTCTTTCGGGGAACTTTTCATCACATACTGTGAAGCAGTAATTGGAAATAGCGGGAATGTTGGAACGTAAAGGAAGAATCTTTGCACCTGCGGGCATGATGTGGTCGGTTGTGATGTTGTCGCCGACCTTTAAGGAACAGCCGCAGTCGATTGTTTCCTGGAGAGGAGCTGTTTCAGGGAAGGGCTTGATGTTGGGACCACGGAGAATTTCAACGCTGTCCATATCCTTTTCGTCAGCAGGAAGTGCAATCATGTTATCATTGATGATAAATTCTTCGGGAAGCTTGAAATCAGGCATTTCACCAAGAGTTCTGGGGTCTGTGAGTACGCCTGTGAGTGCGGAAGCTGCTGCAAGTTCAGGAGATACAAGATAAATCTGACCGTCCTTTGTACCGCTTCTGCCTTCAAAGTTACGGTTGAAGGTTCTGAGGGAGATACCCTTGGAGTTAGGAGACTGACCCATACCGATGCAGGGACCGCATGCACTTTCAAGGATTCTTGCACCTGCGTCAATCATAATTGCAAGAGCACCGTTTTCGGCAAGCATGTTGAGAACCTGCTTTGAACCGGGAGCAATGGAAAGAGATACGTCGGGATGTACAGTCTTGCCCTTTAAGATGTGAGCAACCTTCATCATATCGAGAAGAGAGCTGTTTGTGCAGGAACCGATACATACCTGGTCAATCTTCATAGGTCCGATTTCTTCAACACTCTTTACGTTGTCGGGAGAATGAGGACAAGCAGCTAAAGGAGCAAGCTCGGAAAGATTGATTGTAAGCTCTTCATCATATTCAGCATCAGGATCTGCTGCAAGAGGAACCCATACCTCTTCACGCTTCTGAGCCTTCAAGAATTCCTTTGTGATTTCGTCAGAGGGGAAGATAGAGGTTGTAGCGCCGAGTTCTGCACCCATGTTTGTGATTGTTGCACGTTCAGGAACGGAAAGTGTCTTTACACCCTCGCCGCAGTATTCGATAACCTTGCCTACGCCGCCCTTAACGGACATTCTTCTGAGAACTTCAAGAATAACGTCCTTTGCAGCTACCCAGGGATTAAGCTTACCTGTAAGCTCTACCTTTACAACCTTGGGATATGTAATGTAATATGCGCCGCCGCCCATAGCAACAGCTACGTCAAGGCCACCTGCGCCGATAGCAATCATACCGATACCGCCGCCTGTGGGTGTATGGCTGTCAGAGCCGATAAGTGTTTTTCCGGGAACACCGAAACGTTCAAGATGTACCTGATGGCAGATACCGTTGCCGGGTCTGCTGAAGTAAATGCCGTGCTTCTTTGCTACGGAACCGATGAAACGATGGTCGTCAGCATTTTCAAAGCCGGACTGAAGTGTGTTGTGGTCAATATAAGCCACGCTGCGTTCTGTCTTTACACGGGGAACGCCCATAGCCTCGAATTCAAGATACGCCATTGTACCTGTCGCATCCTGTGTTAAGGTCTGGTCGATTCTAAGACCTATTTCTGTACCCTTTACAGGTTCGCCGTCAACAATGTGCGCACGAAGTATTTTTTCTGTTAATGTAAGTCCCATTTAATTGCCTCCTTAAAAAATAACTGCTTTTATTGTACTATATTTTTATAGTGTTTGTCAAGAAAAAAACAGCTTTTTTTCCATTCATCGGGATAAATCTCAGTTTTTTATGTAAAAAAGCCGTCAGTAAACGTTAACATATTGACTTGAATACGATTTGGTGATATAATTATAATGTATATTTATGTGTAGAAATAAAAAGAAAGGAACCTGAAATATGAAAAAAAGCGCAGTCAGAATACTTTCCCTCGCTACGGCTGCCATACTTTTATTCAGCTCCTGTCAGGAAAACACGAAACCCGCCGAAACCGTCAATAACGGCAATTTCAGCGGAATTCTGATGGAAAATACAACTACTGCGGCTTCTGCCCTGCCCGTGCCGGAAATTACGGCGTCAAGCACTTCTTTTTCCGCCGAAACAACAGTGGCATCTGAAGAATCAGCTGTTTCAACACGGGAATCAGCAGAAACCTCCGCAAGTACAACAGAAAAAACTACCGCTCCAACTACAACAACCGTAAAAACCACAGAAACAACTACAACAAAGGAAACAACAACAACGGCAGCTACTACTGCTGTAACAAGCACAACGAAAAAAACGACAACCACTACAAAAGCAACCACAACTACCCCCGAAACGACAACGACTACCAAGGCGACTACAACCGCTCCTGAAACAACAACTACTACCACTGCATCCGCAGCAACTACAACGGCTGCCGCCTCAACCACCACACAATCAGTTGTTTCGCCTGTTGACGGAGAAGTACACGGGGTATGGATTTCGTATCTTGAAATGTCCGCACTGCTCAAAGGAAAATCAAAATCAGATTTCAGAAAAGCAGTTGACAAAATCTATGACAACTGCGTTTCTATCGGTATCAACACCGTTTATGTGCACGCAAGAGCATTCGGTGACGCTTTTTATGAATCGGAGCTGTTCCCTGCAACAAAATATCTTTCGGGAACCGTAGGCGAGAAAACGGGATATGACCCCTACGAAATCCTTGTTGACGAAGCGAAAAAGCACGGTCTTTCATTCCATGCCTGGATAAACCCTCTCAGGTTATGCACAGCTGAGGATATGCTCGCAGTTTCCTCCGACTACACCATAAAAAAATGGTACAATTCGGAATATAAAGGAAAATATATCGTCAATGTGAACGGAACATGGTATCTGAATCCCGCATATTCAGAAACTATCCGGCTTGTATGCGACGGTGTGAAAGAAATAATGAAAAAATACGACGTTGACGGGATACATATAGACGACTATTTCTATCCCACAACCGAGGCTTCATTTGACTATTCAGCGTATACCGCAAGTGGCTATTCCTCCCTTTCCTCGTTCAGAATCAATAACTGCAACAAGCTGGTAAAAGCGCTTTACGACACTGTTCACAGCTGTTCTTCCACTGCTGTTTTCGGTGCAAGTACGCAAGGCAGTATTGAAAATAATATAAATCAGCTTTACGCTGATGCTGAAAGCTGGTGCAAGGGCGGTTATATCGACTATTTCGCACCCCAGATTTACTACGGCTTTGATAATTCCGCCCAGCCCTACGAAAAATGTACCGACACCTGGGTCAGAATGGTAAAAAACACCGATGTAAAGCTTTATATCGGACTTGCAGTCTATAAAATCGGCAAGGAAGATACCTGGGCAGGCAACGGCAAATGGGAATGGTGCAACACGGAAACAATGCTTAAAAGGCAGACCGAATACGCCCGCAAAAAGGGCTGTGATGGTATCGTGCTTTACAGCTATAATTATATTTTTACAAGCGGATATGTTTCTTCCGCAATCAATAAGGAAATTTCAAATCTTAAGCCCTTGCTTACAGATTAGAAAGGATTTTTAACATTATATGGGAATTTTTAAAAGGATTACTGCGATTTTCTGCGCCTGTGCGGTAATTGCTGCCGCAGCACCGGAGCTTATTCCGCAGGCTTATGCCGAGGAACAGCCTGATGTAACAGAGGAAAATGCGGTAACTGAAGAAAATGTCACAGAGGAGCAGGAAAGCGACAGCGGCGCTTTATCGGAAAGCGAAGATTTTCAGTTTATGTTCACCCTGCCCGATAATATGAGAGCTGCGGTTATTACTCCCGGTGTTGACTATTGTCTGGGCGAGCAGGATACTGCTGTTGTTACGGCAGAACTTGAGGATATCTTCTCCAACTTTGCCGATATAGGTCTCAATACAGTTATTATCAATACCGTATACGAAGACCGTGCATATTACAGCGTGGATGTGAACGAAGATTCCGAGGTCTTTGACCCAACAGCCATTGCAGTAAGCACGGCGTACAATTATGGTGTTTCTCCCTATGTTGTAATGGATATAAGCCATCTGCTGGCTGACTGCAAGGACGGCACAAAGCAGATTGATACACTGATTTCAAAGGTACACCGTTTCGCTATAAAATATCCCTGCGACGGTATAATCCTTGATGATTACTATATCCGCAGAAATACAGAAACTTTCGGCGAATACATAGATGACGGCTCAGGAATCGGATATACAAACTGGCTTTATGATACCGCAGACCAGCTTTTCAGCACAGCTTCGGACATTGTCCACATGACAAACAATTCTATCGCAGTAGGCTTTATGATAAACGATATGTGGGCAAATTCTTCCACAAATCCTGACGGAAGCGAAACTGAAGACAGTGTTCAGGCGTATTACGACGGATATTCGGATACAAAGAGCTTTATCGAAAACAGTTATGTGGATTTCGCAATGCTCAGAGCCTACGGCTCTCTTACAGACGGCACACTTCCCTTTGAAACCGTAACAGGCTGGTGGGGCGACCTTACCTCCGATTACGATATGCCTATGTATATTGTTCATTATAACGAAAAGATAGGAACAACAAGCGCAGGCTGGGGTGCAGAGGATCAGCTTTTAAGACAGCTTACTGTTGCAAAGAAGCTTGACAGCTACAACGGCAGTGTGTTCAATTCCTACGAACGCCTTATGCAGAACCCCATGGGAACAACCTCTACTCTCACCTCTTATTTCAATGAACAGATCAACGAGGAATCCCTGTTTGACGATCTCAGAATGCAGTCACCCGTAAAGCAGAGCTTTACCACAAGCGAACCCAGCGTTACTTTCATGGGAAGCTTTGACAGCAACTTCCCTGTTTACTTCAACAACTCTCCCATCAAGCTCAACGACGCTGGTAACTTCTATTTCACCAAAGATCTTAAAGTCGGCGTAAACACATTTACTTTCACTCATAAATCAAAAACCATTACCTATAAGATTGAACGCAAAATCGTTGTTATGAAATCCATAACCGCCTCTATTTCCGAAGGCAAGAAGCTTCAGGTTGACGGCGGTACGAAAATCAATCTTTCGGTTATGGCCTATAAGGGTTCGGACATCTACGGTATGATAAACGGACAGAAGGTTCCTATGAAGGAAAGCGAAGGCAAGACAAACGAAGACGAAGATGACGCAAACTCATCCTATGTTCGCTATAAGGGAACATACACTGTTCCCCAGGGTATAATCGGTCAGGAGCAGAATCTGGGCAACATCAAGATTTACGGCTCCAACAGCGGTTACAGCATGGAGGTTATGGGCGCTTCGGTTATTGTAAATGCAGAACCTGAGCCTGTTATCGAGCATCAGGCACAGATGTTTGATGCAAACAGTGTAGGCACAGGTGAAGTAATCGGTACTCTCAAATCCATTTATAAGGAATCCGACAGCGTAACCTATGTAAAAACAAATTCCGACTATACAATCGTTTATGACGGAAAAACTGCCGATGATATCCAGTCGCCCATATTCTCGCAGCTTCCTGCAGGCACAATAGAGCCTTACAAATCCACTTCAGGCAACTACTATCTGACTGAATCAGGTAAGCGTATTCCTACAAGTTCTTCATCGCTCGCAGATGGTCATGGTATTGAGAAGAACGCCCTGCTTGTAAAGGCAATCGGCACATCAAACGGTAAGAGCTACATAAAAATCAACATGGACTACAAAACCAGCTTCAACATCAGGCTGGTCGGAAATGATTATTATACAGCATGGGACGGAGACTATAATCTTACTTCTTTTACCGCTACACATGTTGCTATTGTTTTTGAAAATGTAACCAGCGTTACAAAACTCCCCTCCTTTGAAAACAATATGGTATTCAGCGCAGGTAAATGGGATACCGTTACAGAGGATAACGGTACAAAATTCCGTCTGCTGCTTACCCTCAGACAACCCGGAGTTTATGCAGGACACGGCTCCTACTACAACAGCGACGGAGATCTTATGCTTTCATTCGGTGTACCTACAAACTCCCTGAAAGGTATGACCGTCGTTATTGATCCCGGCCATGGTTACGGAAAAACCGCTACTTCAATCGACCCCGGCGGTATAGGTGAAGTTGTGGAACAGGAGGTTGTAGTTCCGATTTCAAAGAAACTTGCGACCGCCTTTGAAGAAGCGGGCGCAAATGTAGTACGTCTTAAGACTGAAAGCAAATTCTACCTTACTAAGGAAAGACCTATCTATGCACGACAGTATGGCTGCGACCTGTATCTGTCGATTCATGCCAATAAAGCTTACGGCAGCTCGTCTGGTGTTGCCAAGGGTACTGAGGTATATTACTTCACCTCCTATTCTCAGCCTCTTGCGGCTTCGATTTCAAGCAGTCTATCATCTTATTTCACAAATAATGTATACTCCGACGGTGCAAATAAGAACAGAGGCGCAAAATACAGCTATTATCATGTAACCTTACAGCAGGATTTCCCGTCAGTTCTGATTGAAGTCGGCTTTGTTGACAATATTGAGGACGCTATGGCTATGGCTTCCTCTTCGCATCAGAAAGGTATTGCCAATGCAATCGTAAGCGGTGTAAAGAGCTATCTGTCACGAAGCAGTATTTCATACGCTTCGGACGGCTCAACAAACGTAGACGTACCCGCTGATGAGCCGGAAGAAACAACTGCTGAGGAAGCAACGGCTCCCGAAGAAACGACAGTTCCGGAAGAAAGCACAGGTTCAGAATCCGTTTCAGATACTACCGACACGACACTTCCTGCGGAAGATACAAGCGATACAGCTTCCGATACGGAAAGTCCGTCATGGAATGATGCACCCGCAGATTCAGAGAATACCTCTGCGCCTTCGGATACGGCTGTTCCTGAAAGTCAGCCGACGGAAACAACCACAGGCGTTGACTCGTGGAGCGATGGTGGTATACCTGAAGCCTGATAATTTTTCTTCAACTTTTTTAAAAAAATACTCAAAATAGCTTGCAATAACAGATTTTTTCTGATATAATAGTTAAGGTCTGTGCCCATAGACTATATGGGTGCGTGAACCTGAACAAAGAAAGGAATGGTAACAGCAATGCCGGCAAGTATAGTAGTTGGTACCCAGTGGGGCGACGAAGGCAAGGGTAAAATCATTGACATCATCGCTTCAAGAGCAGATGTTGTAGTACGTTCACAGGGCGGAAACAACGCAGGTCACACAGTAGTAAACAATGGTGAAACCTATAAGCTTCATCTTATCCCCTCAGGTATTCTTTATAAGGACACACTCTGCCTTATCGGTGCAGGCGTAGTGCTCGACCCCAAGGATTTTATCGGAGAGCTTGATTCTTTAGGCGCAAGAGGAGTTTCCTTTGCAAACCTTAAAATTGACCCCAGAGCACACGTTGTAATGCCCTGGCACATCACTCTCGACGGTTTATCCGAACAGTTCAGAGGCAACAGCGATATCGGTACTACAAAGAGAGGTATCGGTCCTACTTATATGGATAAGTATGAACGCTGCGGTATCAGAGTATATGATTTAATCAATCCTGAAATCTTTGCTGAAAAGGCAAGAAGCACAGGAATGCTCAAGAATAAGATTATTACAGAAGTATACGGCGGTGAAGCTCACGATATCGAAGCTATCATCAAGGAATACACAGAATACGGCAAGCGTCTCAAGCCCTACGTTGACGATGTATCCGTTATCGTATACAACGCTGCCAAGGCAGGTAAGCAGATCATGTTCGAGGGTGCTCAGGCTACTCTCCTTGACATCGACTTCGGTACTTACCCCTATGTTACATCTTCTCACCCCCTCTCCGCAGGTGTGTGCGTTGGTACAGGCGTAGGCCCTATGATGATCAATGACATTATCGGTGTTGCCAAGGCATATACAACACGTGTAGGCAAGGGTCCCTTCCCTACAGAGCTTGAAAACGAAACAGGCGAACTTATCCGCAACAAGGGCGGCGAGTTCGGTACAACAACAGGCAGACCCAGAAGAACAGGCTGGTTCGACGCAGTTATCGTACGTCACTCCGTACGTGTAAACGGTCTTTCCAAGCTTGCTATCAACAAGCTTGATACTTTAAGCGGTATCGGCGACCTGAAGATCTGTGTTGCTTACAAGAAGGCAGACGGTACAATCTTAAAGGACTTCCCCGCTTCACTTGAGGAGCTTGCAGACTGCGAGCCTGTATATGAAGAATTCAAGGGCTTTGACGAGGATATCTCAAACTGCAAGAGCTTTGATGAGCTTCCTCAGATCTGCAAGGACTACATCTTAAAGCTTGAAGAGCTTTGCGAATGTAAGATTGCTATGGTCGGCATCGGTCCTGACAGAAGCCAGATTCTTGAAAGATAACTGAAAAGTAAAAGGGACATTTGATATGTCCCTTTTTTGATAATCAGACGGGGTGATTTTTTGAAAATTCTATTTATAGGTGACGTTGTAGGACAGAACAGCTGTGAATATCTCGGCTCAAAGCTTCCTAAAATCAAACGTGAGCATGAAATTGATCTTACCATTGTAAACGGAGAAAATTCAGCAGACGGAAACGGTATTACACCATTTTCGGCAAACCTGCTGCTTAACGGTGGTGCTGATATTATCACAACAGGCAATCATTGCTTCCGCAGACGTGAAATGAACGATATGTACGAAGAAAGCAGTGTTATTATACGCCCTGCCAACTTCGGCGATACTGTGGGCAAGGGCTGGTGCGTTGCCGATATGGGAAGCACAAGGGTTGCCGTTATCAACCTCATGGGTATGGCTTATATGGACAGCTGCGACAATCCCTTTTTCTGCATTGATAAAATCCTGAAGGAAATTGACACACCCAATATTATCGTGGATTTTCACGCAGAAGCAACCTCCGAGAAAAAAGCAATGGGATACTATCTTGAAGGCAGAGTTTCCGCTGTACTTGGTACTCATACACATGTACAGACCAATGATGACGAAATTCTCGGCGGTCATACCGCATATATCACCGATGTGGGAATGACAGGCGTAAAACGCTCTGTTCTCGGCGTAGACAAGGATGTTATCATTTCAAGGCTTACTTCCTATTATCCGCAGAAGCACACCTACCCCGACGGAGATATCATGATAAACGGTGTTGTTCTTGATATTGACAAGAAAAACGGAAAATGTAACAATATCACAAAAATCAGAATGTAAAAATAATTTACATTTTTCTTAAAAATCTATTGACAAATCAACAACACACTGATATAATTAAGTAAATAAAATTTACAGACAGAAAGGAATGATTTACGTATGTCGCTTACAGTTCAGAACCTTTCAAAGTCATTCAACGGTCACGTAGCTGTAAAGGATTTATCCTTTGAGCTTACAAAACCCGGTGTATTTGCTTTTCTCGGCACAAACGGTGCAGGTAAAAGCACATCCATCAGAATGATTCTGAATATGCTGAAAAAGGACAGCGGAACAGTTCTCTGGAAAGGGAGAGAATTAAACGTACTTGAGGAAAATATCGGTTATCTTTCGGAGGAAAGAGGTCTTTACCCCAAGTACAACGTGCTTGAACAGATGTATTATTTTGCATCGCTCAAGGGACTGAAGAAAAGTGAGGCGAAGCAATCAATCGACTATCTTTTCGACCGTCTGAAAATCAATGAATACCGCAAGAAGAATGCGGAACAGCTTTCAAAGGGTAATCAGCAGAAGGTGCAGCTTGCAGCAGCACTTATCGGTAATCCCGAAATGCTTATCCTTGATGAACCACTCAGCGGTCTTGACCCTGTAAACGCTGACTTATTCAAGGATATTATCCGAGAACAGCGTGACCTGGGCAAGTACATCATCATGTCCAGCCACCAGATGCAGACAATCGAAGAATTCTGCGAGGACCTTGTTCTCTTACACAGAGGCGAGGTAGTGCTTCAGGGCAATCTCAACGAAATCAAGAAATCCTACGGCAGAGTAAACCTTTCCGTAAAGGCTGACAGCGAGTTTCTGGATATTGCCGAAGAATGCGGACTTACTGTTGTTCAGCATACTCCCAACGGTACAGACTTCAAGGTAAACAACGAAGCTCAGGCACAGGAATTACTGAAGAAGATGCTGGAAAAGAACATAAACGTTGTAACATTCGATTTAAGAGAGCCTTCTCTTCACGAACTCTTTGTTGAAAAATGCGGCGGCGACGCAGTAACAGAAAGCGAGGTCGGTGCAAATGAAAACTAAGGGATGGAAAAATATATTTGCCTTTACCTTTTTACAGCAGATAAAAACAAAAAGCTTCATTATAAGCACTACGGTCATTGCTATTATCGTTGCACTTATTGCCGCTACGGTAAATATTCTTCCTGCAATACTCCTTGAAGATGAACTTACAAAAATCGAAGATACCCTTGAAGGCGATACTGAGGCTTTCACAGTTGAAAAACTCTATATCGCAAATGAAACACCCCTTGACCTGAAATTTACATTTACCACAGCTACAATGGGTATCACACCTGAAAAAATAGATTCCTCAGCAGTTGAAGCCAAAATCAATGAGCTGGCTGAAACTACTGAAAACGCAATGCTTGCGCATATTACCATGACTGATGGTTATCTTTCAATTGACTCCTATTATTCAGGTACTAATTCTACTATTGATGAGAGCGACTGCAATTCTGTACTGAATCTCATGTCTACACAGCTTGATATTCAGTATCTCTCTTCTCTTGGTCTTAACGCAGACCAGATGTCCACCGTTGTGAAGGGTGTTTCTACTTCCCTTTTACAGGCCGGCGATGAACCTGTTTCTCTGGTTGATGAGCTTGTGAACATGCTTGTTCCTATGATTGCTTCGCTTATCCTGTTCATCTTTATCTTCTCTTACAGCCAGATGGTGGCACAGTCCATTGCTATTGAAAAATCTTCACGAATTATGGAATACCTGCTTACTTCCGTAAGCCCGCTTTCCATCATTATCGGCAAGATACTTGCAATGTGCAGCGTTTCCCTCATGCAGTTCCTCATTTTCGTTGCCGCAGGCGCTGTGGGATTCCTCGCATCAATGCCCTTCGGTATCTTTGCAAAGATTGATGATATTGTTTCCGCTGTAAGTGAATCAGGTGTGGGTATTGAAGCACAGAATGTCATCA
The DNA here is from genome assembly GCA_017625405.1 of Ruminiclostridium sp. Taxonomy (GTDB): domain Bacteria; phylum Bacillota; class Clostridia; order Oscillospirales; family Ruminococcaceae; genus Ruminiclostridium_E. The sequence continues at coordinate 34,252 of JAGALB010000043.1, read as the reverse complement.
ACGACATTATGAGCGCATTCTCCTCTGTAAACATCGGTACACTGGTAATCCTTATAATCACATTCATCTTAGGCTTCCTTGTATATGCGCTTATCGCAGGTCTTGCAGGTGCAAGCATCAGCAAAATGGAAGACCTTTCAGCCGCTATTCAGCCCATGAGTATTATCGGCGTTCTCGGTTTCTACCTCGCATATATGCCTCAGATCGGCAATACTGACGGCGAAAGCAACCCTATTGCAATAATCGCAAGATATATCCCTATTTCTTCACCCTTCTGTCTGCCTTCAGCATATATGCTGGGTCAGATGACGCTTGTTGAAGTAATAATTGCCCTGGCAATACTCCTCGCATGTGTAATTGCACTTGCGCTGATTGTTGCAAAGGTTTACGAGCATATCATTCTCCATACAGGCGACAGACTGAAGCTTTCCGATATGCTTAAAATGTCTGAAAACAAAAAGAAAACAGAAAGCAAATAAACCTCTGTAAACTCAGCACATTCGCTGTATAAAAGTTTTTAATCCCGCCGTTTTTAAACGGCGGGATTAATTATTTCTTATGAAAGTGCGGCTCGCCTTAGCATGGGCACCATAAAACAGCATTGCCTACCCCTGCCGTTGCCTGTTCCGATAGAGCAGAATATTTAAAGGGCAGGAATTGCCAAAGGCGGCTCGCCTTAGCGTGGGTGCGGTAAAGCAGCATTGTGTCTCCTGCCGTTCTGCCATTTCGATAGAGCAGAATATTTCAAAAGGCAGGAATTGCCAAAGGCGGCACGCCTTAATCACAAGGGATTTACTTATTTATATTGCTCAATCATTGTTTCCCAGTTATCAAGCGCAGCCCTGGCAATGACAGGGTCATACATTGTTCCGGTATTCTTTTCAATTTCATTCCACAAATTCATGATATTCAAAATTTTCCTCGCAAATGTAATTCATTACAGCACCCCAATTATACTTTTTACTTATTTAATCACGATTCAGCATTTTAGTCAATAATGCAGAATGCGCCGATATAAACCGACGCACCCCGCAAAATATCTGAAGGAGTAGATATGCCGCTATATAACAGCATATCTTTAGTAAAACTGCTTAACTGATAAGCGCTTCTCCAAGCGCCTTGCAGCTTGCCAGACCAGTCGCATCGGGAGCGTCATTGATGATAAGCCCTTCGTCATTTACAATTTCTGCGCCTGCCGCTTCCGCTCTTTCTTTCCAGTCTCTCATCCACTTGCCGTCACCCCAGCCATATGAACCGAAAAGCGCAATTTTCTTTCCGGAAAGCTGATCTTCAACAGATGTAAAGAACGGTTCAAACTCGCTTTCTTCAAGAACTTCATCACCCATAGACGGACAACCGAATGCAATTCTGTCATAATCCGCAATATTACCGCTGAATTCCGAAACACTGAAAAGCTCAGCACCTGCCCCTTCAGCCACCGCACCTGCCATCTGTTCTGTATTGCCTGTACCACTCCAGTAAATTACTGCTGTTTTCATTGTTGTTATCTTTCCTTTCTTCGTGAAACACGTTTTAATTTATTTTGAGAGCCTGATAGATATCATGACCCGTATTTAACCTTCCGCATAGGAAATTCCTGCATTTTTCATAATTTGAAAAAACACGTGCTGCCCTTACTGCATCTCCATATACCTTATGACATCCGCACAGCTTATAATTTGCCCCAGCGTTTTCTATAAAGCCTATAACATCCTCAAGGGGATAATCAAGGAATATTCCTACTTCATGAGGAAAACCATCGCTTTCTTTCATTCTCTGTGCAAGACGGTGCAGGCACCCGTCAGTCTTCAGCTCTTCGCTATAACCGTAAACCGTCAGAAAACGCCTGATAACCGGGTCGGCAAGACGCTTCTCAAGAAGACGTCTGTTATATACAAGCATAAGCGCCTTGTTTTTGCATTCACACAGCACTTCAATATGAAGCCCTTTTGCCGCTGCCCTTTCATTGAATCTGTTTATATTCTCAGCAATATCAAAATCTCTATGACTCAGAGACAGCATATTGGACGCCTTTATGCCAAGCAATGCAGGTGCGGCGTGAAAAGCAAGCTTCTGTTCAAAGCGGCTGTATTCTTCTCTTGTCATGTCGCATCGCTCTCCTTTGTTAGCACTCCCTAACTTTATTTTTTAAATAAACAGCTAACTTTTGTTAGCCTTCCCTAACAATATAATATACTATTTTTTACAATTTGTCAATAGTTTTCAGAAAATAAACTTTGTTTCTGAAATTATTATGCCCAAAGTATTGCCAAAAATACTATTTGTATGATATAATTAACATATATTTATGACCAACCCGAAAGGAAAATATTATGAAATCAAGTAAATTCAGAAGAATAACTGCCATGCTTCTTGCAGTTTCAATTCTCGCTTCCTGTGAACCTGTGGACAAAACAGGTATGGTAAATACTGACGTAACCGATATTACCGATACTACCGAGGTTACCGCCGCACCCCTTTCAAATCCTGTTGCTGTTGATGAAAACGGCGATGTTGATATGGAAGTGGCTCTTGCATATGAAACCGATTTTGATGCTCTTTTAGCTTCTCTTGATGCCAAGACAGTTGCTGACGGCGACACAGTTTCCGATAACACAAACGAAAAGACGAAGGTTGTTTTCGACTGGCTTAAGGAAAACTATGGCAAGAATATCATTTCCGGACAGCAGGCTTCCGGCTCAAAGCAGGTGGAAGATATTGTCTATTACATGCAGACAGGCGATCTCCCTGCCATAAAGGGCTTTGACTTTATTTTCACCACTATGCCTCACAACGACAATCCCAGCGAATGGACCGATATGGCTATCGAATGGCACAACAAGTCCGGCGGTCTTGTAAGCTTCTGCTGGCACTGGAACGTTCCCCGTGACGTTAATCAGGATGCCGAATCTACCGCTTATGCCTTTTACTCTGAGGATATAACCAACTTCAGCCTCAAGAATGCCGTTACACCCGGCACAAAGGAATACGAAGTTGTCGTTCACGATATCGACCTTATCGCTATTGAGCTTCAGAAGCTTGAAGCTGCAGGCGTTCCTGTTCTCTGGCGTCCTCTCCACGAAGCAAGCGGCGCATGGTTCTGGTGGGGTGTTGCTGACAGAGAAATCGCTCAGGAACAGTACTATCAGAAGCTCTGGTATATGATCTACGACAGACTTGAAAACTATCATAAGCTTACAAACCTTATCTGGGTATGGAACGGTCAGTCAAAGCACACACAGGTTCATCCCAATACTTATGATATTTCCGGTATTGACGTATACCCCAATACTGAAGACCATTCCGCACAGGTAGCAAAGCGCAAGGCGCTTGACACAATCACAGAAGAAGGCAAGATGCTTACTCTTTCAGAAGTTGGCTATATTCCTGACCCTGATGAAGTTTTCGGAACCGAAACTGTTGAATGGCTCTATTTCATGCCCTGGAACGGCGATTTCATTTACAGCGGAAAGAATGTATACGGTATACCCAAGCTCAACACCGAAAAAATGAGTCCTGAATTCCTTAAAAAGGTTTATGCTCACGATAAGGTAATAACATGGTCCGAGCTTCCCCAGTGGGAAGGCACAAGCCGTGAAATCCCCGAAAACATAAACAGCCAGATGCTTTATATCAACCAGACCATCGAGGAGGAAGCAAACAAGTAATGGATATTACACTCAAGTGCGGTAACTCCTCTGCTCTGATAATCTCAAAGGGTGCAGAGCTTAAATCCTACGTTGCAGACGGCAAGGAGCTTATGTGGTGTGCCGATGAAAAATACTGGGGTAAAACTTCTCCCTTTCTTTTCCCCATGATCGGTAACCTCCGCAACGGAAAAACCATCATAAACGGTAAGGAATATGCAATCTCAAAGCACGGCTTTGCACGTGACAACGAATTCGTCGTTGAATCTGCAACAGAAAATCAGGCAGTTCTTTCTTTTGAAAGTAATGAAGCAACCCTGAAAAACTATCCCTTCGGCTTTAAGGTTACACTTGCCTATACACTTACAGAAAAAGCGCTTGAAATCTGCTATGCGGTTGTAAATAAAAGCGACACTGACATGCCCTTCTGCATCGGCGCACATCCCGCTTTTGCATGCGATAAGCCTTTTGACAGCTATAAGCTTGTTTTCAGCGAAAATGAAAATGTAAACAGCCCTGTTATGAATCTCGAAACACGTATGTGGGGCGATAACGACAGAATTTGCAGACTGAAAAACAGCAAGGAATATCCCCTTGAATACAGCCTTTTTGATAATGACTGCGTTTATTTCGACACTATCAGCTCAAAAAGCTGCTCACTGGTTTCAGAAGATGAGGGCGTAAAGGTCAGCTGGGAAGGCTTTGAAACTCTCGGCGTATGGACTCCCGACCACAAGGAAGCACCTTTCGTATGTATTGAGCCATGGTGCGGTTGTGATGATTACGATACCGATAACGGGGTATTCGCTGATAAACGTGGTATACAGCTGGCTGCTCCGGGAGAAACTAAAAACTATAAAATGATTATTGAAAAAATATAACGGCAATTATGCCGCTTTGCATAACGCAAGGCGGCATAAAAGCTATATGAAGGATTAAAAATGGAAGCTATACAGAATTTTGATTTTGCAGTGCTCAACGGATTACAGGATTTACTTCAATGTAATTTTCTGGACGCTGTTGTGCCCGTTCTCACGCATCTCGGACATGGCGTTGTATGGGGATTTTTCGGGCTTATATTCCTCTTTATGAAAAAATACCGCTTCAACGGAGTATGTATTGCCACTGCTCTCATTGCGACGGTTTTAATTTCCGAATTCATCATCAAACCGCTTATTATGAGAGAACGGCCGTATATTCTCAATCCAGAATTCATGCTGCTTATTCCTGAACCGTCAGGTACATCTTTCCCTTCCTCGCACACATCAACATCATTCGCATCGGCATTGCAGTTTTTCGGAATAAACAGAAAAGCAGGTATTGCTGCAATGATTTTTGCGGCAGTTGTTGCCTTTACAAGGCTTTACCTTTATGTGCACTTCCCTACCGATATTCTGGGCGGAATAGTCCTCGGACTGATTATGGGATTTGCTGTAATGTTTATAGCTAAAAGAATACGCAACAATTTATCGGAAAGGACAAAAGTATGAAAATTTCAGTTTTTGCGGAACATCTTTTCGAAGCGGCAGATCAGGAAAAAATCACCTTTGAGAAAGCCCTTGATGAAGCTGCACAATCGGATATAAACGGTGTGGAGCTGGATTTTGCAAGGCTTGAAAAGGATGACGCTCTTCCCTGCACAATCAGAAAACACGGACTTGATATAGCCTGCGTGTACGTATTCCTTGACTTTTCTCACAGCGAAGATATGAGCTATGCCGTAAAAGTTGTTGATACACTTAAAAGACATGATATAAAACGGCTTATGGCTATTCCGGGCTTTGTTTACGACGGCGATGATGCAGCTATATGCACCGTAAGAATGTATAAATGTATGAACAGGCTTTCGGAAATATGTTCAGAAAACGGCATTGACCTGTGTCTTGAGGATTTCGATGACAAGACAGCAGTTTTCAGCACAACTGAAGGTCTGCTCGGATTTATGGAAAATGTTACAGGGCTGGGATGTGCCTTTGACACGGGAAATTTCATTTATTCCTGTGAAAACGCCCTTGACGCATTTGAAAAGCTGAAAGAAAAAATCACACATCTTCACTGTAAGGACAGAAGCTATACTCCGAAAACAGGCGAAGAACCGAAAATCTCTCTTGATAACACAGCTCTGTATTCTTCTCCTGTGGGATATGGCGGGATGCCTATTGAAAAAATCGTAAAGACACTGCTGAAAAACGGATACAGCGGATATTTTGCAATTGAACATTTCGGCTCGCAGAATCAGATTTCCGATATGAAAAAATCTGCAGCAAAATTAAAGGAGTGGTATCATGATACGTGTAACCGTATGGAATGAATTTATTCATGAGCGTGAATACGAAGGAATCCGCAAGGTTTATCCCGATGGAATACATGGCTGTATAGCTGATTTTCTCGGAAAAAATGAGGATATAACAGTAAAATGCGCTACACTTGATATGCCTGAACACGGTCTGAGCGAAGAAGTACTTGAAGACACAGACGTACTTATATGGTGGGGACACTGCGCACATGACAAGGTTGATGACAAGGTTGTGGAACGTGTAAAAAATCACGTTCTAAGAGGAATGGGACTTATTGCCCTGCACTCGGCTCATCACAGTAAAATTATGAAATCACTTCTCGGCACGACTCTTAATCTGAACTGGAAGCATGGGGACAGTGAAAAGATATTCTGCGTAAATCCCGCACACCCTATTGCCGCAGGTATAACAGAGCCGATAATTCTTGAAAACGAGGAGCTTTACGGCGAATTCTTTGACATCCCTGAGCCTGACGATGAAATATTTATCGGTTGGTTTAAAAGCGGCTATGTTTTCAGAAGCGGCGTGACATTTACAAGAGGAATGGGAAGGATTTTCTATTTCCAGCCCGGGCATGAGGAATACCCCATATACTATCATCCGCAGATTCAGCAGGTAATTACAAATTCAGTCAGATGGGCTGCACCGTACAGGAAAATGCAGAACACTTTTGAATGCGTACAAGTAAAATAAAACAGTTAACCCCACAGTTGTAATGTAGATAGTTATAAAGAAGTATAACCCGTGAAGTTAATCCTTCACGGGTTATTGTAGTCTTTATCTTCTGTAGGCATACCCGATTTATTTAATGCTAGAAAGTTTATTTTTCATCCGAATATTCTATATAAACACCATCTTCGTAATGACGTGAATAGATAGAAAATTGATTCCACGAATCTTCTATCTTGTATTCATCCACATCCAACTTCAGATATTCCTTATATTCATGCAAGTCAACATATTGGGGATAACTGAGAATAATATATGTTATTGTATGGTTTTTCTCATCAAGCAGTGCATATTCATACTCATAATCAAAGCCATCTATTGCAACATATGCAGGCAACGCATAACTTTTTTCATCATATTTGATTCCTATCGTTATATCATCCACCGTACATTCTATTGAAGAAATCCTCTTTATTTCCGCATCATAATCTTCTTCATTATATTTTCCTTGTAGAATCATGTATCCGTCTGTATCAAAGAATCCCGTTTTCAAACTGGATACAAATGTCGGTTCAAGCATATTGGTTGTATCGTCTGGAAATATGAATAATTCGCTAAGATCACTGCGATATTGTTCCAATATCTTAACTTTGTCATAATTTTCTATACCGGCTTGATTATTAAATGGTGCAGTTTCCATAAACAGAACCGGCACAAGAACCAACATAACCTTCATTATAAATGATAGTACGCATACTCCGACGATAAGTACGAATATCTTACATCCTTTTACAAATTTCTTTCGTTTCGAATTTTCTTCAAGTAACCCATTGGTATAAAGCGACAATATTACCATTATAACAAATGCCAGAAAAGAAAATGCATAACATAAAAACGTTCCGATTCCGGGTCTGTAATCAAAACTTTGCAAACCCAGAACAATGGCCATCAGAACCACACCTACAAGACTAATCCGTCTAACCCAGATTAAAAGCTTACTCTTTTGTTCGACAGCATAATCTGCCATCTTAACAGCAACCTCTTTCACTTCTTCATTCATCATCTCGCTTCTCCTCGCTCCATCAATAATTTCTTTGATATCAACATCATAAAATTCTGCCAAATCTACAAGAATACTCAAATCAGGCATATTGCTCCCGGTTTCCCACCTAGATACCGAACGTCGGGATACATTAAACTGTTCTGCAAGTTGTTCTTGTGTAAAGCCTTTTTCTTTACGAAGTTCTTTCAGGAATTCTCCGATTTTAATCTGATCCATTTTCTGACCTCCTTTAAAATCATTGTATCTCCAACCCATCAAAAAGTACAGGACACAAAGCGAGCAATTAACTGTTTTTTCAATGAGACACTTAATGTCTCAATTTTATATCTGTTAAGAAAACTCTTAATATATCATTAAGTTAATTATAGCAAGTATATAATAAATAATCAATGTCATAAGCAACGTAAAGCCACTTTTGACATTAATATCAAAAGTGGCTTTGTAATACTTCTATATCGTTACCTGTCTTACAACTGTGGGGTTAAAGCTTTTATGCTTCTAAATATTTCTTTTCAAATTCTGTTACAGGAATAGGTCTGTCATAGAGGAAGCCCTGAATTTCCTTACAGCCGTAATCGCTGATAATCTTTTCCTCCTCAGGGGTTTCAACACCCTCACAGACTATATCAAGCTCTATTTCGTTAAGAATCTTGATAAGGCCCTTGATAATATCATTTCCCCGCTTGGTTTTAAGACTGTCCTTTACAAAGACTCTGTCAAGCTTGATGATATCAACAGGGAGAATACCGATAAGATTAAGCGAAGAATAGCCTGCTCCGAAATCGTCAACGCTGACCTTGAAGCCGTATTCACGCAGTTTTTCAACCTTAGCGATAATCAGCTTTTCTTCTTCAAAGAATACCGATTCGGTAACCTCGATTTCAACATACTTTGCAGGCACGTCATAACGATTTACAAGCTCGCATATATGCTCAACCAGCTGTTCGTTATAGAAATGCAGACGACTTAAATTAAATGAAATCGGAACGGGTTCAATTCCCTTGTCAATCCAGCTTCTGATAAGCTTCAGAACGAAGCTCAGCACATAGAAATCAAGATCTACAATCTTTCCTGTTTTTTCAAGTGCAGGAATAAACAGTGCGGGAGAAATAATCTTTCCGTCCTTATCAACAAGTCTCGATAAAGCCTCCGCACCCATAATCTTACGTGTATCGGAACAGATTTTAGGCTGTAAAAACACCTGAATTCTCTGATTGCGGAAAGAGTCGTCAAAAATCGGAATGATTTTTGCACTGTTTTCCTTCATATCCATAAGATGTTCAGAATAAACCACGCAGGAAATGCTGTAATTGCCCTTTCCTGTGCGGCGTGCGACATTCGCCTTATCAACAGCGGAAATAATATATTCATTACGGTCAGTGATATAATAAACACCGAAATTGAGATTAAGCGGAAAGCCTGCAATTCGTTTTCCGGCAACTTCAGAAACTCTTTTTTTACAAAGCTCAAGTCTCTTTTCAACATCGGAATAAGAATATCCGTCGCATCTGCACAGGCAGATAAAATGGTCGGAATATTCACGGCAGGATAAAGCAATAAAATCACCCATTGCAGCAATACCCTGTGCCACATCGGCAATTACAGCATCACCTGTATCGTATCCAAACTGATTATTCACATAATGAAAGTCATTTATATCAATTGCAAGAATCAGAAAACTATGTTCGGTATCACGGATAATATACTGCGCCTCTGCAAGAAAGTCTTCAAACTTCATCAAGCCGCTTATCCTGTCTTTGTTCATTTTTCACACCGCCTGTCTGTATCTCTCGGATATATTATATCATACTTTTGAATATTTTACAATAGATTTAACAAATTATGCTATCTTTCTTCACGGAAATAATTAAGACCGATTGCCGAAGGCTCTTCGCTGCGCTTGTTCTTACGTATACTTGCGACAATAAGAACTACCGCAGTAATAAAGAACGGAAGCATCTGATAGAACTCATCGGGAATAGCACTGAGCCAGCCGAGAACTTCAGGGAAAGCTGTCGAAAGATTACCCTTCCAGGGCTGTAATGTCTTCAGCATACCAAAGAAGAAAGCGCCGAGAATTGCTCTCGAAGGACTCCAGTTTGAAAAAATAACAAGTGCAACCGAAATCCAGCCCATGCCGTTAATCCAGTTATCATTCCATGCACCACTGTTGGTTACAGACGCAAGATAAAGACCGCCTATGCCACAGATACCGCCGCCGAGAAGAATGTTGAAGTACTTGTAGAGATTCACCTTTACACCGCAGGCATCGGCAGCACCGGGGTTTTCGCCTACTGCACGAAGCTTAAGTCCCGGACGGCTCTTTCTTATATATATCCAGCAGATAACTGCGATTATTACTGCAAGATAAACGAAAGAATTGTACGAGAAAAGCAACTTGCCGATATAAGGAATATCACAAAGACCGGGAATGCCGTTATCGGCAACCATGGCTTTGAAAGCAGGGGCGTTGTCAAGGCTGGGGAAATCCTTGGTAAGGCTTCTGCCCCAGAAATGATATACACCGACACCGAAGGTTGTAAGTGCAAGACCTGTTACGTTCTGATTCGCCTGCATTGTTACAGTAACAAATGCGAAAATCAGCGCACCGAGAAGTCCGAACATGAATGCGCCCAGAACACCGAATAAAAAGCTGTTTGTTGCACAGCCGATTACATAACCGCCGATTGCACCCATTGCCATAAGACCTTCAACACCAAGGTTAAGGCTTCCTGATTTTTCGGTAATGATTTCGCCTGTTGTACCAAGGAGAAGAGGTGTACCTGCACGTACGGAGTAATAAAGGAAATTAATAAGTATATCCATTATGCTTCACCTCCGTTTTTATTTCTGCCGAAAACTACCTTGTATCTGATGAAGAAGTCTGCCGCAAGTACTGAGAACAGGATGATACCCTGTAAAATTTCAGAGGCGGCAGAAGAAATAGCAAAAGCGCTTTCAGCAACCGCTGTACCCTTCTGGAGTATACCCATAAGGCAGGAAACTACAAAAATGCCGATAGGATTCAGCTTTGCAAGCCATGCAACAGTAATACCAGTAAAGCCTACATCGCCTGTGATACCGTCTGCAAGCGTATGGCTTGTTGCAGAGCCTGATACCTGGAACATACCTGCAAGACCTGCAATACCTGCACTTATGAACATTGTGCGGATAACAATCTTATTTACATTCATACCCGCATAGCGTGCGGTATTCTGACTGTCACCCACAACAGAAATTTCGTAGCCATGCTTTGTATGATTGAAATACACAAAAACAAGTGCAACAAGTACAATTGCAATAAAGAAAGAAATATCAATCTTCAGACCGAATATATCCAGTTCATAGAGCCAGCCGTTTTCAGGCAGAGCCTTGAAGTCGGGTCGGTATACCGAGCCGTCTTCAGCAAGCTTTCTGAAGAACATTGTATTTTTAAGGTATGTGAGAATGTAATAGCAGACGTAGTTGAGCATAAGCGTCAGCAGGGTTTCGCTTGTACCGAGTTTCACCTTGCATACCGCAGGAATAAGTCCTACAAGACCGCCGCCGATGATACCTGCAACCGCCATTATAATAAGCGTAAGCCACTGAGGCAGGCTGTTGCCCATAAGGTTTGCAGCAGTTGTTGCAAAAATCGCACCTGCTATAAACTGACCGTTGGCACCGCAGTTCCAGAATTTCATCTTGAACGCTACGGCAATACCGAGAGAGGTAATAAGAAGCGGAATTACAATTCTTATAAAGCCTCTGAGATAAATTGCGTTATTGAAACAGCCTGTAACAACCTTGCCGTAATACTCAAAAGGATTGACTCCGTTTGCGGCAATGAATATACCGCCGATTACAATAGCTGCAAGGACGGAAACCGCATAAAGTCCTGCTGTCTGCCAGAGCTTCAGGTTATCACGCTTGGCAACACGTAAAAACGGCGCTTTTTTCTTTACGGAAGAACGTTTTTCTTCAGACACTGTAAAGTCTGCGGTTATTGTTTTTGCACTTTCTTCCTCATCAATGAGGCTGACGCTGCTGTGTGCGTCCGTCATAAGAAGACCGATTTCTTCCTTGGAGGCTGTGCGGGCGTCAACTATACCTGTTACCTTGCCGTGACAGAGCACAAGTATTCTGTCGCATAACTCAAGCATTACGTCAAGGTCTTCGCCTACGAAAAGAACAGCTGTTCCCTTTTGCTTTTCACGATTAAGAGTATTATAAATCGTATAGGAAGAATTTATATCCAGTCCTCGCACGGGATATGCGGTAACGATTATTTCGGGACTCGCAAGAATTTCACGGCCTAAAAGTACTTTCTGGACATTACCGCCCGAAAGTCTGCGTACAGGAGTTTCAGTACCCGGTGTTACGACCTCAAGCTCTTCCACTACCTTTTCCGCTTCACTTCTGGCCTTTTTACGGTCAACAAAAGGACCCTTACCGTCTATATAATTCTTCAGCATCATATTATCGGTAATATTAAGAGATGCTGCAAGACCCATACCAAGTCTGTCTTCGGGAATAAAGCTCATACTTACGCCGTGAGCAATAATCTGCTTGGGGGTTTTACCTTCAATGTGCTCGCCTTTACAGAGAATAGCACCGTTTTCAAGCTTACGAAGGCCTGCAATAGCTTCACAGATTTCCTTCTGTCCGCTGCCCGATACACCTGCAATACCCAGGATTTCACCGCTGTGTACACGGAATGAAACATTGTCAACAGCAAGAACACCTTCATCGCTCATTACCGAAATATCCTCAAGGGCAAGGTATGCGTCCCCGGGATTGCATTCAGGGCGGTCAATGGACAGTTCAACGGCACGGCCTACCATAAGGTCGGTAAGCTCCTGAGCGTTGGTTTCGGCAGTGTTTACAGTAGCAACACTCATACCCTTACGCAGAACGGTAACACGGTCGCTTATCTCCATAACCTCGTTGAGCTTATGAGTGATTATAATGATTGCACAGCCCTTGTCACGCATAACACGAAGGATAGAAAACAACTTTCTTGTTTCCTGAAGTGTAAGTACTGCTGTGGGCTCATCAAGAATAAGTATCTCGGCGCCGTAGTAAAGCACCTTTAGTATTTCAACGGTCTGCTTTTCGCTTACGGACATATCACAGACATGCTTTGACGGGTCAAGATCAAAGCCGAATTTTTCACTTATCTCACGGATTTTTGCAAAGCGTTCCTTTGTGAGAAGAAGCCCTTCATTTTTATCCGAAGCGAGAATTATATTATCTGCAGCCGTAAATTTTTCTACCAGCTTGAAATGCTGGTGAACCATACCGATTCTTAAATTCTTTGAATCCTCAGGGGACTGGATTGAAACTACCTGACCGCCTACTGAAATAGTACCGCTGTCAGGCTTGTAAATGCCCGAAAGCATATTCATAAGCGTGGTTTTTCCTGAGCCGTTTTCGCCCAGTAAGGCGAGGATTTCACCTTTTCTCACCTGTAAATCCACCGAGTCATTTGCAACCACCGAGCCGAAGGTTTTGCGTATACCTTTAAGCTCAATTGCAATTTCTTTTTCAGCCACGTTTTCACCTGCTTTATAGTAATTTTTTATTCCTTTAACCACGAAAACACCCTTGCTGTCATCAAGACGGTAAAGGTGCTTTCGCAGAGGCACAGGACATTATACCGCCCTGTGCCGTAAAATTGTTCTGATTATGCGAGCTCTACGCCCTTTACAAAATAGTTCATGGAGCCTGTAATTGTTGCGTCATCAACAGGAGCAATAGCGGCACCTGTGTTGTCAACGAGAGGAGCATCTGTCTTTACAATGTTGCCGTCAGCATCGAAGGAAAGTGCAACACCGCTGAATACATCCCATTCACCGCTCTTCATGAGTTCCTTGACTGCGTTGATGTACTTTTCTGTATTTTCAGCGCAGTTTGCTGTTACGGGAGATACGTCTACAAAGTTAACATTGATACCTTCGTAGTAGTTGCCGAATTCAGCCCATGTACCGCCGATTACAGCTTCAACAGCAGATGTGTAGTAAACATCCCAGTTCCAGATAGGAGCTACAAGGTGAGCTGCAGGAGCCTGTTCTGTCATATCAGAGTTGTAACCACAGCCGAATACGCCTGCATTCTGAGCAGCAACCTGAGGGTTGGCTGTATCGCAGTGCTGAGCAATAACATCACAATCCATCTGGATTAATGCTTCAGCATAAGCTGTTTCGTTTGCGGGGTCAAACCAGGAAGAAAGTGTCTTTACATATACAACAGCGTCGGGATTTACAGCCTGTACGCCGAGAGCAAATGCGTTGATACCGCTGCATGTTTCAGCAAGCTCTGTACCGTATGCGGATACATAACCGATTTTGCCTGTTTTGCTCTTTAAGCCTGCTGCAATACCTGCAAGGTAACGAGCCTGATAAATTCTGCCGAAGTAGTTGTTGAAGTTTGTGCCGTTGGACTTGTAGCCTGTACCGTGAGAGAAGTAAACTTCAGGATATTCAGCTGCAAGGGATTCCATTGTATCCATGTAGCCGTAGCTTGTACCGAAAATTATGTGGCAGCCTTCAGCGATGCATTCTTCGATAGCTGTCTTTGTAGCAGCTGTGTCAGAATCGGGAATATTGATCTTGCGGACAATCTGGCTGTCTTCAAGACCGAGATTTGCCTGCATACCTGTGATACCGAGGTCATGTGTGTAGGAATAGCCGGAGCCGTCAGCAGGGTCACCGATGTGGATAACGCCTACCTTGATTTCTTCCTTAGCAACACCTGCTGCAGTGCCGCCTGCTTCTGTACCTGTGGAAGAACAACCTGCTGCACCTAAGAGCATTGCAGCGGAAAGAAGCATTGCAATTGACTTTGTGATTTTCATTGTTTTTCTCCTTTTGTTTTTGAGTTTCTTTTATTAAACGGGGTTTTACTCGCGAAAAACCACGCCGTTTTCTTCATCCATGCTTTCAACAATGGCAAGGCTTTCAAGCTTGATACCTTTATTTCTGATTATTTCACCGCCACGCTGGAAGCCCTTTTCAATAACGATTCCTGCACCGACAAGTTCAGCACCTGACTGCTCAACAAGCTCCATAAGTCCGATAAGAGCACAGCCGTTGGCAAGAAAATCATCAATGATAAGCACCTTATCGCCTTTACCGATGAACTTCTTTGAAACAATAACATTGTATTCCCTACCCTTTGTAAAGGAAGTGACCTTTGTTGTGTAAAGCTCACCGTCAAGATTCTTGCTTTCAGCCTTTTTGGCAAAGACCACAGGACAATCCCCGAAGGCTTCCGCAGCAACACAGGCAATACCTATGCCGGAGGCTTCAATTGTCAGTATCTTGTTTATTTCCGTATCTGCAAAACGACGACGAAATTCCTTACCGATTTCTCTGTAAAGTGCAACGTCAATCTGATGATTCAGAAAGCTGTCAACTTTCAGAACACCGCCCGCCTTTACAATGCCGTCTTTCAATATTCTATCCTTGAGAAGCTGCATATATTTACATCTCACCTTTCCATTTTTCATCGGAATACACTATATTATATATTAAAACGTCTTTTTTTTCAATTGATATTTTAAATAGAACAATCAAGCGGCTTTTGTTTATTTTGTCATTATTTACAAATCATAACCTGCTGCTTCACCCTGTTTGACTTTTATTCCGGAAAGTGATATAATCAGAAAAAAAGGAGATTTTGCAATGAAAATAACAGTAAGAAAATATACGGCAGAAGATCTGCCGCAGATGATAGAAATATGGAATGAAATTGTAGAAGAAGGTATCGCCTTCCCTCAGGAAGAGCTTCTGTCAGCGGACAGCGGTGAAGAATTCTTCGCTTCGCAGACCTTTACAGGGGTTGCCGAAGACAAAGACTCGGGAAAAATTCTCGGTCTTTATATCCTGCATCCCAATAATATCGGCCGCTGCGGACATATCTGCAATGCAAGCTATGCTGTGAATTCACAGTACAGAGGACTGCACATCGGCGAAAAGCTGGTAACGGACTGCATGGAAAAAGGCAAGGAAAACGGATTCCGTATCCTTCAGTTCAATGCGGTTGTCGCCACAAACACACACGCAAGACATCTGTACGAAAGGCTTGGATTTGTTCAGTTAGGGACTATAAAAGGCGGATTCCGCATGAAAGACGGACACTACGAAGATATCTGTCCTTATTATCATGAGTTATAACAAAAAAACTGAGAGTGTTACTCTCAGTTTTTTCTTATTTTACGCTTGCATCACTTATACATTTTTCTGCCGCTTTGAAGAGCTGCGTAAGGTTTGAAGCGCCGATTACACGTATACCCTCGCAGTCCTCTTTTCTGAGAGCTGTCAATGCGCTTTTAGGAACAATACAGGTATCAAAACCCATGCGCTTGCACTCTCTGATACGTTCTCCTGCATGAGCCGCCCCACGTATTTCACCGCCAAGACCTATTTCGCCGAAGACTGCAACGCCTTCGGGAATAACCCTGTCGCAAAGTCCAGAATAAAGGGCAAGTGCCACCGCAGCATCAGCTGCGGGCTCATCAAGGCGAAGACCGCCTGTTACATTCACATAAACATCAAACTGGGTAAAGAGATAGCCTGTTCGCTTCTCCAGCACTGCAAGTATAAGACAAAGTCGGTTGTAATCAAAGCCTGTGGATGCTCTTCTCGGCGTACCGAAGCCTGTTTTGGTAACAAGCGCCTGCACCTCAGACAGAAGCGGACGTGTACCCTCCATTGTGCAGAGAACGCTTATTCCGCTGACATTTTCAGGTCTTCCCGAAAGCAGCATTTCAGACGGGTTGGGCACTTCCTCAAGACCGTTGCTGCACATACGGAAAACACCCATTTCATTTGTTGAACCGAATCGGTTCTTCACCGCACGTAAAAGGCGGTAGGAAAGCTGCTTGTCGCCCTCAAAATAAAGCACCGTATCCACAATATGTTCAAGCACCTTCGGACCTGCAATTCCACCGTCCTTGTTCACATGGCCGACAATAAAGAACGGTATTCCCATAGTCTTCGCTGTACGCAAAAACAAAGATGTACATTCACGCACCTGGGTAATACTTCCCTGTGCCGAGGAAAGCTCTGTAATCTGCATGGTCTGGATTGAGTCAATGATTACAACATCAGGCTTTTCCTCCGCAACCGCAGCATTTATAGCTTCACAGTCATTATCGGACAGGAGATACAGGTTTTCGCCGTCAACACCCAGTCGGTCAGCACGGAGCTTTATCTGACGCTCACTTTCTTCACCCGACACGTATAAAACCTTGCATTCCTTGCCGAGATATTTACAAATCTGAAGAAGCAATGTGGATTTTCCTATACCGGGGTCACCGCTGAGCAGAACAAGCGAGCCGCCTACAAGACCGCCGCCCAGTACTCTGTCAAGCTCTGACGAGCCGGTTTTATACCGCATATCATCAGAAACCGATATATCCGAAAGGTTCTTCGGCTTCAGCGTGCGTCCGCTTTTAACCTTTGCAAGTTGAATTTCTTCCTGTTCGGTTACGCTGTTCCATTCACCGCATTCGGTGCAGCGGCCTACCCATTTGGGATAAATATGTCCGCATTCATTGCATATAAAGGAAACTTTCTGTTTCGCCATAATTATTTATACTCTCCTTGTTTTCAACTTCCTTAAGATATTCCGTAAGACCACTGAAAATCGTAAATGCAACCTTTTTCTGATATTCGGGACTGCTCAGATTAGCAGCGTCGTTTTCGTTGGATAAAAATCCGCATTCTATCAGTAACGCAGGCTGTTTGGTGTCTTTAAAAAGATAAAGATTATTGTCAATAAGCTTCACTTCCCGGTCATTACCCGTCTGAAGCTCGGCAAACTTGTTCTGCATAATAGTAGCAAGACGGAAATTACCGCTGTTATTGGTGGTATAGAACATCTGACCGCCGAAATAAGCCTTGTCAGTATACTGATTCTGATGAACAGACAGAAAAATGCTTTCGGGATAGCGCTCTACTATTTCAAGGCGATTTTCCATATCGGAAACCTTCTGATTGCGGATTCCTTCAACGCCGTTGTCGTATATGGATATATCTTCGGTACGTGTATATACTACATCATAACCGCTCAGTGTCAGTAAAGAGCCGAGATTCTTCACAATACTGAGATTGATGTCCTTTTCATATACTCCGTTGATACCGATACCGCCGCTGTCAATGCCACCGTGCCCTGCATCAAGCAGAATAACCTGCTTGCCTGATGCTTCAGCCATTGTGCTTTTTGATTCTTCGGCTGATTTTACCGCACCTGATATCGCCAGAACTACCACGCAACATGATAATAAAGCAAGAAATGGTATTTTTTCTCTTAAAACTCCGAATTTTTTCATAATCTACCGGCCTTTCCATATAGTTTTTGTAAATATTATGATACAAGCCTGTAAATTATGATAATTAAGTGTTTTTCTTATTGTAACATAAAATTACACCTTATTCAAGCCTTTTATGGGACAGAAAAAAACGAATGATTAATAATATTTTTCAAAAAAGTCTTGACTTTTATGTGAATTTGTGGTAATATATATAAGCAGTTCAGCGACACCGGATACGGAGAGGTGTCCGAGTGGTTTAAGGAGCTGGTCTTGAAAACCAGTGATCCCGCAAGGGACCGTGGGTTCGAATCCCACCCTCTCCGCCAATTTAATATTTTTATTAAGCGGCACTTGCAGAAATACCCAAGTGGTGAAGGGGCTCCCCTGCTAAGGGAGTAGGTCGGGAAACCGGCGCGAGGGTTCAAATCCCTCTTTCTGCGCCAGCAAAAAGCACTTGTGAAAACAAGTGCTTTTTTGTTTGGCGGAGGGATTTGAACCCGAGCACCGAAGGCGCGGGCAAATTCTGCGAAGCGCTGCCTGCGGCAGAAAAAGCGAGCAGAATTTGGCGCAGCGGTCGGAAAATCAAGCGATTAGCGCAGATTTTTCGGGCACCGCAAGAGGGCGGACGAAAATCCCTTTTTCTGCGCCAGCAAAAAGCACTTGTGAAGACAAGTGCTTTTTTGTTTGGCGGAGGGATCTGAACCCGAGCACCGAAGGCGCGGGCAAATTCTGCGAAGCGCTGCCTGCGGCAGAAAAAGCGAGCAGAATCTGGCGCAGCGGTCGGAAAAACCGAGCGTCAGCGACAGTTTTTCCGGGCACCGCAAGTGGGCGGACGAAAATCCCTCTTTCTGCGCCAGCAAAAAGCACTTGTGAAAACAAGTGCTTTTTTGTTTGCGCTGAGGGATTTGAACCCGAGCGCTGCGTTTTTGACTTTTTTTCAACAATATGCTATAATCACTTTAAAACCGAACTGTGGGAGAAGTATTATGAAAAAAACATTTGATGCGAAGGTAATTAATATAATCTGGGATGGAAAAAGCAAAACCCAACAATATATATTGGAGTATAAAAATGACGATAAAATCATTCAAGTGTCAAGCATGGAATCCGCAGGTAGTTCAAGCGAGATAGGAGATAACATAAAAATAACCATTGATGAAAAGAATAGTGTTGTTAACACAAACATATCCAAAATCACTGCCAAACAAAATGTATTTCTTTTCTTCTTACTTATAATTATCTGCCTTATCCCCATCACTCTTGCCGTCATATCTATAATTAAATTTTTTAATTAACTTAAAGGAAATAAAATTGTGACAAATGAAAACACAAATTACGGTCAGAGCGTTACTGCCGTTGTTATAAAAGATAATAAAGTTCTGCTTGCACGCCATACATACGGCGGCGGCAATGGTATGCTGATAATTCCGGGCGGCTATGTCAATTTCGGCGAAACGCCTCAAGACGCCGTAAAGCGTGAATATATGGAGGAAACCAATGTCGTCATTGAGCCGAAAGATATCATCGGCATACGCTTCAATATGCACGACTGGTATGTTGCTTTCAGAGCTGAATACATTTCGGGAGAAGAAAAATCTGACGGTGATGAAAACAGTGAGGTTATATGGCTTGGCGTGAACGAAGCGCTTACCAGAGATGATGTACCCGACCTTACAAAGAAACTTATCGAAAGTGCTGTTTTGTCCGAACAGGGATTACAGCGTAAAGAATATAACGGAAGTACAAAGCATGCACCGCAGTCATTATACTGTATATAGCACAAAAGCCTGAGAGCAATGCTCTCAGGCTTTTTTATCCCCTATTTCCACCCAGGCAGGGCGAAAACCGCTGTTGAGGGCTATATTCCAGGAATGATAATTTGACAGGCTTGTACCGTAGAACGGTATATCGCCGTTTTCAGTAATTTTGTTTTTCAGAAGCGTTACAAGATATGTGCCGACACCCATTGAACGGTATTCGGGCATCACATCAATTCCTATCTGCTGCCAGCCTTTTGCATCCTCGGAGCAGCCTGCCATTCCCATAATTCTGTCACCGTCACAGGCGATTACAACTATTCTGTCAGGGCGTTCAGGCTTGAATTCATCACATATAGCATTAGGAAAACGCTCATCGCCGTAGAACTGCGTTATCTCATCGTCATAAAACCATTTCACAGGATAATCACGCTCAGGCTCAACTCTTTTTTCAGGCAGGAACATATGATGAGTCTGGCTTAAAGTACGGCCGTGCTTGTTAAGCTCCTTTTCAAGAGGCATAAGGTTGGGCAGTTCAAAAAGCATATGTCCTTCCCTGCTTTTTATGTATTCCGACAAAAAGGGATGCAGGCATTCGTCTGCAGTAACTACCGCATTTCTGCCTGTTGTAACCATATGGAAGAAATATTTTTCGGGGCTGTAAACTCTTCTGCCCTCGTTGATTGCCGAAACGGTGAGGATATTTTCTGATTTTGTGAAATCCTCGGGTTTGCAGTTGAATTCAAGGGAAAGAAGCTTAAAAAGTTCATTCTTCATTACCGTATTTCTCCTTGTCTGCTATCTTTCGTTCTGCCCGTATTCTTGTAACTATGGCGATTATAATGCGGATTACAAGGTGCAGGACTACCTGAGCGTAAACGGTAAACAGATATAAAAGCCACTGGATGCCTGATAAGAACTGACCCTTTGACCAGGGATTTAAAACATCATATCCGTATTCGAGATACAGCATTACAGCCATATAAACAGGAACTGCCATAACTACGGCTGAAATAAAATACGCACCATTACAGGCAAGAGCAAGCTCACCTGATTTTTTCTTGTATTCAAATACCAGAAGCATGGGTACAGTGCAGATGCAAATAAAAATTTCAAAAAACCATGCTATCATATCACCTTGAAAGGCTATTTCAACAATCGCGGTTATAAACAGAATAACGAGCATAACCGCAGGGGCAAGCAGCGCACTCGCAATAATCTTTGATGCAGATTTCTTCATAATTTCCTCTTTATATCTTAATCGTCGTACATGAAATAATCGTCCTTCAGGAACATATTCATTGTTCTTGTGATAACTCTTGAGGGTCGGGAGAGGAAGCGTTCCTTCATTTCCTTTGCCTTTTCCTCGTCGGGAGCAAAAACCTTCATATCAAGAATTATCTCGCCGCTGACCTCGTTCAGAAACTGAACGCACAGGTCGTAGCGCTTTCTTTTATAATCATAATTTACAAAGCATTTGATTGATTTTTCACGCTCTATGCGCTTCAGCACATCATTACCCAGTTCAATGGTCTTTTCACGGATTGAAAGAGGGATGTGCAGCAGAAATTCCTTTGCGAGAGTTTCACCGTCGGGAAGAAGAGAATATACATTTTCGCCCTTATCCTTATCGTTACGGACTGAAATAAGCTGCTTCTTCTCCATTTTCCCCACTTCGGTCATAAGCTCAAAATAATTGACGCTTTCAAGAGAAAGCACAATTTCGCTTATGATGCTGTCGGAAATATCGCCGAATTCCTTAAGCATAAAGCAGAAATAAACGCATATATCAAAGCTGTTATCTACCTGAATCTGTGGAATCATACTAATCCTTTCATACCAAAAATGACAGCAGTGCAATATTTGCTGCCGCTTCAACCACAGGCACAGCACGAGGCACTATACAAGCGTCATGCCTGCCCTTGATTTCCAGAACGGTATTCTCCATTTTTATATAATCTACCGTCTGCTGAGGCTGTGCAATTGACGGGGTGGGCTTTATTGCCGCTGTGAACACTATGGGCATGCCATTTGTTATACCGCCTAAAATACCGCCGTTATTGTTGGTTGTGGTTTTTATAGTTTTGCCGTCTGTTGTAAACGGATCGTTAGCCTCAGAACCGCACATATCCGCAAAACCGAAGCCCCTGCCGAATTCAATGCCCTTTACCGCAGGAATACCGAAAACAGCCTGTGAAATTCTGTTTTCAATTCCGTCAAACATGGGCGAGCCGACACCTGCGGGCATACCCACAACGGCACATTCAATGCGCCCGCCGATGGAATCAAGCCTGCCGCTTGCGTCCGCAACCTCCTGCTTCATAAGAAACTCAGTTTCGGAATCTATGACAGGAAAATCCTTCGCCTTGATTTCATCAAGAAATTCCTTGCTGATATTTACGCTGTCAAAACGGTTATCCCATACATTGCCGATGCTGAGAATGTGCGCACCGCAGGAAATACCCTTCTGCTCCAGAATCTGAGCGCATACCGCACCTGCGAAAACAAGGGGAGCTGTAATTCTGCCTGAAAAGTGTCCGCCGCCTCTTATATCATTTGCGCCGTTATAGCGTTCATAGCCTGTATAGTCTGCATGACCGGGACGTGCAACAGCGGAAATATTGTTATAATCCGCAGAATGCTGGTCAGTATTCATAATTACGGCAGCTAAAGGAGTGCCTGTTGTCTTGCCGTTCAGATAACCCGACATTATTTCGGGATAATCCTTTTCATTTCTGCGGGTGCTTATTCCGTCCTTTTTAGGTGCACGTCTTGCCATAAAGTCAAGCACCTTTTCAAAATCAATTTCACATCCGCCGGGAAGGCCCTGTATAACAACACCTATTCCCTTTCCGTGAGATTCACCGAATATTGAAACGGATAAATTTCCGAAATGTAAATCAGATGACATCTGCAACACCTCCGAGTTTTCTGAAATCTTCAAAGAAGGCCGGGTAGGATTTTGAAACACATTCCGCACCCTTTATCGTAACTGCTACTGTGCAGCGCTGAGAAGCTATTGCCAGCGACATTGCTATCCTGTGGTCGCTGTATGTTTCGCATTCTCCGCCGTGAAGCGATTCAACGCCGTGAATTGTAAGATAATCTTCGCCTGCTTCAACCTTTGCGCCGAGGCGGTTAAGCTCTGTGGAAATTGCCGCTAAACGGTCGCTTTCCTTTATACGGAGTCTGCCACAGCCTGTAATATGGGACGTGCCCTCTGCAAAACAGGCAAGAACAGTCAGAATCGGTACAAGGTCAGGAATATCCTCGGCATTTACATCAAATGCCTGTCCGCCGCTGTCATTGAACTGCTTTACAATATCAATGATTGCACGGTCACCCTGTACGCTGTCATAACGAAGATTAACAGGATTTATATTGCCGCCTATTGCATCACCTACTAAGAAGAATGCCGCCTGGGACATATCCGCTTCAACAGTATAATCGCAGGAGCTGAATTTGCTTTTTGCAGGGATTTCAAAACTGTTCTCATCAATCTTCACATCCACACCGAAGCTTTTCATTGCATCAGCGGTGAGAATAGCATAAGGACGGGACTGAAGCTGTGAAGTAAGAGAGATTGTACATTTTTCGCCTGTAAGAGGAAGCGCCAGCATATAGCCTGTGATAAACTGAGAAGAAATATCGCCTGTTACAGGAAAATCTCCGCCGTCAAGCTTTCCTCTTAAAACATAGGGCATCTTTTCCGAAATAAATTCAACCCCATGACGTGGCAGCTCTTCAAGATAGGGTGTTATGGGACGGTTGGGAAGATTTGCTTCACCTCTGAAGGTGCTTTCAGCGCCAAGTGCCGCTGCAATAGGTATCATAAAACGCAGTGTCGAACCGCTTTCACGGCAGTTTATATCTGCTTTTTCCGCCGCCTTCTTTATTCCCTTTACAACTGTTACATCGCCTTCATGGTAAACCTCCGCACCGAGAGCTGTAAGGGCATCCTCGGTGGCACGGGTATCCTCACAGTCAAGTACATTTGTTATTCTGCTTTCACCGTCTGCAAGCGCTGCCGCAATAAGTGCACGATGGGAAATGCTTTTTGAGGGCGGAACGGTAATATCCCCCTCTAAAAGCTTTGGTGTAATCCTTAAATTCATTGATTAACCCTCTATCATATTCTTAAAATCATTGATATTCATTTTTACAATATCAGCCTTTCCGATTTCACGGCAGAGAATAATGCTGATTGTGTCGGAAAAACGCTTCTTGTCGTTTACCGCACCGCTGAAAAGCGCTTCAGCCGGAGTTCCGGATTCAAAAGGCATGTTGTTGGCAACAAGGCATGCTTTAAGCTCATCGCTGATATTTCCGCTGATAAGTCCTGCCTTTTCACCTATGGTCGTGATGAGGTACATACCTGCGGAAACAGCTTTTCCGTGAGAAAAACCGTGGTAGTTATAATACTTTTCGATGGAGTGACCCAGAGTATGACCGAAATTCAGAATCATGCGAAGGCCTGTATCAAATTCATCGGTTTCAACAACCTGACGCTTTATGTCTACACACTCCTCAACGATTTTTTCAAGGTTTTCCTTTACTTTACCTGTTTTCAGAAGATCAAAAAGGGATTCTGACCATATCATGCCGTACTTTACAACTTCACCCATGCCATCGGTGAAAATTTCTTCGGTAAGCGTATCGAGTGTGTCAATATCCGCAATTACTATATCGGGCTGCTTGAATGCACCTACAAGGTTCTTGCCTGCTCCGATGTCAACGGCGGTCTTTCCGCCTACGGAGCTGTCCACCTGAGCTAAAAGCGTTGTGGGAATCTGAACATAATCAATTCCACGAAGATATGTAGCCGCCGCAAAACCTGTAAGGTCGCCTACGACACCGCCGCCGAGAGCAACAAGAAAATCAGAACGGGTTATATTCTTTTCAGCAAGGAAATCATAAAGCTCCATAAGAGTCTTGTGACACTTGCTTTCTTCGCCGTTCGGAAATACAAATATATCAACAGTAAATCCTGCATCTGTCATGGATTTTATAAGCTTTTCAGCATATAATCCGTTTACAATATCATCGGTAACTATAACTGCTTTTCTACCCTTTACAGCTTCTGCAACAAGGCTTCCTGCCTGAGAAAGAAGACCTTTGCCGATTACCACATCATATGGCTTTGAAGCATTAACACGGATTTTAGTCATTTAAATCACTCCATTGTTTTTTGGTGTTTACGGGCTTGTACCACAGGTACAAGCCCGTATGTTTTTATTGCTTTACTTCCTTCATAGTCTTGTTCTTTAAGAAAATGAAGAGCTTGGGAGATACCTTTTTCAGTGTTCTCTTTGCAAAAATAAAAGTATCTTCCTTGAATTTCGCCATCTGGTAGATAAGCTTTCTGGGATAGTGCTTGGAAGTAATCTTCTTATCCAGCTTAGCTTCCTTCTTCTTTGCCTTTTCTTCGGGAAGAGCGTAAATAGCCTTGTACTTCTTTACAAGCTTGTTGAAGTTATATGCCATGTAAAGAATGTCATACTTGGGATACTGGGGCATTCTCAGCTGAACAGGGTCGTTAGGGTCAACACTGTCATCTATAAAGCCACCTTCACGGGCTGTTCTTTCGAGAATTGTCATAGGATAAGGATAGAAGATATTGGGAATAACCTTGTCAACATCAAGCTTTGCGTTAAGCTTGACGGTTTCAAGGGATAATTCGAGAGTTTCATAGGGTAAACCAACGATGTTATAGGTAAGCGCTGTAATCTTGTACTTTCTGAACCACTTGGAAACCTGAATCATATGGTCATTCTTCATGTTTCTGTGGAGGTACTTACGACGGAATTCCTCATTACCGTTTTCAAGACCGATGTCAATCATGTAGCATCCGCCGTCCTTGAGCATCTTTACCATTTCTTCATCAAGCACGTCGAAACGGAGGTTGCAGTTGAAAGGAAGGTGAATTTTTTCGATATACATAGGCATGAATTCATAGAACCATTCCTTGTACATGTTGAAGATAGCATCACGGAACTCAATGAACTTGATGAAAGGATACTTCTTGAGAAGAAGCTCCAGCAGTTCAATAGCCTTTTCAGGACTTCTGAAACGGCAGTACTTCTGCTTATTGGGATAGATGTTGCGGAACTGGGAGTTACCGCAGTAGGTGCAGCTGAAAAGGCAGCCACGGGAAAGCATTACCATTGCGGTAAAGTTCTTGGAACGGTCAAGATTTTCAAAATCAAACAGGTCAAAATCAGGGAAAGGAAGTGTGTCAAGATCCTCGATAAGGGGTCTTACGGGATTCTTGATGATTTCGCCGTTTTCTGTCTTGAAGAAAATGCTTTCGATGTCTGTTCTCTTTACACCATCACGCAGATCATTCATATAATCAAGCCAGGGATATTCACCCTCGCCCACAATAACCATATCAATACCGTCAATCTTGATGCATTCCTCAGGAACGAGAATAGCGTGGTAACCACCCACACCAACAGGAATTTCAGGAAGCTCATCATCAAGCCAGCCTGCCATTTCAGTTACAAAGGGAACAGCGGTGGTTCTCATGGAAAAGCCGATAGCATCAGGCTCAAAACTCTTTACCTTTTCGATGAATTCTTTTCTGTCGGGCATGTAAAGCTGATGATAAAGCTGTACATCATGTCCGCCCTGCTTTAAAACAGCGGAAATGGAAGCAAGTCCTTCGCTGTAATTACCCAACTTCTTGCGGTTGAACTTCTCCTCTTCGAGAAAGTCGGGATATATCAAAAGTAATCTTTTCTGTTCTGCCATTTTTATTATCCTTTCAATAATTTTTTCTGTTAAAATACCTATTTATTTTACCGCAAAAATGTAAATATGTCAATAGAAAACAGACAATTACCATATTAAATTTATATATAGCAGAATTTTCGACGGCATAAAACGGACAAATACAAATATACATTGAACAAAAACAGATAGGAGAATTGTTTTGGGTAAAAGCTTTCTGAAAAACACAGCTATAATGTTTGTATCAATGTTTATCGTAAAAATACTCGGTGCAGTATTCAAAATACCGCTGGGCAATATCCTCGGCGGCGACGGAATGGGATACTTTTCAACCGCTTTCAGCATTTTTACGCCTGTTCTCGCCTTTACCGCTTCGGGAATACCTATGGTAATCACCCAGATAACGGCACAGAAGGCCTCAAGGGGTGAATTTTCGGAAATTGCCCGTTTCCGCCGCTGTGGGCTTATTCTCGCCACAGCTGTTGGAATTGCAGGGACAGCGGTTATTTTTATAGTTGCAGTGCCGTTTGCGGATTTTATCGCAAATACGCCTGAGGCACTGCCCGCAATACTTATAATTGCACCTTCGGTGCTTTTCTGCTCGGTTACCGCTGTTTACAGAGGATACTATGAAGGGCTTTCGGATATGGCTCCTACGGCTGTTTCACAGATTATCGAAGCGGCCGTCAAAGCTGCGGCAGGAATTGCACTCGCTTACATTTCATACAACTATTTTGTGCATGAGCTGGGCAGCGAGGAAAAGGCACTTCCCTATGCCGCCGCAGCCGCCATACTGGGTATCACACTCAGCGAGTTCTGCGGAATGCTGTATATGCTTGTTTACAGCAGAAAACACAAAGCAAAAAGCATAAACACAGACAAAAACGACATATATACGGGAATAAACAGAATAGCCTCCCTTTCCCTGCCTGTTGCAATAGGGGCTGTACTGGGAAATCTGATTTCTTTTACCGATCTGCTGACCATTTCAAACTGCATAAATCTTTCTTACCACCTTTTCCCCGATCAGCTGGCAGGCGGTATGGTTACACTCAGCGGCACGGCAGCGTCGGGCGACCCCGGAAATTTCCTTTACGGAAGCTATTCGGGCATAATCATGTCTGTGTATATGCTGACTGCTACCATACCTATGCTTATTCCTAAATGTTCACAACCCAAGCTTATATGTACAATTGAACTTAATAAAAACGACAACCTTACTGCTGTGAAACACGAATTATCACTTATTCTGAAAGGCACAATGCTGATTGCGGCGCCGATTTCCCTGTTTGTTGCGGTAATGGCTGAGCCTGTTCTGAAAATACTTTATCCCGTGCGTGAACTGGAAGCAACTGTGGGAATTATCCCTCTTCAGATACTCAGTACAGGCGGCATATTTGCAGCCTTTGCAGGCGCAATGATGAGCATATTCCAGGGATACGGAGATTTCAGGACACCTGTAAAAATAACCCTTCTCACAGGGCTTGTGAAATTCATACTGAACGTGACACTTATTATGATTCCGTCTGTAAATATCAGCGGTGCTGCTATGGCAACCACTATTTCCCAGCTTTTCTGCGTTTTTTATTCATCACATGTCATTAAAAAGAAATACGGTTTTCGTATTTCGATGATAAGCGAAGCCTTTCCCATGCTTGTTTCGGGCTGTATAAGTGCTATAACAGCCTTTTTCCTGTATAACGCCCTGAGCCTTCAGCTGCACCCGATTATTGCTGTTATACTGTCCTGCGGTGCAGGTCTTATTCTATATATTCTGCTGTTGTACATAGCTGACGGAAAGGAGCTTATGGGAATTCTTAAAAGTATCAGAGGTAAAAAATGCCGTGAGGGCTTGTAAATTTGAGAAAAAAGTTGTATTATATCAATAGTGCTTACAGAAAGGAATGTTAAAAATGTTTCAGTTCAAGGAAAAATACACAGTTGACGATTTAAGACTTATTATGAAGGAGCTCCGCAGCGAGCACGGCTGCCCCTGGGACAGAGAACAGGATCACAAATCCATCAGAATGGATGTTCTTGAGGAGGCCTATGAGGTTGCAGAGGCAATTGACAGTGATAATACTGATTTACTCAAGGAAGAACTGGGAGATCTTATGCTCCAGGTTGTATTTCACAGCGAAATAGAAGCGGAAAAAGGCGTTTTTGACCTTGATGACGTTGCCGACGGCATATGCAAGAAGCTCATTTATCGCCATCCCCACGTTTTCGGCGATATTCATGTGGAAAATTCCGCTGAAGTACTCAGAAACTGGGATTCACTCAAGAGCAAGTCAAAGAACGAAGAAAAGGCGTCCGACAGGCTCAGAAGCGTGCCAAAACTGCTGCCTGCGCTTATGAGGGGCGAAAAGGTAGGCAAGCGTGCAGCAAATGTAGGCTTTGATTTTGAGAACGTAAATGAGGTAATCGACCGCTTAAAAAGCGAAATTTCCGAGCTTGAAGCCGCAATTTCGGAACATAGTGATATAAAAATAGAAGAAGAATTAGGCGATATTTTGTTCTCCTGCACAAACTTGTCAAGATTTTTGAAAAAAGATAGCGAAAAAGCCTTGACATTTGCGATAAATAAGTTTATAATACGATTTAGCAGTGTTGAAGCTTTGCTTGAGGCTGACGGAAAAAGCTTTTCCGATGCAACTCAGGACGAACTCAATGACTATTGGGAGAAAGCTAAGAAAGACACGGTTATATAAGCCGAAAAGGTTCGGTATAGTATTTATTTATTTTTTTGGAGGTATAAAACCATGACAAAGGCAGAATTCATCACAGCAGTAGCAGCTAAGTCCGGTATGACAAAGAAGGATACAGAAGCAGCTCTCTCTGCAGTAATCGACACAATCACAGATACACTTGCTAAGGGCGAAAAGATCCAGCTCGTAGGCTTCGGTACATTTGAAGTTCGTGAAAGAGCAGCTCGCGAAGGTATCAACCCCCAGACAAAGAAGAAGATCAAGATCAGCGCTACAAAGGTTCCCGCATTCAAGGCTGGCTCCGCATTAAAGGAAGCTGTTGCTAAGTAATCGGCGACAATTTTGAATATTACGGATTGCGATGTTCAAGCGGCACGCAATCCGTTTTTATTTTTGAAAGGAGTTTTTTATGCGACTCGACAAATATCTCAAGGTTTCCCGCCTTATAAAAAGAAGAACGGTTGCAAATGAAGCCTGTGACGCAGAAAAAGTCACTGTAAACGGCAAGGTTGCCCGTGCTTCCTACGACGTCAAGGTAAACGACATCATCGAAATCAATATCGGCAAATCACCCCTTAAGGTAAAAGTGCTGAAGGTTGTCGAAGTTGTCGGCAAGGACGGTGCTTCAGAACTTTACGAGGTTGTCTGATGTTCTAAACACGTCCTCTTCCGAATAGAATTGAATACTACCATTTCATATTCGGGGGATTTTATGAACAAACATATTCTTATAATCGAAAACCGCAGTTCGGCCAGTATTTCGGGGGTCAGGAAAGCTGACAGCTTCAGCCCCGAAGAAATAGCAGTATATACCGAAGAGGGAGATCTCATAATAAAAGGCAGAAACCTCGAAGTTGATGAATTCAACGAAAACAAAGGCGAGCTGAAAATAACAGGACGAATCAATTCCCTGTCCTATCGTTCGGAAAAGCAGCATATACCTGATAATTTTCTTTCAAAGCTTTTCAGATAGGAGGTCATATGTTTTACACTGATTCGGAGATTCTCGCCATTATCGGACAATTTGCCCTTTCGGGGATTGTCCTGGGATTTCTTTACGACATTCTGCGCTTTATACGCACCGCCTTTGCAACCGGAGCCGTTTTTGCTTTTATTACGGACTTTTTCGCAATGATTTTCAGCGGGCTTGTGCTTATGCTTCTTTCGGTTGATACTCCAACAGGAACGCTGCGGCTTATTTATATTATTTCTGCCGCTTTCGGAATGATTCTTTATCTGATAACAATAGGAAGGCTTACAGCTTTTCTTGCCGGAGCAGTCGCAAAATTAGTATTTTGTCTGCGTAATTCAGCAAAGAAATTTGTCTTCAACCCTATTTACAGATTTTTTAGATTTATCAAACAAAAATCAACAAGCATTTTTGACAGATTACACAAAAAAATGAAGATTTATAAAGAAAAATCGGATTTTGGGTTGAAAAAAGGCTTATCCTTGTTGTATAATAAGAATAATAATAAAATGAGCAAATTATGTCAGAATGGTGGTGAAGAAAGAAATGTCATTAAAGCAAAAATCCGAAAAAAAGCATAGACGTTCTTTCTTTTTCGCCCTCGTAGCTACCGCTACCCTGATTTATGCAGTTGTATTGCTTATTTCTACTCAGGTTTCTATTGCTCAGAAGACAACTGAGTATGAAGAATTATCGGCAAAACTTGTTCAGGTGCAGACTGAAAATGAACAGTTGAGGCGTTATTCCAGCACAGAGTACCGTCTTGATTATATTGAAGAAATTGCCCGTGATGAACTCGACTACTCTTACGCCGATGAAAAGATTTACTATTTTGTTCCCAGCAATTAATCCAGAGGTGTTTTTGTGAAAAGTAAGGACAGAGAAAAGCTCTCAGTTATATTCAGAATCGGCGCACTTGTTGTTGCAGTTGTAATCGTGCTGAGCTTTGTGCTTCAGTCTTTTATGATATTCTGATTGTTAAAAATAACAAAAAAGCAGATTTTCGTAAAATATACGGAAATCTGCTTGATTTTTGTCTTAATAAGTTGTATAATATATGTGGTAAAAAATTCTGATATGGAGGAAAAAACAATGTCCAACAAAATTTTAATTGAAACATCTGCACGTCACGTACACGTAAGCGCAGAAGCACTTGAAGTATTATTCGGCAAGGGTGCAGAACTTACAAAGAAGAAGGATCTCTCCCAGCCCGGTCAGTACGCTTGCGAAGAAAGAGTTACTATCGTAGGCCCCAAGAAGCAGCTTGCTAACGTTTCTATCTTAGGTCCTGTACGCCCTGCTACACAGGTTGAGCTTTCCGCTACTGACGCACGTTCTATCGGTGTTCCCGTAGTCATCAGAGAATCCGGCGATATCGCTGGTACACCCGGCTGCAAGATTATCGGACCTGCAGGCGAAATCGAAATCAGCGAAGGCGTTATCGTTGCAAAGCGCCACATCCACATGATTCCCGAAACAGCTGAAAAGCTCGGCTTAAAGAACAAGGACATCGTTTGGGTTAAGGCTGAAACAGATGGTAGAACAGCTCTTCTCGGCGATGTTGTTGTACGTGTAAGCGAAACATTTGCTGACGCTATGCACATTGATACCGACGAATCCAACGCTATCTGCGCTGCTCCCGGTATGTTCGGCGAAATCATCAAGTCCCTTTAATCAGGTATACATTAAGTATATGAAAAGCCCGAGAAGAAAGCTTCTCGGGCTTTTGGTATATGATATAAATCAGAGCTTGCTGCTTAACTTATTGAAATCCGGTTAACACTAATCACAACAGACATTTATAGATTATTTCTTTATGTGTTTCATCACCTATTTCTATACCCGTTGAAGCAAAACCTGCTTTTTCATATATATGTATTGCCTTTAAATTCTCGGGAACTACAGAAAGATAAATTTCATCGCAACTATACTGTTTTTTCATTTCTTTCATTACCTGAGTTAAAGCCATTGTTCCATACCCTTGACCTTGAAACCTTACATCTATCATGAATCTGCGTAACATATAAACAGTGTTACCCTCATCATCTTCTGATGGACCATACAATGCAAATCCTATTCCTTTTTTCTCCTGGTTTTTACACAGCACAATAGCTTTCATTGTCAATGTTTCTCTATAAATTGCCTCTAACATGGAGTATGCATTTCCATTAATATTTTTTTCTATTAATGTAGGTATCTTATTTTCATTTGTTGTTAAAAACGCTATATACTCCCAATTTTCTTTCGTGATATCTTCCAATACAATTTCCAATTCAATTTCTCCCCTACATTTTTTATAAAACAACCTGATAACTTCTTGTTTATCTGATTATAGCAAATAATAATAACAAAAGTCAAGTCAAATTGACGTTTTTCATTTTCTAAAGCTGGTAGGATAAATTTTCAAAAAAGTATTGACAAACACGAAACATTCTGATATAATATTAATGTTCTTTGAGTAGCACTCAGCTTGAACTTATGAGCCACTAGCTCAGGCGGCAGAGCACCTGCCTTTTAAGCAGGGTGTCCCGGGTTCGATTCCCGGGTGGCTCACCACGGCCCGTTGGTCAAGAGGTTAAGACATCGCCCTTTCACGGCGGAATCATGGGTTCGATTCCCGTACGGGTCACCAACTATGTATCTCGCAAATGCCTATTTTACGGCGTTTGCGAGTTCTTTTTTTGCTCAATTTCTGCACTTGCCACTTATTTGCCACTTGTTTTTGAAAATTGCCACTTACACTGCCACTTGCGCTTCTGCAAGAGGCTCTTTTTTATTTCCAAAAGAAAGTGCATTGGTAATCGCTTCACAGTTTCTCGCCTTTGCCTCTTGGAACATATGGCAGTAGATATTGCTCGTTGTTCCTACGCAGGAATGTCCCATATCACTTGATACGGATACCATATCAACACCAGCATTTATGAGCAAGCTTGCGTGTAAATGGCGCAGAGAATGAATATCACAGAAGCGGAAATTATGCTTCTTACAAAATTCTCCGAACCAGAAGTACGGAGTGTTATTATTCATTGGTCTACCGTCCCACTTGACAAATATTCTGTCTGTGTCCTGCCACTTATCGCCTAAACGCTCACGCTCGGCGTCCTGCTCTGTCTTGTATGCTTTGAGCAATTCCATAATCATCGGCGGAAACTTTGACGAACGCTGTGATTTTTTAGTTTTGGTTGTGTCAGTATAAATTCCTTTTGCCGCCGTATAGTTCGATGTGCGGCGTACGCTGATTACGTTATCTTCCCAGTTGATGTCCTTCCATTCAAGTCCAAGCATTTCGCCACGGCGGAAACCGCTATACACTGCAAGAATAATAAACAGCTTATATTTCAACGGCTCAGTTTCAAGCGCATTGAAGATTTCTTCAACCTCTGCAAGTGTATAGATTTCTTTTTCCTTCGCTTCGCCTTTCGGCACGGTTACTCGTCTACACGGATTGTCTGTAAGCATATCCATTTTCACAGCGTAAGTAAACACATTGGATATAAAACTGAGATGATGAACAACGGTTTTTCTTGAAAGCGGCTTACCCGTTCTTTCGCTTTTTCCGTTTTCAAGCAAGTCGTTTACAAACTGCTGAATGTGTCTGCCGTTAATTTTATCAAGCTTCAGATGTCCGATTGCAGGATAAACACGGTTGCGGAGCTGTAACATTCTTTCATAAGAAGTATTACGGAGATTGAATTTTGCGTACTCCTCAAACCATTGCTCGGCGAATGCTTCAAATTTTACGGAAGCGGTAATCTGTCCTTTTTTGCAAGCCTCCTCAAAAAGAACAGCCTGACGGTTAAGCTCTTTTTCAATCTGCTTCGGTGTCATACCTTCGGAAGGTTTCCACGTTTTGTACTGTGAACGCTGTTTACCGTCAACACCATAACCACAAGATACTTTTATTTCATAAGAGTCGTTACCTCTTTTACGAATAGTTGCCATACTGATTTACTCCTTTCGTTAAAACCGTAAACCGATATGACACATTTCTACATCATCATTATACACTTTAAAGCATAAAACTGTCAAGTGAGAATGTGTCATTATTCGAGTTCGCAGCTTCTTTTTCTCTGAATTTCATTCTGCTTTTCCTCATAATTCGTAAGTCGCTG